>NZ_LMJM01000001.1:0-80997 GCF_001429005.1 Ensifer sp. Root954
TCCGACTTGTACAACCCGGCCGTCTTCAGGCCCTCGAGTTCTGAACGGAGATGGGTGAGGAAGCGATCGCTCATTCAGGCACGTCCCTCGGCTCGATCGACAGCGACGACAGGCGGGAAGCCGGTGCGGCACAGGGCATCGAGACCTTCGAGATCCAGTCGCTCGAGGCCCAGTTCCGGAAGGAGGTCGTTCTCGCCTTCGAAGTCTCGGCCGTACATGGCCGAGAAGATGCGGATACCGGCCTCGTGCAGGTCTGCCGGGCATCCGGCAAGGCGCGCGAGCTGCGCCGTCACGACCAGACCGAAGGGGACATCCTCTGTAACATAGCGGCTGTCCGCCGTCGCAGGACCCGTGCCGTTATGTCCGGCCTCATGCATTTCCTGGTTCATCTGCGAGATCGTGCTGACCGGCACATGGAACGACAGGTGGAAATGCTGAAAAATGTCGCGCACCTTCAGCTGCAGCTTCTCGGCGACAGCCAGGCGTTCGAGGTCGAGTGTCTCCAGGAGACGACCGATATTGGGGGTGACGTTCTGGGCCTGGACCCAGGTCTCGCCGCGTTCCATGCGCGACATGTTGCCGAGCGCGATCCCGAGGTGGTTTTGGGGATTGAGGTTTGAAAGCGCGATCGCCAGAAGGCTGCCGCGATCGACAAAATGTTCGCCGAAAAGCGCCGTGCAAACCGCATGGCCGCGCGCACTTTCCGATGCCGGAACGGTCGCGAGGTCGACCTGCTTGCGGATGGTGTTCACCTGCACCAGCGCAGGGCCGAGCTTCCGGCCGCTGACGATCGTCGTGCCCCAGGCAACGATCGGCAAGGTGATGCCGCGTGCTGCCAGAAGCGACGAGAGATAAAGCGCTCCGAACGAGGTGTGCGAGCTGAAGATCACCACTTGTCCAGCGGTCAGATGCGGCGCGATTGCGTCCAGCACGAAGCGGTGACCATAGGCCGGCAGCGCGATGAGGATCGCATCGGTATCGTGGACGAGATCTTCCGCACTCTCGGCAACGGCCGGAAGGAAGGTGCCTTCGATGGCACCCTCGGCCGTCAGGCTCTTTCCGTCGGCAAGTGCCACAGTCCCGGTGCCGGACGGCGACCAGAGCGTTGCCTTGTGTCCCAGTTTTTCAAGAAGTGCAGCGGTGCCGAAGGCAATAGAGCCAGCACCTGCGATACCTACACGCATGTCGTTTTCCACTTTCATTGATATCGGGTAGCGGGCGCAGCTGGGCGCCCGCCGTCGAGGGTGTTGCGGCTAAGCCGCGTTGCGGGCGGGGATGAGCGTCGTCGCTTCGGACGACCAGCCGACCCAGATGTCGTCGCGGCTCAAGCCTTCCACCTCGCTTGGATGGACGAGTGCGTTGAGCAGATGCCCCTCGCCGATCTCGACCTTGAGCGATGTGTGGTTGCCTTTGAAAACGCGCTGGCGGATGCGCCCCTTTACCCGGTTGGCGACACCCGGTTCCTGCGCCGAACATTGGATCGCTTCCGGCCGCAGGACGACGTAGATCGCGTCGCCGGCCTTGGGCGAGAGCGCGCCGGCGGACGCCTTGATCGTCATGCCGTTCCACCGCACCGCCGCTTCGCCGGCGTCAGTACCGACGACGTCGGAATGCAACAGGTTGGTTTCGCCGAGGAAGGTCGCCACGAAGGCGGAGCCGGGGCGCTTGTAGAGGGTCGCCGGATCGCCCATCTGCTCGATCCGGCCATTGTTCATGACCACGATCGTATCCGACATGGTGAGCGCCTCTTCCTGGTCGTGGGTCACGAACATGAAGGTCTTGCCGGTCTGTTCCTGGATCGCCTTGAGCTCGATCTGCATCGTCTGGCGAAGCTTGGCGTCGAGGGCGGAAAGCGGCTCGTCCAGAAGCAGAACGTCGGGATCGGGCGCCAAGGCGCGCATCAGCGCGACGCGCTGGCGCTGGCCGCCCGACAGCTCGGACGGAAGGCGGCCGGCAAAATCCTGCAGCTGCACGAGCTCCAGAAGCTCCGATACGCGCCTCTGGATCTGGCGGTTGTCGACGCCCTTCAACTCCAGGCCGAAGGCGATGTTCTTCGCGACCGACATGTGCGGGAACAGCGCGTAATCCTGGAACACGATGTTGACGTTGCGCCGGTTCGGCGGAACCATTGTCACGTCGCGGCCGGAGAGCAGGATGCGGCCCTCGGTCGGCGTTTCGAACCCGCCCAGCATGCGCAGCGTTGTCGACTTGCCGCAGCCGGAGGGGCCGAGCAGGGTGACGAACTTGCCGCGCTCGATGTTGAGATTGAGATTATCGACGGCGACAAAGCTGCCGAAGCTCTTGCGGATATTTTCGAACTGAACAACCGGTTGCATCAGCGGATCCTCGAACGACGTGTGAGATATTCTGCGTAGAGCCCGACCACGGCGGTCACGACCAGGACGAGCGTCGCCATGACGTTGATCTCCGGAGACATGCCGGACTGCACCCGGGCGAAGATCAGCATCGGCAGCGTCGGGCGATAGCCGCCGAGGAAGAAGGTGCGGACGAAGTCGTCGCTCGACAGCAGCAGGCAGAAGATCATGCCGCCGAAGATGGCCGGTCCCAGATAGGGAAGCGTGACTCGGAAGAAGGTTACGATACTGTCGGCACCGAGATCGCGCGCGGCATCGACCAGATTGCCCGGCATCGAGCGCAGCCGCGTCAGCACCATGACCACCACGAAAGGCACGGCGTGGACGACGTGGCCGAGGATGATGGCGACCGTGCCCGTCGGCAGATCGATGGTGGTGATGAAGATGCGCAGCGAAATCGCCGAGATCATGCCCGGCACCACGGCCGGCAGGCAGGCCACCGCAAAGGCCACGTATTGAGCGGCCCCGCGCAGCGACCCGATCAGCATCGCGATCCAGACACCGATCACCGTTGCAATGGCCGTCGTCGCCGCGGCGATCATGATTGTGTAGAGGCAGGCGTCCAGGAACTGCTTGTCCTTTATGACCTTGGCGTACCAGTCGATCGTCAGGTTTCCGAGCGGAAACGAAATGAAGCTCGCATCCTTGAAGCTGACCGCCACCATCAGCGACAACGGCAGAAACAGGTACAGGACAAACAGCCAGTAGAAGGACTTGAGGGCCAGCCCGGGCCAATCGTGAAACAGGGCGCGCATCAGAATGTCCTTTGCTTCGAGCCGCCGACGACCCGCATGAACAGACCGACGGTGACGAGGGATGCGGCAAGCATGATCATCGCGAAGGCGGCACCGGCCGGCCAACGGCTGCTGGCGCCGTGGAAGAAACTGCTGATCGTCTCGGAGAACATGCTGGTGGTCGGCCCGCCGAGCAGAATGGGAGCGGCAAACACGCCCATGCAGGTGAGGAAGACCAGCGAGCATCCGGACACGATGCCGTCGCGCGAAAGCGGCAGGATGATGCGGCGGAAGCGCGTGAACGGCCCTGCCCCGAGATCGGCTGAGGCATCGAGCAGCGACTTCGGGATCTTCTCGATCGCCGAATAGAGCGGCAGCAGCATGTAAAGGCAGACCATGTAGACGAGGCCGAAGCTGATCGAAAACGAGGTGTAGAGCATCTGGATCGGACGCTCGGTCAGCCCGATTTCCCTGAGCAGCACGTTAACGGCACCGCGATTGGCGAGAAGCATGATGACCGAGAAGATACGGATGATTTCACCGGCCCAGAACGGGGCCAAGAGCAGGAGCAGCGCCCGTGACCTGTTGCCGGTCGCAACCACCTTCGCCACGTAATAGGCAACCGGATAGACCACGACCAGGGTGACGGCGGTTGCGATGGAGGCATAGATGAAGCTGCGCAGCAGCGGCATCCAGTAGAGCTTTTCACTGAAGAAGAGCGCGTAGTTGTCGAACGTGAATTCGGCCTCGACGCCCGGCTGCGGCGGATAGCTGGACAGGAGGCTGATGCGCAGCATCTCGTAGATGGGGCCGATATGCATCATCAGCATCCAGACGACCGGCACGCCGGCCAAAAGCAGGATGCGTCCGTATCGCCACTCGGCAACGGCGCCCAAGGTGTAGCGATAGAGCAGTGAGTTGATCACCCTCGCGACACCGGTCGAGTATTTCATGTGCGCAGCACGGACGGGGAGACCGCCACCTGCCGTATGTGTTCCCACGGCCATTGAATTATCCCAAAGCTTGTCCGCGACCCGACGGGCGTTGGCAGAACATGCGTCACCGTTCTGACCCCGCCGCCACGGCGAGGTCAGTCAGTCAGTCATCGCAATGCGATTGCTTAGGCCGCTTTCAGTTCGGCGACGGCGCGATCGATGATCTCGTTCTTCATCGAGCGGTTGAGCGAGCTGAAGAAGGTGACGCGCTCGAGCTCGTCCTGCGGCAGGGTCGATGCCAGCCGCTCCCTCTCGTCGAGCAGCTTTTCGACACCCGATATCGTCGAGCTGAAGCCGGAGGTGCGCGTCATCGCCGCCCCGACCTCGGGGTTCGCCAGGATCGCGTCGAACAGCTTGTAGGCGTTCTCGGCGTTCGGCGCGTTGTTGACGATGTTCAGCGTGTAGCAGAAGCCGTAGGTGCCTTCCTTCGGCACGGAGAGCTTGACCGGCACGCCGTCCATGATCAGCTTGGCGGCCGGGCCCGACCAGGCCTGCGCCAGATGGATGTCCTCGTTGATGAACATCTGCTGCACTTCGCTGGCCGCATCGTAGTATTTGCGAACCATGTGCTTGTGCTTGATCAGGTGGTCGCGCGCTTGGCTGGCGGCCTTCTGGGCCTCCTCGACCTTGTCGGTGTAGGTGACGAAGTCGCCGTCATGGCCCAGATACTTCATGGTGATCGACATGAAGTCGCCCGCCATATAGGCGGTCAGGCCTTCGTACTTCTCGTCGAACATGATGCCCCAGCTGTCGGCCTCCGACACGTAGTCGGTGTTGCGCACGAGGCCTTCGTAGCCGGCAAGGATCGGCAATCCCCAAAGGTTGCCCTCGAAGCGCGCCCAGGCGGCGTCCTGATAGGCGGGGTTGAGGTTCGCCCAATTACGCAGCTTTGCCGTATCCAGCGCCTGCACCAGCTTGGAGCCGATGAACTGGCCGTAGCGGTGGCCGGCGACCGTCACGATGTCCGTGGTCGGGTTTGCGCCTTCCGCCGTCAGCAGGTTGTACTGCTTGCCCTGGTCGTCGGTCAGGCGGATGCGAACCTCGATGCCTGTGTCCTTCTGGAACTGCTCGATGAAATCCTGCGGCAGGAACTTGTCATAGGTGGTGATGTTGAGAACCGAGCTCTCAGCACGCGCCGACCGGATGAGGTAAGGCGCGGTGAGCACCGTTGCACCGCCTGCCCCCAACAGCTTGAGCGCGTTCCTGCGATTGATCTTCTGCCCGATAATCATTTGTTTCTCCTCTCGCCTCCCAGCGTGACTTGATGGCGCCAGAGCGCGCATACGCGCTTCTGATCCCGTCGCCGATCGCGCAGCCGGATCGATCCAGTTGCAGCCTGCATAAAGATTGGCGCAGCAAATTTGGTCCGTCTAATTGTTTTTGAGCCTGCATCCATTCCAAAAGGTTATAGCCCAGAATTTAAGCCGGCACGGCAAACGGCGATATTTTGCGGGGGTCTTGGTCGGCCGGATTGTCAACCTCCGCGCGCAAAGCTAGGGTATGGGCAAGTTTGCCCCGAATGAAGTTATGAAATGAAGCGCGCACCGAACCTGCGACAAATCGAGGCTCTTAAAGCCGTGATCGAATGCGGCACGGTCAGCCGTGCCGCGGAAGTGCTGCATATCTCGCAACCCGCCGTGAGCAAGCTCCTGGCGCATCTGGAAGAAGATACGGAGCTTGAACTCTTCGACCGCATCAAGGGGCGGCTCATTCCTTCGGAGCATGGCATGCGGCTCTACAAGGAGATCGATCGTGTCTTCGCCGGCATCAAGCAGATCGAGCGCGCCGTCGACCTGATCCGGCGCGAGGAACTGGGGCAGATCTCGGTCGGTGTGATGCCGGCGCTTTCCGGCCTCTTCATCAGCGACACCAACAAGCGCTTTCTTGCGGGGCATGGCGACGCCTACATCTCGGTGGTGATCCGCAGTTCGCAGTTCATCGTCGAATGGCTGCTATCCAAGCAGGTCGATATCGGCCTCATCAACCGCAATACGGACAACCCCTATATCGAGTGCGTTCCCTTGCGCGGCGGAGACCTCGTCTGCATTGCGCCGCGCGACCATCGCTTCGCTGCGAAACAGGAGATCGTGCCCGCCGATATCCACGGCGAGCCCTATATCGGCTTTGCAGCGGACAACCGCATCCGGCAAAAGATCGAAAGCACGCTCGATGTCTATGGCACGCGGTTGAACTACATCATGGATGCGACCCTTGCGCCGGCGGTATGCGAAATGGTCGCCAACGGACTGGGGATCGCCATCGTCGATCCGGTGTTCGCCTTTGGCCAGCGCGACCGGCTGACAATCAAGCCGTTTCTCCCCAGCATTGCGTCGGATCTCAGCCTCTGCTGGCTCCGCGAAACGAGAAACCGCCACCTGGTCGACGCCTATGTCGAGGCGACCCGCGCCACGGTGCAGGATATGCGGCTGGCGATGGAAGCGAACTGAGGCCCTGTCGGCGGCCCGTGGGATTTCGCGGCTTTACAAGCCCCGCCCCACAGCCGAGATTTGCGGCCCCGACAAAATGGTGAACCATGCCGACCGCTCCCCTCCTTGTTGACGCATTTTCCGAAGCGCATATCCCCGAGATGCTCGACTGGTTTTCAAGCCTGGAGGCGCTGGTGCAATGGGGCGGCCCCGGCCTCTCCTTTCCGCTGCAAGCGGCACAGCTCGAAGCGATGCTCGCCGGAACCAAGGGTGCCGAACCTGAGCGCTTGATGTTTGCAGGCGTCGCCGACGGCAAGCTCGCCGGCCATGCGCAGGTAGCGCTCGACTGGGCAAACGGCGTCGGCCGCCTCGCCCGGGTTGCCATCAATCCACGCATGCGCGGCCAGGGCCTCGCCCAGCCTTTCCTCAGCGAAGTCACCCGCCGCTTTTTCGCCGACCCCGCCTTCGAGCGGCTGGAGCTCAACGTCTACACGTTCAACGAGGCGGCGATCCGCACCTACCGAAGCCTCGGCTTTTACGAGGAAGGCGTCAGACGCTCCTCCGCCAAGGTCGGAGATGCCAGGTGGGACACAGCGATCTATGGCATGCTTAGAGGCGAATGGGCCGACCGCACCGCCGCCGCTCAGTAAGGCAAGCCGACATAGTTCTCCGCCAGCGCCGTTTCTGCCGCCACCGAATGGGTGAGGTAGTCGAGTTCGGCTTCCTGGATGCGCTGGTCGAAATCGCCGGTATCCGGAAAACGGTGCAGCATCGTCGTCATCCACCAGGAGAAGCGCACGGCCTTCCACACGCGCGCCAGCGCCCGCGCCGAATAGGCGTCGATGCCGGCATTCGAGCGATCCTGGTAGTGTTCGAGCAGCCCCTCGAAGAGATAATGCACGTCGCTGGCGGCAAGGTTCAGACCCTTCGCGCCGGTTGGCGGCACGATATGGGCGGCATCGCCGACCAGGAACAGCCGGCCGAAACGCATCGGCTCGGCAACGAAAGAGCGCAGCGGCGCGATTGATTTTTCAAAGGACGGTCCCGTTACCATTGCTTCGGCATGATGAGACGGCAGCCGCCGGCGAAGTTCGTCCCAGAAGCGCGTGTCGGACCAATCCTCGATCTTTTCGCTCACCGCGCACTGGATGTAGTAGCGGCTGCGCGTCGTCGAACGCATCGAGCAAAGCGCGAAACCGCGCGGATGGTTGGCATAGATCAGTTCGTGGTCGACCGGCGGCACGTCGGCGAGAATGCCCAGCCAGCCGAAGGGATAGACCTTCTCGAAGGTCTTGAGCGCCTTTTCCGGTACCGACTTGCGGCTGATCCCGTGAAAGCCGTCGCAGCCGGCGATGAAGTCGCAGTCGATGCGCTGCGCCGTGCCATCCTTCTCGAAGGTCACATAGGGCAGATGACCGTCGAAATCATGCGGTTGGACATTGGCCGCCTCGTAGATCGTGACAGCCCCTGAGCGCTCGCGATGCTCCATCAAGTCGCGCGTCAGCTCCGTCTGGCCATAAACCATGACGCGCTTGCCCCCGGTCAGTTGCCTGAGATCGATGCGGTGATCGCGGCCATCGAAGGCGAGCGAGAAGCCGTCATGCGGCAGGCCCTCCTGATGCATGCGCGCCCCGGCTTGAGCGCGATCCATCAGGCCGACCGTGCCTTCCTCCAGCACGCCGGCGCGCACGCGCCCGAGGATGTAGTCCTTGCTGACACGGTCGACAATGACATTGTCGATGCCCGCTTCCGTCAGCAATTGCCCGAGCAAAAGCCCTGACGGGCCCGACCCGATGATGACCACCTTGGTGCGCATGCTCTCCTCCGGAATTGCTCTTTGTCAGAATTGTCTTTTGGCAAAATCTGCGCCGGGCCGGCTTCGCTCTCAATGGACAAATCCGCCATGAAATTGCACAAATCGAACATGGCTTCAGGATGTGCTGCATGAGGAAGACGGTTCCGACCTACGAACTCTACGGCGAAAAGACCGGAGAACGGCCGGATTTCTGGCTGCATTGCGAGACTATTCCGTCAAGAAGCAGCCTCTACCACTGGGAGATCGGGCTGCACCGGCACGAGAGCTTCTTTCAGATCTTGTACATTGCCAGCGGCTCCGGCGATGCGGTCTTTGGCAACGCAGTCAACATGATCGAACCGCCGATGGTCATTACCGTTCCGCCGGCGCTCAGCCACGGTTTCCGCTTCTCGCGCGACATCGACGGCTTCGTCTTCACCATCCTTGCTTCGCACTTGAAGACAACGCCCGGCGAGCGCAGCCGCCTTGGCGCCTGGCTCGCCGTCCCGCACCTGATCCGGCTCGACGGCGGCGAAGATGCTGCCTACATCGCAGCAACCCTCACACGTCTTGCCAGGGAATGGGAAACCAGCCGCGGCAACCGCGCCGATCTTCTGGATGCCTACCTGACCGCCGCGCTGACGCTGACGGCCCGTCTCGACGAGACGAGCGACGACCGGGATGACAGCAGCCAGAGTGAAAACGAGCGGCGGGTCCAGCGCTTCCAAGCGCTTTTGCAGCAGCACCTCCGCTCGCATTGGCCGGCCGCCGCCTATGCCCGCGAACTTGGCCTGTCGCAAACCCATCTCAACCGGATCACGCGCGCCGTCGCCGGCCTCAGCGCCCACGAAATGATCTCGCGAAAGCTCGTCGGTGAAGCAAAGCGCGAACTCGTTTTCACCCGCGCCAGCGTCCAGGAAATCAGCTTCCGCCTCGGCTTCGCCGACCCCGCCTATTTCTCCCGCTTTTTCCTGCGCCAGACGGGCGTGACGCCCCGCGCCTGGCGGCTGGCAGAGCGCGAACGGCTTGGTGCGTAAAGCGCCAGCGCAGCTTTCGACGGCTGGCCATGCACGCCAGGGTGAGATTGTATACAATCCGAAAAAAGCTTTTTGCAACGACTCAAAACGGGAGCAGAATCAAGCTCGGGTCCGAGGGGGGCCCGGAGGAAATACGGAGGAAGACATGGCAGTACGCGATCCGTCGCCCTCGTTGTACAACGAGGATCTGGCACCGGCCGAGGAGCGCCGGTGGGGCGCTTTCAGCATCTTCAATGTGTGGACATCCGACGTGCATAGCCTGTGGGGATACTACCTCGCAGCAAGCCTGTTCCTGCTCTGCGGCAGCTTCATAAACTTCGTCATCGCGATCGGCATCGGCTCGCTGGTGATCTTCTTCCTGATGAGCCTCGTCGGCAATGCGGGCGTACGCACCGGCGTGCCCTTCCCCGTTCTCGCCCGCGCCTCCTTCGGTACCTTCGGCGCCAACGTTCCGGCGCTGGTGCGCGCCGTCGTCGCCTGTTTCTGGTACGGCGCGCAGACGGCTGCAGCGTCCGGCGCGATCGTGGCGCTTCTCATTCGCAACGAAAGCATGCTGGCCTTCCATCAAAACAGCCACATGCTCGGCCACTCGACGCTTGAGGTCATCTGCTACGTCGTCGTCTGGTCGCTGCAACTGCTTATCATCCAGCGCGGCATGGAGACCGTTCGCAAGTTCCAGGATTGGGCAGGCCCGGCCGTCTGGATCATGATGCTGATCCTCGCAGTCTATCTGATCGTCAAATCAGGGACGTTCTCCTTCGGTTCGGAAATCCCGCGCGACGTGCTCATCGAAAAGACCAAGGACGCAGGCGTTCCTTGGGAGCCCGGCAGCTTCCCGGCGCTGGCCGCGGTCGCCGCCACCTGGATCACCTACTTCGCAGCGCTCTATCTGAACTTCTGCGACTTCTCGCGCTATGCGACCGACGTGAAGACGCTACGCAAGGGCAATCTCTGGGGCCTGCCGATCAACCTGCTCGCCTTCTGCCTGGTCGCCGGCGTGACGACGACCGCCGCCTTTGCCGTCTATGGCGAAGTGCTGCTGCATCCGGACCAGATTTCGGCGAAATTCGACAGCTGGTTCCTGGCGCTGCTTGCAGCACTTACCTTCGCCGTCGCGACGCTCGGCATCAACGTGGTGGCGAACTTCGTGTCGCCGGCCTTCGACTTTGCCAACGTCTTTCCGCGGCAGATCAACTTCAAGCGCGGCGGCTACATTGCGGCGCTGATTGCGCTCATCCTCTATCCGTTCGCTCCTTGGGAAACGGGGGCTGCGCATTTCGTCAACTTCATCGGCTCGACGATGGGGCCGATCTTCGGGGTGATGATGGTGGATTATTATTTGATCCGCCGCGGCCAGTTGAATGTCGAAGCGCTCTATCACGAGGACGGCGAGTTCCGCTTCCAGGGCGGCTGGCACGGCAGCGCGTTTATCGCCTTTGCCATCGGCGCACTGTTCTCCTCGATCCTGCCGACCTTCACCACCATCCTGCCCGCCTGGTGGGGAATCTATGGCTGGTTCTTCGGCGTCGCCATTGGCGGGGCGATCTACTACGTCTTGAGGATCGGCGCCCGCAAGCCGGCCTTTGCGGCCTGACAACTTCACAATGCGCCCGGGCCTAAGTGCACTGGGCGCATTGCCGCTCACGTGGCGATGTGGGCGTTGAAATAGACAGCGCCCGCCTGATCGCGCGGGCGCTCGAACGCGCCGCTGACCGAAAACGTCGTTTCGACGAGCCCGCTGTCGGCGAGCGTATCGGCCGTGCCGCAAAACAGGGTCCGACCTTTTGCCAGCAGCACGATCCGGTCGGCAATCGCCATGGCCTGGTTGAGGTCATGGATGGCGACCACGACCGTTACCTGCCGCTCGCGGCGCAGGCGGCAAAGCAGTTCCAGCACTTCCACTTGATGACCGATGTCGAGAAACGAGGTCGGCTCGTCGAGCAGCAGGATCTCGGCTTCCTGCGCAAGCGCCGCCGCGATCCAGGCCCGCTGGCGCTCACCACCCGACAAGGCTCTCAAGTCCCGATGCGCGATATCGTGCAGATCGGCGCTGTCGAGCGCCCAATCGACCGCCTGGCGGTCTGCGGCGGAAAAGCCGCCGAAGGCGCCGATATGGGCAAAGCGTCCATGCCGGACCAGCTGCTCGACCGTCATGCCCTCGGGCGAGAGCGGCGCCTGCGGCAGGAAGGAAAGCCGGCGCGCGAGCTGGCGACGCTTCCATGAGCGCACTGACCGGCCATCGAGCGTCACGTCGCCGGCCTCCGGCACCGTCAATCCTGCAAGCGCATGGAGTGCGGTGCTCTTGCCCGACCCGTTGGGGCCGATCAGCGCAACGATTTCGCCGCGGCCGAGCGCAAGGGCGAAGGTCGCGAGTGCGCAATGCCCGGCATAGCGAATGGTGACGTCGGCGGCTTTGAGATGCATCACGGCCTCATCGGTAGCGGCGAAGTAGAACGAGCAGGAACGGCGCGCCTGCAAAAGCGGTGACGACACCGATCGGAATTTCCTCGGCGCCGCCGGCAAGCCGTCCGGCGAGATCGGCCGCCACGACCAGTGTCGCGCCGATGAGGGCCGTCAGCGGCAGGACCGCCGCGAAATGGCGACCGGCCAGGAGCCTTGCAAGATGCGGCACCACGAGCCCGATGAGAATCAACGGACCGACGACGCCGACGGCACTGGCGGCAAGGACGCAGGCAACGGCGAGAACCAGGGTGAAATGCAGGCGATAATTCAGCCCGAAGGAGCGTGAGACGTCCTCCTCGAAGCGCAAGATCGCCAGCGAACGGTGGAGGAACGGAAGCACAGCGAGCGCGGCGAGCGTGAACGGCAGGAGAAAGACCACATGCTCCCAGCCACGCGCATAAAGGCTGCCGGCAAGCCATTGCATGACGATCTCGAACCGGGCGCTGCCCCAACCGACGATGATGCCCATGGCAAGTGCATGCAGAAAGGCGCCGATCGCGATGCCGCACAGCGTTACGCGCAGAGCGCTCAATCCCCTGCGGACGGCAAGGCCATAAATCAGCGCCCCGGCCGCAAGCCCGCCGATGGCGCCGACCAGCGGCAGCCAGGCAACCGGCAGGGCGTAAAGCGTGTTGGCATCGGAGGCGACGCCATAGACCGCGACGAAGAGGAACAGGGTCACCGCCAGCGTCGCCCCTTGAGAAATGCCCATGATGGTCGGGTCGGCCAGCGGGTTGCGCGTGACCGTCTGCAGCAGGGCACCGGCGACCGCAAAATGCATACCGGCGAGCATGCCGGTCAGGATGCGCGGGATCCGGATGGTCTCGATGATCAGCTGCGCATTGTCCGATCCGCGTCCGATGAGGACGGCAGCGACATCAGACAGAGGCAGGTCGGCGACCCCGAGCAGGATCGCCACCAGCAGGAGGCCGGGAAATAGTGCGACCAGCAGCACGGTATGTCGCAGCGCCGGTGTTTCGGTCGTGGTCCTCGTCATAGACGCCCGCCTCCAGCACCGGGCCGCGGGCCGCGTTGGGTCAGATAGACGAACACCGGGCCGCCGATCAGCGCGGTGAAGATACTGACCGGAATTTCCCGTGGCGCGGCGACCGAGCGGGCGAGTGCGTCCGCCGTCATCAACAGGCATCCGCCAAGCGCGATGTTGAGGAGAAGCGCCCAGAGCGCCGAGCCCGGCCGCAGCAGCCGGACAAGATGCGGGGCGGCCAACCCGACAAAGGCAACAGGCCCGGCAACCGGCGTTACGCCGGCAACGAGGCAGATGGCTGCGGCAAGCAGCACGAGCTTCCACAGGACGGGATTGGCGCCCATGCCGGCGGCGGCCTCGTCGCCGAGCGACAGGAGCGCGATGATGCGGTGGCAGCAAAGAGCGATGCCGAGCCCGACGACGATCCACGGCAGCATGTAGCCGACCTGCGCCCAGGATCTCCCTTGAAAGCCGCCGGAAAGCCAGAACAGCACCGAGGGCGATTGTGGCCCGCCCCGGACGAGCAGGTAAGTGGTGACCGCATTTAAGAACAGGGCGACCGTGATCCCGCCCAGCGCCAGGTGCAGCGGCGACGCCCGCCCGCCCCTTGCCGTCCACAGCGTCAGCGCGGCCGCCGCCAATCCGCCGACCATCCCGATTGCCGGAAAGAGCGTGGAAGATACGGCAGGGAAAAGGACGAAGCTCGCGACGATGAACGCCACGGCGCCGGCGGTGACGCCGGTGAGGTCGGGTGCGGCCAGCGGATTGCGCGTGATCGATTGCAGCAGGTAGCCCGAGACGGCGAGAGCTGCGCCTGCGAAGTAGGCGGCGATGCTTCTCGGCATGCGCAGTGTCCAGACGATGATCGAATCAGTACCGCCAGCCGGCGATGATAGTGCCGCCAGCGCCTGGGAAAGCGTCATCGGCTTTGCGCCGAAGATCAGCGCCGACACGCTGACAATCAGCGCTACCGCCAGCAACATCGCAAACCACAGCGGTGCGCGCGTCTGGTCGCTCATGGCCGTTGCTCCGAGACGTTCCCTACAGCGGTCATATCGGTCGTCGCGCGATGGAAGGCCCAGAAAAGACCGGTCGCGGCGGCAGCGAACCCAAGCCCCATGCCGAGCCAGACACCGACGGCGCCGGGAGCGAGGTGGAAACCGATGAGCCAGGCGGCCGGCGCACCGATCAGCCAATAGCTTGCAAGCGTGATCCAGAAGCCGCTCGCGGCACGGCCGACGCCGCGAAGCGCGCCGATACCGATGTTCTGCGCGAAATCGGGCAGCTGGGCGAGCGCCGCGACAGACACCAGCGCGGACGCGGCCAGATAGGTTGCGCCCTCGGATCCGGCCGGCGACAGGGAAAACAGAGCCAGGATCGGCGCCGGCAGCAACAGGATAATCAGAGCGAAGACGGAGGCGACTGAAATGCCGAGCAGCAGCCCCGTTCCGCCGACCCGCCGCGCGCGTTCGCTGTCGCCGGCCGCAAAGGCTTCGCTGACCCCGACCGAGGTCGCGTGCGAAAGCCCGACCGACAGCATGAAGACGACATAGACGACCTGATTGACCGCCGCCTGCGCGGCGAGCGCGGCGGCACCCCAGGCCCCGACCATAAGCGTGACCAGCGCGGTGAAGCCGGCCTCGGATGCGTAGGATCCGGCTGTCGGAATGCCGATCGCAAGCAGCCGCCGGATGGCTGCGACGACCTCCCCCATCGACACGAGGCGCGAGAACGACAGCCGCCGGTGCGTTATCCAGGCAATGGCAGCGAATTGTGCCAGGAAGGCGAGCGTGCTTGCGGCTGCGACGCCCGAAGCGCCGAGCTTCGGCAGGCCGAACGTGCCGAACAGCAGGCCATAGTCGAGCAGGGCATTGACCAGAATGGTCGCGAGCGTGATCGTAAGCAGGAAATTCGCCTGACGCCGGCCGACGACGACGCCACGATAGGCGTAAAAGCAGAAGAGCGGGATGATGCCGGGCGCCAGAAACATCAGATACTCGCGCGCAAGCTCGACGACGCCGGCATCCTGTCCGAGCCAGCGCAGGCCGCTGCCGCCGATCATCATCAACGCTGCCGAAATCAGCCCGGCAACGGCAGCGATGCTCAGCGAACCCAGCAAATGAGACGGCGCCACCTTTTCGCCGGATGCCTCGGCAACGAGATTCGACGTGCCGACGATCAGACCGAAGCCAATCGTGCGCAGCAGATTGAACACGGCGAGCCCGAGTGCGGCAGCCGAAAGCGCCTCGCCACCGACCCAGCCGAGCATCAGCAGGTCGGTGGTCGAGATTGCGACCTGCGCCAGCTGTACCAGCGCCAGCGGCGTTGCCAGCCCGACGATGCGGCGCGCTTCAGAAACTGTAGGACGGTTACGGGGCATGAGAATTTGCCGGCCCCGCAAGTGCAAGGGCCGGTTCACCTGTTACTGGATTGAGGCGGGGATGAACTTGCGGGCTTCCGCCTTCACGTCGATGGCTGGAAAGGCATCGGGATAGAGCAGATGCGCTGCCTCGCGCAGTACCATCTGGCGGGCGATCGGCCCGTGCGCCTCAACCCAATGGTCGCCGACATAGTGCACGCGTGCGTTCTTCACCGCCGAGAGCTGCTGCCAGATCGGATTGTTTTCCTGAGGGCGGTCCGGGCCGTAGTCATAGACGAAGATGACTTCCGGATCCTGCTCCAGCAGGGTTTCGAGGCTCATTTCCATGCCCCAGTTCCCGGGAACGGACGGCGTCGGGTTCTGACCGGCGATGTTGTCGCCACCAAGCGCCACCAGGATGGCGGCAGTCATGTTTTCCGATCGAAAGACCCAGGGAATGTCCCCGCCCCACATCACCACGAAACGCGGGTGCTTGTCCTTCGGCGCCTTCGCTGCAAAGGCCTCGAGGTCGCTCTTGAAGGCGGCGTTGATCTCCTGCCCGCGTTTCGGCTGGCCAAGGATCGTCGCCAGTTGCGCAATGGTACGGTCGCTGTCGGCGTAGAGTTCAAGGTCGTAGGCGAGATAGGGCGCGACCTTCTCGTACTGGGCGGCATTGCCTTCGGTGTAGCGGCGGATCGCGACCGTGAGGTCCGGTTTTGCCTCCGCGAGCAGCTCGATGTTCGGGGTGGCGCGCTGGCCGATCTGCTTGACGCCATCGAGGTAGCCGCCGAGGAAATCGGGATGACGGCCTTCCACCATGTAGGTCGTCGCAACCGGCGTCAGCCCGAGGGCGAGCGCGACATCCGCGGCGAAATAGGAAACGGAGGCGACCTTCTGTACCTTCGCCGGAATGGTGACCGCCACACCGCGATCGTCGATCACGTTGAAGGTAACGGCGTCTTCGGCACCGGCACCGGTCGCCTGGCCGAGCACGCAGCCTGCAAGAACGACGGCGCCGATCAGCTGCGAGCGTGCGGCTGTGAAAAGGGGGCTGGGCATGCGGGCTCCTTGTACCATTGCGGTGTCTACCTTGCTGAAGGCCGAATGCCGGTAGCCACGGCCGTCACCGCACGGCTCGCCGCTTGCGGCAGACACATGCCGAAAATCGCCGGCAGCGTCTGCGCGCCGCTGCGGCCCGCCGAACCTCAGACGAAGAAAACGCGCGATCGCCATCAACAAACCTCCCGACATCAGGCTTCCTGCCTTCCAATATGGAGGATTGTTGATATTTATGGTCAAGTTATTTGCAAGCGAAAGGTTCTCACGCCGGCATGAAAAAATCGCAAGCCAAACGCTTCAAGTTTCCGCCGCTCAGTGTGCTGCCGGCCTTCTCGGCGACGGCGCGCACGGGTAGCCTGACGCTCGCAGCCGCGGAGATGCACCTGACGCCGGGCGCGGTCAGCCGCCAGATCAAGGCACTTGAAGACGCACTGGGCACGCCGCTTTTTCACCGCAGCCACAATGCGATTGCGCTGACGGCCGCCGGGCGACAGTTCCTCACCCACGTGAACGGGGCGCTCGCCACCCTTGAGACGGGCGCGCGCGCGGTCAGCCCCGAACGCTCGCGCCTGGTGATCCAGGCGCCGATCACCATTGCCCGCCGTTGGCTGATCCCCCGGATCGGCTCCTACCGGCAGGCGCATCCGAGCGAAGATCTCGTCATCCAGTCCCTGGCGCTGGGTGCTGCCGAACCGGCGGATATCACGATCACCTATCGCCGCTGCGGCGACAGCGACGATCACGCGCTGGCCTTTCTGGTGGACCGCACGCTTGCGGTGTGCTCGCCGCAGTTCTTTGCGCGATCGGAACGCGAACTCGACGCCCGCGACGTGCTCGGCCTGCCGATCCTTCTCGACACGGCCGACGCCTGGTCCTGGCGGCGCTGGTGCGATGCGGCTGCGATCCCTTTCGAGCCGAAGGGCGGCAGCATCGGCTTCGACACGGACGAGGCCGCAATCGACGCCTGCATTTCCGGCCTAGGAATTGCTCAGGTCAGCCCGGCCTTCATCGAGAAGGAGCTGCGAAGCGGCCAGCTGATCGCGCTTTGCCCGTCGATCTCGCCGATCGTCGGCGCCTATGAGATCACGAGGCGCGCGCCGTCAGGCACGCCGGACAGCTTTTCCACATGGCTTTCCCAATGGGGCCACGCGGAAATCTAGCCGGGAACGCTACTCCGCACGCGACGCCGTCATGAGCTTTTCTTCGGGAGGCCGAGGATTTCGCGTACGCCGTTCTTGGTGAAGGGCTGCGCCAGTTGTGCCAGGAAGCCTCGGGCGATCTGGCCCTTGATGCCGATGTTAGTGGAGGACGGACGGTCAGGGTTGTAGTACGTACCGAACAAAAGGTCCCAGACCACGACGTTCTCTCCGTAGTTCATGTTGCCCTCGCGAAGGTCCTTCGAGTGATGCCAGCGGTGCAGCCGCGGCGTGCTGAAGAGATAGTCGAAGGGGCCGGTGCGCATATCGACGTTGCAATGGGTAAGAATGCCCATGAAGGCCGTGACCGCGCCGAGCCACCAGAAAACGTGCAACGGAGCGCCCAGGCAATAGAGCGGGATCTGGCTCATGGCGATCTTGAACAGCGAATCGGCCACGTGAAAGCGGCCGGTATTGATGACCCAGAGCCGAACGACGCTGTGATGCAGCGCATGAAACCGCCAGAAGAACAGCTTTTCGTGGGCGATCCGATGCGACCAATAGAGGCCGAATTCGGCAACGACCACGGCGATAGCCACCTGAAACACCATCGGCCAATCCGATGGCCAGAGACCGAACTTGAGCGCTGCGAGCGGCTGCAGGATGTTGGCGGCATACATGGGAAAGACGGCGGCGATCAGGCCAGCCGCCTGCAGCAGGCCCTTCGTCGCCAGCGTGTGGCCGATATCGTTCACCGTTTCGCCATCCGATTGCAGCCAGCCCCGCTCGTAGGGAATGTAGCGTTCGAGAAGAAACAGGATGAAGACGGCCGCCGCATAGACCGCCACGAATCCGACCATAGGCTCTGCGCTCGCGAACGCGTAGTAGGCGCCGAGCAGTCCACCGAAAAACACCAGCGGCCAGGACAGATACCCAAGCACTAATCTGAAAACCTGTCCGAGCCTCGACACGGTGGCTCTGCGCTCTGCCTTCATCAACGATGCTCCATCCATTCAAGCAGTTCCCGGCATGTGCGCGGCCGACCGTCGCTGACGCGTCCGTTGCTGCATGCATCCAGGCGATGGTCCTGCTCGGACCAGCCGCCTCGTCCATGCCGGTACATGCGTCTGATCTCGGCGCAGGTTCGCGGCGTTCCATCACTTAGCCGACCATCACGACAGGGATCGTACAAAGGCTGCACGGTCCGATACGGATTGTCCGCAATCCACATTCCCTTTTCTTCGGCATGGCTCGGGCTCGCGCTGAAGAGGATCATCCACATCGGTAAAATGGCCAGGCGCATCGACAACGTCCTTTGTTGAAACGTTGCACGAGCTTTGCGGGGGGTGGGTTGCACCAGCATTGCAGGAGACGGGAAGATGCAATCAGTCGCTTGCGGATGCAACCGCTCATTGACGATGAAAAGAGAATCCATCATTCTCTTTTCATCGTCAATGGAAACTGGACAGATGCGCGCGCCCAATCCCGAATATTCGCAACAGGAAACGGACGACTTTTCCGCGCTGGACGCAACGGAACAGGCGCGTCTCGTCTCGACGGGCCAAGCCTCGCCGCTCGAACTCGTCGATGCCGCCATCCGGCGCATCAAGCGGATCGAGCCGCACGTTAACGCCCTTGCATCCACGGATTTCGACCAAGCGCGCAAGTGCGCCGGAGCTCTTCGGCCGCACGCGGACATGCCGTTCCCGGGCGTACCGACCCTGCTCAAGGATCTGCTTGCCTATCCCGGCCATCCGGCCGGCTTCGGCTCTCGCCTCTTCAAGGGACAGCCCGCCCAAGGCGGATCGGATTACACGGACGCAATCGACAAGGCCGGTCTGATCGTTCTTGGTAAGACGACCACATCGGAGTTCGGCCTGCTCGGCACCACCGAAACCCTCGCCCATGGCGCGACGCGCAACCCCTGGAATTTCGCCCTTTCGACCGGCGGCTCGTCCGGCGGCGCGGTGGCGGCCGTTGCCTCCGGCATGGTGCCGATCGCCCACGCGTCCGACGGCGGCGGCTCGATCCGTGGCCCCTCCTCCTTCTGCGGGCTATTCGGTTTCAAGCCGAGCCGGGACCGCACGGTGAATGCCGGCCTGCCGCCGGCGATGCCGACGGCGCGGCTGATCAGCGACCATTGCGTCAGCCGTTCCGTGCGCGACAGCGCCGCGTGGCAGGCGGCGACCGAGCGGCAGGACCTGGCGCGGCCAATGCCTGCGATCGACGATATGCGCCGCGGCCCGCAGAAGCGGCTGCGCATTGGCGTCTATCGCCATGATGTTTTCGGGCGCGGCGTGTCTGAAGCGGTCGAGGACGCGCTCAACGCGGCGATCACGTTGTGCACGGTTTTGGGGCACGAGGTCGTCGAATGCGCGGGGCCCGACGTCAACGCGCAGGAAACCAGCCGCGCCTTTTTCAATCTGACCGGGATCGTTCTGTCCGGCCTGTTCGACCAGGTCGCGGCCGCAATGGGCGGCGCCTTCGACGAGACCTTGTTCGAGCCCTACACGGTCGAGCTCGTCCGCCGCGCCAGGCGGCTGCCGGAGGCGGCAATCATGGAGGCGATCGGCGCGACGAAGAGGGCCGAGGCGAGCGCAAATCAGACGATCTCCGGCTATGACGTGCTGCTTTCGCCCACCGTCCCCTTCACGGCCTTTCCGCTGGGGACGCAAGGACCGACCGAGGATGCAGACCAACTCATCGCGTTTACGGAACGCCTCGCCGGCTTCACCAATGTGGCGTCCTTTGCCGGATGGCCCGCCATGTCGGTGCCGCTTTGCTGGTCGCGCGAGGGGCTGCCGGTCGGCTGCCATTTCGCTGCAGCAACGGGCGAGGACGCGCTACTCTTCTCGCTCGCCTTCCAGCTGGAAGAAGCTGCCCCCTGGCAACCAAGGCTCACCGAGCTTGCAGAAAGGCTCGCATGCCCCAGCGCCTGAAGCAGGAAGTGCGCGAGCGTCTGCTTGCGGCAGCGGCAGCGGTGTTTGCCGAGCAAGGGTTCGAAAAGGCCCGGCTGGCCGATGTGGCGGAACGGGCGGGTACGAGTTCGAGCAACATCTACAAGTACGTCGCCGACAAGGAAGCGCTGTTTTATGAGATCGTGACACCGGCGCTCGCCGGGCGATTGTTGCGCCTGCTGCGCGCCCGTGTACGAGAACTGCGATCGATCGGCAATTGGCTGCAGGCCGATGCTTCCGGATCCGAACGTGCCCGGGCGCTGCTGTCCTTCTGGATCGAACAGCGGCTCGTGGTCCTCATCCTGCTTCGCGGCGCTGACGGCACGCGCTACGCCCATGTCCGCAAGCTGATGATCCGGGAGATGGTGCGGCTGGCTTCCGGCTACCTGACCGACAAGGGCGGCGAGCAGGCCCTGACGCCTTTGATGGGTTTCATGCTCGAGCGAACCTTCACTCGAACGCTGGACACCATTGCCGATACGCTCAGCGAATACAGCGACGCCCCATCGATCCAGTCGGCCATTTCGCTCTTTTGGCGCTACCAGCTTGCGGGGCTGCAAGCGCTTCTGGGTCCGGACGCGCTGGCCGGTGATCGTCAAGCCTTCACAGTTCCGGATCAGTCGTCCGAATAGCGCTCTTCGCGCCACGGGTCGCCGCGCATGTGGTAGCCGTTCCGCTCCCAGAAGCCGGCCATGTCACCTTCGCGAAAGTCGATGCGGGTCAGCCACTTGGCACTCTTCCACAGGTAGAGATGCGGAACGACGAGCCGCATCGGTCCGCCATGGGTGCGGCCGATCGGTTGGCCCTCCCAGTCGGTCGCAAGGATCGCGTCTTCGGAGGCGAAATCCGCGAGCGGCATGTTCGTGGTGTAGCCGTCATAGCTCGTCAGCATGACATGGCTCGCCTCGGCCTTCGGCATCACCTGGTCGAGCAGATCACGCGTGGCCACGCCCTGCCAGCGGTTGTCGTAGCGCGACCACGTCGTCACGCAATGCATGTCGGAGAGACGGTCGCTCTGTGGCAAAGCCTTGAAGGCGGCCCAGTCGAGCGACAGGGGATGCTCGATATGGCCGGTGATATCGAGACGCCAGCTTTCCGTCCGGATGATCGGCTGCTGGCCGAGGTCGAGCACCGGCCAGTCCTTGACCAGGTGTTGCCCGGGCGGAAGGCGCTCGTCCTCGGGGCGCACGATCCGCCCCGTCAGGAACTTGCCATCGGCGGCCCAGCGCCGCTTCGTCGTCGTGAGCTTGGTTTCCGGCGGCTGCGTATCGTCAGTCATAGTGGTCCACTCCCAGCCCGAATTCACACCCCAGGCGAGATAGAAAGCGCGTCGGGGCGTGGCGTCAAGCGCAAGGATGCCGCCAGCGCTATCTCAGTACGCCGCGCAAGGCTGCTTGTCTCCTTGAGTACCGGCAGATAACGCCAGACCATCTCCGTCGCGGCGACGTGCGAGCGGGTGAAGCGTGGACGCATGGCCGCTGGCGCGCCGCATCCATACGCACTTCAAGCCAGCCTTGAAAAGCCAAACGGCCCCCTGCCAAGGTCACCCATGACCCGGACAGGCGGCCGCTTGGGTCGACTGCGTTCAATCAGAACTTGACGCTCAGATTTGCCTTGACGCTCTGGTCGCTGACACCTCCGCCGAATTGACCTGTGTAGGTCAAACCGAGGGTCGCCTCCGGCGCGACGGCGAAATCGAGGCCGGCTTCAAGCACCGCTGTGTTTTCGGCGATCGGGACGCCGGCGATGACAAACGTGCTCGCCGGCGAGAACCCGTTCGACGACAGCGGCAAGGTGTCGCCGAAGGCATGTCTCCAGCCGATGGTGCCACGAGCCGTCGCCAGCACGCCGCCAAGGTCGAAGCTGGACGCCGCGCGAAGACCAAGGGTCGTAAACGTCGTGTCCTGCGACGCGTCCTTGCCGAAGAGCGCCGCGGCTCCACCCCGCTCGGCAAAGCCGTCGCGATTGAGATGCACATAGGCCAGGTTGGCAAACGGCTCCAGATCGACCGAGCCGGCCGTGAACGCATAGGCGAACTCGCCGAAGACCTGGCCCGTCCCGGCGCTGTAGTCGGCATCGAGGCTGTCCGTGAAGCCCGGGAACGAAACGGTGCGGTTCGTTTCGATATCGTGCCAGCTATAGGCGGCGCCGGTTCTAAGCGACGCATCGCCCCAACGTCCGCCGGCATAGATGCCCAGATGATAGTTGTCGGAGGTTGCCGAGGAGAACCGCGCGTCGATGTCCATCGAGGAACGCGAGTAGCCGGCAAGAGCGCCTACGGTCCATTCGTCCACCTGCGTATCCGCACCGACGAAGAAGCCGCCGATGGATCGATCCGCCTTGGCGGCATTGCCGTCACCGTCGATCCGTCCCCAGGAACCGAAGCCCTGGCTCCACAGAGCAAGTTCGCCGCTGTCGATAGCGCCGGTGATCTCGCTCGATTGCTTCGCCGCCACGGTGCCGAGCACGGTGCGCAGACGATCGTTCGCGGCATCACGCAGGAACCGGCTGTCCTCGATCAGGATCGACTGGAACGAGCTGTGCACTTCGCCGGAAAGCAGATCGAAGGCCGTGCGCGCCGCCTCGGGCGTTGCGGCAAACGCCACCGCGTTGAAGATGGGGTTGGCAAAACCGAGCCCTTCGACACCGACGCTGGTGGCGGTCTGGTTGCGGGTCTGGCCGACGCTTGCAAAGCTGATATCGTTGCGGGTCAGCTTGAGCGAAAGGTCGTTGCCGTCGCCGCCGCTGTAGTCGACGGTCGGATCGAGGAACACCAGGTTGTCGACGATCGACGCAAAGGTGCCGGTGATCGTGCCGGAACTCGTCTTGTCGATGAGGATGAACGGGCCATTGACCGGGTTCCAGCTCGACGCCGTGTTGGGCGAAAGCAGGAGATCAAGAGTCGCACCGGAGATGTCGACGCTGCCCGAAACGACCAGCTTATCGGTGGCGGTGGGCGAGCCTTCGATCTGCAGAACCCCGTTGTTGGTGTAATTGCCGGCGATCGTCTGCGTGCCGATCGAGTTGCCCGGAGCGTGGACGCCGCCAGCCTGGATGGTCGTGTTGCCAAGTGTGCCGGTGCCGCCAAGACGCGCTCCGCGCCGGATCGTGGTCAGGCTGGAGTTCGCGAGCGAACCGTTGACGATCAGCTCGCCCGAGGTGATGTCGGTCGTGCCGGTAAAGGTGTTTGCGCCTGTCAGGGTCAGCTTGCCCGTACCCGCCTGGGTCAGCGTGCCGTTGCCCGAGACCGCGCCGGCATAGGTCACGTCGTTCGAGCGGTTGTAGATCAGCGCGCCGTCGTTGGTGATCGAGCCGACGAATTTGCCGGTTCCGCCGATCCAGCCGGTCGTGCCGCCGTTGCCGAGTTGCAGCGTGCTGCCGGTGCCGATCGTCACCGCACCCGATGTGCTGTTGTTGGCCGTGAGCGTCAGCGTACCCGCGCCGATCTGCGAGAACGAGCCGGGGCCGGTGATCGAGCCGGCATAGGTCGAATTGGCCGAGCTGTTGAAGACGAGGGCACCGTAGTTGGTGACATTGGATGCGAGGGAACCACCCGCGCCACCATCGCCGATCTGCAGCGTCGCCCCCTGGGAAATGCCGGCGCCGCCGGTAAAGCCGTTGGTGCCACTCAAGACCTGCGTGCCGGCACCGATCGAGATGCCACCGGTACCGTTGATCGTGCCCGAGAACGTGCCGGTCGCGTTATTGATGATCAGCGTTTTGCTACCGAGCACAACCTGCCCACTGCCGGCAAGCGACTTGACCTGTGCGGAAGCCGCCGCCGAGACGTCGAAGGTGCCATCGGCCGTCAAACCGCTCGAGGCGTTGATCCGACCCTGACCCGAAAGCGCGAGCGTGCCGCCGGCTGCGATGCTTGTCGCACCGGTATAGGTGTTCATGCCCGTCAGCGTCAGCGTACCGTTGCCGACCTTGTTGAGGCCGCTGCCGGTCGCGCCATCCTGCAGCACCGAGCCGATCGTGGTTGCGACGCCATTGCCGACATTGATCGTCGCCGCCGTGCCGCTTGCCGGGTTGAAGGTGAGCACCCCGCCATTGATGGTGTAGCCGCTGCCGTCGTTCGTCGCGGAGAACTGCAGCGTATCGAAGCTCTGCGCACCGACGACATTGACGGTGCCGCCGGTGGCGCCGGCAAAGACGCCGACAGAGCCGCCGAAGCTGCCGTTGATGTTGGCGCGCCCCGGAGCGCCGGTCCAGTTGGTGCCACCAGACGTCCAGGTGCCGGTACCGCCGTTGACGGTGCCGTTGCCCGTCGTGTCGCCGCCATCCCAGAAGTGCATCGTCTGGCCGGCGCCGAGCACCGACAAATTGACCTGCTTGGCAATGCCGGTCTGGACCTGTTGGCTGGCGATCGTGAAGCTAGGAACCGTCGACGTCGCGGTCGTCGTCGCAAAACTGCCCGACAGCGCGCCGTCATATTCGAACAGCCGGTAGTAACCGGCCGATGCCACCTGCGCGTTCAGTGCGCCGCCGAGCGTCAGGTTGCCGCCGACCTTCACCAGATCGTTGCTGCCGACGCTGCCGACGAGCCCGGGCGTATTGAGCTCGAAAACCGAATTGGAGCCGGCATTGAGCGTCAGATCGCCACCGATCGTGATCGTGCCCGGGCTGTTGCCGGCCGAGAGCGTGCCATCGACGACGACGCTGCCGCCGATCCTGCCCGATCCCCCGAGCGTACCGCCGGTGCCGACATTGACGTTGCCGCCAAGCTGGCCGTTGACATAGGTCGTGCCCGACGTCACCGACGTTGCTCCAGCGAACAGCGAACTATCCCCCGTCAGCGTCAGCTTGCCCGTTCCCGCCTGCGAAATCGTGCCGGTGCCCGAGACCTTGCCGGCATAGCTGACATTGTTCGAGCGGTTGTAGACCAGCGCGCCATTGTTGGTGATCGAGCCGACAAAGTTCCCCGTGCCGCCGATCCAGCCTGTGGTGCCGCCATTGCCGAGCTGCAGCGTGCTGCCTGTGCCGATCGTCACCGCTCCGCGCGTGCTGCTGGTCGCCGTCAGCGTCAGCGTGCCGCTGCCGATCTGCGAAAACGTCCCGTTGCCGGTGACCTCGCCGCCATAGGTCACGTCATCGGAACGGTTGAAGATCACCGAACCGCCGTTGGTAATGTTCGACACGAGCGAGCCACCCGTGCCGCCATTGCCGATCTGCAAGGTCGCGCCAGTATTCGTACCCGCGCCACCGGCAAAGGTGTTGGTACCCGTCAGGACCTGCGTGCCGGCCATAACATTGATGCCGCCGGTGCCGTTAATCGCGCCCGAGAACGTACCCGTGGCGTTGTGGATGATCAGATATTGACTTCCAAGCGTGACCTGTCCGCTGCCGGCCAGCGACTTGACCTGTGCAGAGGCGGCGGCGGATACGTCGAAGGTGCCGTTGACCGTCAATCCGCTGGAGGCATTGATGCGTCCCTGGCCCGACAACGCCAGCGTACCGCCCGCCCCGATGCTCGTCGCCCCGGTATAGGTGTTCATGCCTGTCAGCGTCAGCGTGCCGCTGCCGGATTTGATGAGCGAGCCGTCGCCCGTAATCGTATTGTTGATCCTGCCGTTGCTGTTCTGGTCGATCGTCAGGCTGGCGGTATTGTTGATCGCGATGTTGCCGGAAAGACCCGGGTTCGCCGCAGAGAACCGGAACGTGTTGGCGCCGCCATCGAAGGTCATGGCGTTGGCGGTCCCGCCATTGCCGCCGATGATCGAACCGGATGTGCCGAGGGTCACGTCCAGGTTTCGACCGAAGATCCCAGCTCCGTGCACGCCGCCGGTCCCGCCGGTTCCAACCACACCGCCCGTCACGCTGCCGCTGTTGATGATCACCGTGCCGCCGTTCAGCGCGCTGATGCCGTGACCGCCGTCGCCATTGTACTTTTCGAGAGCGTGGCCGCCGGCGCCGGCGTTGCCGCCGTTACCGCCCGTGACGTTCGTGTTCACCGTCAATGTGCCGCCACCGACGAGCGCCGCGCCGTCGCCACCGTCGCCGCCGCTGCCACCGATACCGATAGCCCCCGACGCTGCCCCGCCAGCACCGCCGTGTCCGCCCCGCCCACCGGAAACTGCCGGTCCGGTTATGCTCTCCGTTCCCCCGGCGGCAACAATCCGGCCGTATCCGCCAGCCCCGCCGCCACCGCCGTCCCCGTTCGGAGACGTGCCTCCATCGCCGCCGCGGCCAGCGACATTGCCGACGCTGCCGTGCGCACCGCCGCCGCCACCCGCACCGCCGCCAAAGTCGCTGCCGTTGCCGATGCCGCTTCCGCCGGTTCCTCCGTTCGGGCTGCCGCTGGTGCCGCCGGCACCACCAGTGCCGCCAACCCCGGCGCCGCTCTGGCTTCCCGCGCCACCGGCCGCACCCGGCCCGCCGCCGCCGCCGCCGTTTCCGCTATCGATGGCATCGCCGCCGGGCGTTCCCTGCAGGTTGCCGTCGACGCTGCCGCCGGCGCCGCCCCAACTCCCGCCGGTGCCGCCCTTGCCTGCCGCATGCGCGACCGGAACGGACGCGACCATGCCGAGAGCAAGGCCGGTGGCTGCGAACAACCACAGAGCGGTGCTGTTCATCAGCAAGCGCCGGCTACTGGTTACCGAACGACGCGTCGTCCGCCGCCGATCGTTGCGCGCTTCGCTCTCACGTCCGCTTCCCAAGCCCTGATTCTGACAATTGATCTTTTTCAAAGGCTTGCCCCCGCCATCGTTCAAAAATGTCCCAGGAAGCTCGCTTGCATAGCAACCCTACAGCGGCAACGCCTTATCGACGAAACAACCTACGGGTTCGACGAAGCGACAAACCCCGATATCAGCCTCTGTGGAAAATTCAGATGCCGAGACGACTGCGCAATTCCTGCCTGTAGGGGCGGGACACGGTCCAGGATTCGTCTGTTCTGCGCAGACGCACGACCCAGGCCTGTTTCGTCGGACCGGAATGACGGTCCAGCTCGGTCACGTGCGACAGGTTGACCACCGCAGTCCGATGGATGCGCAGGAAGTTCGCCTTGGGCAAAAGGCCGATCCAGAATGAAAGCGGACGAAGATCCAGCACCGCGGCTTCGTCCTTCAGCCAGACCTGGGTGTAGTCCTTGGCAGAGCGAAGCCCGACGATCGCAGACAGCGGCACGCCGCGGCTGCGTCCCGGCATATGCAGATGGACGAGCGCGCCTATCTCTGCCGACGTCGTCGCGCCAGCATCGTCCCGGTCGCCATACGTCCGCGTGCGCCCGTAGCGCGCGATCCCGATCAGCTTTGCACAGCGGACGAGTTGGTGGATTTCTTCGACCGGCCACCGACGCACCGCCCGCGTTGCATCGAAACCTATGCAGCCACGCAACGTGCCCTTGTGAAAGACCGGGACGCAGAGAACGCTCTTGTCATTCTGGCGAAGCATTTCCGCCTGAAGCGCCCGCGCCGGACGCGGTAGCCTTGCGACATCGTTGATCATGACCGCCTTGCCGGCCACCAGCCACTGATGGAGCCAGCCGATCATCGTCACCGGCGTCTGCTGCAGGTCCCCGACATGTGACGACACCTCGCCTCGCACCCATTCGTCAGTGTTGCGGAAGCGCAGAAGATCGTCGGTGTATTCGAACATCCACGCCCGGTCGGCGCCGGCAAGCTTGCCGGTTTCCTCCAGGATCGCGGCGATCGCCGCGTTGGCCGGAGAACCGATGAGGTGGGTGGCGGCCAGATAGGCCCAGTCTCGTGTGGGCTGCGCCACGGCGGGGCAAGGCGGCTCGTTCGTCGCGATCAGTTCGTAGGGCGGCAAGCCTATGGAATGATCGGACCGGTGCAATTGCTCATTCATGACGCTCGATATGGAAAGGCGAAAAGGGATCGCTCAGCAAAAATTCGGGTTTCCCGGCGATCCGGGTCGCAACAATGACAGCAACGCCCAGACATCGCCGAGAGCGGCGCTGGACAAAATTCGACAAATACCTGGCTCTTGCGGCGCGATGGCCCCCTCCATCGTCCTGTGCCGGCGTTTCTCACCGCCAGCACCACCCGCGTGGACCACTAAAATTTGTAGGTTAAATAAATGCAAGCGCAAACTGCATCGCTCCGTGGCTCATTTTTGGGTATTCCGGCCGTTCGGTCGCTACCCAAAATCTGTGCTTGCCGATGGAATGAGCTGCAGACCAAGCGGTCCGGTGCAGATGAACGGCCTTGGCGCCAATGGAACTGCCTGACACGAGACGACGTGCACAGACCCAAGGGTGCCCATACTCAAATCCCCCATGCTCGTTGCCAGCCGTTCCGATCACCATCAATCGGCGCCAGCAAGGACCAGGTCCTGCGGTGCTGGCGTGCTTCCAACGCGCGACAGCAAAACATCAAGCGCCGACGCAGGGAGCTGTTATCTCAGCACCAGCCGGAGCGCCCCTTGCGTTTCCTTGAGCAGCGGCAGGTAACGCTCAACCATCTCCGTTGCGGCCACGTGGGCTGCCGGCGCGCCGATGTTTAGCGCCGCAACGATCCGGCCGCGGTCGTTTTCGAGCGGCACTGCGATCGAACAGAGACCGAGTTCGAGTTCCTGATCAATCAACGCATAGCCCTGGTCGCGCACACGGCGAAACTCGGCGATCAGGTCCTCCGGATCGGTCTTCGTATAGGGCGTGTTTGCCTTGAGGTTCGATCGGGCAAGGATCTCTCGTGCCTCATGCTCCGGCAGTGCCGCGAGCCATACCCGCCCCATGGAGGCGCAATAGGCCGGCAGGCGCGACCCCGTCGTCAGGTTGATCGACATCACCCGCTTTTGCGAGGCGCGGGCGATGTAGACGATCTCGGTTCCATCCAAGACCGAGGCCGAGGCGCTCTGCCCGGCGCGGTCGGACAATTGGTCGAGATAAGGTTGGATGATCGTCGGCAGCGGCGTTGCCGAGAGATAGGCATGGCCAAGGCGCAGGATCTTCGGCGTCAGCGCGAAGAACTTGCCGTCATAGTCTGCATAGCCGAGCTCGGAGAGGGTCAGCAGCGACCGGCGCACCGTCGCCCGGTCAAGCCCGGTAATCTTTGACGCCTCGGCAATCGACAGTTTCGGCCGGGTTTCATCGAAGGCTTCGATCACTGCCAACCCGCGCGCAAAGCCGCTGACGAAGTCCGTTTCCCGCATCCTTGCCTCCCAAATCATCGCCAACGACTTTGTGCGATATACGAACAAAAGTCAAATATCGCACAAAATATTTGACCGAGCGTTTCGATCGGCGCTTATTGGCATCCGGAAGAGGAAGGCGCCGGCTGCCCGTGGGGCGACGAAGGCCACGAACAGATCACTGAGACCAAGAGAGGAAACATGGCGAAGATCGTTTCGCTCGCCGAGGCTGTCGGCGACAATGTCAGGGATGGCGACACCGTCGCCATGGAAGGCTTCACCCATCTGATCCCCTATGCCGCGGGGCATGAGGTGATCCGCCAGGGTCGCAAGGACCTCTATCTGGTGCGTATGACGCCGGACATTCTCTATGACCAGCTGATCGGCGTGGGTGCGGCGCGTGGCATGAAGTTTTCCTGGGGCGGCAATCCCGGCGTCGGCTCGCTGCATCGCTTCCGCGACGCCGTCGAAAACCAATGGCCGCGGCCGCTGGAGATCGAGGAGCATTCCCACGCGGCGATGGCCAACGCCTATGAGGCGGGTGCCGCCAACCTGCCGTTTGCGACGCTGCGTGGTTACATCGGCGCCGACCTGCCGAAGGTAAACCCCAACATCAAGTCGGTCACCTGCCCGTTTACCGGCGAAGTGCTTGCGGCCGTACCGGCGATCCGCCCTGACGTCACGATCATTCATGCGCAACGCGCAGACAGGCAGGGCAACGTGCTGATCGAAGGCATCGTCGGCGTGCAGAAGGAGGCGGTTCTTGCCGCCAAGCGCTCGATCGTCACGGTCGAGGAGATCGTCGACGAGCTCGACCCACCGTCGCCCAATTCCCTCGTGCTGCCCCGCTGGGCCGTCACATCGGTTGCTCACGTTCCGGGCGGCGCCTTCCCGTCCTATGCGCACGGTTACTACCCGCGCTCCAACGCCTTCTACATCGGCTGGGACGAGATCGCCCGCGACCGCGATAGCTTCACCGCCTGGATCAAGGAAAACGTGCTCGACGCCAGGCCGGAAGATTTCGCCAAGCATGCCGGCAACAAACCGGCAAAAGCGGCCTGAGGGAGGATAGAATGAGCGATTTTACCCCCACCGAAATGATGACCATCGCCGCTTCCCGGGCGCTTTCCAACGACGACGTCTGCTTCGTTGGCATCGGCGCGCCCTCGGCCGCCTGCAACGTCGCGCGGCTGACGCATGCACCCGATATCACGCTGATCTACGAGAGCGGCACGGTCGGCACCAAGCCGGATGTGCTGCCGCTTTCGATCGGCGACGGCGAACTCTGCGACACGGCCCTTTTCACCGTGTCGGTGCCGGAGATGTTCCGCTACTGGCTGCAGGGCGGGCGTATCACGACAGGCTTCCTCGGTGGCGCCCAGATCGACAAGTTCGCGAACCTCAACACCACGGTCGTCGGCCCCTATGACCACCCGAAGGTGCGTCTGCCCGGTGGTGGCGGCGCTCCGGAGATTGCCTCCAATTGCGGCCGCATCTTCATCACCATGGCGCTCTCCAGGCGCGGCTTCGTCGAGAAGCTGCCCTTCATTACCTCCATGGGCCACGGCGACGGCGGCGACCACCGCGAACGGTTGGGCATGAAGACCAAGGGACCGACGCGCGTCATCACCGACCTCTGCATCCTGGAGCCGCATCCGCAAACCAAGGAACTGACCGTCGTTTCGATCCATCCCGGCGTCACGCGCGAGCAGATCGTCGAGAATTGCGGCTGGGCGATCAGGTTCGCCGAGGAAGTGATCGAGACGCCGGCCCCGTCCGAACTCGAACTCAAGACCCTTCGTGACATCAACGCTCGCACCAAGAAGGCGCATCAGGGCGACAAGGAGGCTGCGTGATGGCCGAGGCTTTCATCTGCGACTACATCCGCACCCCGATCGGCCGGTTCGGCGGCTCACTCTCATCGGTGCGGGCCGACGATCTCGGCGCAATTCCGCTGAAGGCACTGATGCAGCGAAACACCGACGTCGACTGGGACGCCGTCGACGACGTGATCTTCGGCTGCGCCAACCAGGCGGGCGAGGACAACCGCAACGTCGCCCGCATGTCACTGCTCCTGGCCGGTCTGCCGGTCGGCGTCACCGGCACGACGATCAACCGGCTTTGCGGCTCCGGCATGGATGCCGTCATCGCTGCAGCCCGCGCCATCAAATCGGGCGAAGCCGAGCTGATGATCGCCGGTGGCGTCGAGAGCATGTCACGCGCGCCCTTCGTGATGCCGAAGGCCGACACCGCCTTTTCGCGCAACGCCGAAATCTACGACACGACCATCGGCTGGCGCTTCATCAATCCCCTGATGAAAAAGCAATATGGCGTCGATTCCATGCCGGAGACGGGCGAGAACGTCGCGGCTGACTTTCACGTCAGCCGCGAAGACCAGGATGCGTTTGCTGTGCGCAGCCAGGCAAAGGCAGCGGCCGCGCAGGCCAATGGCCGGCTGGCGAAAGAGATCGTTTCGGTGACGATCCCGCAGCGCAAGGGCGAGCCCGTTATCGTCGATCGCGACGAGCACCCGCGCGCGACGACGATGGAGGCGCTTGCCAAGCTCGGCACGCCCTTCAGACAAGAAGGCGGCACGGTGACCGCCGGCAACGCCTCCGGCGTCAACGATGGCGCGACCGCCCTGATCATCGCCTCGGAAGCGGCAGCGAAGAAATACGGCCTCAGGCCGATCGCCCGCATCCTCGGTGGGGCTACCGCCGGCGTACCGCCGCGCATCATGGGCTTCGGCCCGGCTCCGGCATCGAAGAAGCTGATGGCCCGCCTCGGTCTCACGCAGGCGCAATTCGACGTGATCGAACTCAACGAGGCCTTCGCCTCGCAGGGGCTCGCCACGCTTCGCGATCTCGGCATTGCCGACGACGACCCGCGCGTTAACCGCAACGGCGGCGCGATCGCACTCGGCCACCCCCTCGGCATGTCTGGCGCCCGCATCACCGGCACGGCGGCACTCGAACTGCATGAGACCGGCGGGCGCTATTCGCTGTCGACCATGTGCATCGGCGTCGGCCAGGGCATCGCCGTGGCGCTGGAACGGGTCTGACCACGGAAAAAGTACCGTATGAAACGCAAAGAGCCCGGCCTTTTTCCAAGGCCGGGCTCTTTGCTTTTGGGTGCTGCGTCGGTCGGCGGGCGATAATCTGCCTTCCGATCACTCCGACCAGATCGCGACGTCGACCGGGCCGAGCTTGCGGCCACCGACATGGAAGGTTGCGCCCGCAGACGCCGGCACGTCCACGGCCGTCTTGCCGTAGTTGAAGGCGAAAGTGAGCTTGCCGCGGCGGGTGATGCGCAGATCGCCAAGATCGGCCAGCGCCTCGACCGAAGCCCAGCCGAGCGCATCGCCAATCACCTTGTCCAAGAGCTCGCCGCGTGCACCCGTTGCCATGTAGCGTGCCTTGTCGTTGCCGACGAGCGCCGGAGCGCCATTGCGATAGTCGCCCTCGAAGGTCGCAAGCACGGTTTCGTTGGTGCGAACCGTCTCGCGCCAGACGCCGGCCGGATAGGTCTCGTTGCCGTAAAGTACACTCTCGCCGTGGAATTCCGGCAGCGACTCGACACGCGCGACGCTGACGTCGATCAGCGCGGCGAGCGGACCCGGCGGCAGGCCCTCCGGAATATGCATGTCCTCGGTCTTGCTGCCACTGCGCGGTCCGAAAAGCACCTTGGCACCCGACGCCGCAAGCTTTTGAACGAAGGCCTGTTCGGGGATCACGAGGTCGGGTGCCAGCACCAGCTGGTAGCCTTCGAGATCCGAGTGCTGGCCGATGATGTCGACATCGACGCCGAGGCGGGCGACGGTCGAATACCAGTCGAGCGCGATCTGCGAAGCCAGATAGGTGCGGCCCTGCGGCAGCGCCCTGGTCGCCCAGCGCGAATTGTAGTCGAGCAGGATCGCGACTTTCGCCTTCTCGCGGCGCTCGCCCTTCGGCAAACGCTTCATCTCATCGGCCACCTGCGCGACTTCGAGATAGCCCTGGTCAGCCTCGCTGTTCGGAAGCAGCAGGCCGGCATGGAACTGCTCCTGCGCAAACGGCACCTGGCGCCAGCGGAAATAGGAGACCATGTCGACGCCGTGAGCGTAAGCGAGCCAGGTCCAGAGCCGGACCATGCCGTCGGCCGGCGACTGATTGTGCGAGGCCCAGTTTACCGGGCCCGGCTGCTGCTCCATCACCCAGACACGACCGTTGCCGACGGCGCGGTAGAGATCGTGGTTGAAGGCCGGCTGGTCGGGATCGCCGACGCGCAGATACCGGCCCTTGTCTTCCGACGAGAGACGACCATTGAGCAGGCCACCCATCGGATAGACGTCCCACGACGCGATATCGATGTCCTCGCCGACCTTGTAATGGTCGAAGTCGGTGTTCTGCGACATGAAGTTGTGCGTCACCGGACGGCCCGGCGAGTGCTTGCGGATGATGTCGACCTGCGCCTTGTTGAAGCTCTTCACCTGGTCGGAGGAGAAGCGGATATAGTCGACGATATGGGTCGGGCTCGGCTCTTCGACGAGGTTGTTCGGAAGCTCAATTTCGTCGAAGGTCAGGTAGTTCATCGCCCAGAAGGCCGTACCCCAGGCGCGGTTCAGTTCCTCAACCGTGCCATAGCGGGCCTCAAGCCATTCGCGGAAGGCGCGCAGCGCCTCTTCGGAATAGCTGTAGATCGTGTCGTGGTCGCCATACTCGTTATCCGTCTGCCAGGCATGCACGAAAGTGTTCTTGCCATAGCGCTCGGCCATGGCTTCGGAAATCCGCGCCGCCTCGATGCGGTAACGACGGCTGGAGAAGCAGTAGTGGCGGCGGGCGCCGAACTTGCGCACCACACCCTTGACGTCGACGGGCAGGATGTCCGGGTAGCGGTCGATCAGCCACTTCGGCGGTGCGGCGGTCGGTGTTCCCAGAATGACCTTAAGACCGGCCTTGCCGAGCACCTCGATCGCGTCGTCCAGCCACTCCCAGTGGAATTCGCCGGAGCCGGGCTCGATCTTCGCCCAGGCGAATTCGCCGATGCGCACCCAGGCAAGGCCGAGCTCGACCATGCGGCGGGCATCCTCTTCCCATTTTTCGCGCGGCCACTGCTCCGGATAGTAGCAGACGCCGAGTTCCAGCATGTCCGTCTGCTGTTCTTTGGCGTTGAAGCGGTTCGATCTCGTCAGGGGCATGTGCACGGGTTCCGGTCCTTCGTCATGTCTTACGGCCGGTTGGGTCCGACCTCGGGTTTTGTCTGTGCGCCCTCGAATATAAACGTTTATATTCAAGGGCATGAATGAGCGCCCTGAGCGGGCGTGAAATTCGTCAACGGTTCGGGTTCAAGCGGTCGTCGCAACGCTCGATCAGGTTCGGCATGAGCAGCGTCTGCAGCGCTTCCGGCGGCTCACCCTCCATGCGCCTGAGGATATAGGCGCCGAGCAGGCTGCTCGGTTCACTGATCGGCAGGTAATAGGTGGTGATCGGCGGCGCGAAATACTGGCTGACGTTGAGATCGTCGGTGGCGTTGATCACCGCATCGCGGCCATGCACCAGCCCGCGCTCGTGGAAGCCCGAGAAGGCGCCGAGCGCGGAGGCTTCATTGGCGCAGATATAGGCGGTCGGCGGGTTGCCGAGCTCCGACATGGTCAGCACGTTCTCGCGGCCGAAAGCCGGCGTCAGACGGCCATGGGCGACGAGCGCCGGATCATAGGGAAGCCCCGCGACATCAAGCGCATGCCTGTAGGCTTCGAGCCGGGTGATGCCGTAGCTTAAGTCCGAGAGCGGGTTGAGCAGCGCGATGCGGCGATGACCGCGCTCGGTGAGCCGCGCCATCGACACCCGGATCATCTGCTCGTTGTCGGCATCGACATAGGCATGCGGCGCATTGTGAATGCTGGTGCCATAGGTGACGAAGGGGAAATCGGCCGCCTGCATCGTGCGGATGCGGGGATCGTCGGCGCGGGTGCCCGAGATGATGATGCCGTCGGCCTTCTTCAGCGAAACGATCTGCTTGATGACCGCCTGGCTCTCCTCGAAATTGCGGACCGCATAGAGCGAGACGCGATAGGGACTGTCTTCCAGCGCCCAGGAAATGCCGCTCAGGAGCTGGGCGTATTCGACGCCTTCCCATTCGTTCTGCTTCGGACCCGGCGCGGTCATGATGGCTGCGACCTGATAGGTCTTGCCGGTGCGTAACTGCACGCCATGCATGTTCAGTTCGTAGCCGACGCGTTCGGCCGCTTCGATCACGATCGCCCGCGTCTCCGGACGAACCTGAGGCGAATGCTTCAGGGCCTTGGAAACGGTGGCGATGGAAAGCCCCGTCTCCTGCGCAATGGTCTTGATCGTCGGTCTCTGCATGGCGGTTCTGCTCGTCACGGGTTGTCAGCGCTGAGCGAGGCTGCCAGCACAAGATAGACTGCGGATGTCCAGGCGAATGCGCGATCGCGAAGGCCCCTCCCCGAGCGCGCGTCGAAGTTTTCGGCCATACCGCTTTTGCTCGCAAGTGAACAGAACTTTTCCGCGACTTCGCGCGCGAGCTCAATCTTCCCTTGCCGGCGCAGTCCATCCCAGAGAAGCAGTGTGGTCGGCGCCCAAATCGGCCCGCGCCAGTAACCGTCGTCTTCGTAGAAGGAACTCTTCGGGCTTTCCGTCGCCGGGCCCCATTCGGTGATGAAGCCGCCAGCGACGAGCCGCGCGACAAGCTTGTCGCGCATGTCGGGCGTCAGCCGCGAACCAAGCAGCAGGGGCATGAACTGGATGAGGTTTTCGCCCGGCAGTATCCGCTCCGGATCCGCAGCGAGCCGGGCGCCAAAGGTGTTGCCGGTCCAGAGGCGCTCGAACAGCAGCACCTGCAGGTCGTCTGCCTTCTGCCGCCACACCGCCTGGCGGGCCGAGTCGTCTTCGAGAAGATCGGCGAGCGTCTCGCAGGCAAGGATCAGGAAAACGGGCAGATCCGGCGAGATCACCGGGCCGCCTTCGGCAAAGAAGGTGGCGTTGTCCCAGCCGCTGTCGTTGCCGTGGAAATAGGACGGCAGGCTCGTCCCATCCTTGCGGCCATAGGTGAGCCAGTAATCCACCTGCTTGCCGATGGCGTCGCGCAGGTAAGACTTGCGCTCTGCCGTCAGGAAGCCCGGATCGGCGGCCGCGATCAGCGATACCGCCCAGCCATGAACCGGCGGCTTGGTGAAAGCAAAGAGCACGTCGCGGTCGTTGACATAGTCCGGCAGCAGGCCGGACGCGTCCTGGTGGTCGAAGATCGCGGCGAACTGATCGAAGGCAAGATCCTGATCGAAGGCCGCAACGCCCAGCGCCGAAAAGGCGTTGTCCCAGCTCCAGATGTTGATCATGTGGTTCTTCGACATGTAGATCGCCGGCCGCGTCAACGCGCCACCGGCCGGCACGCCGTTCGCCCAGAGCAGATAGCTTGCCAGCCGATGCGCCTCGCCCTGGCCGTCAACACCTCCGGGAACGCGCGCGTGCCACGCAGAGAATTCTGCCGTCGCATCCGAAAGCGCCTCGGCGAACCGACCGGGCCGATCAGCCGGCGACACGGTACGGAAAAAATCGACATTACCCTCGAAGGCGCCGGCTCCCGAGAAGGCGAAGGACACGTCTTCGGAATGGTCGCGCTGCCAGGCGCCAGTGACCTTCAGGTCACCAGTGATCGCCCGCGGGATGAATTTGACGTTTTCGACCGCGGCCACCAGGCAATCCTCGCCGGTCGGTGTGCGGTAGACATAATCGTAACGCGAGCCTTCGAGATGGAAGCGCACGCCGGCCCGTTTGCCTGCGATGTACAGCCTTTCGCCTTCGCCAATGACGAAGCTCACCTCGCCCTCGCCAATGCGAGCATCGAGCCGTTCCGGGGATAGCACGAGCACGGGCGTCGCGGTCTTACCCGCTGCATCGAGAAACTCGACGCGGCAGAGGCGACCGAGCGATGGCCGCTCGTCGCCGCCTGCCACGTGGCGGAGATAAAGTGCCCGCTCGCCGTCGCGGCCCGGCACGCGCATCGTCGAGAGCGTCAGGAAACGGCCCCTGCGGCTGAAGGGCACGGTATCGATATCGAACAGCATGCCGTTATCCCTTCACCGACGAGCCGACCGCGCCATCCATGATATAGCGCTGGGCGACGAAGAAGAGAGCGAGCGGCGGCAGGCAGAGGATGACGGTGATCGCCGCGATCGAGGTCACGTCCACTTCGTGCAGGCCCTTGAACATGGAGAGGCCGAGCGTGAGGGTGTATTTCGACTGGTCGTTGAGGAAGATCAACGGGCCGAGATAGTCGTTCCAGGCATTCATGAAGTGGAAGGTGCCGACCAGCACCAGCGCCGGCATCATCAGCGGCAGATGGATGCGCCAATAGATGTCGAAAGCGTTGGCGCCATCCATGCGGGCCGCCTCGTCGATCTCCATCGGCACGGTCATGATGTATTGGCGAAGCAGGAAGACGAAGAAAGCATCGGCGAAATAGGCGGGCACGATCAAGGGCTTCAGCGTGTTGATCCAGCCGAGCAGGTTGAACTCCATGTAGAGCGGGATCATCTTCACGTCCCACGGGATCATCATGGTGGCAAGCAGCAGGATGAACAGCGGGTCGCGGCCGGGGAAGCGGAAGCGGGCAAAGCCATAGGCAACCAGCGACGACGAGATCAGCTGGCCGATCGTCGACAGCACCACGACGATCACCGAATTGGTGAGGTAGGTGCCGAAGGGCTGCTTGTTCCAGGCGGCGGCAAAGTTCTCCCAGTGCCATTCCGACGGCCAGAAGACTGGCGGGAACTGGTAGAGCTCGGCGGAGCTTTTGATCGCCGTCATGAAGGTCCAGTAGAACGGCGCGATGAACAGCGCCGAGAGCAGGATGAGCGCGGAATAGAGCAGCGTCTTACGCATTGTGCTCTCCATCGTTCTGGCGGACTTCGCCTTCGTAATAGACCCAGGCAGCCGACCAGCGCATGACGCCGAGGCTGAGCAGGAGCACGATGATGAACATCACCCAGGAGCCGGCGGCGGCATAGCCCATGTCGAAATACTTGAAGGCGTTGTCGTAGATGTACATGGCGAAGAAATAGGTGGAGCCGAGCGGTCCGCCCTTGGTCAGAAGCAGCGCGATCGTCAGCTGCTGGAAGGCCGAGATGATCGAGGTGATGAAGGTGAAGAGCAGCATCGGCCCGAGCATCGGCAGGGTGATGAAGACCATCTGCGCCCAGCCGGGAACGCCCGAAACGGTTGCGGCCTCGTAGAGCTCCTTCGGGATGGCTTTCAGGCCCGTCAAGAGGATCAGCATCGTGCCGCCGAGCCCCCAGAGGCTGGCGATGATGATGGCGACGATCGCGAGGTTGGGATCGCCGAGCCAGTTCGGCCCGTCGATGCCGACGAAGGAGAGCATGAAGTTCAAGAGCCCGTATTCCCGGCTGTAGATCCAGCTCCAGATCGTCACCAGCGCGACGCCGGAAATGACGCTCGGCAGGTAGAAGGCGGTGCGGAAGAAGCCGCTGGCGAAGGTGATGTTATGCAACATCAGCGCCAGCAGGAACGACATGACGATGTTGAACGGCACATAGATTGCCGCAAACTTGACCGTAATCCAGAGGCTTTCCCAGAACTGCGGATCCTCGAACAGCATGGAACGATAGTTTTCGAGCCCTACGAACGTGCGTTCACCGACGACGGGCCAGTCGTAGAAGCTCATTGTCAAAGAGAAGACGAGCGGACCGAGCGTGAAGAACAGGAACCCGAGGATCCACGGGGAAATGAACAGATAGGCCGCGATGTGGCGGGCGAAGGCCGAGCGCTTGCGCTTGGCCGCGGCCGGCACTGCGGCTGTTGCATAGGTCATGTCCATCTCCCCGGGCTCCCTTGTCTTACTTGATCAGCCGCTTCGAGCGGGCAACCGCCTCGTCGAGATGCTGCTTGGCATTGCCCTGGTCGATCATCGTCGCCTCGATGGCGCGAGCGAGATTGTCCTGGACCTTGCCCCAGTTGGCGTTCTTCAGGAACGCATGGGTTTCGGTGTTGGAGGTCGCGAGAATGTCGAAGAACGGCTTGTAGATCGGGTCCTTGGTCATGCCCTTTTCTTCCGCAACGCTGGTGCGCACCGGCAGGTCGTTGATGCGCATGGCAACCGCTTCCGGCGAGGAGAAGAACTTGACGAATTCCCAGGCGAGGTCCGGATGGGCCGCATCCTTGGCGATCGAGATCGCCGAAACGCCGAGCGCCGAGTGGGCGGTCTTGTCGCCGAACTTCGGCAGTGGTGCTACGCCATACTTGATGCCGGATGCATCGATGCCCGACTTCGACCACATGGCGCTCTGGAACATGGCGATCTTGCCGCCCTTGAACAGCGTGCTGCCCGAGGTGTCGTCGCCGAGGTTCAGCGTGATCGCTTCCTGCTTCTTGGCCATGTCGCCGAACATGTCGAGGACCTGGGCGGCGGCGTCGCTGTTCATGTAGCCGTCGATCTTTTTGCCATCGTCGGAAATGTACTTGGTGCCGTTCGACCAGAGGAACTGCTCGAAATCGTACGGGTCCGGCTTGGCGTCGACGGCAAAGCCATAGACCTTGTTTGGCTCGTCGCGGAACTTGGCAGCCTTGGCGCGCAGGTCGTCCCAGGTCCAGCCGTCCTTCGGCTCCTCGACGCCGGCCTTGGCGAACATGTCCTTGTTGTAGAACACCACCTGGGTGGTGAAGCCCGACGGCATGCCGTAGGTCTTGCCTTCGACACGAACCGTGTTCATCAGGCCCTTCGGGAAATCGTCCGGCTTGATCTCGGCCGCATCCTTGGCGATCAGATCGTCGAGCGGCTTCAGCGACGTGTAGTATTGCGGGAAGTTCCACATATACATGACGTCAGGCGGGTTGCCGGCACCGAAGGCGGCGATCAGCTTCTGATCGTAGCCATCTGCGTAGGGTTCGACCTGGACCTTCACGCCCGGATGCGCCTCCTCGAACTTCTTGGCGATTTCCTGCTGGATCGCCAGGCTTTCGTCCGTGTCCCAGGTCGCAAAGCGCAAGGTCTCTTCTGCGCGAGCCGTGGCGGTTCCGGCGATCGCCAGAACCATCAGCGAGCCGATGATCGACTTCGTGTTGAGCATGTTTCTCCTCCTCCTTCGGGTTACGCGACCCGCTTTGCCTTTTCCTGATTGATGAGCGCCTGCGTCTCGCCATCGAGACGTCGGGCAACCGCCTGGCCATCGCCGTCGAACAGATGGCAATGCTCGGCCGGCAGACGCAGATGCACGCGCTCGCGGGCGGAAACCGGATGCGTGCCGCGCACGACCGCGGTCATGTCGCCACCATTCTGAAGGCTGATATGGACGTGGCTTTCCGTGCCGAGCCGCTCGACGAGGCGCACGTCGCCGACGAGGTGACCCTCCTCGGCCGAAACCAGCTCGATCTTGTCCGGGCGAATGCCGAGCGTCACCGACTTGGGCTTGGCGACCGGTGCGGCCGAGAGCATTTCGAGCGTGAGCGGATGGGCGAGACCACCGCCGTTGAGCGTCACCGCCGTATCGACCTGCGACGTCACTTCGGTGGTCACGAAGTTCATGCGCGGCGAGCCGATGAAGCCGGCGACGAACAGGTTGGCCGGCTGATAGAAGAGTTCGAGCGGCGTACCGAACTGGCTGACCTTGCCCTTGTCGAGCACAACGACACGATCGGACAGCGTCATCGCTTCCACCTGGTCGTGGGTCACATAGATCATCGTCACGCCGAGACGTTCATGCAGCGCCGCAAGTTCGACGCGCATGGTGACGCGCAGGCCCGCGTCGAGGTTCGACAGCGGCTCGTCGAGCAGGAAGAGCTTTGGCTCGCGCACGATCGCACGGCCGATCGCCACCCGCTGGCGCTGGCCGCCGGAAAGCTGGCGCGGCTTGCGGGCGAGCAGTTCCTTGATGCGCAGGATGTCGGCAGCGCTCTCGACGCGGCGGTCGATCTCGTCACGCTTCATGCCGTTCAGCGCCAGACCGAAGGACAGGTTCTTGCGCACGTTCATGTGCGGATAAAGCGCGTAGTTCTGGAAGACCATGGCGATGTCGCGCTTGGCCGAAGCGACGTCGGTGATATCGCGATCGCCGAGATGGATCGAGCCGCCGTCGAGATCCTCGAGACCGGCGATCGAGCGCAGCAGCGTGCTCTTGCCGCAGCCGGACGGACCGAGGAAGCAGACGAACTCGCCGTCGGCGATATCGAGGTTGATACCCTTCAAGACTTCGAGCGAACCAAAGCCTTTGCGCAAATTGTCGATGCGGATCGCTGCCAACGGGCCCTCCCTGCCGGCGGAGCACTGCTGCGGCCAACGGCCGAGTTGCAGCACCAAGTTAAACGTTTATATGCACGATAAAAACGTTTAACTTTCTTGTAAAGCGGAAAATCGCATCGATCCGATTTTGCTGTTGAGAGCAGAGAGCAATGACAAAACGGCCGCCCGGAGGCGGCCGTTTTTGGTCTTTTGTCTCAGACGCTTAGACGCCGAAGCGTATCGTCCAGCGCATCGAGGAAGCGGTCGCAATCCTCGGCGCTGAAGGGCGCCGGCGGCTTCACCTTCAGCACGTTGTGGTGCGGTCCCTCGCTGCTCAAGAGAATGCGGTGCTTGCGCTTCATCTCGGCAATGACGAAATCAAGCTCGCGCGCTGCCGGCTCCAGCGTCTCGCGGTCGCGCACCAGTTCGATGCCGTTGAAGAGGCCGTGGCCTCTGACATCACCGATGATCGCGTGTTTGCCGGCGAGCGTCCGCGCCCCGTCCATCAGCCTGTCACCGACGACGCGGCAATGGTTCATTAGCCGCTCGTCGCGGATGACATCGAGCACGGCAAGGCCGATCTCGGCCGAGACCGGATTGCCGCCGAAGGTGTTGAAATACTCCATGCCGTTGGCAAAGGAGGCCGCGATCGCTTCGGTCGTGACGACGGCCGCCATCGGGTGGCCGTTGCCTATCGGCTTGCCCATGGTGACGATGTCAGGCACGACGCCCTGGAGTTCATGCGCCCACATGTGGCTGCCCACGCGGCCGAAGCCCACCTGCACCTCGTCGGCGAGGCAGAGGCCGCCGGCGGCGCGCACATGCGCATAGGCTTCGCGCAGATACCCTTCCGGAAGCGACAATTGCCCACCGGTCCCAAGAATGCCTTCGCTGAAGAACAGCGCCGGGCGGCGACCATCGGCAGCAAGCGCCGCAACCTGGTTGCGCACATCCTCGGCATATTTCCGGCCCGCATCCGCGTCACCATAGCGATAGCGCCCGCGATAGAGGTCCGGCATCTCGGCGACCTTCACATGCAACGCCTGCCCTTCCCCGCCCTTGCCGGCGAACTTGTAGGGGCTGACGTCGATCAGGCTCGACAGGTGGCCGTGATAGGCGTGGTCGACGGTGATGATGTCGCGATTGCCGGTATAGGCGCGCGCCAGCCGGATCGCGAGGTCGTTCGCCTCGCTGCCGGAATTGACGAAGAAGCAGACGTTGAGCGGATCCGGAAACTGCGCGGCGAGCCTGCGGGAATATTCGACCAGCGAATCGTGCAGGTAGCGCGAATTGGTGTTCAGCCGCTGCATCTGCGCCTGTGCGGCCTTGACGACGCGCGGGTGGCAATGGCCGACGTGGCAGACATTGTTGACCATGTCGAGCCAGCGCGTGCCGTCCTCGTCGATCAGATGCGCGCCTTCGCCACCGACGATCTTCAAGGGTGTCGCGCTATAGGCGATGCTCAGCGACCGACCAATGCGACGATGGCGTTCACGCACAAGAAAGGCCTTGTCGCGCGGGACGATCACAGAGACCGGCACCGAAAGGCCAAGCACGACGCTCGGGTCCGGGCTCACTTCGCGCCAGACCTGCCATTGATCGCGCACGCCGACGCCATGCATCTGTCCGGCGAGACCGAGATGATCGGTGACGATCTGGAAATGCAGATGCGGCGCCCAGTTGCCGTTTTCGTCAGCGGAACCGAAGGCGGCAAAAACCTCGCCCTTGGCGATCGCCTGCCCCTTGGCGAGCTTGGCAACGCTGTTGCGCGAAAGATGACCGTAGAGCGTCCAGAAGCGCAGACCGCCTTCGACCTCGTGCTCGAGAAGTACGGTCGGACCGAAACCAAAGGCAACCGCGTCGTCGTGTATGTAGGCGACCTTGCCGGCGAAGGGTGCCGAGACCGGCTCGCCCGCCGGCGCGAAGATGTCGACGCCGAGATGCACCGAGCGCCGCGCGCCTTCGATCGCGGTCTCATAGGCGTCGCCCTGGTAGATCCCGCGATCCTCGCCGTAGAGGCCGATGCCGAAGGCGGCGCCTTCGCTGCCGATCTGGGCCATGATGCGGGCTTCAGCTTCCGCCGCATCGAGGCTTGACCATCGCGCGGCCTCCGGGCCGGCGGCGGAGAAATCGAACACCGTCACCTTCGGTTTTTTGACCGAGGGCCGAACGATCGGCGCGAAGTCATGCGCGTTCTTTTCGAGCCAGCGAACCACGGCAGCGGCATGCGGGATCGGCGCAAAGCCGCAGGCATCGCGGATGCGCGCGATGGCGATTGCGCGGTTTTCGCCCTGCAGACGATTGAGCTCGCGCCAGACATCCTCCTGGCTGACGAGCAGATAGGTATTCTCAGGATTGTCCCGGATCTGCTTTGCCGCCATGCACATGCTGACGGCATAGCGGGTCTTGACCAGATCGAAGACCAGGTCGACTTCCGCCTCGCTTAACGGATTGACCTGATGGTAGGCGCCGGCAAGGGCTGCAACCGTGCCGACCGGATTGGGAGACCCGATCAGCGCATAGGCAGAGGCGACGGCGATCTCGATCACGCGCCAGGTCTCGACCATATCACCGAAGTCGAGCAAGCCGCTGACAACGCCATCCTTGTCGAGCAGCACGTTGTAGTCGTTGGCGTCGTTGTGAATGACCTGCTTCGGGCAGGAGGCAAGACGCGGAAGGACCGTCGAAGAAAAGTGCTCGAGGATCGCCTGAACCGCTTCCCGCTTGTCGGCGCCGTCGATCAGTTCCACATGGCAAGCGTGCATGTCGGCGCGGCCGATGTCCCAGGCATAGAGCCGCTTGGCGCCCGCATGGGAGAAATCTTCGAGGCCGCGGTCAAGACCGGCGAGCAGGCGCCCGAGGCTTTCGGCGCTCGCCATGTGGCGAAGCGGCGCCTTCGCCCAGATATCGCCGGGCAGCCAGGCGAGCAGCCGTGCGGTGCGCGAGCCTCGAAGTTCGATCTTGCTGGTGACGCCACCCGAGCGATCGCGAAACGTCCGTGAGATCGGCAGCCCCGAATCCTTGGCGGCGATGTGTTCGAGCACCGCAATCTGCATCTCGAGTTCGTCCGCATCGCCGGCAGCGTGCAGCTTCAACAGATACTCCTGGCCATCGGCAGCCGAGACACGATAGTTGAGATCGTGCTCGCCCTGCAGCGGCGAGAGGCTTGCCTCGATGCCGTAGGTCTCAATGAGCCAGATCCGGATCGTTGCCAGTTCCTGCTCGGTTCTCAAATCTCTGTCTGCCATTTCACTGTCCTGTCACCACGAAACCCGGCGCCCGTCATAGGCGCGGAAACTGCCGCTATCGGCCAAACCTGTGCCGTCGATGATCGCCTTCAGCCCGGCAGCACTTGTCGCCACCGAAACGACGGCTTCGCTGCCGCCCATATCCGTCTGCACCCAACCAGGATGCAGCGAGACGACGGAAATCCCGTCGCCCTTCAGATCCTGCGCCAGCTTGACCGTCGCCATGTTCAGGGCCGCCTTGGAGCAGCGATAGGCATAGTCGCCGTCATCATCGTCGAGCGTGCCTTCGGCAAGGGAGCCGGCGCGGCTGCTGATATTGGCGACGACGCGATGTTCGCCGGCGCGCAGGTTCGCAAGTAGCGCCCGCGTCACCAGCAGCGGCGCCAGCGCATTGACGCGCATAACATCGAGAAACTCGCCCGGTTCAAGCGTCGCGAGGCCGCCGGTATCGCCGCGCACGGCCGCATTGTTGATCAGCAGATCGATCGCGACGCCTTGCAGCGACTGACCGAGAGCCTCGATCGATGCGGGATCGGCAACGTCCAGCACCAACCGATCCGCCGAACCTTCGCTCGCGACCGGTCCCCGCTGGCAGGCGATCACCCGCCAGCCGTCTTCGGCGTAAAGCCGCGCGAGTTCCGAGCCGAGGCCGCGGGAGGTACCTGATATCAGCACCGTGCGAGATTTAGCGGTGCTTGATGTCATATTTCCGCTCGATCATGTTGACGAGGCTGGCCGCCGCCAACGTCAGGAAGATGTAGAAGATCGCCGCCGAGTTATAGGGCGCGAACGGCAGGAAGCTTGCCGACTGGAACTCCCGCATGCGCTGGGTGATGTCGCGGATCGACAGGATCGACAGCAGCGACGTGTCCTTGAGGATCGCGATCAGTTCGTTGCCAAGCGGCGGGATGATGATGCGGAAAGCCTGCGGCAGCACGACGAGACGCGCCGTCTGCCAACGGTTGAGGCCGATGCTGCGCGCCGCTTCGACCTGGCCGACCGGGATCGCATTGATGCCCGAGCGGAAGATTTCGGCGAGATAGGCCGAATAGGCGAGTGCCATCGCGACGATGCCGCGCATCAGGTTTGGCGGGTCGAGCACCCCTTGCGTCGCGTCCTTCAACGCCCCGCTCAAGGGCAGGCCGACATAAAGCACGATCACCAGCATCGGAATGCCGCGGATCGTATCGACGATGAACTCCGAGCCGATCGCCAGAGGATGGCGCTGGTGCAGATAGCCGCCGAAAGTGAGAAGGCCAAGGATGATCGCAAGCACGGCGACGGTGACACCGGCGGCACGGTCGCGGTCGTTGAGCGCCTCGGTCTTCCACAGGACCGGCATGTCTGCCGGAGCGGAGGCAGCCGGCAGCAAGGCCCCGGAAACGCCCTCGCCCTTGGCGATCGACGCCAGCGCCTCGGTCGGGCCGACGAAGGTGCGGACCGGCGTTTCCGTCTGCGGCGCGCCGTCATACTGACCGAAACGCACGGCGCTGATGAGCCCCGCCGGCGTATTGGTGATGATGCCGACCTTGCCGTCCAGCGTGCCGGCGAGCACGTAGGTGTCGCGCGGCTGCATGAGGAACCAGCCGGCCGCAACCGCCAGCACCAGGGTGGCGATCGCAAAATAGAGGCTGGTCCTCACCGTCGAGTGCAGTTGCAACAGCCCGACCCAGACAAGGCCCATGAGCGCCGCCAGGATATAAGCTGCGATCGCCGCGCGGATGGTGGTCGCCACACCGGCCGCAAAGGCGATATGGGCGAAGAAGAAGATGAAGACGAGACCCGCACCGTTGACGAGGCCGATGATCCAGCGCGCGATGCGGCGCGACCTTCCGTCAGGAGGAGCATCGGGACGTCTGCTCCAGAAATGAAGACCAAGACCAATCAGCGTGACCCCCAGATAGGCGGGAAACAGCCAGGCCTCGACGCCCTGCACCATGAGATCCGCAGCCTCGGTCAATTGCCGCGGCGTCACGCCCTTTGCGATCAATGTCGACTTGAACGGATCGACGCTATTGGCGACGACGGACGCGATGAAGGGATGGATACTGTGGCCGATAACGAGAACGGCGGCGGCAGCGAGATTGAGCAGCGCCGCCACATTGGCGAGGCGCGGACGCGGCGCCTTGGCGCGCGAGAATACGAGCACCGCGATGCCCGAAGTAAATGCGATCGCCAGCGCCAGAAAGCCAGGCACGAAGGCCGACGAACCGTTTTCGACACCGAGGATCGCCCGCAGCGAGCGCTGATAGTCGCCGGAGGAAATAAACAGATAGATGATGAAGGGCAGCGCGGTCAGGATGATCAGATTGCTCGGACGCACGCTTCTCAGGAACGACATTCATTCCTCCGGGGGCATAGATTAGACAGACGGAGGACCCGGAGCATGCTCCGGGCCCGATCGGCACTCTGGGCTTACTTAAGGCCCCAGTATTTGCTGATCAGCTGGTCGAGCGTGCCGTCGTCCTTGATCATCTTCAGGCCTTCGTTGAAAGCCGCAACATTCTCGTCGCCCTTGCGGAAGACGAGGCCGAGCGGATCGGATTCGAGGTCCTTGATTGCAACGACGAGCTCGCCGGCGAACTCGCGCTCGTAGGCAGCCGCATTGGCGCCGTTGATGACGACGCCGTCGACATCCTTGTTTTTCAACGCGATGATGGCGGCACTGAACGTGTCGTAAGCGGCGACGTTCTCCTTGCCGACGACGCTTTCGGCGACCTGGGCGTCCGTCGTGTTTGCCTGGGCGGAGAGCTTTCTGCCGGCGTCCTTGAAGGCGTCGAGCGTGATGCCCTGGTCGTCAGCGCGCATCAGCACAGCCTGGCTGTTGACGATGTAGGGATCGGAAAAGTCCATCGCCTTCTTGCGTTCCTCGGTGATCGAGACGCCGGAGGCGACGAGGTCGAAGCTGCCCTGGTCGAGGGCTGCGAAGATGCCATCCCAGCCGGTCGTGATGAATTCGGCCTGGCAGTTGATCTTGGCGCAGACGGCATTGACCACGTCGACATCGAAACCGACCACCTGTCCGGTTGCCGGATCGATGCTCTCCATCGGCGGCGAGGTCGTGTCGGATCCGACCTTCAGCAGTTTGCCGCCGAGATCGGCGGCGTGGGACACGCTCGAAGCAAGGGCTGCTACAGCCAGGGCAATCATCAGTTTCTTCATGGTTCTCCTCCTTGGATGATTAACTTTGGATCAGGCGGCCGCCGAGATTGTCGGGCTGGCGCGCGATCAGTGTCGGCCTGAAGACCTGCCGCAACACCCCAGGGTCCTCCCCCTCCATACGGCGCAGCAGGAATTGCCCGAGCGTGCGACCGAGCACCTCGATCGGCTGATAGAAAGTCGTGATCGGCGGCGTGAAGTAGGCGCTGACGTTGATGTCGTCATAGGCGATGACGTCAACATCGACGCCGACCTGGCGTCCGAGGCTGCCGAGCCCCGAGAGCACGCCGAGCGTGGTGGATTCGTTGATGCAGACGAAGGCGGTCGGAGCGTCGTCGAGCTGCAGGAAATCGATCACCGTCTGCCGGCCGAAATGGGTCGAGAGGTCGCCTTCGGCAATCAGATCCGCCGGGGCTTCCAGGCCGGCCTCGCGAAACGCCCGGACGAAACCGTCGATCCTGTCGAGCGCGTAGGAAAGCCGCCGCTCCGGATTGACGAGCGCGATCCGCCGGTGGCCGCCGGCGATCAGCCGCGCGGTCGCCGCATGCGCTGCCCATTCGTTGTCGATGTCGACATGGGCATAGTTGAGATCCCCGCGGCAGCGCCCCATCGAGACGAACGGGAAATCCTCAGCGACGAGCAGATCGATGCGCGGGTCATCGGCGAGAATACCGGAGAAGATCAGGCCATCGGCTAGCCCCTGATCGACGATGCGGCGCGCCGCGTCCGCGCCATCGGCCGCGTCGCGGATCACGTGCACCGACATGCGGTAGTCGGTGCCATCGAGTGCCTGGCTGATGCCACTCAGGGTCTGGGTGTATTCGACGCCGTCCCATTCATAGTCGCGTGCCGCAGTCACCGGCATCAGTACGGCGGCCTGAAAACTCTTGCCGGTGCGAAGCGCCATGCCGCGGGCGTTGGCCTGATAGCCGACCTCACGGGCTGCCTTGTAGATGATGTCTCTGGTCGCCGGCGCGACCACGGGAGATTCGCGCAAGGCCTTCGAGATCGTTGCGATGGAATAGCCCGTCATCTCGGCCAGGGTCTTGATCGTCGGCGTCGGTGTGCGCCGCGCCCTGTGCATCTCAGTCGCCATGCACCCTCCCAGGCGTCGATCTCTCCTGAGCATAGAGGTAGCAGCCAATAAAAACGTTTTCAAGAAAAATAAAAACGTTTTTATTTCGATTCACAGCAAGCGCTGCGCGAGGACGGAAGCGCGCATCGACACGCTCTGAACCATAGGGAGGTGATTGAAAGAGTGGATCGCCGCCCGCTAGTGAGCGGTGTAGGCGCCATCGACGAGGTGAACGCTTCCCGTGATGAAGCTTGCCTGTTCCGACAATAGGAAACAGATCAGGGCCGCGACTTCCTGCGGGGTGCCGCGGCGTCCCATCGGCTGCAGCGACATCATGCGCCTGCTGCTCGCCACGTCGGCATTTTCGGTCGATAGCGGCGTGTCGATCCAGCCGGGCGCAACGGCATTGATGCGAATACCGGTGCGGGCGTACTCGATCGCAGCGGCCTTCGTCAGCCCGACCACTGCGTGCTTGGCCGCCGTGTAAGCGGCGGCTGTCGGCAGAGCGACGGAACCGAGAATGGACGTCGTGTTTACGATCGCCCCTCCACCCTGCGCCGCCATGGCCGCGATCTCATACTTCATACAATAGAAAACGCCGTGAAGGTTGACGTCCATCAGCGCGTGCCAGTTGTCGATTGGATAGTCGGCAGTCGCCTTGCGCACGCCGTCGATCCCGGCATTGTTGACTGCGAGATGGAGGCCGCCACAAGTCTGAACGGCGAACGCCACCAGCTTTTCAACGGCGCCTGAATCCGCGACGTCCAACGCGACGTGATGAGCCTTGCCTCCATTCGCGCAAATGTCTTCGACGACAAGACGCACTGCGTCAGCATCAACATCGGTAGCAATGACTTCCGCGCCCTCGGCTGCGAGTTGTCGACATACGGCCGCGCCGATTCCTGAACCGGCGCCTGTCACCAGAGCGACTTTGCCAGTGAAGCCTAAATTCATACCGTCATTTCCAATTGTCACGCTCGACCAATCGAGCGTGCACGACATCGCAAATCATTTCATGCATTTGACGCGCGGCACAGATTTATCGATCGACCGTCCACAGAAAGTCGCGAAAATCGCCAGCAATTTTAACGAAGTTCCGATGCACCATTCAGATTCGTCCTCACAAATACATAATTCTTCCGCGGACTTTCCCGCGGAGCGTGCATAAATATCTCCTGTTCCGGTCGCGTACGATGACGCATGGTTTAGTTTGACTGATCGGAACTTTGTCGGCAAATATTGTAATGCTAAAAGCGAGTCGGGGTGTACCATTTTTCTCAGCAGGTAAAGATGGACAATCAGCGCATTACTCGGAGGGCCCTGGTTATCAGCAGCCTTGGCTTGCTGGCCGGGTGCAGTTCAAGCTGGCAGGGCATTTCATTCCCATCGCTGTACGGTGGTACACCGGGCGTGGATCCACGCTACCGAAAGCGGCACGTCCGGTATGACGGCAAGGAACCGGCCGGAACGATTCTCGTCGATACATCGCAACGCTATCTCTATTCGATCGAAAATGGCGGGTGGGCGATGCGTTATGGGATCGGCGTCGGAGAGGAAGGGCTTACACTCAAAGGGCGAGCCGTCGTCGGCAGAAAGGCCGAGTGGCCGTCATGGACGCCGACCGCAAGCATGATCCGGCGCAAACCGGAATTGGCGCAATACGCCGGTGGCGTTACAGGCGGCCCTCACAACCCGCTAGGGGCGTCGGCTCTATACCTTTATCGCAATGGACAGGACACCAAGTTCCGGCTCCACGGCACAAATGCACCCTGGACTATAGGCCAGGCAGTTTCAAACGGCTGCATCCGACTCACCAACGATGACGTCGTCGATCTTTACGCCCGCACGCCAATTGGAACTCCGGTATTGATCATTTGAAGCCCTACTCTATCTGAGTTTCACATTGGAGTAGGGTCAGCACGCTTTGATGGATTATTTAACCTTCGGTAACGATAAACCGACCGACGAGCGTGTTATTTCTGCACTAGGACGAATCTCGAATTGCCGGTAATACTGTGAATGTTGCCTTCGAATAACCATTCCGACAACAGAGGAAAGGAAATATTGATGAGCAGAATTCTAATCGTGACAGTTGCGTTGCTTTCCGTTGCCAGCCTCGCCGCTTGTGGAACAATCGGTAAAGGCAAAGGCAAGGCGCCACCACCGGTGGCTGAAGAGCCAGCGCCCGTTTACAAATAACTACCGACCTTAGTTCGGGGAGGACCTCACGGTCCTTCCCGCCCTGTCTGACCGTGGCCGGCTTGGCCACATTTCGCGACGCGGATCGAAAGCCACCAGTGGCGCATTCGCAGCCTGATCAGAATTTGGGAGAGATGGCGCAGAAATGACTCGTTCACGAGGTCGTATTTCGTTCGCCGTCCTAGCCGCAATCGCGGTTACGGCGTGTCAATCGCAGGACAAGGGCCCTCAGCCGCGATTCGTCTCAAGCTATGCGGGCACCACGTCACAACAGCGCGATCAGGGCTATTTCATTGAATTCCGCTCTCGTTATGCGCTCAGTTACGGTCACTCCTACGTAATTTTTGGCCGGCTCAGCAAGTCTGGAGCGATGATCAGTCCAGAAGTTGCGGGGCTTGCACCCGCGACAAGCGACACTGCTCCCTATGTTATTGGCCACCTTTTGCCGGTTCCGGCCGAAACTGGCGCCAGCGACGGTGATCTGGAGGAACAATACAGGTCCGCGAGCTGGCGCGTCATGTTGACGGAGGCGCAATATCGCGACGTCGTTGCCAAGATCCGAAAGCTCAAGTCCGAAGCCCGCTTCTGGCAGGCGTCAATCTACAACTGCAACGCTTTCGTCGCCGACATCGCGCGTTCCATGGGTTACAAGACACCTGGCATCTGGCTGAGGCCGCAGCAGTTCATCACGAGGCTACGTGAGATGAACGGCGGCTAGGCGGACGAGCGCACCACGCCACACCTGATCAGGCGCCAAAGAAACGCTTCCGGCCGGCAGCCGCCTTCTCGACCGCTGCAGTTTTATTGCCTTGTCAGGTCCGAGCGACGCATGGCAGTCTCGTGCGTGATTGCCGTTTTGCGGACCAGCAGCCGCACAGAAAAGCTTGGGTGAGCCAACGTGAACATGTCTGCCGCTTCCATCGGCGAAATCGTCTGGGTCGTGGGTATAATTGCCTGGTATGTGGTGCGTTACCCGTTCGAACGCCGTGCAAAGCGTGTGCGGGTGATGAGCAACCGACGATCGACGACCGATACGATTGGCCTTGCTGCTGCTTCGCTGGGCCTTGCCATTGTGCCCGCGCTCTATGTTGCGACAGGAATCCCGCGATTTGCCGACTATGGGGCCCATCTCTGGCTGGTCGGTCTCGGGGCGCTTGTCTTCGCCGCAGCGCTCTGGACCTTCCGTCGAACGCACAAGGAACTCGGCCGCAACTGGTCCATCTCGCTGGAAATCCGCGAAAAACACAAGCTGATCAGCACAGGCCCTTACGCCGCCGTCCGGCACCCGATGTATACGAGCTTCCTGCTTATGGGAATCGGCCAGATGCTGTTGCTGTCGAACTGGGTGGTTGGACTTGCAGGGCTTCTTGGATTCGCTGTTCTTTTCTTCCTGCGTGTGGGCAAGGAGGAGCGCCTGATGTTGGAATTCTTCGGACCCGAATATCGCGCTTATATGGACAGGACGAAGCGAATTATCCCCTATATCTATTAGAGGTGGCACTATGCGGGGCCAACCGATCAAGCTTTCCGCCGCACGACGCCTCGTCGGCGATCTGATGCGATTTTCCATCGGCGTGCCGCGGGTCACGGTGCAGCGGCAGATGGATATCAGCGCGTTGCACAAAGCCCGTGCAAGCCGATCGGACCGGCCATCGTGGATGGTGTTGTTTCTCAAGGGTTACGGGTTACTCTCGATGGAGACACCCGAGTTTCGCCGGGCTTATGTCAAGCTTCCGAGACCGCAACTCTATGAGTATCCCGGAAGCATCGCGTCCGTGGCGCACGAGCGCGAGCACGAAGGTGAACGGGTGGTCCTTCTCAGCACGATCAAGCAACCCGAGAGGCGGTCCCTTGCCGAATTGAGCGCCCTGCTCCAGGAGGCCCGGTCCCGCCCCGTGCTCGAGATCAGGGAATTCCGGCGGGCGTTGAAGATTGCACGCCTGCCTGCGCCGTTGCGGCGGCTGCTGATGTGGCTCAGCCTGAACATGGGGCGCCAGCGGGGCCACCGCTTCGGCACCTTCCAATTGTCGGTCTATTCCGGCCTGGGTGCGGAGTCGCTCAATCCGCTAACGCCTTTGACGACCATCTTCAACTATGGGCCAATCGGTGACGACGGCTCGGTCACGGTCAGGATCCACTATGACCACCGTGTCATGGACGGCGCCAATGTCGCGCGAGCCCTGGCTCGTTTCGAGGAAATATTGAACGGCGAGATCGCCGACGAGGTGGCGATCCTTTCCGAAGTCGACAAGCCGCCAATCGCTACGCCGGAGCCATCGGCATGACATCGCAGCAGTCACCACGACCCGCCATTGTCGTTGTCGGAGCGTCCCGGGGCATAGGCAGGGCAATTGCAGAGCTTGCCGCACGAGACGGCGCGCCGGTCGTTCTGGTCGCGCGATCCATCGAAAGCTTGCACGTCGTGCAAGCCGCGATCGAACAGGCGGGCGGCGAGGCATTCTCCCTGCCGGTCGATCTTGCCGCGCCCGATGCCACGCGCATTCTCGACGAATTTCTTTCGCGCGAAGGCCTCGTCTGCGACGTTCTTGTCAACAGTGCCGGCTATGGCCTGCGCGGCGCGGCGACCGCCTTGCCGATTGCCGACCAGATTGGCATGATCGATGTCAATGTGCGCGCGCTTGCGGCTCTGACTTTGCACCTGTTGCCGGGCATGGTCGCGCGCGGCCGCGGCGGCATCATCAATCTAGCCTCGGTCGCGAGTTTTACGCCCGGCCCGTACATGGCAATGTATTATGCGAGCAAAGCCTTCGTTCGTTCGTTCTCCGAGGCGCTATACCAGGAGACGCGAAGGACGGGCGTAACCGTGACCTGCGTTGCGCCGGGACCGGTATCGACCGAGTTCCTCGAAAAATCCGGCGCCAACAGGGCTGCCTTGTTCAAAGCGCTCCCGAAAGCCACTCCGGAATACGTGGCAAGAAGTGCCTGGCACGGCTTCAAGGCCCGGCGGCGGCTGGTCATTCCCGGCATTTCCGCCAGGCTGGCAATCCTGATGGCGGGCCTCCTTCCCTCCGCGGCGCTCTTGCCGCTTGTTGGTCGCCTGCAACTACGCGGCAACGACCCCTGCCCCTGCGGATCTGGCAAGCAACTGAAGCACTGCTGCCGCGCAGGCCACGCCAAAGGCGGAACGGCCCCGGCGTGATCCGGCTCCGCAGCCTGCTTCTCGTCACGTCCTTCGCCAAAGGGCGCAGGGAACGGACTTCGATCGATGGCCACGATCAGTGGGCTGCGGCGCCAGCGGAGAGGAAATTTGCCTCCCACTCACTTTCCGGAATTTCGTCACCAACCTGAAACTCAAATGCGGCGACGCTTTTGATATCCGGCGCCACGGCGCAGCCAAACTTGATATTGAACCAGCGACCCTTGCTGCGAAAGGCGGCGCCATCCGCACGGAGGTTCCGCCCAGCCAAAACGATATCCGACGTGGCGTAGGCGACGAGCAGGTCGGGGGCAAAGTCAACGCGCCAGCGATGAACCTGCTCCATCGCCTCGAGATTGCAGAGCTGGACAATCTGTTCATCGGCGGCGAGCTGTGACAGCCCTTCCAGCGCCTGTCTGCTGCGTGGATCAGCCAGTATCGCCGCCGAGAAGAACCGCTTCGCTTGCACCATCGGCTGGGCAGCTGGCGGCAGCGTGGCTGTTTCCGCGGCAGGCGCCGTCTCCGGGACGGAATGCGCGACGGGCGGCGCATCTTGCGGTCCGAGCACGGGCTGCACCACCTCAGGGCGTGGGAGCGGCAATTCCAGTATCTGAACGGCGATCCCCTCGTCCGGGCTCGGAACAGGTGGCCGCGGTGACGGGAGGAGGAAAAGCGCCAACACGACGAGCGCATGAAGGATGAGAGCAAGCGTCAGGCTTGGCCAGATCGGTGTCTCATTGCGACGATGCTTTACTGCTTGCACCGATCAGATCATCCCATGCGCGACATTAGGGCCGGAAGGGTCACGACCGCTCCTGGTGCAGGCGACACTACCAGCAACTTGAAGATAGAAAAGCCGCCGCCAACAACCTGTCAGCGACGGCTCGAAATCCTGGCCTGGGGCTACGCCCGGTATCAATCCATGTCGTCGTTGTCGGGCGAGCTCATATGGTCGCGGTTGCCGTAGATGATCTCGCGCTTGCCGACGTGGTTCGCCGACCCGACGAGGCCTTCCTTTTCCATGCGCTCGACCAGCGAGGCCGCACGGTTGTAGCCGACGCCAAGGCGGCGCTGGATGTAGGAGGTCGAGCACTTCTTGTCGCGCAGGACCACCTTGACGGCCTGGTCGTAGAGTTCGTTGCCGTCTTCCGACGCAAGCGCGCTCTTGTCGAAGACCGGGGTCTCTTCCTGCGGCTCTTCTTCCTCTTCTTCCGCCGTGACGGTGTCGAGATATTCCGGGCGTCCCTGCGTCTTCAGATGTGCGACGACGTGTTCAACCTCAAGATCCGAAACGAACGGGCCATGGACACGGGCGATACGTCCGCCGCCCTGCATGTGCAGCATGTCGCCCTGGCCGAGCAGCTGCTCGGCCCCCTGCTCGCCAAGGATCGTGCGGCTGTCGATCTTCGACGTCACCTGGAACGAGATGCGGGTCGGGAAGTTCGCCTTGATCGTGCCGGTGATGACATCGACCGAAGGACGCTGCGTCGCCATGATCAGGTGGATACCGGCAGCACGCGCCATCTGCGCCAGCCGCTGGATCGCGCCTTCGATTTCCTTGCCGGCGACCATCATCAGGTCGGCCATCTCGTCGACGATGACGACGATGTAAGGCATCGGCGCCAGGTCCATTTCCTGCTGTTCGAACAGCGGCTCGCCGGTGCCCTTTTCGAAGCCGGTCTGCACCGTGCACATCACCGGTTCGCCCTTTTCACGGGCGGCGGCGGCGCGCTGGTTGTAGCCGTCGATATTGCGCACACCGAGCCGCGACATCTTGCGGTAGCGGTCTTCCATCTCGCGAACGGCCCACTTCAGCGCCATGACCGCCTTCTTGGGGTCGGTAACGACGGGGGTGAGCAGATGCGGGATGCCGTCATAGACGGAGAGTTCGAGCATCTTCGGATCGACCATGATCAGGCGGCACTGATCCGGGCTCAACCGATAGAGCAGCGACAGGATCATGGTGTTGATCGCGACCGACTTGCCCGAGCCGGTGGTGCCGGCGACGAGCAGATGCGGCATCTTCGCAAGCTCTGCAATGACAGGCTCGCCGCCGATTGTCTTGCCCAGGCAAAGCGCCAGCTTGTAGCCGGTCTTGCGGAAATCGACAGATTCGATCAGCTCGCGGAAATAGACGGTCTCGCGGGTGGCATTCGGCAGTTCGATACCGATGACGTTGCGGCCGGGCACGACCGCGACGCGGGCCGAAAGCGCCGACATGGAGCGGGCGATATCGTCGGCAAGGTTGATGACGCGCGACGATTTCACACCGGGCGCCGGCTCGAATTCGTAGAGCGTGACGACCGGGCCGGGGCGAACATGGATGATTTCACCCTTGACGCCGAAATCTTCGAGCACGCTTTCAAGCAGGCCGGCATTCTGTTCCAGCTGCTCCTGCGTCATGAAGAAGCCCTGACCGACGGGCGCTTCCTGCAGCAGTTCCTCGGATGGGAACTCGTAGCCGTCGGCGCTCGGCGCGCGGTCGGTCGAGCCGATCGCCGGCATGTTGCTGGGCGCGCGGGTGACCTGCGCCGGCATGGTGATGGCCGCCTTCGTGGCAACCGGCGCCGGCTGTTCGATTTCGACCGGTTCGGCTTCAATGATTTCAGCGGCGGCTACAGTCACCGGTTCTTCAGCCACGGCAACGGGTGCCGGCGCAGCGTCGGCAACGGCCTCAGCGGCGGCGGTGGGCGGTTGCTGCGCTGGCACATCCTCCGGCTTTGCGCCGCGGACATCGACAACGCGGAACAGCGAGGTGATCGCCGTCGGCGGCATACGGCGGATTTCAACCGGACGCACGGGCGCTGGCGGTGTCACCGCAACGGCAGCAAAGGCAGCGGGAGTGACGACAGGCGTCATCGGTGTCGGGGCGGGCGTCTCGACAAAGGGCTTCGGATGGGTGGCTTCCGTACCGGCAACCTCAGCATCGTCGGCCGGGCCGAATTCGAAGAAGGCGAAATCCGACAGGAAGACAGAATGCGCAGCGCCCTGATCGACGGAAGCGTCGCCTGCCTGAGCGGGCGCGGGTTGGACTTCGGCGACCGGTGCAGAAACGGCGATCGGCGTCGTCAGAACGGGCGCAAGGGCTACGCCCTCGTCGGCCGGAGCTTCGACACGCGCGAGCATGGCCGGCTCGATCGTGTTTTGCGCGGCGGTCCAAGTGGGCAACTGGTTGGTCAGCATGCGCAACAGTTCGGACGGGCTGTAGGACGGCAGCGCGACCTCGGCCAGCGGCGCCTCGTCAGCAGCAACGGCCGAAGCTTCCGTCTGTACCGGCTCGACCGTGGCCGTCGCGACGGGCTCAACGGTTTCCACCAAGACCGGAGCAGGCTCCGCCGCCACCGCGACGATCGCCTCTTCGACTTCGGTTGCCGTTTCGCCTTCTTCGACCTGCGGCGCGCGTCGCTTCATGAATTCGCGCTCGGGCGTGCGGGTGAAGCGCACGTTCGGCGCCAGGAAGAAATGGCTCTCCCAGGTGGAATCGCCGTAGTGGCCGGCAATCTCCGAAAGGGTCGGCAAGGGTTCGCTCATCGTCGACGTCACCTGTGCAGGAGCGTAGGCGGAACCCTGCCCATAGAGGCGGGTCGCACGGCTCATGGTTTCGGCCTGCTGGTTTGCCGGCCGGCGGGGCGCCGCTGGCGCCTCGTACAACTGATAGGGATCGGCGGGTTGCGCCTCATGGGTGGGCATACCGCTCAACGCATCATCCTGCGGACCATCGAAATAATCCGCCTGGTTTGCATCATGCAAAGCAGCCTGTGAGAAGTTTGTCCTGGGAATACGCATGGGTCCTGGAAGAGCTAGAGACATCGCCGCGGGGCCTTCTAAGCGATAGGAAATGAAGGTTAACAAGTCCCTTCCAACGCCCCGTTTCGAACCGGGGTCCGTGGTCGATTGCTGCCTTTCTGTGGGCTCCATGCAACGGCAATGCCCGACGCCCCAAGGCCGCCGCGACATCCCGTCGCCGGCCTCACACGGCCGAAAATATTTCTTGGATGGAGGCGACAGCGGCGATCGCACGGGGATGCTCGCGGCGGCCTAGCATCGGCTCCGCCGGGAAAACGAATCGGGCCTGCGTGAGAGCGTCACGCAGGCCCGGTTGGAACTTTCAGAAGGGCAGACTTCGTTCAGCCTTCGCGGCCCGCCGCGAACACCGCATGCTGCTTGGCAAGCAGTTCGACGACCGCGTCGATGAAGGCTGGATCGACCTCGGCTGAGAACTCGATGCGGGCATTCTTGCCGTCGCGCTTGAGCTTGGCAAACGCGCGCCCGCCGGCGTCGACCAGCGTCTCCGGCTTGGCCGCTGCGTCCGGCTTCGGTTTGCGCGACAGGCGAGCGAAGACGATCTGGAACCGCTGGTCGCTTTCGGCTTCGAGGAAGCGGCGCGAGCGGCACTCCTCCTGCGCCAGTTCGACGGTCACCATGTCCTCAAGCAGCGCTCCAAAGGCCATCCAGCGTTCGCGGCCGACCTTCGGTGCCGGGCCGATCGCGCGGGCAATCGCCGGCGGCACGCCTTCGGCCACCTGCAGGAGGCGCGACAGCTCGCTCTTCTGCACGGCGAGCGCCTCGCCGATCACCTTGCGGTCGAAGCCGCGGTCGGCGAGCGCCGACGCAAACATGGCACGCTCGATGAAGGACAGGTTGCGCCGCTCGGCGTTTTCCTTGCCCTGCGCCAGCACCAGCTCGTCGTCAGTCAGCGGCCGGACGATGGCCTTGACCTTGATGCCGAGGCTGCGCACGGCATTGAGACGACGATGGCCGTAGGCGGTCTGGTAGCGGCCTTGCTTCTGCGGGTGCGGGCGCACGAGGATCGGCGACTGCTGGCCGCTGTCGCGGATACTGTCGGCGAGCGCCAGGAATTCCGGATCGTCGGTCTCGCCGTCGGTCAGGCGGTCGCCGACGAAAGACGCATCGATCAGCTCCGGATCGAGCTCGACGACGCGCTCGCCCTGATGCAGGGCCTCGCGCAGCGCGCGGGCCTCTTCCGCCTCGCGGGTGATACTCCCAAGCGAAAGCCCCATGGCCTTGATCGCGCCGGAGGCCGCCCGCGGCACGTCGGCCTGGGCGGCGGGGACCACGACTGGCTTTGCCGACTGCACGCTTGGTGCGGCGGGCGCCTTGTCATCCGCTTCCGCGGCTGGCGCCGCCGGGGCGACATTGCCGGAAAAGAGTGCGCGCAGTTCGTTCTTGCGGTTGCCAGCCATGTCGGTCAGCGCCCCCAAGCCGCGTGAATGAGCGTTTCGATCTCGCCGTTGACGGCGTTCAGCGATTCGATCGCGCGGTCATAGGTGGCGCGGGTAAAATTCTCGCGTCCGACCTCGTAGAGCGTCTGCTTCGTCAGGCCGGCATCGGAAACCGCGGTGGACTTAACCATGGCCGAGGTCAACACCCGGTCGCCGAAGAGCGAACGCATGAAGCCGACAATCTGGGCCTGCGGCCCGTCGTTCGGCTCGAAGCGGGTGACGAGGTAGCGCAGGAAGTCGAAGTTGAGTTCGCCACCGGCCTCGCGCACGACGCTCAGGAGGTCCGACGTCATGTAGAGAAACTGGTTCATCGAGGCGACGTCGAGCATCTGCGGATGCACAGTGACGACGACGGACGTCGAGGCGCAAAGCGCCGACAGCGTCAGATAGCCGAGCTGCGGCGGGCAGTCGATGATGACGACGTCATAGTCGTCGGCAACGCTCGCAAGGGCGGCCTGCACGCGGGCGAAGAACAGCGGGCCAGCGTCCGTGCCATTGTGACGGGCGCTCAGTGCCTGCGGCGTCGTGTGCTCGAACTCCTGCAGCTCGAGATTTCCGGGCACGAGATCGAGGCCGTCGAAATAGGTCTTGCGGATGATGTCCTTCAACGGCCGCGCCTCGGCGTCGTAGCGGATCGCGCCATAGAGCGTGTCATTGCCGGTAAGGTCGAGTTCCGGCTGGTAACCGAAAAGCGCCGAAAGCGAGGCCTGCGGGTCGAGGTCGACGGCGAGCACGCGGTGGCCGGTCAACGCCAGATATTGCGCGATATGCACCGACGATGTGGTCTTGCCGGAGCCGCCCTTGAAGTTGGTGACCGAGATCACCTGCAGGTGTTCGCCCGCTTCCGCATCGCGCCACTTGAGATAGCTGCGCGCCTTGGCGGCATTGCCCTTGGCAAGCGCCTGTTCGGCCAAGTGCCGGCGAAGCGCATTGATGTCGGAGAGTGAGTAGGAGCGGCGGCCGCCAAGCCCGGTATCGGGCTGCGGACCTTCACCGGCAAGCGAGAGCTGGCGCAGATAGCCGTCAGAAACGCCGATCAGCTTGGCCGCCTCGCCCGAGGTGAAGCTGCGCAACGTCTTCATCGCTGTCGGCGCGAACAGGCGCTCGCGCATCGCCTTCAACTGTTCGGAAAGCGCGCGGGCATCGGCCGCGATCGCTTCGTCGGCCGGACGGCGTGCCTGGGAGTGACCCGCGTCCTCTCTTGCCTGGGTTGCGGTCATATTCATTCTGCCATACTCCTTGCGCGCGTCAGCGGCCCAACGGCGCCACATCACGCTAACAGAGATTCAATTCAAATACGGCCAATCGGCACTTATTCGGAGAACTCCGTAACAGAGATGCCGGAGCCTGCGATTCGCGTCAAGAGTCTGGCGCCATTCAAAGGCGCGTGCACTCGCCGGGCAGACGTTCCGGACGCCGACAAAACGAAACGCCCGCGGGGTGGCGCGGGCGTTTGCAGGCATCGAAAAAATGATTCAGAGTTTCGGACCGATATGATCCGGGATCGGGCATTGGTAGGGCTTGCCCTCGGTCTTTTCACGCCACTCGGCCTTTGCCCGTGCCAAAAGATCGGCATCGAGGATCAGGTCGAGGCCGGTCGTGGCCAGTGATTTTGCCGCGTGGGCGAAAGCCTTGTGGGCGGCCGGGCTCTTGCCCTGCGCCACCACCTGCCAGGTGTGTGGCGCCGTGCCGATCGCCCAGGCAGGCGCCCAACATTGCGCGGTCGGCGTGATCCAGCTGACGTCGCCGACATCGGTCGAGCCGGCGCGGAAATGCGACTGGCCCTCGAAATCGCGAAGGCCGAGATGCAGACCGGTCGAACCGTCCATGCGGCTGTTCGCAAAAACATCGCCCTTGATCTGGTAAAGCCGGATGCTGCTCGAGATTGCTTCCTGCGTCAGCGTCTTCTGGATGTCCTTGGCAAAGGCGATATCGGCCTCGTCGAAGGGAACCGGCCCGAGCGCCACCATGTTGTCGTGGATCGCCGTTTCCAGCGCGATGTTGGGCAGCAGATTGGTCGCCGCCCGGTCAAAGACGATCTCGACCTCGGTCTCCGTCATCATCGCCGCCCCCTTGGCGATCTTGTCGATGCGGGCAGCGAGCGCCAAGGCCTCCGGCATCTGCGGCGCCCGCACGAGATAGAGCGCCTCGGCGCGGGCCTGGACGACGTTTGCCGCCTTGCCGCCGGCATCGGTGATCGCATAGTGCACGCGGCAATCCTGCGGCATATGCTCCCTCAGGAAGTTGACGCCGACATTCATCAGTTCCAGCGCGTCGAGCGCGCTGCGGCCGAGATGGGCACCGTTCGATGCGTGCGCGGCGACGCCCTTGAAGCGGTAATAGATTTCAAGAACGGCGAGATTGTTGGTCGAGCGTACGCCGTTGAAGGGTGCCGGGTGCCAGGTCAGCGCCGTATCGACATCAGCGAAGATGCCGGCGCGTGCCATGAAGGTCTTGCCGGAACCGCCCTCCTCGCCGGGGCAGCCGTAATAGCGCACCGTACCCGGCAAGTCGTTTTCCTTGAGGTAGCGGGCAAGCGCGACGGCAGCGAGCAGCGAACCCGTGCCGAGCAGATTGTGACCGCAACCATGGCCCGTTCCGCCCTCAGTGAGCACTTTCGCCTCGGCGACGCCGGCCACCTGGCTCAGACCCGCAAGCGCGTCGAACTCACCAAGAAAGGCGATCACCGGCAGGCCCTGCCCGCTCTCGCCGACGAAGGCGGTATCGATGTCCGCCAGTCCGCGCGACAAGCGAAACCCGTGCTTCTCCAGCATGGCGATCTGCGTCGCTACCGACTTTTCCTCATGAAAACTCAGTTCCGCATGGTCCCAGATCGCGTCGCTCATTGCGGCGAATTCGGGCTTCAGCGCTTCGATCGTGTCGACAAGGGCGGTCCGGGCGGCTGGATTTGGCATCAATCATCCTTTTGCGACGGCGCGGGGCGCGGTCGCATCAGCAGTTTTGTCTAAGGAGGTGCGGAGGGCGGCAAACGGTCGCCATCCGCTGGAGAGAAAGGACTACGCCCGCATCAGTCGTCGAGCGTCACTTCCCAGAGGCGGGTGTTGGACTGCCAGACCGGCTGGCCGTGCAGCTTCTTGGTGGCGCCCCAGATGTCGACCATGTCGTACATGAAGATGCCGGGGACCTCGTCGAGCATCAGCTGGTGGAACTCGTCGAAGATCGCCTGGCGCTTGGCCTGGTCGGCCTCGACATAGGCTGCCTTCATCAGTTCAACCGCCTTCGGGTTGTCCCACATCAGCGAGGCGTTCTTGTCCTTGTTGCCGACATAGAAGCTGTACATCAGCGCCGGATCGAGACGCGGCGACACCGACTGCGAGATCACCTGATAGTTGCCGGAGCGGCGGCGATCGACCTGGGTCGCATAATCGAGCACTTCGATCTGCACGTTGAGGCCCACCTGCTGCATCATCGCCTGGGCGACGACGGCAGCGGGGAAGCTCGGCACGTTGCCGCGCTTGTTGGCGATGATGGTGATCGGCTCGCCGTTGTAGCCGGCATCAGCCAGGTTCTTCTTCGCTTTTTCGAGATCCATCGGGATCTTCTTCTTCTGGACGTCGGAGTAGAAGATCGAGTCGGCCGAGACCATCGATGCGTTGGCTTCGCCGGTGCCGTTGGAAACAGCGGCGACGAGCTGGTCGAGGTCGAGCGCTTCGGCCATGGCGCGGCGAACCGCAACGTTGCTCAGGATCTTGTCGCGGGTCTGGAAGTAAAGCAGGTTCTTGCCGTTGTTGCGCTTGACGATGAGTTGCATCGTGTCGCTGTCCTTGAACTCGGCAATGAGATCGGCCGAGACTTCTGCGGTGTCGAGCGCGCCCGAAAGCAGGCCGGTCTTCACGGTCGAGGCGTCCGGGATCACCATGAACTTGATGCCGTCGACGAGCGGCCGCTTCGAGCCGACCATGCCATCGGGCTTGCCGTCATTGGCGGGTGAGACGTAGTCGGCGTTCTTTTCGAGCCGGACATATTCGCCCTTCTTCCATTCCGCCCACTTGAACGGGCCGGTGCCGATGGGCGCAGTGTAAGCGCCGTCGGCGCCGACGGAATCTTGGGAGACGATGCCGGTGTAGCCGCATTCGGGCCGGGCCATCAGGCCGAGAAACACGGCCGAAGGCTTCTCGATACTCATGGTGACGGTGGAGGCGTCGGCTGCGGCGACGCTCGTCACCTTGATCGACTTGCTGCCGTCGAAGTCGCCGGCGCAGGTCCACTTGGTCTCCGGCTTCATGTAGCGGTTCCAGTTCCAGACCACGTCTTCCGCGGTCAGCGCCTTACCGTTGTGGAACTTCACGTCGTCTCGCAGCTTGAACGTATAGGTCAGGCCATCGGGCGAAACCTCGAAGCTTTTCGCGAGCAGCGGCTTCACTTCGCCGTTCTCGGCGTAGCCGACCAGACCTTCGACGATGTGGAAGATCACCGAGTCGGTGTTGCCGTCGCGGTTGACGCCGGGCTCGTTGCTGCGGATGTCCGAGCTCTGGGCGACCGTCAGGTCACGCGCATGGCCGAGCGCGATCGCGCTCATCAGCATGGTTCCGGCAAGAAGTATGGTTTTCATGGTTCCTCTCTCTTTTCTGATTGTTGGTGTTGTCGGTTCAAAAGGCGCGCCAGCAGGCCTGTGACAGCTTGCCGATGGTTTCGAGCGCGATGGTGTAGCCGGGCGTGCCGTCGGGCATCAGCGCGGGTACGCCGTCGGTGAAGGCGGCGATCGCATAGAGCGGCTTGCCGTCGCGATAGACGACGCCGGCATCCATGCGGCCGCGTTTGCCGCGACCCCCCTTGCAGGCGGCGACCGTATCGAAGGGCAGCCGCGAGCGGATGCCATAGCGCAAAACCTGGTTCTTCAGCGTCTGCACAGCGAAGGCGGCGAGCTCGACCGTGATGCCAAGTCTGGCGGCAGCAGCGGCATCGTGCTCGGCGGCGAGGATCAGTTCCAGCAGCATCACCTGGTCGGCAGCCGTCGTCGTCGTGACGTCGGCCAGCGAATGATCGGGTTTGAGCGCCAGCGGCGGAATGAGGAAGCGATGGTGCGTGCCCACCATGCCGAGCGCCTTGCAATAGCCGTCGACCTCTTCAAGCGTCAGCCGCTCGAACACCATCTTGGTGCAGACATTGTCGCTCAGAACCATCATGCCGACGATCGCGTCGCGCAGCGAAATGACGATTCCAGGCGTCAAGTAGCGGAACATCCCGCTCGCCACTTCCTGGGCGAGCCGTGCTTCGTAGGTGATGCGCTCGTCAAGATGAAGCCGGCCTTCTGCCACCGCCTTCAGCGCCGCCATCATGATCGAGGTCTTGCGGGTGCTGGCAGATGGTGTTTCCTCACCCTCGCCACGGCCGATGGTTTCACCGGTCTGGAGATTGCGCACGAGGAAGCGGGTGACGAAGGGCTCCGCGTCGGCGATCGCGTGGAGTTCGTCCGCGATCGCACCGGTCTTGATTTCCGTGCTCATCTCAGGCCTCCAGCCGCCATTTGAGGGTGACGCCACCGGTCTGGTTGAGATCGAGCGCCGGGATCGCCGACAGCAGCTTGCGGGTATAGGCCTCCTTCGGCGCATCGAAGATCCGGTTGCGGTCGCCTTCTTCGATGATGCGCCCGTCCTGCATGACGATGACGCGGTCGGCGACCTGCTCGACGACGCCGAGGTCGTGGCTGATGAACAGGCACGAGAAGCCGTAGCGCTTCTGCAGGTTCGAGAAGAGTTCCAGCACCTGAGAGCGAACGGTTACGTCGAGCGCCGACACCGGCTCGTCGGCGATCAGGAATTTTGGCCGCCGTGCGATGGCGCGGGCGATAGCCACACGCTGGCGCTGGCCGCCCGAGAGCTCATGCGGATAGCGATTGGCGAAATCGGCGCTGAGCCCGACTTCCTCAAGCGTTTCGAGCGCACGGCGACGCTTGGCCGGCGTGTCGAGATCCGGCACCAGCCGCAGCGCTTCCTCGACCAGCGCCTGAATGGTCATGCGCGGATCGAGCGACGAATAGGGATCCTGGAAGACCATCTGGCAGTTCAGCCTATAATCGCGCCAGTCGGCGCTGCGCTCGCGGCCCTGGAACAGGATGTCGCCTTCGGCCTGCTGGACGAGGCCTGCGATGGTGCGGCCGAGCGTCGTCTTGCCGGAACCGGAACCGCCGACCAGTGCCACGACCTCTCCGACATGGATATCGACGCTGACGCCGTGCAGCGCGCGCTTCGGCTCGTGCCTGCGGAAGAGACCCTTGCGGCCGGGATACTCGACGACAATATTGCGCGCCGAAACCATCGGCGTGCGGGTCATGTCGAGCTCACGCGCAGCACCACGGAACGGCAGCGACGAAAGCAGCTTGCGGGTATAGGGATGCTGCGGCGCCTGCAGGATCTCCTCGGTCAGCCCCTGCTCGACGACGACGCCCTTTTCCATCACCACGAAACGGTTGGTGTAGCGGGCGACCATCGGCAGGTCGTGGCTGATGAGCAGCACTGCAGTGCCCTCGGCCTGGGTCAACTCGACCATCAGCTCCATGACGTCGCGCTGGACGACGGCATCGAGCGCGGTCGTCGGCTCGTCTGCGATCAGCAAGGCTGGCTTCAACAGCATCACCGAGGCGAGCATGATGCGCTGGCGCATGCCGCCGGAGAACTCGTGTGGATAGGCGGTCAACGCCCGCTCCGGCTCGCGTATGCCGACGCGACCAAGCATCGAGAGAATCGCCGTGCGGCGCTCCTCGACCGACATCTTTGTGTGCAGGATCAGCCCTTCCTCGAGCTGCCGGCCGATGGTCATCGACGGGTTGAGCGAGGTCATCGGCTCCTGGAAGACGACGCCGACCTCCCCGCCGCGCAGCTGGCGGAGATCCCGGTCCTTCATGCCGAGCACATCCTTACCCCGGTAGAGGATCGTGCCGCCGATACGGCGGACGGCCGGCGGAATGAGCCCGATGATCGCGCGTGTCGCCAGTGTCTTGCCGGAGCCGCTTTCGCCGACGATGCCGACGATTTCGCCGGGCGCGACGTCAAAGCTGACGTTCTTCACTACCTGGTTGCCGGAGTGAGTGACGGCAAGCGAAAGGCGCTGGACACTGAGAAGAGGATTGCCGGTCATTTCAGGCCTCGCATGCGGGGGTCGAGACGGTCGCGTAGCGCGTCGCCCAGAAGGTTGATGCCGAGCAAAGTGAGAGCGATGCAGAGACCGGGGAAGAAACCGAGCCAGACGGCCTGTTCGATGAAGGGGCGGCCGGCGGCGAGCATGTTTCCCCAGGTGGGTGCCGGTGGCGGCACGCCGAGACCGAGGAAGGAAAGCGCGCTTTCCGAGAGGATCGCCCAGCCGAACATCGAGGTGGCAAGCACCGTGATCGGCGCGACGCAGTTCGGCAGGATATGGCGCAGCATCGTATAAATCTCGCCATTGCCCATCACCCGCGACGCCTCGATGAACTCGCGTTCGCGCAGCGACAGCACCGCTCCGCGCACCACGCGGGCCATTGACGGCGTATAGGCGATGCCGAGCGCGAAGATGATGCCGTACTGGTTGGCGCCGAAGACGGCGAGCAGGCCGAGCGCCAGCAGGATGCCGGGGAAGGCCAGGAGCGCGTTGTTGATCGCCATGATCACGCCATCGACCCAGCCGCGCGCATAGCCGCTGACGATGCCGATGAAGGTGCCGAAGACGACGGCGAAGGTGACGGTCAGGAAGCCGATCCAGACGCTGGCACGGGCGCCGACCATCAGGCGGCTGGCGACATCGCGGCCGAACTCGTCGGTGCCGAGCCAGTGCGCTGCACCGGGTGCGGCAAGCCGCGCGGTGAAGCCGAGCGCCATCGGATCATAAGGCGTCCAGAAAAGGCCGATGAGGGCGGTGATGACCAGCAGGCCGATCAGGCCGCCGCCGATGGCGCCGTTGAAAGTGAGCTTTCTCATTCTGCCACCACCCGCGGATCGAAGAGAGGATAGAGGAGGTCGACCACCAGATTGACGACGACATAGGAGAAGGCGACGAGCAGCAGGCAGCCCTGGATCACCGGATAGTCGCGCTGGAAGATCGCATCGACCATCAGACGGCCAAGACCCGGAATGGTGAACACCGTCTCGATGACGGCGATGCCGCCGAGCAGGTTGCCGAGGATCAGGCCAATCATCGTCCAGGTCGGGCCGAAGGCGTTCTTGAAGGCGTGGCGCCAGAGGACGGCACTTTCCGAAAGCCCCTTGGCGCGGGCATGGGTGATGTAATCGAGCCGCAGCACTTCGAGCGTAGAGGCGCGGGCCATGCGGATGATCACGCCCATCTCGTGGATGACAAGCGTCATGACCGGCAGCACCAGATAGAGAAGGCCGGCCTTCCAGTTCTCCGAGATCGGCACGTAGCCAAGCACCGGCAGCCAGCCGAGCTTCAGGCCGAAGGCGAGCAGCAAGAGAAGACCGAGCCAGAAGGTTGGGATCGACAGAAGCACGGTCGCCGAACCGACAAGCGCCAGGTCGGTCAGGCTGTTCTGCCGCCAGGCGGCGATGACGCCGGCCGGAACCGCGATAAGGCTCGCGAGAAACACGGCGATGACGACGATTTCGGCGCTGACGAAGAAGCGGCTGACGACCAGATGCAGCACCGGCTCGCCGGTGACGATCGAGGTGCCGAAATCGCCGGAGAGAATGTTGCCGGCCCAGATGACGAATTGCTCCGGGATGCTGCGGTCGAGACCGAGCTCCGCGCGCAACGCGGCAATCTGCTGCGGTTCGGCCATATCGCCGAGCATCAGCGCTGCCGGATCACCAGGAATGAGGCGGATAAGCGTGAAGACGGCAACCGAGACGATCACGATCGTCGGTATCGCCATCACGAGACGATTGAGAATGAATTTGATCATGGGTTCCCCGTACTGAGGCGGGCCGCACGCGTTACCGCGATTCTCCCGCCCGTCGGCTCTCTTGTTGCAAGGACTATGATCGATTGGAAAAAATCGCGCAATATTATGAGTAAATGTCATACCTCTATGAAAAGGGCATGCAACTTCATCGCGATCGGGTGGGCGGTGCCCGGCTGCGCGCTGGCGAGGAAGCCGGCGCGATCGCGCCGGTTTCCGTCAGGTCAGATGAAGAAAATCGGCCAGTTCGCGGGCGGCAGCGCCTCCTGCCCGGTTCGCACCGATGGTGGAAGCCGACGGCCCGTAGCCGACGAGATGGATGCGCGGGTCTTTTGCCACCTGAGTCGCCAGGCGACCGGTCATCAGGATACCGCCGTCAGCATTGCGCATTTGCAGCGGCGCCAGGTGATCGAGCGCGCTTCTGAAGCCGGTGCTCCAGAGGATGACATCGACGGCCAGTTCGCGCCCGTCGGCCCAGCGCACGCCGTTTTCGGTCATTTCGGCAAACATCGGCTGGCGCTCGAGCGCGCCGCGTGCGCGTGCGGCCATGATCGCAGGTGTCACCGGAATGCCCGTCACCGAGACGACCGAGCCCGGCGGCAGGCCGCGGCGAACCCGGTCCTCGACCATGGCTACGGCGGCGCGTCCAACCTCTGGCGTAAACGGTTCGTCGCGGAAGGCCGGCTCCTCCCGCGTTACCCACGTGGTCGATGTCACCTGCGATATTTCATCGAGCAGCTGGATGGCGGAGATGCCGCCGCCGACGACCAGCACATGCTGCCCCGCGAATTGCGCTGCCGACTGATAATCCTTCGTGTGCAGCTGGCGTCCCCTGAAGCGCTCCGCGCCCGGATAGGGCGGGATATAGGGTGCCTCCCAGGTGCCGGTCGCGTTGATGATGCCGCGGGCAGCATAAGCCCCGTCGTCCGTCTCGACCCTGAAGCGCTCGCCGCGGTCACACACGACCTTGACGGCCACCGGCCGGCGGACCGGCAGACCGAATGCCTTCTCATAGGCGCCGTAATACTGCGGCACGGCGACGGCCGCGTGAACCTCGCCCTTGCTGGTATCGACCGCTTCGGAAAATCTCATGCCGGGAAGATCGTGAATACCGTTGACCGTATTCAAGGTCAGCGACGGCCAGCGAAACTGCCAGGCCCCGCCCGGCTGCGGCGACCGGTCGATGACGACATATTGCCTGTGAGGCGCCAGCCCGAGCCGGCCCAGGTGATAGGCAGAAGACAGTCCCGCCTGCCCGGCGCCGATGACGACGATGTCGATCTTGCGGGCCACGCGCGCATGCGTTTCGACATCGACGGGCTGAGCGGCATCCGTCATGGTGCGGCCCGAAGCAAAAGCCTGTCAGTCCTTGCCAGATCATCCACGGCGGCGGCCCTATGCAATTGCCGCTGCGAAGATCGCCGCAAGTTTTTCGATGCCGATCTGGTCGTCGCGGTCGAAGCGTGCAGGCTCCGGGCTGTCGAGATCGATGACGCCGATCACCCGGCCGTCACGCCGCACGGGAACGACGAGTTCCGAGCGCGAGGCCGCATCGCAGGCGATGTGCCCCGGAAAGGCATGGACGTCTTCCACAAGGATCGAGCGGTCTTCCTTGACGGCCGTTCCGCAGACCCCGCGGCCGACGGCGATGCGCACACAGGCAGGCTTGCCCTGGAACGGTCCCAGCACGAGTTCGTCGTCGGTTTCGAGGAAATAAAACCCCGCCCAATTGAGGCTCGGCATGGTCTGGAACATCAGCGCCGACATATTCGCCGCGTTGGCGATCAGGTTCGGCTCGCCATGAAGCAGCGATTCGAGCTGCTGGGCCAGCTCCGCGTAGAAAGCGCGCTTGTCGCCTGTGTCGATGGTGGCTGCCTGAAACATGATCTTATCCGCTCTAATGTTCGTATCGGCCGGCAATGTAGTGTCGCGCCCGTCCCATTGCCAATGGCCGCAACCTTGAGGCCATTGTCTCACGGCTGCTGCGAAGCGGCGACCTGCCTTTTGAGGCAGTCAATCATGGCTTGGGCTGCGAGCGACAGCGGTACGCCAGCCGCCGTCGCGACGCCGAAATCCTGGGTGAGGTGCGGCGAAAACGGACGGATCTCGATCGGTAGGTGCCGGTGCAGATTGGCAAAGAAGCTGCTGATGATCGCGACCCCAAGGCCGTAGGCCGCGTAGGCGCAGGCCGAGCTGTTGCTGTGGGTCTCGATCTTGACCTTTTGCGGCACGCCGGCCTTGCGGAAAATCTCGTCGAGCATGACCCGCGTCGGCCGGCGGCGGCCGATCAGGATCAAGGGCACGCCGCGCAGTTCCTTCGGCGTCACGGTTTCGTGCTGCGAAAGCGTGTGCCCCTTTTCCATGACGCAGACGCTGAGGCCGGTTGCGACCGGCTGCATTTCGAGACCGGCGCTCAGCTGCCCCTCATAACGCAGGAAGCCGAAATCGATGATGCGCTGCTCGACGAGGCGGGCGATCGCAACGGTCGTGTCGAAGAAGGTTTCGACGCGCACGCCGGGAAAATCCTTGGCATAGTCGGCGAGCATCGCCGGGGCGAAGGTCTCGGACATGCTGTTCGGCAGGCCGATGCGCACGACCTCTGGGCCGACTGCGCCGCTGCGCAGGTCCTGCGCCAGATTGGTGAACCGGTCGATGCCGAGCAAGATATGCTCCGCATCCTCGGCGAGCTTCATCGCCTCGGGCGTCGCAATCAGCCGGCCCTTGTCACGGGCAAAAAGCGTCAGCGACAGCTCTTCCTCGAGCTGCTGCAACAGCCGGCTGACGCCGGACTGGCTGAGCCCCATCGTCTTGGCGGCCGCAATCGTCGATCCGGTCGCCAACAGCGTGCGCAGCACTTCCAATTGTCGAAAATTCACGCCGCCCCCGGTCCGCTCGAACATCCGCTTGCTCTCCCCTCGTGTTTACGGGAAGGCGATGCTCCAAGGAAGGGGTCGGCAAGGTGCGGGAAAATCCGTGACGGATACCCGCCGGGAACGAGGAGCGCGCACGCGCGCTCCCCTGAGGTCACCGGTCTCACGCGCTGGCGTGGACCGGATGGTTGAAGCGGTCGGCGAAGATCTCGATCGAGCCGCGACCGAAGCTGCGCAGCTGCCGCCGCGTCAGCACCGACATGACACGCGCGGCCGTCGAGACGGTCATGGCGTCGAGCGGCCCTTCACCGCTCCACGGCTTGTTCAGCCGGTCGGTTACGATGCCGATGAGGTTTGCCGGCATGATGTCGCTGCAAGGTTTCATCCAGTCGAAGACCTCGCTGATGGGAATGCGCTTGCCTTCGAACGCAACGATGGGCTCGGGCATGTTGGCGCCCCAGTCATCATAGGCCTCCAGAGCATCACGAAACAGGTTCTGCAGCGTGATGGAGGCGTGCCCTTCATGGAGAGCAGGCAGGAAATTCGTCATTTGTGTCTCCTTCAGTGGTTAAGGCCGGGAAACGCGAATGGCCAATTCTGTCAGCATATGTTTGTGTTCGTGCCGGGTGGCCGATACTCTGGGGCCACACGACGGGTCAAACTGCAGGCGATGAGGCAAATGCACAAATCGGGCGATGGTTCCCTGAGCCGCAGTCAATTTTGGCGGGAAATCGGTGAGCATACACGCCGCCGACCGTTACCAGGGTCCTCTTCCCTGGCCTTCCCCCGAATCGATCTTACCCATCCCGACCCGAAGGTAAACACCAAGTCGCCATCAAGGCCGAAACGAAATACTCAAATCGATAATTTCTATAGAATATACTATCTTACCCGATCAGGCCAGATAATTCACTGATATGCACCTCAATCGACAGGGAGCAGTCACATGGGAACGATCTCGCGGCTTTCCGAGAAAACTAGAGCCCCGGCGCACCGGATCGAAAGCGAAGAGGAAGCGCTGTCGATCGCGCGTGAGCTGGCGGCGGAATTTGCAGGGAGTGCCAACGAGCGGGACACGGATCGCATTCTGCCCTTCGACGAGCTCGATGCGCTCGCCCAATCCGGCCTGCTGGCGATCACCGTGCCGCCGGAGTATGACGGCATAGACGTCTCCAATGCCGTTCTTGCCGAAGTCACCGCCATCCTTTCGGAAGCGGATTCCTCGATCGGCCAGATCCCGCAGAACCATTTCTACATTCTCGAGGCGCTGCGCACCGATGGCACCGAGGAGCAAAAGGCCTTTTTCTTCGGCCGGGCGCTTGCCGGCGACCGTTTCGGCAACGCCCTTTCGGAGCGTGGCACGAAAACCGTCGGCGACTATGAGACCCGGCTTTCCTCCGACGGCCCCGGCTTCCGTCTGAACGGGCGCAAATATTATTCGACCGGCGTGTTGTTTGCCGAATGGATCGTCATCTTCGCCCTTGATCCGAACGACAAGCTGACCATGGCCTTCGTGCCGCGCGGCGCGGAGGGCTTGCAGATCATCGACGACTGGGACGGCTTCGGCCAGCGCACGACCGGTAGCGGCACGACCGTGCTGCAGAACGTCTATGTGGCCGCCGATGCGGTGGTGCGCCATCACCGCGGCTTCGAAAGGCCGACGACGATCGGTAGCGTCGGCCAGATCATCCATGCCGGCATCGATCTCGGCATTGCCCGGGCAGCCTTTGCCGAAACCCTCGACTTTGTCCGCAATCATGCGCGCCCCTGGATGGACAGTGGCGCCGAACGGGCGGCCGACGATCCGTTGACGATCGCCCGCATCGGCCAGCTTGCCATCCGCCTGGAGGCGGCAACGGCCACGGTGGAGCGTGCCGGCAAAAAGGTCGACGTCGCCCAGATCAACGGTACCGAGGAAAGCGTGATCGAAGCGACGCTTGCCGTTGCCGCGGCAAAGGTCCTGACGACCGAAATCGCCTTGGAAGCGAGCAACACGCTCTTCGAACTCGCCGGCACCGCATCGACGAAGATCGGCCTCAACCTCGACCGCCATTGGCGAAACGCCCGCACCCACACGCTGCACGACCCGGTGCGCTGGAAGCATCACGTTGTCGGCAACTACCACCTGAACGGCATCAAGCCGCCGAAGAACGGCGCACTCTGAGCCCATCGACCGCGCGCGATCGTCCCGAGGCGTGACCGGCGCTTTGGGCAACGCCCAACCTTGCCCGAAGGAGAGCCCCATGAGCCGCGCAATCCGGCTGAATGCCTTTGACATGAACTGCGTCGGCCACCAGTCGCCAGGGCTCTGGACCCATCCGCGCGACCAGTCCTGGCGCTACAAGGATCTCGATTACTGGGTGCATCTGGCAAAAACGCTCGAGCGCGGCAAGTTCGACGGCCTGTTCATCGCCGACGTGCTGGGCGTCTATGACGTGCTGAACGGCAATGCGGATGCAGCCCTTCGGCATTCGGCCCAGGTCCCGGTCAACGACCCGCTGCAACTGGTGCCGACCATGGCCTACGAGACCGAGCATCTCGGCTTCGGGCTGACGGCGTCGCTCTCCTTCGAGCATCCCTATACCTTCGCCCGCCGCATCTCGACGCTCGACCATCTGACCCGGGGGCGTGTCGGCTGGAACATCGTCACCTCCTACCTCAACAGCGGCGCGCTCAACATCGGCCAGGCGCAGCAGGCGCGCCACGACGACCGCTATGATCTCGCCGAGGAATATCTGGAGGTCTGCTACAAGCTCTGGGAAGGAAGCTGGGAGGACGGCGCCATCGTGCGCGATCGGGCAAGCGGTATCTTCACCCATCCGGAAAAGGTGCATCCGATCAACCATCACGGCCGCCACTTCACTGTTCCCGGCATTCACCTGAGCGAACCGTCGCCGCAGCGCACGCCCGTGCTCTACCAGGCCGGCTCTTCGAGCCGCGGCAAGGACTTTGCCGGGGCGCACGCCGAATGCATCTTCGTCGCCGCGCCATCCAAAACCGTATTGAAGCGCTATGTCGCCAATGTCCGCGAGGCAGCCGCGCGCGCCGGCCGCAACCCACGCGAAATCCTCGCCTTCAATCTGCAGACGGTGATCCTCGGCGAAACCGACGCGGAGGCGAAGAAGAAGTTCGACGAATACCGCAGCCACGTGTCCTACGAGGGTGCCCTGGCGCTGATCTCCGGCTGGACAGGCATCGATTTCGGCCAGTTCGCCCCGGACGAGCCGCTTCGCCACCGTTACACCAACGCGGTGCAATCGGCCGTCGAGACCTTTACGACCATCGACCCGGACCGGGTGTGGACCGTGCGTGAAATGGCCGACTGGGTGGGTATCGGCGGCTTCGGCCCCGTCTTCGTCGGCTCGCCCTCGACGGTCGCCGATCTCCTCCAGGAATGGGTCGAGGACACCGATGTCGACGGCTTCAACCTTGCCTATGCCATCACGCCCGGGACCTTCGAAGACGCCGTCGACCTGCTGGTGCCGGAACTGCAAAGGCGCGGCGTCTACAAGACCGGCTACCGCGAAGGCACGCTCCGCGAAAAGCTCTTCGGGGCCGGTCCGAGGCTTGCAGCGCCGCATCCGGGCGCCGGCTATCGCGACCTCGCCGGCCAGCGGCAGGCGATCGCGGCCTCCGCTTAAGCGAAGACATCAAAGAAACGCCGCCGGAACCTTTGTTCAGGCGGCGTTTTTCTACGCACAGTCACCCTATGCGTCAGGTTCAGCTGTAAAGGCTTATCGGCGGGATCCGTCCGTTGAGCGCAAAGTCGCCGACCTCGCGCGCCTTGTAGGCGACCGGGTCATGCAGCGTGTGGGTGCGGACATTGCGCCAGTAGCGGTCGAAGCGATAGTGTCCAGCCGTGGCGCGCGCGCCCATCAATTCGAACACCCTTGCCGTCACGTCAAGCGCCACGTGGGTGGAATGCACCTTGGCCGCATAGGCCTCGATCGCCGCCGCGCCCCGCGCCTCGGCCGTTACCGAGCTGCCCTCGGACAAGGCCGCTTCGACCGCTGCCGCAGCCGCATCGGCCAGCGCAACCGACGCCTTCAGGTTCGTCTGGAGCTCGCCGATCGCCTCAAGGATATAGGGGTCGTCGCCGGCACGCTCGACGCCGGACGTCACCCAGGGACGCGTTGTGCTGCGGACGTAGTCGAGCGCTGCTGCCAGCGCCCCCTGCGCCGTGCCGAGATAGAAATTGACGAAGACGAGCTGGATCAGCGGCGTGTTGAAGGTCGCCTGCACCGGTGGCGGATCTAAGGGTTCGGCAAGCGCCTGGATGAAGTCTCGCCCATAAACCGGAAAGTCGCGGAACTCGACGCTGCCGCTGTCCGACAGGCGCTGGCCGATATTGTCCCAGTCGTCGTTCGCGATATAGCCGGGACGGTCGGTGGGCACGACGAAATTGGCGATCTTGCCGTCGAGTGTGGCATTGACGTTGATGCGGTCGGAGACATGCGCGCCGGTCGAAAACGTCTTGCGGCCGTTCAAGACGTAGTGCGCGCCGCGCCGCTCGAGCGTCAGGCCGGGGTCGCGCGGGTTGACGGCTGCACCCCAGTAGAGCTGCCGCTCGACCGTTTCGGCGCCCAGCATCCAGGCTTGCCGGGGATCGGCGGCGGCCCAATAGACGTATTGGCTGTTGACGTAGTGGTAGCCCAGCAATTGCCCGATCGAGCTTTCGCCGCGCGCGACGACGCGCACCAGCCGCAGCCCGTCGATCCAGCTCAAGCCGGCCCCACCGATCTCCGGCGAATGCAACGCCGCCAACAGACCAGCCTGGCGGAGCGCCTCGATCTCCTCGCGCGGCGGCGCGCCCACCCGGTCGAGTTCGGCGCCCTGACGGGCAAGATCGGTTGACAGCGCCTCGGCACGGGCAAAAAGCTCCCGTCGCCTTTCGTCATGTTCGGCGTTCACCGGCGCCGGTTCTCTGAGGAAGTGTACGTTGCTCATCCGCCTCTCCTTGGTTGAGGCGTAATAATGAACTTATTCTATAGACAATGACAGCAAATGGATTTTGACTTGGGCGGAAGCCCGAGAAAGTCTTACCTGTCACCCGGTGCCGCCCACGCGCCGGCGGGAAACGGGGCCATCGCGCTCAGGCACTATTCCGGGAAATGCGATAGACGCTGGCAGGCGGCAGGTTGAGCGGCACCCAGCGCCGAAAGGAGGCCTTGAGCCCAAGCTCGCGCAGAACCTGGAGCGAGATCGGGCATCGCGGTCCATAGGTGAACTGGAACAGGCTTCCATCCTCGGCAAGGTGATGAAAGACCGAGGCGAGGATCGCCCGCACGGTCTGCGCCGGCATGGACAGAAGTGGCAGGCCGCTGATCGCCGCCCCGACGGACTTCACCGCCGGCAGGGCCAGGTGCTGGGCGTCGCCCTCGATCAGCGTCGCGCTCGGGAACCGCTCCCGCAACAGCATGGCGAAAGCCGGATTGCGCTCCACCAGGATGAGATTGTCCTCGTAAACGCCGTTGCGAAGCAGTGCCCGCGTGAAGGCTCCGGTGCCAGGCCCAAGTTCGAGCACATTGCCGGAGAGCGGTCCGATCTCGGTGGTCATGGCGACCGCCAGCCGTCTGCTCGAAGGCGCGATCGCCGCGACCTCCAGCGGTCTCGCCGCCCAGGATCTGAGGAAGAGCAGGAAATCCGATGCCGTTTTCTGTTTGGTCAAGTCGCGCCTCCGTTGTTGCAACGGTGCCTGGTATCGCTCCTTGTCGGATGCCGCGCATTAACCCGGGTTAAGCCTGGTGTCGGCCTCCGCCCGCACTCGCTTGGCGATGCGGCTGAGGCCGACCGGGGTGATGCCGAGATAGCCGGCGAGGTCCTTCTGCGGCACCCGTGCGACCACCTCCGGTTCCTCGACGAGCAGTGCGCGATAGCGCTCCTCGGGATCAAGCGTCAGGAACTGGCGTTCACGGCGCTCCTTGCGCTCGGCAAGCATCATCAGCGCACTTCGGATCATCCGCGACCAGCCAAGGTCGGTGTCGGCCAGCGCCTGCAGCGTCACGAACGGAATTCTCTCGAGGCGGCTCTCCTCGACCGCAATTGCCGAAAAGCTCGCCCGCCCGGCGGGCACCAGCGCCGAGAGGCTCGCAAAGAACCGCCCTTCGATGGCGAAGGACTTGATCCACTCCTCGCCATTGGCACGCAGATAGGTGAGCTTCACCAGGCCGCGCTCGATCACATAGACATAGGGATGCGGCTCATCCTGATGGAAGACCGTTTCGCCAGCCCTCACGCTGCGCACCTGCATCGCCTCGGCCAGGCGCTCCGCCTGCGCCAGCGGATGCCGGGCGATGCGCTCGAACAGCGAAATCGCAGCGCCCTCTCCGCGCTTAACTTCGGTTAATGCCATCCCCGTCCTCCCGTTGCAGATTCGACTGCGCAACAACGGGAAATAGATCACATGGCACGCTACGTCGTCACCGGGGCAAGCTCGGGAATCGGCAGGGAGATCGCACTGCAACTGGCCGCGAGGGGGCACGATGTCTTAGCACTTGGCCGCGACCGGGAGCGACTGGAGGACTTGACGCTGCGAAACCGGAGGATCGAAACGCGGGTGCTCGATCTCTGCGATCGGGCCGCAACCATCGCCTGCGGAGCCAAGATGGCGGGCGATCCGATCGACGGTCTCATCAACAACGCGGCCATCCAGCACAATGTCCGGTTCGACGACCCGCATTACGACGCCGGACAAATCGCGGACGAAGTCGATACCAATCTCGTCGCGCCGATGCTGTTGTCGCGGCTGCTTCTGCCGAAGACGCCCGGGCGCCCCTTCGTCATCGTCAATGTCGGCTCAGCACTCGCCCGTTATCCGAAAACGACGGCGGCGGTCTACAGCGCCACCAAGGCGGGGCTGCGCATGTTTTCGGATGCACTTTCCGTCCAGCACCAGGCAGGCGCAGTCAAAGTGGTTGATGTGGTGCTGCCGCTCGTCGATACCCCGATGACATCAGGGCGGGGAAAGGACAAGGTCAGCGCGGCCTATGCGGCGAAGGAAATCCTGCGTGCGCTCGAGCCGGGCGGGCCCCGCATCCATGTCGGCAAGGCGCGATTGCTGCGCCTGCTCGAAATCATAGCGCCGCCTGCAGCCGCCGCGATCATCAGAAAGCTGTGACGCTGCAGTTCCGCGATTGTCCCGCCGCGTCTCGCGATCTCAGGCACCCAGTAAAGAACGGATGCGCGGAGGTCAGCCGGCCTCAGCGTCCCTCAAGGCGACGATCTCGGTCGCGTTGTCGTTGGCGGCGAACTGCTCCAGCGTCATGTTGTCGAGGATCGAGGCGATCGCGTCGCGAACGTTGCTCATCGACTTGCGCACATGACAGTTGACCGGATCGGCACAGTCGTCGCAGGCCTCGAACGCGGTGCGGCTGGCGCAGCGGATCGGTGCCAGGGGACCGTCGAGCGTGCGGATGACCTGGCCGATGCGGATGTCGGAGGCTGGCCGGGAGAGCGAATAGCCGCCGCCCGGGCCCTTCTTCGAGCGCAGGATGCCGGCATTGCGCAGTTCGAGCAGGATCGCGTCCAGGAACTTTTTCGGAATATTGTTCCGCGTGGCGATCTCGGTGATGAAGGCGGTCTCTCCGGGCTCCAGTTGAGCCAGGTCGACAAGGGCCTTGAGCCCGTATTTTCCTTTTTTGGTCAACATGTCACTTCACTTTCCTGAACAAGGAAAGCCGCCACAACGCCCCTTCCCGCGGCATTTACCGGGGGTAACGGGTTGTGACGGCCGCACTCTTTCGCTTAGGATGTCCTACACCCAAACTGCACCATTCTCAATAAAATACGTCAGTTACTGCATAGATTTAGTGATTTTAGAAGGCGCTTTTATGGCAGGGGGGAGAATTTCCGCTCCCTTGAGAAGGTGCTTTTGCCTCAAGAGCCAGCAGTCGCTTGCCTCGGACGCCGCGAAACCCGACGCCGGAGCACCGCAGGTGTAACTGTTCAGGATGCGATCACACCGTCAGATGGCGGCGCGCCTCTGATGTGTCCAGTGTTTCGGCTGCGCCCTCGTGGACCACAGCGCCCCGATCGAGGATGTAGACGTGGTCGGCGAGTTCGCGGCAGAAATCGAGATACTGCTCGACCAAGAGGATCGCCATGCCGGTCGAATCCCTGAGATAGCGGATAGCCCGGCCGATATCCTTGATGATCGAGGGCTGGATGCCCTCTGTTGGCTCGTCGAGCACAAGGATCTTCGGTCGCGTCACCAGTGCGCGGCCGATCGCCAGTTGCTGTTGCTGCCCGCCAGAGAGGTCGCCGCCACGGCGACCAAGCATCGAGCGCAACACCGGAAAGAGGTTGAAGACGTCCTCGGGTATCGAGCGGTCGCCGCGCTTCAGGGGCGCATAGCCGGTCTCCAGGTTCTCCTTGACCGTCAGCAGCGGGAAGATTTCACGCCCCTGGGGGACGTAGCCGATGCCTTCTTTTGCCCGCCGATAGGGCGCCATGCCGGCGAGTGCTGCGCCGTTGAAGTCGATCGCGCCGGCGCTGACCGGATGCTGACCGGTGATCGCCCGAAGCAGGCTCGACTTGCCGACGCCATTGCGCCCGAGCACGCAGGTTATCTTGCCCATCTCGGCCGTGATCGACACGTTTCGCAGCGCCTGCGCGGCGCCGTAGTGAAGATTGACGTTTTCGACGCTGAGCATGGCGCGCCCTCCTTCGGGATTTTCGGTGTGGGTCATCACCGGCCAAGGTAGTTCTCGATCACCTTCGGATCGCTGCTGACAAAGTCGATCGAGCCTTCCGCCAGCACCGCTCCTTCGGCAAGGCAGGTGACCTTGACGCCGAGTTCACGGATGAAGCCCATGTCGTGCTCGACAACCACGACCGATCGGGTCTTGGCGATCTCCTTCAGCAGGATGGCTGTCTCGGCAGTTTCCGCGTCGGTCATGCCGGCGACCGGTTCGTCGACCAGCAGCAGTTCCGGCTCCTGGGCAAGCAGCATGCCGATCTCCAGCCATTGCTTCTGCCCGTGCGAAAGGTTGGCGGCGAGATCGCTGCTGCGCGACGACATGCGGATGGTCGCAAGGATCTCCTCGATCCGAGCCTTGTCCTCTGCCGTCAGTCGGTAAAAGAGTGTCGGAAACACGCCGCGCTTGCGGTTGAGCGCCAGCTCGAGATTGTCCCAAACCGTGTGGCTTTCAAACACCGTCGGCTTCTGGAATTTGCGGCCGATGCCGAGCGAAGCGATCTCCGCTTCGTCCTTTTTCGACAGGTCGATCTCGCCCTTGAAGAACACCTGCCCCTCGTCCGGCCGCGTCTTGCCGGTGATGATGTCCATCATCGTCGTCTTGCCAGCGCCGTTCGGGCCGATGATCGCTCGTAGCTCGCCGGGTTCGATGACGAAGGAGAGCGCATTCAACGCCTTGAAGCCGTCGAAGGAGACGGAGACGCCGTCGAGATAGAGAAGGCTGGTCGGCTTGGTCTGCCCGATTGTCTGGTTCATGTCGTTACTCCGCCGCCATGGGTTCAACGGCCAGATTGTCCGGTGTTTCAGCCGCCCGCGTCTGACGCTCCGCACGCCGGCGGGCGAAGTACGCGCCAG
>NZ_LMJM01000001.1:81037-281663 GCF_001429005.1 Ensifer sp. Root954
GCGCAAAGAGCCAGAATTCCGGGAACGCTGCCGTGAAGATGCTCTTGCCGCCATTGACGAGAATGGCGCCGACGATCGGGCCGATCAGCGTGCCGCGCCCGCCGACCGCCGTCCAGATCACCACTTCGATCGAATTGCCGGGCTCGAACTCACCGGGATTGATGATGCCGACCTGGGGCACATAGAGTGCGCCGGCAATGCCGGCCATCATCGCCGATAGGGTGAAGGCAAAGAGCTTGATGTGCTCGACCCGGTAGCCGAGGAAGCGCGTCCGGCTTTCCGCGTCGCGGACTGCCACGAGCACCTTGCCGTACTTGGAACGCACGATCGCCGACGTCAGGATCAGGCAGAGCGCCAGCATCAGCGCCGAGGCAGCGAACAAGGCGGCGCGCGTGCCGTTAGCCTGGATGTTGAAGCCGAGGATGTCCTTGAAGTCGGTGAGGCCGTTGTTGCCGCCGAAGCCCATGTCGTTGCGGAAGAACGCAAGCAGCAGCGCGTAGGTCATCGCCTGAGTGATGATCGAGAGATAGACGCCGTTGACCCGCGAGCGGAAGGCGAACCAGCCGAAGACGAAGGCGAGCAGCCCCGGGACAAGTACCACCATGAGCGCGGCAAACCAGAACATGTCGAAGCCATGCCAGAACCACGGCAGCTCCTTCCAGTTGAGGAACACCATGAAATCCGGCAGCAGCGGGTTACCATAGGAGCCGCGCGCCCCGATCTGGCGCATCAGGTACATGCCCATGGCGTAACCGCCGAGCGCGAAGAAAGCCGCATGCCCGAGAGAAAGGATGCCGCAGAAACCCCAGACGAGATCGAGCGCCAGCGCCAGCAGCGCATAGGTCAGGTACTTGCCGAACAGCGACACAAGATAGGTCGGCACGTGCAGTGGATGATCGGGCGCGGTCAAAAGGTTGAGCGCCGGGACAAGCATGGCGAGGCCGACAAGGATCGCAACGGCGATCAGAATGCTGCGGTCGAACGACCGCATCAGAAATGACGTGATCATGCTTCCACCGCCCTTCCCTTGAGCGCGAAGAGGCCGCGCGGTTTCTTCTGGATGAAGAGGATGATCAGCACCAGCACGAGGATTTTGCCGAGCACCGCGCCGGCATAGGGTTCCAGGAACTTGTTGAGGATGCCGAGCGAGAAGGCGCCGACGAGCGTGCCCCAGAGATTGCCGACGCCGCCGAAGACGACGACCATGAAGCTGTCGATGATGTAGCCCTGGCCGAGATTGGGCGAGACGTTGTCGATCTGCGAGAGCGCCACGCCCGCCATGCCGGCGATGCCGGAGCCGAGCGCGAAGGTGAGCGCGTCCACCCAGGGGGTGCGGATGCCCATCGACGACGCCATGCGCCGGTTCTGGGTTACGGCCCGCATCTTAAGGCCCATCGACGTCCTCTTGAGCAGGAACAGCAGCGCCGCAAATACCGCCAGCGCGAAAACGATGATCCACAGGCGGTTCCAGGTGATGGTCAGCCCGCCAAACTCGAAGGCGCCGGACATCCACGAGGGATTGCCGACCTCTCGATTGGTCGGCCCGAAGATCGAGCGCACCGCCTGCTGCAGGATCAGCGAGATGCCCCAGGTGGCAAGCAGCGTTTCGAGCGGTCGCCCGTAGAGAAAGCGGATGACGCCGCGCTCGATTGCAAGGCCAACCGCGCCGGTCACGAGAAAGGCGAGCGGCAGCGCGATCGCCAGCGACCAGTCGAAGAGGTCAGGATAGGAATTGCGCACCACCTCCTGCACCAGGAAGGTCGTGTAGGCGCCGAGCATGACCATCTCGCCATGGGCCATGTTGATGATGCCCATGACGCCGAAGGTGATGGCAAGGCCGATCGCCGCCAGCAAGAGGACCGAGCCGAGCGACAGGCCGTACCAAATGTTCTGGCCGGCGCTCCAGAAGGCCTGGGTCTGCTCGATCCGGGCGATCGCCGCCGCGATATCGGGTTTAAGGGAAGCATCGGCTGTGGCCAGAGCGGAGGTCAGAACGGCAAGGCCGTTTCGCCCGTTACCTTCGGCAAGCAGCGCGATCGCCTGACGCTTCTGATCGTCCGGGCGATCCGAGACGAGCAGCGTCACCGCGCGGGCCTCATCGAGAACCTTGCGCACGGTCCCGTCTTTCTCGGCCGCGATCGCCGTTTCGATCGCCTCGAGCGCATCGGCATTCGGCGTCTGCAGCATGGATTGCGCCGCCTTTATGCGCGCACTGGTATCGTCGCTGAAGAGCGTGAGACCTCCGAGCGCGCTGCGAACCGCGCGACGCACCGCATTGTTGACCTTGACCTTCTGCATCGCCGCCTTCGGTGCCGCTCCGGCGTCAGCCCCGGTCACGGGATCGACGAGCAGCAGGTCTGCGCCCTGCGCCTTGACCAGAAAGACCTTGCCGTCGGACTTGCGCTGATAAAGTTCCCCCTCGCCCAGCGCCTCAAGCACCGGAATGACCTTCGCGTCGCCGGTCTTGGCCAGCGCCGTTATGTGGTCGTCCATTTCGGAAAGCTTAGCGCTGCCCAGCTGATCGATCAGCGGGCCGAGGTCTTCGGCTGCGCGAGAACCGACCACATGGGCCGATATCACCAGACACAGCGCAACGAACAGGATCTGCAGAATTCGGTACATGGCCCCCTCATCCGGGTCGGTCATGCGGCGCATGCACAAACCCGTCATAGCCCAAGCAAGCTCCCTTCGCTCGTGCGCGCCGCCGAACGAAGGGCATGCTTGCCTCAAGTTTTCGTCATGCAATCACTGTCCGGGCGGCAAGCCGCCCGGTCTATGACTAGGTGATGAAATCAGGAACCCTTGCCGCCGCACTTGCCGGTGGCGACGTTGAAGTTGCCGCAGGACATCGGCGCGCGCCAATCGGAGATCAGGTCCTTGGAGTCCGGCAGATAATCGGACCATTCGTCGCCGACGACGAGGCCGGGTGTTTCCCAGACGGTCTCGAACTGGCCGTCGCCCTGGATCTCGCCGATCAGCACCGGCTTGGTAATGTGGTGGTTCGGCATCATCGTCGAGTAGCCGCCCGAAAGATTGGGGACGGAGACGCCGATCATCGCGTCGAGAACGGCGTCCGTATCGGTCGTGCCGGCCTTTTCGACCGCCTTCAGCCACATGTTGAAGCCGATGTAATGCGCTTCCATCGGATCGTTGGTCACGCGCTTGTCGTTCTTGGTATAGGCCTTCCAGGTCTTGATGAACTCGGCATTGGCGGGTGTGTCGACCGACTGGAAATAGTTCCAGGCCGCCAGATGCCCCACGAGCGGCGTGGTATCGAGCCCGGCGAGTTCCTCTTCGCCGACCGAGAAGGCGACGACCGGAATATCCTCCGCCTTGACGCCCTGGTTCGCCAGTTCCTTGTAGAACGGCACGTTGGCGTCGCCATTGATGGTCGAGACCACGGCGGTCTTCTTGCCGGCCGAGCCGAACTTCTTGATGTCAGAAACGATGGTCTGCCAATCGGAATGACCGAAGGGCGTGTAGTTGATCATGATGTCCTCGGGCTTCACGCCCTTGGAGATCAGATAAGCTTCGAGGATCTTGTTGGTCGTGCGCGGATAGACATAGTCGGTGCCCGCGAGCACCCAACGCTCGACGCTCTCGTTTTCCATCAGATAGTCGACGGCCGGGATCGCCTGCTGGTTCGGCGCCGCCCCGGTGTAGAAGACGTTGCGCTGGCTTTCCTCGCCCTCATACTGGACGGGATAGAAAAGGATCGAGTTCAACTCCTCGAACACCGGCAGAACCGACTTGCGCGATACCGAGGTCCAGCAGCCGAAGACCGCCGAGACTTTGTCGACCGAAACCAGTTCGCGCGCCTTTTCAGCAAAGAGCGGCCAGTCGGACGCGGGATCGACGACGACGGCCTCGAGCTTCTTGCCGAGCAGGCCGCCCTTCTTGTTCTGCTCGTCGATCAGCATCAGCATGGCGTCCTTCAGCGTCGTCTCGGAGATCGCCATGGTGCCGGAAAGCGAATGCAGGATGCCGACCTTGATCGTGTCGTCAGCGGCGAAAGCGCCGCTGAAAGCCGTCGTCGACAGGATGGCGGCTAGGAATGCGCCGGTCACGCTTGTCTTGATAGTCATCTGATGGAACCCCTCTCGTTCTGGAGCAACTGGCCTTTCGGTGCTTCTGGCCGCTGCTTAAGGGGATCATCGGACAGCCACGCTGCACTGCACATACGTCATTCTACGTAGGCGCCGGGGGCAAAGAGGAACGCGATTGATGACCTGGTCGCGGGCGGCTGCAGCGCAGCGATGGTATCTTTCTTGACCTTCCCATCGTTGGAAGCCCTAGAACCTAATCTGGCCGCAGGTCAGCGGGCTTGCGGCCACGCCACATATTCGACGCGAATCGACTGGTAGCAGAGCGGCTATCGCCGGCCGTCGACGCAGGGGGAATGCCGAAAGACATGACGTCCTCACTTCATCCGCATTGGGATACGGCCCGGGAGAAGCGTTCGCTCACCCTGCGCTTCGTTGCTTTCGCAATCCTGCTGGCAAGTCTGCTGCTCGGCGGCAACGCGGGCGCGGAACGCATGCACGCGGTCGTTGTCGTCAGCTATCTCGCCATCAGCGTGGCGTCGGTGGCAACGGCGCGCTATCTGCCCGGCCGCTCCTGGCTGACGACCCTCTTCGTCGTTCTCGATGCGCTCTTGGTCGCGCTGCTGCTCTACGCCCATATTCTGGCCGGCCCGGTGACAGCGAACCACAATCTGACGACGACCAGCCTCGTCGTCGCCTTCATCCTGCTCGTCCATGTCGGACTCAAGCTGGAGCGACGCCTGGTCCTCCTCTTTTCCGCCATCGTGCTCATAGCCTGGGTGACGATGTTGGCGATGACGGCTGCAAGGCATGATGCCTCCGGACCGCTTTCGCTGCTCGGGGCATTCTTCAATCAGGATCTCGGCCTGACCGTGAGCTTCGGCTTCACCGCCTTTGCCATCTATCTTCTTGCGCGCGACCACGACCGGACGCGCAAGGAAGCCTTGAAGGCCGACCAGCGGCGACAAAATCTCTCGCGCTTCTTCTCGCCGCTAGTCGTTTCCGCCCTGCAGGAGAAAGGCGATGTGCTCGGGCTGGAGCGACGCAGCGCCGCGATCATGTTCGTGGACCTGCGTGATTTCACCCGTTTTGCCGAGGCGGCACCGGCGCCTGAGCTCGCCTTCGTGCTCGCCGAATATCGCCAACTCGTCTCGCAGACGATCTTCGAACACGGCGGCACCGTCGACAAGTTCATCGGCGATGGGGTGATGGCGGTCTTCGGCCAGCCGAGACCGAAGGAAGACGACGCCGACAGGGCACTTGCCTGCGCGCTCGATCTCGTCGACATCCTCACGGACTGGAAGAACCACAACGCGCGCAACAACCACCCGGCCCTCGATGCCGGCATCGGCCTGCACTATGGCACGGTCGTCGGCGGCGTTCTCGACAGCGGCTGCCACAGCGAGTTCACCGTCATCGGCGACGCCGTCAACGTGGCCCAGCGCCTGGAATCCATGACCAAGACGCTGCAGGTGCCGCTCGTCGTCTCCGCCTCGTTGATGTGCCGGCTTCAAGCTCCAGCACCTGAAGCCGCATGGATATCGCACGAGGCGGTCGTGCTGCCAGGTCGTCGCCTTCCGGTCGACATCTGGTGTCTTCACCGGGAGACCGGCTCAGCCCACCCGAACGAGGACGAGCCTTCCGTCGCTCCGCAGCCGCTGACGATCACCGACCGCTGAAGCTAAGCTTGAAGCGCGTGGTGAAATCACCGCCCCACCACATGGGGAAGTTGGTGCCCCATTTGTTGTTGTGGATGTTGAAGCGGACACCGGCGGAATAGTCAGGCAGGTCCTTGCAGAAGGCCATGAACGGCCAGGACTGCGGCGCCACCAGCGGCGTGTCGAGGTTTTCGACCATCAGCTCGACGCCCGGTTCCGAGCGCCCCCTCACCGCCGTGACCGCCTGCAGCTGTGCACCGCCCGCGCGGGCGAAATTGTCGGTGGCGTGCCAGTGCCCCATCTTGCACACATCCCAGGCGGAACGTCCCTCGGGCGTGAACGACAGAAAACTCGCTTCCGGCATACGGTTGGCGTTCTTGCCATAGAGGGACAGCCGGACATCGAGCCCGTCCTTGCCGGCGGAAAATTCGATGGCGATTTCGGCAGGCGCGCCCAATTGCTCCACCGCTTCTGCCGGCATGACTGCAAGGACGGATGTTGCGGTCGTGCCGTAGAGCTTGGGCGCGTAGGCCTGCGAGCGCGCTTCCGCAACCTTCGCAAGCCCGGGCTTGTCGTGGTCGAGCACCGCCCAATCCATCCAATGTGTAAGGTACGTATCCATGTGGCGGCAAACGTCGCCGGCGTCATAGCTTTCGTAGCGATAGGCGATCAGCGAACCGTTGGCGCCACGGACCGTCCGACCGTCGGGCGCAGTCAGCGCGGAAACGTCGCCGGTTACCGGATCAAGCTCGATGATCCAGCCGCCGACATCGAGCCGCGTAGCAGCCTCGGTCGCCTCGGGCCGTGATGGAACGGCAATCTCGGCAAGGGCCGCCTCGGCGCGGACCGCATCCTCGCCGTCCAGCTCTGCAACCGCCTGGTCGAGATAGGCCCGCTGCTCCGCCCAGGACGCTTCGGTATAGTGGAAGCGAGGATCAGTCTTTCGCGCCGCCTCGAAGGCGGGGCGTGCCCAGGCCTTCTCGTCGCGCAGGAAGGATTTGATGTCGACGCCGCAGGTGTGTTCGGCGACCAGCGCCAGCTTGCGGCCGAAGGCCTGGCGGCTTGTGGTCATCCGCTCGCCGGCAAATTGGTCGTAAAGCCGCTGCAGCGCCAGATAGCGGGCGATCTTTTCCGGATCGGTGCCGCTGCCGTGGATCCAGCTGTCGCCGAGTTCCTTTTCCACCACCGGGAAACGCTCGCGCGCCTCCCAAATAAGCTTGCCGTAGTCCTCCAGTGTCGCCGCGCGCACGGCGGCACCTGGCTCGTGTTTCAGGATCTCGCGATAGGCTTCGGCCGTCTGCGACACGCTCTGCGGGCCGATGTTGTCGCTGGTATGGGCGAAGCTCAAGCCGTCGGAGAGACCCTCGGGGAAATAGGTCTCGCCATAGGAGCGCTGGTACATGACGACGATTTCCTCGCCGCCCGCCGCTCGCCAGCGAAAAATATCCGGGATTTCCGGCGGCGGCGAAGCGGAGTTCACGCCGATATGCAGGAAGCGCACGCCGGCTTCGGCCAGCAGCGGCACCATGCCGAGCGTATGGCCGGGCACATCGGTCATCTTGGCGGCGATCGTCTTCAGACCGAAGCGATGGTCCAGCTCCTGCGCATAGGAAAGCCCCGCCTTGAAAAGATCCGGCGACATCAGCTCCGTATGGGTGGTGAAGGGCAGCGCGTGCCAGCGGATCAGGCCGCGCTCGATCGCCTGCTCAAGGCGGGCGACCTCTTCCTTCGAGCGAGAATTCAGGTGATCCCAGATCAGCCAGGCGCCCGTCGTCCAGACGAACAGCGGCTCGTGCGGGTTCTCGTTGTAGAAGTGCGCGCCGGTCTCGATCGCCTGCGGGATGAAGCGCTCGTGATACTGCTTTCGGATCTTCTCGGCGTGATCGGTAAAGCCGATGTCGAGATGGGTCTTGAAGACGACGTGGATGCGTTTTTCGGTCATGTTCGCTACCTTCAGCCGACGGTGCCCCGCACGATCAGGCGGGTGTTGAGTGTCTCGGTAAACGGCTCGGCATCGGGCGCACGAAGCCGCATCAGGATGAGGCGGACGAGCGCACGCACGCGCTCTTCGAGGTCGATGCGCACGGTGGTGAGGTTGTAGCTCTTCCAGTGCGCCTGCGGGATGTCGTCGAAACCGACGACCTTGACGTCCTCAGGCACGGAAAGCCCGAGATCGTGGCGCAGCGCGTCGATCGCGCCGAAGGCGCCGACGTCATTGGCCGCAAAGATTGCATCGGCACCTTCGCCGATGCGGAACAGATCGAGCGTCGCCTGGTAGGCGGTGTCGTAGGTGTAATCGCCGGCAAGCACGATCGGCGCATCCATGCCGCGCTCCGCGAGCGTCTCCTTCAGTGTGCGCTCGCGCTCGGCATTGGCGAGCGACTGCGCCTTGCCGCCGAGATAGGCGATGCGGCGCGCGCCATAGCCCTGAAGCAGGGCCACCGCCTGCTCGATGCCGTTTTTCTGCCGGACGAGCAGGCGGTCATAGAGCGTACCGGATGCGGCGCCTGCAAACTGCTTCACGTCGTCGTAGATCACGTAGATCGGCACCGCGCGGTCGAGAAAGCCGCAGAGCACATCGGGCAGGATGTTCTCGGTAAAGGCGATCACGGAATCCGGATTGAAGCCGCGCATGTAGGTGAGCAGGCGCGGATCCATGCTGAAATCAGCCTTGGCCTTGAAGAGCAGCGTCGCGAAGCCCTCCGCCTGCAGCGCCGTCGTCAACGCGTCGATCTCCTGGCTCTCCCAGGGGCTGCAAACGTCGGGCACGATCATGCCGACGAGATGCGAGCGACCGGTCACCAGCGAGCGTGCCGCCATGTCGGGCGTGTAGTTCAGCTCCCGCGCCACCTGCAGGATGCGGTCGCGCTTTTCCGGCTTCAGCGACGCATTCGGATTGAAGGCCCGCGAGACCGCCACACGGGAAACATTGGCCTCGCGCGCCACCTGGTCTGCGGTGGCTCGGGCAGCTTTCTTGTCGGCGCGCTCGTTCATCTATCCGTCACAAAATGAAAACGTGTTCATTCACAAAAGAGAGCAACGCGACGATTTCGTCAAGCGGAATAGGTATTCCGCCGATTTTTACCAACGGAACACATGATCCATGTTGACAAAGATGAAAGCGTGTTCATTCTTGACCGTCGTCGAGACGCCGGACCTGGAGGAGGGACGGACTGTCGCAGCCAGACACATAGGTCCTTGAGTGGATCGACCGGGAGGAGAAAACATGCGTACCAGGTTTCATTCCCTATTGCTCGGCGCAGCCGCGGCCATCGCCTTTGCAGCACCAGTGAGCGCCACCGAACTCAACATCACCTGCCGCTGCATCATCGGCGGCGTAAACAGCGGCATGGCCGAGTGGATCGAAAAGAAGGTCATTCCGGCCTTTACCGAGAAGATGAAGGCCGAAGGCAAGGACGTCACCGTCAAGCTCACCCAGTTCGGCGGCGAAGACGAGCAGCTGACGCAGCAGCTCGCGCTCGATTTCTCCACCGGCGCCGGCCCTGACGTCTCCGGCTTCGACGGCTTCCTGATCCCGAGCTTCGTCCAGGGCAATCTCCTGAAGTCGCTCGAGGAAGTGGCCGGCCCAGACGTTCCGAAGTGGGAGGGCTGGCAGCATATCTCCGACGGCACCAAGGCGCTGATGAGCTACCAGGGCAAGCCCTATGGCATCGCGCTCGGCACCGACGCCCGCATGATCTTCGTGCGCAAGGACCTCTTCAAATCGGCTGGGCTCGATGCCGACAGCTGGCAGCCGAAGTCCTGGGATGAGTTGCTCGACGCCGCCCGCAAGATCAAGGCGGCCGCCCCCGACAGCTTCCCGTTGCAGCTCAACGCCGGCGTCTCCATGGGCGAGGCGACCACGATGCAGGGCTACTGGATGGCGCTGCTCGGCACCGGCGAACAGGTCACCGACGACAGCGGCAAATATATCGTTTCGAGCCAGGGCATCCTCGACACGCTGAAGCTCTACAAGACCATCTATGTCGACGACAAGCTCGGCGACCAGCGCGCGCAGCTGCTTGCCGACGGCCGCAACCGCACCTTCGCCAATTTCCGCGATGGCAAGACGGCGATGCTCGTCGAGGGCGACTGGTTCTATCGCTCGGTCACAGCGCCCGGCGCCGAATTCGCCGTCGCCGATCGCGACAACACCATGACCTGGAAGAAGATGCCCGCCGCCGCACCCGGAAAGGGCTTACGCGGCCAGGATTTCGTCACGATGTCCGGCGGCACCGGCTTCGTCATCAATCCGCATACGGACGCGCCTGCCGAATCCTGGGCGCTGCTCTCTTTCATGAACAGCAAGGAGCAGCTCGACGCGTTCCAGGAAATCCAGCCCGCCATCCGCATCCGCGACGACGTGGCGATCCCGAACTCGCCGTTCCTGACGGAAACGGCGACGACCTTGCTGCCGATCACCACGGCCCGTCCGAACGACGCCAATTACAACAAGGTCTCGACCGAGATCCAGCGCATGACCGAAAGCGTCGTTTCCGGCGAGCTCTCGCCTGAGGACGCGATGGCCCAGTACAAGGCGGCCGTCATCGCCATCGTCGGCGAAGAAAACACCGTCAGCACGCTCTAAAGCCAATGCGGGATGTGGCCGCAACGGTGCCCTCATCCCGCTTCGATCCAACGACAGAGCGCCCGGCTGCCATCCGTGGCCGGGCTCCCGATCCAGGATATGGGCATGAAACGCGCATGAAGAAATTCTCCCTGCTTTCGACGCGCGCAGGCGCGCTTTTTCTGGCACCGGCCACGGCCCTCGTCGGGGTCTTCGTCATCGTTCCCTTCTTCTGGGTGATTTTCGTTTCCTTCACCAACCGCACACTGCTCGGCCGCACGGCCGTCGACCCCGATTTCGTCGGCCTGCAGAACTATTTCGCGCTCTTCAATCCGGCGACCTTCTTTACCCGCGGCCAGTTCGGCTTTTCGCTGATCCTGACGATCCAGTTCGTGCTGCTTTCGGCGCTGATCGGCCAGGCGCTGCTCGGGCTGTTGCTCGCCTGGCTCAGCCAGACGGTCACGCCGACGCTCAAATCCTTCCTGCAGACCGCGGTCATCGCCGCCTGGATCTTGCCGGAGGTGGTGATCGGCTTTGCCTGGTTCGCCTTCCTCGACTATGACAACGGCACGCTCAACATGATCCTGCGCGGCCTCGGCTTGCCTCCGGGCGACTGGCTGCTGCAGCAACCGTTCTGGGTGATCGTGTTTTTCAACACCTGGCGGGGCGCCGCCTTCTCTATGATGCTGTTCAACTCGGCCTTCCAGTCGATCCCGCCGAGTTATTTCCAGGCAGCTGATGTCGCGGGCGCCACCTCGTGGCAGAAGCTGCGCGACATTGCGCTGCCGCTGATCCGCGGACATGTCGTCACCGACCTCATCCTCATCACCATGTGGACCTTCAACGTCTTCACGCCGTTCCTGCTCACCCATGGCGGGCCGTCCTATCGCACCGAGATCCTGTCGATCTACACCTACCGCATCGCGTTCAAGGATTTCGAGTTCGGCAAGGGCGCTGCCGTCGGCGTGGTCATCATGCTGATCAATCTCGCCTTCGCGCTCGTCTATCTTCGCCTTGCCCACAAGAAGCCGGTGGAGGCGGAATGATGCAGAAGACTCAGAACATCTTCGTGCGGCGCGCGATCTTTGCCGCCGCCGCCACCTTCCTCGGCACGATCTTCGCACTGCCGCTCGTCTGGTTCATCTTTGCGCCCTTCAATGCCCGTGCCGAACTCGGCCTTGCCATCCCCTCGCCCTTCACGCTTTCGAATTTCGCCACCGTCTTCCAGAACACCTTCGCGATGCAGGCGCTGCTGAACAGCCTCATCCAGGCGGCGGGCGGCGTGGTGCTGGTCGGCGCGGCGGCGACGCTTGCGGCCTATGCCCTCTCGCGCTCACCGATCCCGGGCAAAGGCGCCGTCACCTATATCCTGCTGCTCTTCTCGTCGGTCGTTTCAGGCTCGGCGGCGATGGTGCCGATTTTCCTCATCATCTCCGCGGCAGGCCTGATCGACACCCATCTTGCCGTCATTCTCGTCTTTGCCGGCGGGCTGTTGCCGACAGCGATGTTCATTCTTCGCGATTTCATCGACGCCATCCCGCGCTCCTATGAGGAGAGCGCGATGGTCGCCGGCGCCTCTCCGCTCCAGGCCTTCTTCGATGTGGCGCTGCCGGTCATCCGGCCGGGCATCGTCGTGGTCGTCGTCTGGGCCTTCGTCAACATCTGGAGCAGCTTCCTCATCCCCTTCATCCTGTTGCGCAGCGACAAGCTGATGCCGGCATCCGTCGCCATCTACTCCTTCTATTCGGAGGCCGGCACGCCGATCGTCACGCTGCTGGCCGCCTATTCGCTGATCTATTCGCTCCCCGTCATCGCCCTCTATCTCTTCGTGAATTGGAAATTCGGTTTCCGGTTCTTCGGTGGCATAAAGTCGTAATCGGAAACCCGTCATGGCCTCTGTCGAATTCCAGAACATCTCCAAGACCTTCGGCGCCTTCGTCGCCGTGCCCGACATCAGCTTCCAGATCGCCGACGGCGAGTTCATCTGCCTGCTCGGCCCGTCGGGCTGCGGCAAGACGACGAGCCTGCGCATGATCGCAGGTCTCGAAACGCCAACCTCTGGCCGGGTGATGATCGGCGGCCGCGACGTCACCTACCTGCATCCGAAGGACCGCGGGATTTCCATGGTGTTCCAGGACTACGCACTCTATCCGCACATGAACATCGCCGACAACATCGCCTATCCCTTGAAGGTGCGCGGCGAGCAGGAGACCAAGCGCCACGCCCGCGCCAAGGAAGTGGCCGACGTCCTCAAGATCGGCGACCTGATGAAGCGGCTGCCGAGCCAGATCTCCGGCGGCCAGCAGCAGCGCACGTCGCTGGCACGTGCGCTCGTCTATCCGAGCGAGGTCTATCTTTTCGACGAGCCGCTTTCGAACCTCGATGCCAAGCTGCGGCTCGAAGCGCGGGGCTTTCTCAACCACCTGCAGCGCGACATGGGCATGACCGCCGTCTATGTCACGCACGACCAGGCCGAAGCCATGGCGCTCGCAACCCGCATCGCCGTCATGGACAAGGGCCGGATCGTGCAGTTCGCGGCGCCGATCGAGATCTACCGCCGGCCCGCAACGACCTTCGTCGCCAACTTCGTCGGCAATCCGCCGATGAACCTCGTCCCCGTCGAAGCATCCATCGGCGATGGCGCCCTGCACCTGCGCGCCGATGGCCTGAAGCTCGCACCGATCGCGCTCACCGACGCCATCGCCAAGGCGGCGAAATCAGCCAGGATGACACTCGGTGTCCGCCCCGAACATTTGCGTATCGCGGCCGCAGGCGACCTGAACGTGGTTTCCGGCGAACTCTTCGCCAACGAGAACATGGGGCCGGAGAGCCTCGTCACGTTGGAGCGCGGCGACAACGGTCGCGTCACCGCGCGCATCTTCACCGACGACGAGATCAAGGTCGGAACCTCAGTCCATCTCGCCTTCGACGCCAGGCACATCACCCTCTTCGATGACAGCAGCGCCCGCATTCCCGCGGCAGACGAACGCTGAGGCCGCCATGCAGGAATTTGCCGTGCGCATCACCCGTAAGCATCAGGCGGCCGATCCCTATTTCTATCTGCCCTTCGAGGTGCCCGAAGGTGTAACGCGCATCGACGCGACGCTCAGCTATCCGAAGTCAGAGGCATGCATCATCGATCTCGGCGCGCTTGATCCGCGGGCGACCGAGTATCCGACCGGCCAAGGTTTTCGCGGCTGGAGCGGTGGCGCGCGTGACCGTTTCTTCATCGCCACCGACGACGCCACGCCCGGCTACATTCACGGCGCGATGCCGCCCGGCCAGTGGAAGGTGATGCTCGGCCTCTACAAGATCCCCGAAGAAGGCGCCGAGATTCGCGTGACGGTCGATTTCGACAGAAGTCCGCGCTCCATCGTGCCGCAGCCGGAAAGAACGTTCCCCGTACGCAAACAGTCCGGATGGTATCGCGGCGATCTGCACTGTCACACCTTCCACTCGGATGCGGCTGGCTCGCCCGAACTGCTGCACGCCGCCGCCAAACAGGCCGGTCTCGATTTTCTTGCGGTCGCCGACCACAACACCATCACCCAGCGGCGCTACTTCCATCCGCATTCCTCCGCCGACCTCATCTTCATCCGCGCCATGGAAATCACCACCGCCGTCGGCCACGCCAATGTCTTCGGCGTCGACGATTGGGTCGATTTTCGCATGACGAAGCCGGAACATGCCCACACGCTCGCGAGCATGGTGCATGAGCGCGGCGGCCTGCTCTCGGTCAACCACGACAAGCCGACCATCCCCTGGGACTACGAATTGCCTGAGATCGACTGCATGGAGGTCTGGCAATCCCATTGGCTCGCCTGGAACTGGGTGTCGCTCGAGCGCTACCAGCAGCGCCTCGCCTCAGGCCTGAGGATCTCCGCCATCGGCGGCAGCGATTTCCACCAGCCCGCGCGGCTAATGCCGGAGGGACCGCTGGTGCTCGCCCGCCCGGCGACGGTGCTCTGGCTCGATGAACTCTCCGAAGACGCCGTGCTCGCCACGATGAGATCGGGCCACGGCTACGTGACGGAAAGCCCCACCGGCCCGCATCTCGAACTGATCGCCAACGGCCAACCGATGGGATCGACCGTGGTTGGCCCAGTGACCGCAGAGGCCTTGGTTCGCGGCGCCAAGGGCGACCGGCTGCTGTGGCTCGACGCTTCCGGCATCGTCGGTGAAGAGACCATCGAAGCTGACGACTGGACCGCCCACTATGCCGGTTCGCCCGATCGGTTCCTGCGGACCGAAATCGCCGCGGCCGCCAACCGGAGCGCGATCGTCGAGACATTCCGGGAGGCCCTCCACGGCAAAAATTTGCCCTGGGCGCTCTCGGAGGACGATCTCTCGAAACAGACGATCCGCCGGGCCATCAGCAATCCGATCTATTGCCGGCCCAACTGACGGCCGCTGCACTCCGCAACTGATCTCATTCTCAAAGTATGGGGCATCCGATTTCGGCACGCTCATATTTTCCGCTTTACCGACACATTTTACGATTGCAGCAATTTTAAGCAGAAAATTTCCGTGCTAAGAAAAAAGGCAGAGACCCCCGCGACAGCACGTTAGGACCCCCATGGCGGCACGCCAGCGCATCATTCCCGTCCGGCGGGAATACAATCGTTGGGTCGCCAACCAGACGCTTGAAGACTATGCGCTGCGCTTCACCGCCAAGAGCGCCCGGCGCTTTTCTTCCGAACGCATTTCCCAGACCGCAATCGGCGCGATCTCCTTTCTGGCGCTGGAAGCGATCGGTGGCGCCATCACCATGTCCTATGGCACCACCAATGCGATCGTTGCGATCGTCGTCGCCAGCCTGATGATCCTGACCGTGGGCCTGCCGATCAGCCGCTATGCGATCCGCCACGGTGTTGACATCGATCTGCTCACCCGCGGCGCCAGCTTCGGCTATATCGGCTCGACGGTGACCTCGCTGATTTATGCCAGCTTCACCTTCATCCTCTTTGCGATCGAGGCCTCGATCATGTCGGGCGCACTCGAACTGGCGCTCGGCATACCGCTCTGGATCGGCTACATCCTGAGCGCCGTCGTCGTGATCCCGCTCGTTACCCATGGCGTGCGGCTGATCAGCAAGTTCCAGTTGATCACGCAGCCGTTCTGGATCGTGCTCAACGTCCTGCCCTTCGTCTTCATCGCCTTTGCCGATTGGGAGAAGGTCGGCGCCTGGCTCGCCTATGCGGGCATGCATCACGCCTCCGGTCCTCCCGGTACCTTCGCGCCGTTCGATCTCATCGAATTCGGCGCGGCCTCTGCCGTCATCTTCGCGCTGATGGCGCAGATCGGCGAACAGGTCGACTTCCTGCGCTTCCTGCCGCCGGATGGCCAGCGCAAGCTGCATCACCGCATTGCCGTCTTCCTCGCCGGTTCCGGCTGGGTGATCGTCGGCGCACCGAAGCTGCTCGCCGGCTCGTTCCTGGTGGTGCTGGCGCTTTCGGCCGGCGTGCCATCGACCAAGGCCGCCGATCCGGCGCAGATGTACTACACCGCCTTCGGCTACATGATCCCCTCCGATACGGCAGCACTTCTCCTGATGGTCGCCTTCGTCGTCGTGTCGCAGTTGAAGATCAACGTCATGAACGCCTATGCCGGGTCGCTCGCCTGGTCGAACTTCTTTTCACGATTGACCCACAGCCACCCGGGCCGCGTCGTCTGGCTGGTCTTCAACGTCGCCATCGCGCTCCTTTTGATGGAGCTCGGCATCTACCGGCTGCTTGAGGAAACACTCGGCGTCTTCTCGATTATCGCCATGGCCTGGCTTTGCACGATTTCGGCCGATCTTTTCGTCAATAAGCCGCTCGGCCTGTCGCCTCCCGGCATCGAGTTCAAGCGCGCCCATCTCTACGACATCAACCCTGTGGGTCTCGGCGCGATGGCGATCTCGGCGACCGTGGCGCTGACAGCGCATTTCGGTGCCTTCGGCGAGATTGCCGCCTCGCTCGCGCCCTACATCGCGCTGGTCGTCGCCTTCATCGCCTCGCCGCTGATTGCCTGGGGCACCGACGGCAAATTCTACCTCGCGCGCAAGCCGCGCCGGAGCTGGGCCAACCGGACGGACATCACCTGCTCGATCTGCGAGCATCCGTTCGAGCCGGAGGACATGGCCTGGTGCCCCGCCTATGCAGCGCCGATCTGCTCGCTCTGCTGCTCGCTCGACAGCCGCTGCCACGACATGTGCAAGCCGAAGGCGCGGTTCAATGCCCAAGTCGCGACCGTCGCCAACACGTTGCTTCCACGCACCGTCACGGAAAAGCTCGCGACGCGGCTCGGCCGCTACGCGATCTCTGCGGTGCTGTCGATCGCCGGCATCGGCCTCATCCTCGCGATGATCGCCCACCAGACCGCCGGCACATCCCCCGAGATCGCTACGGTCGTCGAGCGCACCGTCGCCGTCGTCTTCTTCGTCTTTGCCGTGCTGGCCGGTATCGTCTCCTGGTTCTACGTGCTCGCCCATGACAGCCGCGTCGTCGCCGAAGAAGAATCCTCGCGCCAGAACACCCTGCTTCTGAAGGAAATCGCCGCCCACAAGAAGACCGACGCCGCACTCCAGCAGGCAAAGGAAACAGCGGAAGCAGCCAACCGCGCCAAGAGCCGCTATGTCGTCGGCCTCAGCCATGAGCTTCGAACGCCGCTCAACGCCGTGCTCGGCTACGCCCAGGTGCTGGAGCGCGACGAGACGATCCCCCCGGCGCGTCAGGGCGCGATCAAGGTGATCAAGCGCAGCGCCGACCATCTTTCCGGCCTGATTGACGGCCTCTTGGATATCTCGAAGATCGAGGCCGGCAAGCTGCAGGTCTATTCCAATGAGATCAACATTCACGACTTCCTCGACCAGATCATCGAAATGTTTCGGCCGCAGGCATTGGCCAAGGGCATCAGCTTCGAGCACGAGCGCGCTAGCGGCCTGCCACGCTATGTGAAGACCGACGAAAAGCGCCTGCGGCAGATCCTCGTCAATCTCCTATCCAACGCCTTGAAGTTCACCGAGCGTGGCGGCATCCGCCTGGATGTCGCCTATCGCAGCCAGGTGGCGACCTTCACGATTGCAGACAGCGGCCGCGGCATTGCCGACAAGGATCTGCCGCGCATCTTCGATCCGTTCCAGCGCGGCGAGGCCGAACATCTCGGTAGTATGCCGGGCCTCGGCCTCGGCCTGACGATCACGCGGCTCCTGACGCAGACGCTCGGCGGCGAAATCGCAGTCACCAGCACGCCTGGGCAAGGCACCACCTTCCGCGTCCGGCTGATGCTGTCGGCGGTAGATCGTCCGCTACCTCCCGCAGCCCCGCGGCGTATCACCTCCTATCTCGGCCCGCGCCGCACCATCGTCATCGTCGACGACAATGCCGACCATCGCGACCTCATGCGCGAGATCCTCGTGCCGATGGACTTCACGGTGCTGACGGCCGCGTCCGGAGCCGATTGTCTGGCGCTGCTTCAAGACCTCGGCGCCGACCTCTTCCTGATCGATATCTCGATGCCGGGCATGAGCGGCTGGGAGCTTGTCGAGCGGCTGCGCCAGGGCGGGCAGATCGCGCCGATCATCATGCTTTCGGCCAATATCGGCGATGGCTCGGCGACCGGAGCATTCCGCGGCCACAACGACACGCTCGCCAAGCCCTTCCCCGTCGGGCAACTCGCCGACAAGCTCGCCGTGCACCTTGGCCTCACCTGGGTTCACGAGGGAGAGGAGAAGCAAGCACACCCGTCGCCGGCGGCCGAACCGTTGACGCGCCCCGACGCCTATCACGTGGAAGAGCTGATCCGCCTTGGAGAGATCGGCTATGTCAGGGGCATCGAAGCCAAGCTGACGGAAATTGCCCTGCAGCCCGAACACCAGCCCTTCGCCGAGCGCGCCCGCGCCTATGTGCAGGCCTTCGACCTCTCGGGCTACGACGCTTTCCTCAAGAACAACGCAGCCAACGGAGACGACGCCCATGGCTGAGGCCAACGACCGCCGCGACATCGTGCTTCTCGTCGACGATTCCCCGGAGGCGCTCGGTTTTTTGACGGAAGCGCTGGAGCAATCCGGCTTTTCCGTGCTGATCGCGACCTCCGGCAGCGCCGCCCTTTCGATCGCCGAGCGCATCACGCCCGACGTCATTCTGCTCGATGCCGTCATGCCCGGGATCGACGGCTTCGAGACCTGCCGACGCCTCAAGGGCAACGCCGCCGTCGGCCAGACGCCGGTGCTGTTCATGACCGGCCTGACCGAGACCGAACATGTGGTGCGTGCGCTCGAGGCCGGCGGCGTCGACTATCTGACCAAGCCGATCAACATCGATGAGCTGAGGGCGCGCATTCGCGTCCATCTCTCGAACGCCCGTTCGGCCCAGAGCGCACGGGTCGCACTCGACGCAGCCGGCCGCCATCTGCTCGCGGTGCGCAGCGACGGAAGCGTCTGCTGGTCGACGCCCCAGGCGACGCGTCTCGTCAACGCCGCAACCGGCCGCGACGATGGCATGGCGATCGTCACCCGGCGCATCGCGGGCTGGATGGCAAACCGCCTGCGCACCGGAGCGCCCGACGACAGCACCTTCACGCTCGACCAGCCCGAGCAGTCGTCCCTGCAGATATCCTTCCTCGGCTCGATCGGTCCGAATGAACATCTCTTCCGCCTCACCGCCGAAAATCGCCGCTCCGACGATGCGGTGTTACGCCAGCACTTCGCATTGACCCCAAGGGAATCGGAGGTGCTGCTGTGGATCGCCAAGGGCAAGGCGAACCGCGACATCGGCGAGATCCTCGGCTTGAGCGCACGGACCGTCACCAAGCATCTGGAGCAGATCTATGTGAAGCTCGGCGTCGAGAACCGGGCGTCTGCCGCGGTGAAGGCGACGCAGGTTCTGCACAGTCTATAGGCAGGCTGCGGTCCGATTTCCGTCCCGCTTCTTGCTGCCGCACGTCCAGCATCATGGGCGGGTCAGCACCTGCTGCAAGCGACAGCCGACCGGCACGCATCGCAAGCAGCAATCTGCACGCGCTCAGGCCGCGTCCGCCGTTCACCTTGCCTGCAACGCTGCCCAGGCGAAGGCCTCATCGAGTGCGGCAAACTTGACCGCTTGCCAATGGCGGTAATCGTCGACCAGGTCACGCGAAATCCAGAGCGGACCGCGGCTGCCGGAACTCTCCCAGCCGAGAACGCCGAGATCACCGGCACGCGCGAAAACCCTCTGCGCATGGGTGCGCGAGATGATGTAGCGGCTGGAGATCTCACCTGGCTTCAGGGGCCCGATCCAAATCCGCTGATCGGGCAGGACGCCCGTCGGCAGCCGCGCCACCAGGTCGTGCAGGATGTTGCTGCCTGACTCCGTCGAGACGAAAGCGGCGATGCTTTCGGGTGGCTCGCACCAGGCGCGATCCGCGATGAGCCGCCGCATCGCACGCGGGAGCGCATGATGCATCAAGGTCGGCTCGGTTTGCGACTGCGCCAGCCTTGTCCCCTCGTCGAGCCTGTCGAGCGACGAAAGGTGCCCCTCGAACCACTGCCGGATCAGGCCCTCGGCGACATCGGAAAGGATCAGGGGCCTGATCCGCTTGTCACCGCCCTGTTCCGCATCGAGAAGCAGTCGATAGTTGCGCATCTCGGCCAGGTGCGCCGCTGCCGTGTTCTTGCTGGCTACGTTGTTGCCGGCGATAAAGTCGATCAGCCTTGCCGCCGTCAGTTCGGGGCGGGATGGGTCGGTCAGACGCTCGAAATGCAGCGTCAGGATGGCCTGGGTGAGCAGCCATTTTCTCAGGCTGGCGGTGTAGCGCACGATGCGCGGAGCGGCGTCATGGATCGCAACCATATGAAGGGCCGCCTGACGCAACGCCTCCCCAAAGAGCGGATCGCCGACGAGCCGCGCAGGCGTGAACGGCGTTTCGCCGTCGGGTGATCGGACACATTCGGATCGCGCCGTCACGGGCAGTCTCCAGACAGCGTAACCGCTGTTCGTTGCTTGCGACCGCGTGAAATGAACCGGTGGCTGGCGGGTGCCTTTAGGCGGACCCGGGCACCCGGATCGGTTGAAAAAGGCAAAAAGCGCGTAACACCGAACATAAACCAGTCCCCCTCCCGCCCCGGTGGCCAATAGCTAAATCGGACAGACAGCGCAGATCGAGGTCTATACTTACAAGGTAACGAAGTCTTTACCCGTTTTTACGGATGGGGACGACGAGACGCTTTTTCAGAGGTCAACGTTAATACGGGAAATTGAAAACAGCAGCGCACGTGCAGGCAAATCTGATAAAACAGCGCCAGCGATCACATTTTGATGGCTGCCCGGATGTGTGCCCGATTGTTGATCGATCGTAAGATCCGGCCAGATAAAGAAGCCAATGAGGAACTTCGCCGCCACATGTTGCGTTGACGCTCATGTGCGGCAACGGGGTGTTGCAGCATCCACGCAAATGGGAGGTGCAAGGCATGTGGCGATGGCTCCTGATGGCCGCACTCATCTTGCCGTCCACGAGTGCCTCACGGGCAGACGAGGGCGCGTTCTTGAAGACCCTCGGCGGCAACTGGGCAGGCACCGGAACGGTGCGCATCCGTGCCCACATGTCTCCGATGAACATTTCCTGCAACTTCAGTTCCAAGGCGAGCGACGCCGCTCTATCGATGGAGGGCGTCTGCCGCGGCATGCTGCTGATCTCGCGATCCATCGACGCGAAGCTGCGCTTTACCGGGTCCACCTATAGCGGCTCCTATCTCGGGCCCCGCGGCGGCCGCGCCGGGCTCAACGGCACACGACGCGGCGATGCGATCAACCTCACCATTCGATGGGCGAAGGAAGTCAATGGCGACCGCAGTGCCGACCTGACCTTACGCAAGGTCGGCACCAACGGGATGCAGTTGAAGACGATCGACGTCGATCCCGCTTCCGGCAAGCGGATCGTCACGAGCGAGATCAATCTCAAGCGAAAATAGCCTTGGGCCACCATGCCCCCTTCGGACCGGAACCGGGGCGGAGTTGGCGCGTTGCCGGCGCCGTCAGGCTACCGCTGCCACCCGGGCATCGAAATCCACGGTCCATTGTAGCGACGGCCGCGCGCCACAGCGCTCGACCCAGTCCTTGATGACGGCGCTATCCGGTGTTGCCGCGGGATACCAGGCGAAGGGCGAATGCAAGAGCAGGTCGGCCGCCGAGTAGTGCTCGCCCATCAGATACGGACTGTCCTTCAACGCGTTTTCCAGGCGTGCCGCCATCTCTGTCGGGCCGCGGAAGGTGGCGTCGAAATAGGGATGCGAAACCCCCGCGGCTTGCGCGATCAGCACCGGCTCGACCACACCGGCATACCAGGCAAGCCAGCTGAGATAACGGCCACGCTGCGGATCGCCAGCATGCGGCGCCATCCTCTTTTCCGGGAAGAGGTCGGTCAGGTATTGGATGATCGCAATGGTTTCCCAGAGCACCACACCGTCATGAACGAGCAGCGGCACCTTACCCTCCGGGTGCGGGTTCGCCGGATCCTTTCGACCGCTGCCGTCACCGCGAGTGATGTCGACGATCTCGACTTCCACCTTGTCGAGAGCATCGAGTTCGCGAAGCAGGGTGATGATGCGCGACGAGCGCGAACGCGGGGCGTGAAAGAGTGTCAGCATAGTCTGGATCCTCGGTTGCGTTTGGCGATGCGGATCTTATACAGTCGGCCAACTGCCAGTTTTCGTCAGTAGGGTTCGTCTATCTTTCAGCCATGGCCCGTAGTGATCGTCTGTTCCGCCTGCTCCAGGCGCTGCGCACACTCCCCTCCCCGGTAACGGCGGCCCGCCTTGCCGAGGAAACCGGCGTGTCGTTGCGCTCGCTCTATCGGGACATCGACAGCCTGCGCGCCGCCGGCGCCGTCATCGATGGCGAGCGCGGCTTCGGCTACCGGCTGACGGAGGATATCGCCTTGCCGCCGCAAACCTTTACCCGCTTGGAGATCGAGGCGCTGGTGCTCGGCCTTGCCGAGGTGCAGCACATGGGCGAGCCGGATCTCGCGGCCGCAGCGGGCGCCGTGCTTTCGAAGATAACGGCGACACTGCCCGACAGGCTGCAGCGTCAGGCATTGCATGCCGCTTCACAGGTCTATCGCTTCGAGCGCCGGAACCCGCCTGTCACCGATGTCAGCCTTCTGCGCGAAGCCTGCTGGCAGGAACGCGCAGTGGTGATCGCCTATGTCGACGCGGACCAGCAGCGGACAGACCGGAAGATCCTGCCGCTGGCGATCGTCTATCTCGAGCGGATGCTGGTGTTGCTCGCCTGGTGCTGCCTGCGCCAGGACTACCGCAAGTTCCGCGTCGATCGCATCGTCGATGTCACGATGACGGAGGAAAGCTTCCGCCCGCGCCGGGTTCCGATGCTCCGGGACTTCGTGGCCTACCTGAACGCCGGTGCGCCTGAAACGTCGAAGATGACGTTGAGCGGCCAATAGCTAAAACGACGACGCGGCCCGTGTTGCCACGGACCGCGTTCGGACTGCTTTTTTTGCAGTCATGCCTTGGGAGGCAAACTTATTCCGCCGGCTGCAAGGCCGGCTGCGGCAGCGCCTCCGGCGCACGGCCGCCAAGGACCGCGGCCATCTGCGCTTCATCCAGTTCGCCTTCCCACTTCGCAACGACGATCGTGGCGACCGCATTGCCGACGAAGTTGGTGAGCGCGCGGCATTCCGACATGAAGCGGTCGATGCCGAGGATCAGCGCCATGCCGGCGACCGGCACCGCCGGGACGACCGAAAGCGTCGCAGCCAGCGTGATGAAACCGGCGCCGGTGATGCCGGCAGCACCCTTGGAGCTCAACATCGCGACGAGAAGCAGCAGCACCTGATCGCCGAGCGACAGCGGGATATCCATCGCCTGGGCGATGAAGAGCGCGGCCAGCGTCATGTAGATGTTGGTGCCGTCGAGGTTGAAGGAATAGCCGGTCGGGATGACCAGACCAACGACCGAGCGCTTGCAGCCGGCCTTTTCCATCTTGCTCATCAGGCCCGGAAGAGCGGCTTCCGACGAGGACGTGCCGAGCACCAGGAGCAGTTCTTCCTTGATGTAACGGATCAGCGCGACGATCGAGAAGCCATTGTAGCGGGCGACCGCGCCAAGAACGACGAACACGAAGAGGAAGGACGTGATGTAGAAGGTGCCGATCAGCATCGCCAGGTTGGCGATCGAGCCGACGCCGTATTTACCGATGGTAAACGCCATCGCGCCGAAGGCGCCGATCGGGGCGGCCTTCATCAGGATGCCGACGAGCTTGAAGACCGGCAGCGTCAGCGCGTGCAGGAAGTCGACGACGGGCTCAGCCTTCTTGCCGACCATGGCAAGCGACAGACCGAAGAGCACGGAGATGAACAACACCTGCAGGATGTCGCCATCGGCAAAGGCGCCGACGAGCGTCGTCGGGATGATGCCCATCAGGAAGCCGGTGATCGTCTGCTCATGCGCCTTTTCGGCATAGGTGGTCACCGCCTTGACGTCGAGCGAGGCCGGATCGATGTGCATGCCGGCGCCCGGCTGGACGACATTGGCGACGATCAGGCCGATGATCAGCGCGAGCGTCGAGAAGGTCAGGAAATAGATCATCGCCTTGCCGGCGACGCGGCCGACCTTGGCAAGATCGGTCATGCCGGCGATGCCGGTCGCGACCGTCAGGAAGATGACCGGCGCGATGATCATCTTGACGAGGCGGATGAAGGCGTCGCCGAGTGGCTTCAGCTCGGTGCCGAGCGACGGATAGAAATGGCCGAGCAGGATGCCGGCGGCGATCGCCACCAGAACCTGGACATAGAGATGGCGATAGAAAGGTGTCTTGCCGCGCGGTTCCGCGGATTGTTCGATAATCATGAGATCCTCCACTGGACCCAGTCCGGCGTCATGCCGGGCCTCCCGGGTCAATTTCCGATGCGCGACAGCGCGGGCTGTCATGAGGATGTCATTTGCAACGGTCGTGCCAGTTGGCCGCGGCAGGAACCAAGCCTTTGAATTGATGAGGATGTTTTGTGCAGGCGGCTCGGTGCGCACAAAGAGTTGAGCGGATTTCCGCACAAGCCATCTGGAAAGCTGAGCGAAAAAATGCACAATTGGGCCATGTTCAACGCCCTGTCCGCCCCCCTCAATCTGGCAGATCTCGACCAGTCGATGCGCCGCACCTGGCTGGTCTTTGCCGGCCTTGCCGTCGCGCTGCTTGTCGCCGCGCTCCTGCTTGCGGGCGAGTACGGCCGAAGCCAGGCGCTCGAAACTGTCGATGCCCAAAGCCGGATCGATGCCAATCTGAAGGCCTCGCTGCTGCGCGCCGTACTCGAACGCCAACGCTCGACGCCGCTGGTGCTGGCCGACGATGTCGAGGTGAAGGCAGCCCTTTCGACCCGCGGCACAGAGGCGCTGCAACGGCTGAACGAGAAGCTGCAGGCGCTGGCGACCAACACGGACGCCGCTGTCATCTACGTGATCGGCCCTGATGGCGTCGCGGTCGCCGCCAGCAACTGGCGCGAGCCGACGAGTTTCGTCGGCAACGACTATGCCTTCCGCGAATATTTCCGCATGGCGATGCGCGACGGCAAGGCCGAGCATTTCGCCATGGGCAACGTCAGCAAGCGGCCGGGCCTCTACATTTCGCGTCGGGTCCAGGGTCCTGACGGCCCGATCGGCGTCGTCGTCGCCAAGCTCGAATTCGACGATGTGGAAGCCGAATGGCTCGCCTCCGGCAAGCCGGTCTACGTCACCGACCGGCGCGGCATCGTGCTGATCACCAGCTTCCCCTCCTGGCGCTTCATGACGACCAGAACAATTCCACGCGACCGCGTCGCCGCCATCCGCGACAGCCTGCAATTTGGCGATGCCTCGCTGCTGCCGCTGCCCTTCCGCGACATCGAGCCGACCAGCGATGGCTCCAGCGAGTTGCGCGCACTGTTGCCGGGCGAAAGCGAACGTCGGTTCCTCCGGGTCGAAACCATGGTTCCGACCACCAGCTGGCGGCTGGAGCAGCTGGCGCCGCTCGATGGCGCGATCTCGGCGGCAACCCGCGAGGCCCGGCTGATTGCCCTGGCCCTCCTCGCACCGCTGCTCGCTTTTACCGCGGTCCTCCTGCGCCGCCGCCAGACGCTGGCACTGGTGTCTGCGCGCGATCGCGCCGCGCGCGACGAGCTGGAGACCCGCGTGGCGGAGCGCACACATGACCTCAGCCTTGCCCGCGATCATCTCGAAACGGAGATCGCCGACCACCGGCGTACCGGCGAGAAGCTGCAGGCGGTGCAGCAGGAACTGGTTCAGGCGAACCGGCTGGCGATCCTTGGCCAGGTGGCGGCCGGCGTCGCCCACGAGATCAACCAGCCGGTCGCGACCATCCGCGCCTATGCCGACAACGCCCGCACCTTCCTCGAACGCGGACAGCAGCAGACCGCGGTCGAGAACCTTGTCAGCATCGCCGAACTGACCGATCGGGTCGGCACCATCACCGACGAACTCAGAAGCTTCGCTCGCAAGGGCCGCTTCGTCGCCGAGCCGACGCCCATGCGCGACGTGATCGAGGGGGCGATGATGCTGCTGCGCAGCCGCTTTGCCGGCCGCATGGATGCGATCGTCATCGACCTGCCGGAAAATGGCCTCAGCGTCCTCGGCAGCCGCATCCGGCTCGAGCAGGTGCTGATCAACCTTTTGCAAAATGCCTTGGAAGCGCTCGGCACGCGCAGCGACGCCGAGATCCGCGTGCGCTGCGAGGACGGTCCCTCCGGGACGGTTTTCCTCGTCGTTGCCGATAACGGCCCAGGCATTCCCCAGCATATCCGCGAGGATCTGTTCACGCCGTTCAACACCTCGAAGGATGAAGGGCTCGGCCTCGGCCTTGCCATCTCCAAGGAGATCGTCGCCGACTATGGCGGCGATATCACCGTCGAAACCAGCGACAGGGGCACCGTCTTCACGGTTCGCCTGAAGAGGGCCTGAGCGATGCAGCCGACCGTCTATCTCGTCGACGACGACAACCATCTGCGCAAGGCGATGACGCAGACGCTGGAACTCGCCGGCCTCGCCGTTACCCCTTTTGCCAGCGCTGCCGAAGCGTTGAAGACGCTGGATGCGAATTTCGACGGCGTCGTCGTCAGCGATATCCGCATGCCGGGCATCGACGGCCTCGCCTTCTTCCGCCGCATCGAAGCTTTCGACGCGGATCTGCCGGTGATCCTGGTGACCGGCCATGGCGATATCCCGATGGCAGTGCAGGCGCTGCAGGATGGCGTCTACGACTTCATCCCCAAACCCTTTGCCGCCGACCGGCTGGTGCAGAGCGTGCATCGCGCGCTGGAAAAACGCCGGCTCGTGATGGAAAACCGCGCGCTGAAACGGGCCGCCGAGACGGCCGGCGACAACCTGCCGCTGATCGGCCAGACGCCGGTCATGGAACGCTTGCGCCAGACGATCCGGCACATTGCCGATACCGATGTCGACGTGCTCGTCGCCGGCGAGACGGGCAGCGGCAAGGAGGTGGTGGCGACGCTGCTCCACAATTGGAGCCGACGCCGCAACGGCAACTTCGTGGCGCTGAATTGCGGGGCGCTGCCCGAAACGGTGATCGAAAGCGAACTCTTCGGCCACGAACAGGGCGCCTTCACCGGCGCCTTGAAGAAGCGCATCGGCCGGATCGAGCATGCGAGCGGCGGCACGCTGTTCCTCGACGAGATCGAGGCGATGCCACCGGCGACTCAAGTGAAGATGCTGCGCGTTCTGGAAGCGCGCGAAATCACGCCGCTTGGCACCAACCAGGTTCGTCCGGTCGATATCCGCGTCATCGCGGCTGCCAAAATCGATCTTGGCGACCCGGCGCAGCGCGGCGATTTCCGGGAAGACCTCTACTTTAGATTGAATGTCGTAACGCTGTCGATCCCACCGCTGCGCGAACGCCGAGACGATATCCCGCTGCTCTTCTCGCACTTCCTGACCCGGGCGGCCGAGCGCTTCAAGCGCGACGCGCCTGTGGTCACATCGGCCGTGCAGAGACATCTGATGACGCATGCCTGGCCGGGCAATGTGCGCGAGCTCTCGCACTTTGCCGAACGCGTGGCGCTTGGTGTCGAAGGTCCGCTGGGACAGCCGATTGCGCCCGCCGAACAGCCTGGATTTGCGCTCCCGGAACGGCTCGAACGCTACGAGGCGGAGATCCTGAAAGAGGTGTTGCGGGCTCAGCGCGGCGACGTCAAGGCGACGATCGAGGCGCTCGGCATTCCGCGCAAGACATTCTACGACAAGCTCCAGCGCCACGGCATCAACCGTGCCGATTACGCCGAGCGGGCCGCACCGGAAAAGGCCGGCCGCTAGCGTCAAACCCGAATCCGTCACCACACGCAATAGGTGCATATTTGTCGGCAGGCGAATTCACGCTTGACGACCCGGGCCGATCGATGGCTATGATCTAGGCATTCACCAGGGGGGTCCCGCAAGGGGCTGAGATTCTGCTGGATGGCCGGCTTGCCGGCTGTGGCGCAGTGACCCGTTGAACCTGATCCAGTTCATACTGGCGTAGGGACGGTGCAGATATCGAAGCCAGGATTCCGTGCGTCCAGCATCTGGCGGAGCGTCTTTCATCTTTCCGGCATCAGAACTGGGTCTCCAATTGCAAACTTGGAGCCTCGTCATGAATATTGCCACCAAACCCGCAGCCCTCACGGTCACGCAAGGACCGCTTCCCGCCTCCCGCAAGATCCACAAGCCGGGCGTGCTTCATCCGGATATCCGCGTGCCGATGCGCGAGATTGCGCTCCACCCGACGTCGGGCGAGCAACCGGTTACGGTCTATGATTCCTCCGGCGCCTACACCGCCGACGACGCCGAGATCCGCATCGAGGACGGCCTGCCGCGGCTGCGCCGCAACTGGATCGTCGACCGCGGCGATGTGGAAACCTATGAGGGACGCGTGGTCCGCCCCGAGGACAACGGCTTTGTGAGCGGCGACAGGCTGACACCGACCTTCCCGTTCCAGCATGCGCCGCTGAAGGCCACGGGCGGCCGCGCAGTGACCCAGCTTGCCTATGCCCGCGCCGGCATCATCACGCCGGAAATGGAGTTCGTGGCGATCCGCGAAAATCTCGGCCGCGACGCGGCGCGTGCGAAGGTCCGGGACGGCGAAAGCTTCGGCGCCCACATCCCCGATCACGTGACACCCGAATTCGTGCGCCAGGAAATCGCCAGCGGCCGGGCGATCCTGCCTGCCAACATCAACCACCCGGAATCCGAGCCGATGATCATCGGCCGGAACTTTCTGGTGAAGATCAACGCCAATATCGGCAACTCCGCCGTCACCTCGTCGATGGCGGAAGAGGTCGAAAAGATGGTCTGGGCGACGCGCTGGGGCGCCGACACCGTCATGGACCTTTCGACCGGCCGCAACATCCACAACATCCGCGAATGGATCATCCGCAACTCACCGGTTCCGATCGGCACCGTGCCGCTTTACCAGGCGCTGGAAAAGGTCAACGGCATTGCCGAGGACCTCACCTGGGAAGTCTATCGCGACACGCTGATCGAGCAGGCTGAACAGGGCGTCGACTATTTCACCATCCATGCCGGCGTCCGGCTGCACTACATCCCGCTCACCGTCGATCGCGTCACCGGCATCGTTTCGCGCGGCGGCTCGATCATGGCCAAGTGGTGTCTGCATCACCATCGCGAGAGCTTCCTTTACGAGCATTTCGAGGAAATCTGCGACATCTGCCGCGCCTATGACGTCTCCTTCTCGCTCGGCGACGGCCTGCGCCCCGGCTCGATCGCCGATGCCAACGACGCGGCACAATTCGCCGAACTCGAAACGCTCGGCGAACTCACCAAGATCGCCTGGGCCAAGGATTGTCAGGTGATGATCGAAGGCCCCGGCCACGTGCCGATGCACAAGATCAAGGAGAACATGGACAAGCAACTCGCCGTCTGCGGCGAGGCGCCGTTCTACACGCTCGGACCGCTGACGACGGACATTGCGCCCGGCTACGACCACATCACGTCGGGCATCGGCGCGGCGATGATCGGCTGGTTCGGCACCGCCATGCTCTGCTACGTCACGCCGAAGGAGCATCTGGGTCTTCCCGACCGCAACGACGTCAAGGTCGGCGTCATCACCTACAAGATCGCCGCCCATGCCGCCGATCTCGCCAAGGGCCATCCGGCCGCCCAGGTGCGCGACGACGCGCTATCGCGCGCGCGCTTCGAATTCCGCTGGGAGGACCAGTTCAACCTCTCGCTCGACCCGGAGACGGCCCGTAACTTCCACGACGAGACACTGCCGAAGGAAGCGCACAAGGTCGCGCATTTCTGCTCCATGTGCGGCCCGAAATTCTGCTCGATGCGGATCTCGCACGACATCCGCGCAGAAGCGCAGAAGGAAGGCCTGGAGGCAATGGCCGCGAAATACCGCGAGGGCGGCGACCTCTATATGCCGGTGGAAGGGGCGGCTGGCGCGGCCGAGTAGACGACAGAGACTCGTTGAAGGGGCCAGTCACGGCCCCTTCAGTTCACTCAGGACTCCGCCTCCCGCCTCGGAAGCGGAAGCTGCGATCGCCAACGCTCCCACCCCGTTCAATCGACAAACATGCAACGTCCTCTGTCCCTCTCGCGATCCCTCAGCGATGCGGGCGATCATCTGCGTGTCGCGGCCGCCGCCAGAGGCCCGCACCTTGCGCTCCGTGTCGCCTGTCCCCCCAATAGCTTGTCCCCACATCGATTGAACGATATGCAAGGCGCACGCAAAAGTCGCTGTCGGCGAAATTCATTCGCAGCGGGCAGCCGAACTGTACCCGCGCAAAAGTCCTGCAGGACGACGCAAGAACGCCGTTTGCACAAGGAGAATGACTTGAGGACATGCCTGTTGAGACTGACGGCCTTGTCCATAGGAGCCCTTGCAGCATTCGGCGGAGATCTGCCGCGCCTCAACGGTGACTGGGGTTCTGCCGCGGGCCTTTCCTGGATTTCCGCTGCCCATGCGGACGACGCCGATGCCGGCGGCACGAATGGTGAAGGTGCCGCGGGCGGCAGCGACCAAGGTGGCGAAAACGTCGGGAGCGGCGGAAGCAACGGCACAGAGGGTGGCGGCGATTGGGGCTCCGGCGATGGTAGCGGCGTGGGCGGCGAGCCCGGCGGGACCGGGGCTGGCGGCGGAGGCGGCGCCATCGACGGAAGCGGCCTGAGCGGCGGAGACAGCGAGCGCCACTCATCCTCTTCGCGCGACGGGCGGGATTACGGACCAACCGGCAGCGTATGGCACGGCGGCAGCAGTTTCCTCAATCTTTTCCGCCGGACACCGGAAGAGCCTCCCGAGGGAAGCGGGCCAGAGTCTTCCACCCGGCAGAAGAGCGATGCGGGATCCCGCAAAAGCGCGGGTCACACCAGAACAGAGCCTTGAATAGATGTCTGCTTCGTCGCGCCGAAGGATGCCGTGTGCTGTTTATCGCGGACATAGAAGCGTCTGCGCCTGGGTGCTCGGGCTAAGCCCTGGCATGACGGAGCAGCGGGAGGCGCGCTATCGATCCCGTTCGATCAACGAACGCGCAACGTCCCTATAGCCCTATAGCCCTCTAGCGACCACTCACCATCCGCTCGACCACATCGAGCAGCACGTTGGCGCCGGCGACCAGATCATCCGGCTCCGTGTGTTCGCGCGGATTATGGCTGATGCCGTCGCGGCTCGGAACGAAGATCATCGCCGTCGGCGCGATGCGGGCGATCATCTGGGCATCATGACCGGCGCCCGAGGTCATGCGCCGGCTCTTAAGGCCTCGCGCCTTCGCCGAAGCCTCGACCGCTGCGACGATGCCCTGATCGAAGGCGACCGGCTGGAAGCGTGCCAGCCGCTCGACCGAGATCGTTACCCCCTCTTCCGCGCCGATGCGCACCAGAAAGTCCGCAAGCGCCGCTTCGAGCGCCTGCAGCCGATCCTCGTCCGGATCGCGCAGATCGACGGTGAAGGCCGCACGCGATGGGATGACGTTGATCGCGTCGGGCTCGAAACGCATGGTGCCAATGGTCGCGACACTCGGCGCGTTCGACCGGGCTATATGCTCGCGCAGGAAGAGGCCGACACGCGCGGCCGCGAGACCGGCGTCGGAACGCATTGCCATCGGCGTGGTGCCGGCATGGTTGGCGACGCCATCGATCGTCACGCGCTGCCAGGAAATGCCCTGCAGGTTCTCGACGGCACCGATCGAAAAGCCCTCGCGCTGCAGCACCGGCCCCTGCTCGATATGGAGCTCGACATAGGCGTGGGGCTTGAGGAACCCCGGCTCGATGTTGCCGGCATAGCCAATCCGCTCGAGTTCCTCGCCCAGCGACGAGCCATCCGTGCCGATGGTCGCGAGCGCTGCGTCCAGCGGCAGGCCGCCGGCATAGACGAGCGAGCCGAGCATGTCGGGCGCAAAACGCACGCCCTCCTCATTGGTAAAGGCGGCAACGACGATCGGTCGGACCGGCGTCACGCCACGGTCCTTCAGCGTCTCGATTACTTCGAGCGCGGCGAGTACGCCGTAACATCCGTCATAGATGCCGGCATTGATGACCGTATCGATGTGCGAGCCGAGCATGATCGGCGCTTCGCCGCTGTTCTCCTCGCTGCGCCAGATGCCGAAGATGTTACCAATCTGATCCACGGCCACATCGAGGCCCGCCGCCTCGATCCAGGCGACGAGGCGGTTGCGGCCGGCCTTGTCGTTGTCGGAGCCGGCCAGCCGGGTCAGTCGCCCTTCTGCATCGCGACCGATTTCGCCAAGCTCGCGGATGCGCCCGATGAGGCGCGCGGCGTCGATGGAAGGAAATGACATGTTATTCCTGCTTTCATGCGGATTTTGGTTCATGGCCGGCTATCAGCCAACGCCAGTCTCTGCCGGATAATCTCGGCGTGATAACGCGCGCCGAAGATCAGGGCGTCGTCGTTGAAGTCGTAACGCGGATTGTGCAGCGGCGCCGATGTCTCGCCATTGCCGATGAAGACGAAGCAGCCCGGAACGTGCTCAAGGAAGCGTGCGAAATCCTCCGAGCCGGTCATCGGCTCGGCGGCCGTTGCGACATTCCCGGTCCCGAACACCGTTTCTGCTGCGGCAAAGGCGTGGCCGGTCAGGGCCGGGTCATTGATCAGTGGGACGAACTCGCGCGTGTAGTTGACCTCGACCTCGCAGCCATAGGCATCCGCCGTACCCTTGGCGATCACCCGCATCTCCGCTTCGATCCTGGTGCTGACCTCCGGGCGGAAGCTGCGGGCATCGCCGAGGATGCGGGCGAGACCGGGCAGCGCGTTGCGCGTGCCGTCGGTCAAAAGCTCGGTGACCGAAACGACACCGATATCCGTCGGCGGGAGGCGGCGCGACACGATCGTCTGCAGATTGACGACGGTGGCGCAGGCGGCGACCAGCGTCTCGTTACCCCAGTGCGGCCGCGCCGCGTGCCCGCCGACGCCTTTGAGCACGATCTCGAAATTGTCCTCCGCCGACATGATGGCGCCGACGCGGGTTTCGAAACGGCCGACCGGCAGCCCCGGCATGTTGTGCAGGCCGTAGATTTCGTCGAAGGGAAAACGTTCCATCAGTCCGTCGTCGAGCATCGCCAGCGCGCCCTTGCCCCACTCCTCGGCCGGCTGGAAGATAAAGCATGCGGTACCATCGAAGCCGCCGTCTTCGGTGAGCATCTTGGCGGCGCCAAGCAGCATGGCCGTGTGACCGTCATGGCCGCAGGCATGCATGGTGCCGGGCTTCGTCGAGCGATAGGGAAGCTCTCCCTGTTCCGGTATCCGCAGCGCATCCATGTCGGCCCGAAGCGCTATGGCGCGGTTGCCGCTGCCGCGTTTCAGCCGACCGACGACGCCGGTACCACCGACACCTTCCACCACCTCGTCGAGCCCGAATTCCCTGAGCTTTGCCGCAACGAAGGATGAGGTGCGTTGTTCCTCGAAACCGAATTCCGGGTGCGCGTGCAGGTCGCGGCGCCAGGCGGTCATGTCCTTCACAAGCCGGTCAAAATCCATTCCCGCCATGGTCATCCTCTTTCGTTCGATGTGTTGGCGACGGTCTCGGGCGACAGGCCGACCAAGGCAGCATAACGCTCTGGGTCCGTCGCACCCTCGGTATTGATGACGAAGACGCGCGACTGCGCGGTCAGTCCGAGCGTTTCCCGCAGCGCTGGATCGCGGGCAACCGAAAGCAGCCCGGCCAGGCCGACGCCGCCGCTTTCGCCGGACACGATCGCCGGGTCAGAGCCTGTCGGCCGCGCAAGCCGGTTCATCACCGAAACGGCATCCTCCTCGTCGACGGTCATGAAGGCATCGGCGACGCGCGACAGGATACGCCAGGCGACAAGCGACGGCTCGTAGCATTCGAGCATCGCCATGATCGTCGGCTCGCCATGCGCCACCTTGACCGGATGTCCGGCTCTGGCGCTTTCGTAGAGGCAGGCGGCGCGCGCCGGATCGACGACGACGAAACGTGGACGCTCCGCGCCATAACGTAGCGCCAGATGCCCCGCGGTCGCCGCCGCAATGCCGCCAACGCCCGCCTGCACGAACACATGCGTCGGAGGCTCTTCCATCTGCCGCAGCGCCTCGCTCAGCAGCGACGTGTAGCCCTGCATCACCAGGCCGGGAATGTATTCGTAGCCCGGCCAGGTGGTGTCCGAGACGACGGTCCAGCCATTTTCGTCACAGACCCGCGCGGCCTCCCGGACGGAATCGTCGTAGGTCCCGGCAACGCGGACGATCTCCGCGCCATAGGCCGCGATCGCCTCGATGCGCGTTTCGCTGACGCCTCCGTGCACGAAGATCACCGCTTTCGCGCCGACAAGCCGGGCGCCCATGGCAACCGAGCGGCCGTGATTGCCATCGGTGGCGCAGCCGAAGGTCTGGGCGGCGGCAATTGCCCGAACCTCTGGCCGGTCGAGATCGTCGAGATCGATGCTGCGACCGAGACGCCGTTCCGCCTCCTCGACCACCAGCCGGATCACCGCATAGGAACCGCCAAGCGCCTTGAAACTGCCGAGACCCAGGCGATGGCCTTCGTCCTTGACGAAGACGCCCGCAATACCGAGTTCGTCCGCCAATGCGGGCAAGGCATGAAGCGGCGTCGGCCGATGGTCGGGGCGGCGCGCAAGCTGCTGCTCGACACGGGCGGCGGCGGCAAGCGACAGCATGTCGGCATCCGCGGGCAGTAGCGAGTGGCCGAAATCGGCATGGGAATTGGCGAGAAACATGGTGCAATCTCCGTAGACCACGAAAATCTATTTCATCGTTGCCGAGAAATGCGCTCTAAATGGCCGTCGAGAATGCAAGTTTGTAAAGTTAATGGGGTGCCGTGGCGTGGGGTTCCACCTTCAGGGCCCGGAGAGCAGGAACCGAAAGGCACTGGATGGCACCGTCGAAAAAGCCACAGGTCGAACTGGATCGCTTCGATCTTGCGATTCTCGCCATCCTGCAGAAGGACAATACGACGCCGCAGCGCCAGATCGGCGAGGCGGTCAATCTGTCGGCGCCCGCCGTCCAGCGGCGGATCAAGCGCATGGAAGAACCCGGCGTCATCCGCGCCAATGTCGCGCTGATCGATCCGGTCAGCGTCAATCAGGCGCTGACGATCCTGGTGGAGGTGGAGGTCGAAAGCGAGCAGATCGCCCTGCTCGATGCGGCCAAGGCGGCATTCACGGCGGCACCCGAGGTGCAGCAATGCTACTATGTCACCGGCGACGTCGACTTCATGCTCGTCGTCATCGTGCCGACCATGGCCGACTACGAGGCCTTCACCCGGCGCATGTTCTTCGGCAATGCGAACATCAAGCGCTTCCGCACCTTCGTGACGATGGACCCGGTGAAGGTCGGGCTTTCGGTTCCGCTCTAGGATAAAGCCGGAAGCGCGCAGCGATTGCCCGACGGACGTTGGAATTCACGGTCTATTTCCTGCCGGAGAGCGCCTTCTTCTCGGCGTCCGCATCGAGCGGCTGCCCGGCGCCGATCGAGGTCAGGAAGGCATCGACGGTCTCAAGTGACGAGGCCGGCGCGTAGCCGTCTCCGCCTTCCGGCTTGGCGACGGCGAGCCGCGTCTGCCAGGTCGACGCCTTGCGGCAGGCGACCGACACCAGACCGGGCTCACCGGGCTGGGCGAGTTCGTATTCGCGGCAGAGCTGCCCCGAACCGAGCTCGAATGCCGATACCAGCCGGACCGTCCCCTGCCCTTCACCAACGGCGACTTCGTCTCCCGAAGCCGCCTTGTCGAGGATGGCGGAGAGCGCCGGGCCGACAGTGCCGGCCACCTGCATCGCGCCCGGCACCCCGCCTGGATCCGCCAGCCCACCGCCGCGAAGCAGGTAGCCGCCAGCGCCGCCGACGACCACCAGCAGCGACGCTGCCATCGCCATCAGAAACCGCGAGGGGCTACCATTCGGCGACGCCGGCTGATCCGCAGGGCGCCGGAAGGCCACGACATTATCGCCGGCTGCAGCCGGTGCGTCCGCCGCGCGCGCTGCGTCGCCTGCGGCCGCCGCCATGGCCCGCACCTTAGCGACCAGTTCGTCCGGCACCGGCTCGTCGAGCACCGGCTTCAGCGCCTCGCTTGCGGCAGCGCGTGTTTCCATGAACATCGCTACGCGCGCCATCAATTCGTCGTCCGTTTCCAGCGCCGCCTCGACACGGCGCATCGTCTCCTCGTCGAGTTCGCCGTCGGCGAACGCCATCAAGATTTCATCGCTGAATTCCGTGTCGCTCATCTTGTCCCGCCTCTCATGTCCTGTGAACGCGCGACCGGCGGTTCTATTCCCGTTGCCTCCGCAAGATTTTTACGCGCCCGGGCGAGCCTGCTCATGACGGTTCCGATCGGAATGCCGAGAACCTCGGCTGCCTCCTTGTAGGAAAGCTCCTCGACGCAGGTGAGGATCAGTACCTCGCGCTGTTCGAGCACCAGGCCGTCGATCGCAGCCGCCACGCTCTTCAGCGCCATGCGCGCCTCGCTCCCGGCCTCGCCCGAAGGAACGGCGAGTTCGGCCTGCGCCTCGATCTCCTCCGTCGGGCCGGCGGTCTTCTGCCGGCGCAGCTGGTCGATCCAGAGGTTGCGCAGGATGCGGAACATCCAGGCGTCAAAGCGCGTGCCTTCCTCGAAGCGGTCCGAACCAGCAAGCGCCTTTTCGCAGGCCGCCTGCACCAGATCGTCGGCCACGTCGCGCGACCGGCAAAGCGAAATGGCAAAGCGGCGCAGGTTCGGCAGAAACGCGACCAGGCGCTCGCCGAAGACGATGGTCGGATCCGTCATCGGGCGTTCCTTTTGGCGCTACCCTTCGTCACCGGTGGAATAATTTGTCCATTCATGCGTTGAGCGTTATGGGAACTACACCCGAAAGTCACCACTTATGGTCCGTCCGTTCACGGTAAGCTTTCGTTTTCGGATGCCGCTACACAAGGAGAAAACCTTGAAAAAACGCCTGTTTCGACTGACCGTCCTGTCGTTGTGCGGCCTGGCAACCGGTGCTGGGGATCTCTCCTTTGGCGGTAGTAACGATGGCAATTCAACCGTTCGCTTTGCCTCAATCAGTCAGGCCCAGGCGGACGACGACGATGACGATGGTGGCGGTGGCGGTTCGTCCCGCGGCTCAGGCGATCGCGACTCAAGCAACACCTGGCGGGGAGGCGGCAATCTGCTCGATCTCTTCCGCGGAACGTCGGAGCGCCGCGTCGTGCGCCAGCGTCCGGCAGCGCGCCGGGCAACCCATGTTCCCGGTGAAATCATCGCGCTCGGTCTCAACGATGCCGCTATCCAGCGCCTTGCGGAAAGCGGCTTCACAGTGCGTGCACGAGAGCCGCTCGGGCTTTCGACGACAGAGATCGTCAAGTTCGGCGCCCCCCGCGGCATGACGCTCGAGGATGCCCGCCGGCAGGTCGCGGATGCGACGCCCGGAGCAATCGCCGATCTCAACCACTATTTCGAGCCGAACGAAGGCACCGCCTCACCGGCTCCCTGTGCCGACGGCGGTTGCGCGCTCGTTCGCACCGCCATCGGCTGGCCCGACGCCGGCGCCGCGTGCCCGGCTGCCGGCCCGATCGGGCTGATCGACACGGCGATCAACCCCGCCCATCCCTCACTGAAAGGCGTCAGGCTCGACATCGTCAGGCTGGCGGAGGAAGAGGCACCGGAATCCGGCCGCCAGCACGGGACTGCGGTCGCAGCTCTCATTGCCGGGCGGAAGGACAGTCGCGCGCCGGGCCTGCTCGGCAATGCCCACCTGATCGCCGTCGACGCCTTCCAGCGTAAGGGCGGCGAGACGGATATCGCCGAGACCTACGATCTGGTACGCGCCATCGATCTGCTGGCCTCGCGCAAGGTCACGGTCATCAATATGAGCCTCTCCGGGCCACACAATCTGCTGCTCGAAAAGACCGTCGCGCTCGTAGCCGAGCGAAACATCATCCAGGTGGCGGCGGCAGGTAATGACGGCCCGCGGGCTAAACCCGTCTATCCTGCCGCCTATCCGGCGATGATCGCGGTCACCGCCGTCGACCGCAACTTCAAGCCCTATCGCCGCGCCGGGCGCGGCGACCATATCGATGTCGCAGCACTCGGCACGAGTGTCTGGACGGCTGCGTCGATCGAGGGAGCAGCGCCCAAGACCGGCACATCCTTTGCCGCCCCTTTCGTCACGACTGCCTCCGCCATTCTCAGGGCATCGCATCCAAACCTGCCGGCGGAAGAAATCGCAAAGCTCGTCACGGAGACGGCGCAGGACCTCGGCGCGCCGGGCAAGGATCCCGTGTTCGGCTGGGGCGTTCTCAATGCCCGCGAGCTCTGCCGCTCGTAGCAGCGTCGAGCGGGCAGCACTGAACTACGGCTTTTGCCAATCCATGACCAGGAACGAGGGGACCCTTCTAAAGAGGTCCCTTTGTTCCGGTTCGCCGCCACGCGGCAATGGTTCGTCGAAATAGCGCAACTGCAGGCCCGCTCCCAGCAACAGCGACATGTAGGTGCTGAGCGGCCGGTGCCAGTTCATGACCCGAAGATCGCCCCAGCCGATCCAATCGGACCGTTCATCCATGTAGTGGTCGATCATGAAACTGCGCTTGCCATCGCCGCCATCGCGCCAGCCGGTCGGGTTGCTGGCGCTGTAAAAGCTGGTCAGGTTCGCGATCAGCAGATGACCGCCCGGGCGGAGAACCCGGTTCATCTCGCCAACCGCCGCATCCAGATCGGCGATGTCGATGAGGCTGAGATAGGCAACGACCAGATCGAAAGTCTTCTCCGCGAAAGGCAGTCCTTCGGCCTGTGCGATGCGATAGTCACCATCGGGATGCAGACGCCTCGCCTGACTAACGAGCGACCCGGCGGGATCGATGCCGACGGTGCTCAGCCCCTCCGCCGAAAGCAGCCGGCAGAACCGCCCCTCGCCGCACCCGACATCGAGGACAGCCCTTGCCCCGCTTTGCCGCGCCATTTCGAGCATGGGCGCATCGAGGACGAAGCGCCGCGCAAAATCCCCCTCGGCGCCCAGCCCGGAAATCCAGGCAGCCGCCGACTCCTCCCATCCATTTGACATTTTACGTTTGGTCCTCGTGATCCGTCCTGCGTTTACGAAGACTGAGAGGACAACCTTGGCGATCGCATGACGGTAGCGCCGCGCGGCTCCGGCGGGAGGCGGTAACGCCACCATCCCGCCAGACCGGTAGATGCGTCAATCAGGCAGCCAGTCCGCGTTCGTTGAGCAGCATGCCGACGCGCACCATGCGCACGGCGTCTTCCGCGGCGCGCACGAGCAGTTTCGGCGCGGCGTTGATGGCATCGTCGAGGGTGCAGGGCGCCTTCAGGATCGAGGCGAAAGCGTCGATGCCGTGCTCGAAATTGAGGGTCACGCCCTTGCCGATCGTACCGGCGAGAGCGATCACGGGACGGCCCGCCTCCTTGGCCCTGTGCCCGACCTCGGCCGGCACCTTGCCGAACGGCGTCTGCCCGTCGAGGCTGCCTTCGGCGGTGATCACCAGATCGGCCCTGGCGATCATGCTGTCGAGATCGAGATAGCGCATCACGATGTCGTAGCGCGGATGCAGCGCGCCGCCGAGCAGCCCCATGACCGCCGCCCCGAGACCACCGGACGCGCCCGCGCCCGGTGCGTCGCCGACCGCGATGCCGGTTGCCGTCTCGATGGCTGCGGCATAGGTCTCCATCGCGGCCGCGAGCAGTTCCACCTGCTCCGGCGTCGCGCCCTTCTGCGGTCCGAAGACGCGGGCGACGCCGCGCTCGCCGAGCAGCACATTGTGCCAGTTGACGGCCGCATCGATGCGAACCTCGGCAAGACGCGGATCGCGGCCCGAAATGTCGATGCGCGCCAGCGACGCGAGCGCCGCCCCGCCGGGCGCAAGTGGATTGCCCTCCCGGTCGACCAGCTGCACGCCCAAGGCTGCCGCCATGCCGGCGCCGCCATCGTTGATGCCGCTGTCGCCGCAGCCAAGCAGGATACGGCGGGCACCGGCGTCGAGGGCCGCCCGGATCAACTCACCGACGCCGTAGCTGGTGGTGAGGCAGGGGTTGCGGCGATCGCGCGGGACCAGTCGCAAACCGGCGGCCGCGGCCATTTCGATGACGGCCGTGCGTTCGGACTGCCCGCCGAGGAAACCGAAATGCGAGGCGACGGGTTCGCCGAGCGGGCCGGTCACGGTCAGTTCGTGCAGGCTGCCGCCGGTGATAGCGACGAGCGCCTTGGTGAAACCTTCGCCGCCGTCGACCATGGGCACCTTGAGGACTTCGGCGCTCGGGCAGGCGCGCAGCACGCCCTTCTCGATGCAGTCGGCAGCTTCTTCCGCCGACAGGCTTTCCTTGAAACCGGACGGTGCAACCAGAATGGTAAGTGACATGTGACAATCTCCTTGCACTTTTGTGACAATGCGGATGCAAGGGAGAAACGGCGGCTCGCCACGTTTATTCCGGCCGAAATGCAGAATTCTTTCTTTTGCGGGAAGAAAAAGAAAAGAGCCGAAGCGACAGACGCTTCGGCTCTTAAAATTATATTATATCAGATGCTTATCGTCATGTTTCCAACCCCACTGCAGGCCAGATCACAAGCGCGAACAAGGCAAGCAACGCGATGAACGGGAGCGCCAGCATCAAGGCCAGGCGCAGGAGATCGGAAGGGCTGAAAGCGGGTGGTTCCATACCTCCGAACAGCGCTACGGGCTTCGCCGAAACCATCAGCGTCTGGCAGAAGCCACTACCTATGGCTGTGACCATGATGAGGCTGGCGGGGCTGACCCCGAAGCCCGCCAGCGGCAGCGCAACGGCCGGAATGAGCACCGTCGCGCGAGCCGTTCGCGAGGCAAGGACGATATGGGCAAAGGTCGCGACCGCGATTGCGAGAAGCACGACCAGCCACGCCGGCGGCTTGCCGATCTGGCCGAAGGCACCGATCAGGCGATCGGCAAGTTCCGTCGCCGTGCCGGTCGACAGCAGCGCTTCGCCGATTACGAGCGTGCCGGCGAGGAACAGAAGCAGGTTCCACTCAACACCTTTCAGCGCCTTGCGGAACGGCATGCCGGAGATCTTTTCCGACGCGAGGACAAGAGCCCCGACGAGTGCCACCACCGGCAGCGCGATGCCGTGCAGGTCCGAGGTCGCGAGTGCTGCGACGATCGCAGCGGTCACGGCAAGGATTGCCTTGTCGCGCGCCGAAAACGGACGTTTCTCCGTAGGCGCGGCCGGCAGGTCGAGGCGCCAGTTCCGGTCGGCATCGTCGAGGAAGAAGCGCAGGATCAGGCCGCAGGCAAAGAGGCTCGTCAGCAGCGCGAAGGGCGCTGCAAGCAAGGCCCAGCCGAGGAAGCCCGGCGCTTCGCCGCCGCTGCGGCGAATGAAATCGACGGCGACGAGATGGGCGCCAGCGCCGGTCAGCGAGGCGGCCGCCGAAAGCAGGATCACCGACGGGAACAGGAGCGCCAGCGCACGGGTGATGCCCGGACGGCCGATGGTCGAGGCGAGCCCCAGAAAGACGGGCATGAAGATCGCCGCCCGTGCCGAGGTCGAGGGGATGACGAAGGCAGTCACGAAGATCGTCAGCGTCACCACCCAGAACAGCCGGCTGACGTCGCGGAAACGGGCAAGCAGCCGGAAGGCGAGCCGCTCAACGAGACCGGATGCCTGCAGCACCGCCGCAATCACCGATGCCGCCATCATCAGCCAGACAATGTCGTTGCCAAGCGCGGCATAAACCGCCTTTTCGCCGACGGCGCCGGTCACGGCCAAAGCCGCCGCCCCGGCAAGCGCCACCGGCGTTTCCGGCAGGTCGAAGATCGTCCAGCAGATCAGCGTCGTCGCAAACACCATCAGCGAAAGGCGCATCGGCAGCGCCAGGCCGTCAGCCGCGAGAAAGATCAGGACGGCGGCAAAGGCGACGAGCATTGCGCCGACGAGCAGGCGCACCTGGCTCACCGGCATATGGCCGTCAATGCGTTCGGCTACCGCCGCGTTCAGGGTGACGAGGTCTTTTTCCGAAGCGATCACCGGGCTGATGGTCATAGCTACGCTCCCTTTTTGCTGGCCCAGGCTCGCGCGGCAACCGCGCCGCACGAAAGCCACCGGGCTGATTTCGTGGGAGGGCAAACGGGGTGTCGGGCGGTTTATTCCGCTCGTGCCCGACAATTTTCGGCGCTGGAGGCCCGAAAGCCCGAATTGCGCGAGATCAATGCCTGTTCTCCTGACAGGCAGAGACTGGTGCCAGATGACCTCTTTCAAAAGGAGAGTTTCATGTTGATCAGGGAAATGTCGCGGCAGGAATGCATCGACCTCGTCGCCGAGAACCACATCGCCCGCCTCGGGTGCGTCCGGGATGGCCAGCCCTATGTCGTGCCCATCCAATATGCTTTTGCCGCCAACAGGCTCTACGGCTTTTCGATGCCCGGGCAGAAGATCGACTGGATGCGGGCCACTCCCCGCGTCTGCATTCAAATGGACACGGCAACGGACCGGAAGGACTGGCGAAGCGTCGTCATCTACGGCCGCTATCAGGAACTGCCGGATACGAATCAATGGCATCGCGAGCGCATGAACGCCTGGTCGCTTCTCGAACAGCGCGTGAACTGGTGGGAACCGGGCGGTCTGAAGCCCGGCGATCAGGCAATTACCGGCGCCTCGCCGCATCTCTTCTTCGAAATCGAGATCGATGAGGTGACCGGGCGGGCAGCCACTGTGGGTTGATGACCGTCGGCGCGCAGTCAGATGGCTGCGCGCTCGGCCGTGCCTGTCAATGGGCCATCAGCACGGGTACCACTGCGTTTTCGAGCATCGAGCGGGTGACGCCGCCGAAGACGCGTTCACGCATTCTGGAGTGGCCATAGGCGCCCATGACGATCAGATCGGCGGCCACGTCGGAAGCGAAGCGATTGATCACTTCATCGACCCGATGCCCGCCGCTCGGCAGCCGCTCGACGGAAACCGAAACGCCATGCCGGGCAAGGTAGCCGGCGATATCGGCACCGGGTTCCTCGCCGTTCTTGCCGTAGGCGGAACGCGGGTCGACCATCGTCACGTGGACGATCTTGGCGCCCTTCAGCAGGTCGAGCGCTTCGCGCACCGCACGGGCCGCTTCCAGCCGGGAGTTCCAGGCAAGCACCACCGTCTTCGGATCAAGCCGCGCGGGCTTGCCCTTGGGCAGGACGAGGACCGGTCGCGCGGAGTTGAACAGCGTCCCGTCGATGGTGCGCGACCGTAGCTCCGGGTCCAGCATCAGGCCGTCGCCCACGAGCGTCAGGTCGGCATAGCGTGCGCGCTCGCCGATCTCGTCATCGGCCCAGGCAGCCTCGGTGTATTTCGTTTCGACGCTGAACGAGATGCCTTCCCGGGTGAGAACGTCGGTTGCGCTTGCCACGCAGGATTCGAGCTTGTCGACCTCGCGCTGACGTTCGTTCAGCCAGTCAATCGAGATGGCGGCGGCAAAATCGCCGATCGGCGGAGAAGCGGCGAGCTTGACGATCAACAGGGAGAGGTGAGCGTTTGCCGAAGCGCAGACCTGTGCCGCGGCACGCAGATCGTCTGCAGAATGATCGACGCCGACCACGGCGAGAATTGTCTTGTATGTCATCGCGTTTCCTCCTCGCGACCGGACTTAAGAACTGAGTCAGCCTAGGCAAATGCGCACCCGGCGACATTGATCCCCGTCAACCGGGATCATGGAGGAAAGCGTATAATTATGGGGGCCTCTACCCGCAGGCGTCTACGCCGACCGCCCTCGTTGCGGGCGGGGCGGCGAAGACGGTCATTACCTCCGCCGCCCAATTGCTCCGCAAACTCGGCGTCACGGCCTCGACCACGCGGGCCTGAACTTCAGTCGTCAGGCACCCCGGCGCGCGACGACCGGCACGTAATGTTCGAGCTCCGGCGCCGGGAAGTTGAGCGTCGCGTTGATTTCTGCCGACCGGTAAAGCCCCATCAGCATCTCGACGACAGCAAGGCCGTCCTCGAAGGTTTCGAGCGGCTTTTCGCCCTTGCGGAAGCACTCGACCATGTGGCGGTTTTCGTCGGTATAGCCGTAGACGCCGGCCTCGTCCTCGAGCACCGGCATCAGGCCCTGCTCGGCATTCTGCTTTTCGACGAGGTCCTCGCCCTCCGAGCCCTTGACCTCGCGCGACATGAAGATCTTCAGGCCGGTGGAGAGCGAATTGTATTCGAGCGCATATTCCGGTCCGAGCAATTCGAGCTGGATGCGCAAGCCGGCGCCGACATAGGCCCAGGAGGTGGTCGCCTCGATCATCAGCTCGTTGCCGTCCTGGTCTTCGAGCGTCACCGTGGCGCGGGCAAAATCCTCGGACGGCCGGTTGCGATAATCGACCTCGTTGCCGAAGCGATTGCGCAGTTGTTCGGCATAGTGGGGACGCGTCCATTTGAGGTTGGCGACGGTGCCGTTTACCGCCTTGATCTTCAGCGAATTGCGCGGCGCACCGGGCGCCGTCAGCAGGTAGCGCGCGACCTCGACGCTGTGGCACATCATGTCCGAAAGCACGCCGCCGCCCTGCTTGTCGCCCTGCCAGAACCAGGGTTCGTGCGGGCCGGAATGTTCCTCGGCCGCGCGCGCCAGATAGGGGCGCCCGGTGGTCGACGCCGCGCGCCGCCAGATGATTTCCTTGCCACGCAGCACCGGCGTGCAGAAAACCTGGTTTTCCAGATAACCGTGGTTGAGGCCGGCATCCTCGGCCAGCGACAGCATCTCGCGGGCTTCGGCAACCGTGCGGGCAAGCGGCTTTTCGCAGGCAACGGCGAAGACCTTGCTGCGGCCGTCCTTGACGGCCTTGTGCAGCGAACGCATGACGTCGATGCGGGTGTAGTTGGGCGAAAGGATCCAGACCGCGTCGACGTCATCGGCGGTCAGCAGCGCTTCCAGGCTTTCATGCGTGCGGCAGCTGCCGAGACCAAGCGCCTCGACCTCATTTGCAAATTTCTCGCGGTTCTCGGCCTTGCGGCTGAAGACGCCGGTGACCTCGACATTACGCACGCCGATCATCGATTTCAGATGGAAATGGGCGATGAAGCCCGATCCGACGAAACCCACGCGCAGCGTCTGCTTCGGTAGCTGTGTCATTCTCTTCTCCCATTGATCGATTTTGGTAACGGCGGGGTGCGGGCGGAAAACCGCACGCGGCTTTCCTCGTCCCACCTCCGGCTATTTACGTGGCGGCGCGGTGCTGCCACGGATGTTGAGCGTGGTCGGCAGGACGATGGCCGGCTCTGCGGCGACGTCACCATCCGAGAGGACGTTGAGAAGCTGCGACATCGCCGTGCGACCGATGTCGGCGCGCGGCTGGCTGACGGTCGTCAGCGGCGGATAGAAGGCCTTGCTGAGATAGAGATCGTCGAAGCCGACGACCGAGACGTCTCCGGGCACGTCGCGGCCAAGCCGCCGTAGCGCATGGATTGCGCCGTAGGCCATCTCGTCGTTGGCGGCGAAAATCGCGGTCGGCGGCTCCGGCAGGGCGAAAAGGTCCGAGGCGCAGGCCTCGCCGCTTTCGAGCAGGTAGTCGCCGCGCACCTCGTACCCCTCGGGGACCGCAAGGCCGGCCGCTTTCATGGCGGCCCTATAGCCGTCGCGGCGGCGGAGCGCCATGACCTCCGGCAGGGGACCAGCGATATGGGCGATGCGGCGATGGCCGAGCGCGATCAGATGGTCGACCGCAGCCTCAGCGGCGGCGACGTTGTCGATCTGCACATGCGGGAAGCCGGACCCCTCGATCATTTCGAGCGCGATAACGACAGGCAGATGCGAGAGATCGGCGCTTTCGCCCGGCTCAGGCGGCGGCAGCTTGCCGGTCATCAGGATCATGCCGTCGGCATGGCCGTCGCGCAGCATGTTGAAATACTCGACCTCGCGGTCCGGGTCGTTCTCGGTGTTGCCCATGAGGACGGCGTAACCGGCCTCGCGCGCCGTCGCCTCCACGCCCTTCAGGATCTCGAGGTAGAAGGGGTTGCCGACGTCGCGCACGACAAGCAGTACCGACATCGACCGGCGCGTTCGCAAGTTGCGGGCGCTGACATTCGGGCGGTAGTTGAGCTCGCGCGCCAGCGCGTTGATGCGCTGGCGTGTCTCGTCCGTCACCAGCGACGAGCCGCTCAGTGCCCGCGAGACGGTCGCGACCGAGACTCCGGCGCGTTCTGCGATATCCTTGATCTTCGGCCGCTCGCTCATGCGCGCATCGCCCTCCCGCGGCCGTAGAACAGCATCAGCAGCAGCAGCGTCGCGCCGAACACCATCTGACGGCCGGACTCGTCGATGTTCACCGTCGTCAGGATGCCCTGGAGGATGACAAGCAGCAGCGCGCCAGCCATGGTCCCGGTGTAACCGCCCTTGCCGCCGGCAAGCGACGTGCCGCCGAAGACGACGGCGATGATCGACGACAGCATGTATTGCTCGCCGACATTGGCGAAGGACGAGCCGGAATAACCGAGCAGGCAGAGCCCGGCGATCGCGGCGAACATGCCCGAGATCATGAAAAGGCCGATGCGCATGAGCCGAACCGGCACGCCGGCCATATAGGCCGCGTGTTCATTGGAGCCGATCGCGTAGATCCGATGACCGAAGACGGTGCGGTTCAGCATGAAGGCCATGAACAGGCCGATCGCGATCCAGAGCCAGATGATGCCGGGAATGCCGAGCGCCAGCGGCTGGGTCACGAAGGCGGAGAGGCCGGGCGCGGCGCGGCCCGAAGGGATGCCCTGGCGGATGACCACCAGCAGGCCCTGCAGCACGCCCAGCATGCCGAGTGTCATCACCAGCGGCGGGATGCGCAGAAGCGTGACGCCGAGGCCGTTCAAAAGGCCGAAGAAGGCGCCGGCCGCAAGACAAGCAAGCACCGCCGGCAGGATGCCGCCATCGGCACCGTTCATGACATTGCCGGCGATGATCGCCGAGAGCGACACGACGCCGCCGACGGAGAGGTCGATGCCCTCGCGGCCGCCGAGAATGACGACGTTTTGCCCGGCGGCGACGATGCCGAGCAGCGAGGCGACGATCAAGAGCCGCAGGATCTGATCGGCCGAGGCAAAACCCGGCGACAGGCTTTGGCCAAGATAGAGCAGCGCGACGATGAGGATGAGCGCCACGACCAACGGCTGTTTGAAGAACGACGTAACCCAGCTCATGCGCGTGCCCTCCGACCGGCGAGCACGCCGGCCATCAAGACGATCAGAATGGCGAGGCCCTGGACGAAGTTCTGCCATTCCGACGGCGTGCCCATGAAGAAGACCAGCGAATTGACGAGGCCGATCGTCAGGGCGCCGAGCAGAGAGCCGACCACCGTCGTCCAGCCGCCGGCAAGCGCACTGCCGCCAAGCACGACGGCGGCGACGCTGTAGAGCGTCATCTTGCCGCCGACCAGCGGATCGCCGCTCGCCGTATCGCCCGTCAGGCAAAAAGCGGCAAGCGCCGAGAACAGCCCGCACAGAAGGTAGCCCTTGATGCGGACGGCGACGACCGGAAGCCCGGTCTGATAGGCGGCCTGCTGGTCGTCACCGACGGCCAGCAGTTCGGTGACGATGCGCGTGCGCGACAGGAAGTAAAGCAGGACAGCCAGCGCCGCGAGCACGTAGAAGACGAAGGGCAGGCCCAAGAGCCGGCCGCCATAGGTGCGCCAGAACAGTGCCGGCGCCGGCGTACCGGCAACGGGCATGACATAAAGCGCCAGCCCGGTGAAGAAGATGCTGGTCGCAAACGTGGCGACGATCGCCTGCAGCCGAAGTGCTGCGACGACCAGTCCGTTGACCAGCCCGCAGGCAAGTCCGATGAGGACGCCGAGCGCAAGTGCGAGCAGCACGGCACCGGCGCCGCCGCCCCAGCGCTCCATCAGGACGACGATCGCGACATTGACCAGCGACAGCGTCGCGCCGGCGGAAAGATCGATATCGCCGGCGGAGACGACATATGTCTGCGCGATCGCCAGCATGATCAGCGCCATATAGGTGCTGAGCAGACCCGTCAGCGAGCGGTAGCTCAGGCTGTTGGGTGAAAAGAGGCCGTTCAGCGCCAGCAGCACGATGAGGATGACCAGTGCCGGCAGGAAGGGGTAGCGCTCGAGCCAGGAGCGCAGCCCACCGCTCCTTGGAGAGGAAATGTCTGTCGCGGTCGATGTCATCATGCGGCCTCGTATGCAGCCTGGTAGAGATTGTAGCGGGTGCGATCGTCGCCGATCAGCTCGCGTGTCACCGAGCCGCCGTTGAAGACGAGGATACGGTTGGCGTTGCCGAGCAGCTCGGCGTCCTCGGACGAATAGAGCAGGATGCCGAGGCCTTCGGCCGCAAGCTGGCGAATGAGCGCAAAGAGATCGGCCTTGGCCTGGAGGTCGATGCCCTTGGTCGGGTCGTCGAGCAGCAGCACGTCGGGCCGATCGATCAGCCATCGGGCGATGATCACCTTCTGCTGGTTGCCGCCGGAAAGCGAATTGATCGGATGGAAGAGGCTCGCAAACTTGGTGTGCATCGCTTCGAGCGCCGGCATCACCTTGTTCTTGAGGCTCGAGGGCCGCGCGAGCATCAGCCGGTCGCGAAGATAATGGATCGGCGTGACGTTCTCGATGATCGGACGGCCGCTGATGACGCCGTCGCGACCGCGGTCGCCGGAGACATAGGCGCAGCCGCGGCGGATGGCGTCGCGCGGGCTTTTGGCACCATAGCGTTCGCCGCCGATCGTCACCTCACCCGATAAGACGGTGCCTGCGCCGAAGATCGCCCGCAGCAGCGTAGACTGCCCCTGGCCGTGCAACCCGCCGAGGCCGAGGATCTCACCCTTCGCCACTTCGAAACTGACATCGCGAAAGCCTTTGCCCGAGAGGCTGCGAACGGAGATCGCCGTCTGCGCGCCAGTTTCCACCACCGCCGGCGCCGATGACCTTGCAGCCGGCATGTCGCTGGCGCCGCCGACCATCAGCCGGATGACCGTTGCCGGGTCGGTCTCGGAGAGTTTCAACGTCTCGATGGTCTCGCCGTCGCGGATGATCGTCACGCGATCGCCGATCGCGGTGATTTCGTCCATGCGGTGCGAGATGAATATGATGCCGCGACCCTGGCCTTTGAGATCGCGCAGGATCTCGAAGAAGCGATCGACCTGGGCGCGGTCAAGTGCGGAGGTCGGCTCGTCGAAGATCAGGATCGGCGCTTCGCTGGCGAGCGCCTTCATGATCTCCACCAGTTGCCGCTGGTCCGCCCGGAGATTGCCGACCAGGGCCTCCGCGTGGAAACCTTCGCCGGAGACCTCCGAGAACAAGGCGATGTAGCGCGCCGCGCGCGCCTTCATTGCCGCCCGGTCGATGAAGAGGCCGGCCTTCACCGGCAGGGCGGAAAGGCAGATGTTTTCCTCGACCGACCGGTGGCTGGCGAGGCTGAGTTCCTGGTAGAAAATGCCGATGCCGGCGGCGCGTGCGGCTTGCGGCCCGGAGATCGTCACGCGCTTGTCGTTGATCAGGATCTGGCCGCCATCCGGCCGGACGCTGCCGGCGATGATCTTGCACAGCGTGCTCTTGCCGGAGCCGTTCGAGCCCATCAGCACATGCACTTCGCCGGCAGCGATCTCAAGGTCGCCGCGGCGTAGCGCCAGCGTTGCGCCGTAAGCCTTGCTCACGCCGTTCAGTCTCAGTTTCGACATCGGCTGTCGTCCATTTGGTTGCTTGCCGCATCTTCAGGGATGCTCGCGCTCGGCACCGGCTCCACTGCAGCGATCTTTCACGCCCGATCGGCCTTGGTCGGCGGCCATCTGCGGCATCGGTCGCCGGGCGGCTCAAGACAAGAGCCGCCCGGCGAAACCCGAACTTACTTGAACAACGCCGTGGCGTCGTCGATCGAAAGCGCGTTGGTGTAGGAGTAGTAGCCCGGCTTGCCGTCGAGTTGCTTGGCGGCGTCGCCAAGGTTCTTGCTGTCGATGAACGGGATCGGCAGATACATGGCGTTCTTGTACTGGCCAGCCGTTGCCGGCTCCTTCAGTTCCTTGCCCTGCAGCATCAGCACCGCAACGTTGAGCGCGCTTCCCATGACGCCCGGCGGGTTGACGGTCGCGCCGGAATTCAGCTTGTCCTTGACCCAGAGGTCGATGAAGTCCTTGCGGATTTCGCCGGTTGCGGCGATCTGGCTGGTCTTGCCCGCATCCATGATCGACTTCCAGGCGCCGGCCGCCATGCCGTCCTGAACAACGACGCCGTTGATATCAGGATAGGTTGCAAGGATGTTCTGCATCGCCTGCTGGCCCTGGGCCTGATCCCAGTTGGCGTTGACCTCGTTGACCACCTGCAGATCCGGATAATCCTTGAAGACACTCTTGTAGCCGGCGACGCGCATTTCATTGGCCGGATGACCGGCGACGCCGTTGATGGCGACCACCTTGCCCTTGCCGCCGAGCGTGTCAGCCAGCCACTTGGCGCCGGCAGCGCCCCAGGCCGTCTGGTCGATGCCGACATAGGTCGCATCCGGCGAGGAAACCTCAGCGTCCGTCGCGATCACCAGGATGCCGGCTTCCTTCGCCTGTGCGAAGATCGGATCGAAGGCCGTCGGGCTGTTGGGGTTGATGATGATGGCGTTAACGCCTTCGGCGATGAAGTTGCGCACATGCGCGATCTGCCCGGGTACATCGACATTGGCGCTCTGGACGGAGACTTCGACGTCGACGCCCTTCTCCTTCCACTTCGCCGCGGCCTCCTTGGCCTCGTCGATCATCTGCGTGCGCCATTCGCTGCCGACCCAGCCGTTGGACAGGCCGATCTTGAAAGTCTCGGCATTGGCGAAAGAAGCGGAAATGGCAATGGTTGCGACAGCGCCAAGCGCTGCGGCGATAAATTTCTTCATCAGATCCTCCCAAATCTTGCGAAAACCATGAAGCCAGAAAATGTAATCGATTTCAATGGGCATTTTCAGGGAATTTTGTGCGGTTTCGTTTTCCGCCGCCGGGAGGATCAAGGAGATAATGGAAAGCGTCGGGCGCGGGCAGAATAGACTTCGGCAATTGTCTCACCGAGAGAAGCCAATAGCGCTTGGCTCCCCCTCCCCGCTGTGCGACAGCAAAGCCAGAGGCGGCGACGATTCGTCGTTGCGCCAACTGGAATGAACTGCAGGAATGACGCCATGACATGAAGGCGCTGCGGGATTGATCCCGATGGCCGCCCGAACAGCGGCCCGCCCGTTGCTCAAATCGCAACACTTCGTTGCTTGCCGGCCGGCTAGCCGCAATTTGCCCTCACCGCCTACTCTGAACGCTGGGCAAAGAACAACAACTGGCTCCCAACCAGAGGAGAACATCATGACCGGGAAAACCGGAGCCGCCTCGGGCGCGCTCTATTTGCATATCTTTGTGCTGGCGATCGTCATCGTCTCCGAGCTGATCGGCATTCAGCGTCTGCCGATCGGTATCGGCACCGTCATCTTCCTGCCGATCCTTTACGCCTTCGCGCTCGGCATCGCCTTCAATCCGGCCATTTTCAAGGCGACCGGCAAGTTCCTGTCGCGCGATGCGGTCAAGCTTTCCGGCGCGATGATCACCGTTGCCATCATGCCGTTCATCGCCAAGTTCGGAACGACGGTCGGCCCGCAGATTTCGCAGATCATCGAGGCCGGCCCGGCGCTGGTTCTGCAGGAGCTCGGCAATCTCGGCACGATCATCGTCGCCTTCCCGGTCGCAGTGTTCCTTCTCAAGATGGGCCGTGAAGCCGTCGGCGCCACCTATTCGATCGACCGCGAGCCGAACATCGCACTGATCGCCGACAAATACGGCCTCAACTCGCCGGAAGGTGCCGGCGCCATGGGCGTTTATGCCACCGGCACGCTGATCGGCACCTTCGTCTTCGCCATCATGCCGCCGATCGTCCACGGCCTCGGCATCTTCGACGTGCGTGCGCTCGCCATGTCCTGCGGCGTCGGCTCCGGCTCGATGCTGGCGGCCTGCACCGGCGGTCTTGTCGCGGCGGTGCCGGACCAGAAGGACATCATTCTCGCGCTCGCCGCCGCCAGCAACATCCTGACCTATGCCACCGGCCTCTATGTCGGCATGTTCGTGGCGCTGCCGTTGACGGAGTGGCTCTACAACAAGGCGCGCCCGTCCGAGCGTCGCACCGCAGCCTGATCGGGAGAGAGAACCATGACCAACCAGAACACCTCCGCCAACTACGCCGACGATCTCCCGCTGAACCCCGAGGACGAACGCAAGCTCGACGTGATCGGCCATGCCGGCCTGCTGATTATCGCCTGTGCGATCGGCCTTGTCGCCAACTGGGTCGGCACCGGAACGTCGCCGCTCACCGCGCTGCCGGGCATGGCGACGCTATATGCCGCCTGCATCGTCGGCCTGGCGCTCGCCCGCTTCGTGCCCTTCTACCTGCCAAGCGTCGCCTGGGTTTCGCTGATCGCGATCCTCATCACCATCCCGGGCGTACCGGGCGCTGCCTGGGTCAGCGAACAGGTCGAGCACCTCAACTTCCTCGCATTGGCGACCCCGGCGCTTGCGTATGGCGGCCTTGCCTTGACGGCGAACGAGTTCGCGATCGCCCGCCGCTCGGGTTGGAAGATCGTCATCGTCGCGATCTGCGTGATGGTCGGCACCTATATGGGCTCGGTCGTCGTCGCCGATCTCTTCCTGCGCCTCGGCCAGTAACGCGGCACGCAATTCCAGGAAGCGGTTTTCCGTCCGGAATTGTGTAAGAGAAACAGGTCGGCCGCTCTGCGGCCGGCCATCCCCTCAAACGACAGGACGCACGCCATGACACGCCACGACATCAGCCCCGAGCGCATCGAGGAAACGATGCGCTGGCGTCATCACCTGCATGCCCATCCCGAGCTTGCCTTCGAGGAACGCCAGACCGCGGCCTTCATCGCCGGCCGGCTTGCCGAATGGGGCATTGCCGTGAAGGACGGTTATGGCGGCACCGGGCTTGTCGGCACGCTCAGGCGTGGCACATCGAACCGATCGATCGCCATTCGCGCCGACATGGACGCGCTGCCGATCATCGAGACGAGCGGTGCTGCCTACGCCTCGAAGACGACGGGCAAGATGCACGCCTGCGGCCACGACGGCCACGTCGCCATGCTGCTGGCCGCCGCCCGGCAGGCGAGCGAGATGGACTTCGACGGCACCGTGCATTTCATCTTCCAGCCGGCCGAAGAGGCCGAGGGCGGCGCCCGTGTCATGGTCGCCGATGGCCTCTTCCGTGATTTCCCGGCCGATGCCGTCTATGCGCTGCACAACTGGCCGGCGCTCGACGTCGGCTCGGTGGTTGCCCGCGACGACGCGATGATGGCCGCCTTCGGGGTCTTCGAAATCACCATCACCGGTCGCGGCGCCCATGGGGCGATGCCGCATGAGGGTGCTGACCCGCTCGTCGCTAGCGCCCAGATCGTCACGGCCTTGCAGACGATTGCCAGCCGTAACGTCTCGCCACTCGAAGCGGCCGTCGTCTCGGTCACGCAGATCCACGGCGGCGACGCTTGGAACGTGATCCCGGAAAAAGCCGTGATCCGCGGCACCACGCGCTGGTTCGACAAGGCGGTCGGTGACACGCTCGAAAACCGGATGCGCACGCTCGTTTCGGCCCTTGCCGAAGGGCTCGGCTGCACGGCCGAGCTCGATTATCAGCGCCGCTATCCGGCGACGATCAACGATCCCGCAGCCGCCGCGCTCGCACGCTCGGTCGCCGCGGCAGACCCGGCCTTGACGGTCATCGACGCGCCACCAAGCATGGCGGCCGAGGACTTCGCCTTCATGCTCGACGAACGTCCCGGCTGCTATCTCTGGCTGGGCGCAAGACGCGACGGCGCCAATCCCGGCCTGCACTCGCCGCACTACGATTTTAACGATGCGATCATCGGCCAGGGCGTAAACCTCTGGACACGGCTGATCGCGACCTCGCTTGGTCGTTGACCCCGAAGGGATTCCGTCGCATCCATGACCGCCATGGACGTACTCGACGCGAAGGCGCTCAGGATCTTTATGGCGGTTGCGCGCATCGGTTCGATCCGGGGCGCTGCGGAGCATATGGGGCTGGCGCCATCGGTCGTCAGCCGCCAGATCGCCGACACTGAACGCGACATCGGCCTGTCCCTCTTCGAGCGCACCGCCCGCGGCACGGTCCTGACCGACGCCGGTGAACTGGTGCTCGAACACGGCAAACGCGTGCTCGAGGACAACGGGCTGCTTGCCGAGCAGCTCGACCAGATCCGCGGCGTGCAGCAGACCCGCATCCGCATTCGCTGCGGCGAAGGTTTCATGGCCGACCTGGTGGAGCACGGGCTCTCGTCGTTCTCAAAGGCACATTCCTATGTGCGCTACATCGTCGAACTCGGCAGCACCGAAGACGTCGTCGACGCCATCGCCAACAGCGACGCCGACATCGGCATCGCCTACAATCCCCTGACCGAACCGCGCATCCGGGCGCTGGCGATTGCGCGCCAGCCGCTCTGCGTCATCGTGCCGGCAGGCCATCCCCTGTCCGAGCGCAGCGACCTGAAACTTGCCGATTGCCTCGCCTTCCCGTGCGCGCTGCTCGGCAAGGGCAATGGCGTGACACAACTGGTGGCGCGGGTGGCGGCGGATGCGGGGCTGGCGCTGGCGCCGTTGCTCGAAACCCATTCGATCGAGGTGCTCCGCCGCTTCGTTGCAGCAAGCCTTGGCGTCACCTTCCTGCCGCGCACGTCCGTAACCGTGGAAATTACGCGCGGATCCATGCAGGCGATCGACCTCGCCGATCCGCTGCTGAGCGAGGCGAGCGCGCATCTGATGGTGCGGGCGCACCGCCGCCTGCCGCTGTCGGTCGAAAAACTCGGCCAGCATCTCGCGCGCGAAATGCAGTCCTTCCAGACTTAGAAGACCGTCCTCGGCTCCATGAAAACCGCGCGCCGCTAACGCTCGCCTGTCCCATCACCGGCGGTCGAGCAGACGTTGCCACGCCAGCAACGCATTGTACCAGGCGCGCCGTCTACCCGCTCGCCAGCCCGCATGCCACCTTCGCCGGATCATTCTGATCATACGAGGGTAAGCGGATCATGACGGCGGAACGAACGACAGTGGGCGTGGTGGGTTTGGGCGCCATGGGGCTCGGCATGGCGACGACGCTCGCCGGCAAAGGTTTTGCCGTCAAGGGCTTCGACCTCTCCGAGGCCCGGCGCACGCTTGCCGCCGAAGGCGGGGTGACCCCGGTAGAGGCTCTGACTGACGTCTTCTTCGACACCAACTTCATCGTCTTCTCGCTGCCGACCGCCAAGGACGTGGCAGCCGTCGTCGAGGCCAATCTCGAAGCGCTGAAGGCGGTCGGCCGCCGCGTCGTCATCATCGACACCTCGACGTCCGAGCCGGATGTCTCGCGTGATCTCGCCGCAGCCCTTGCCGGCCTCGGCCACGGCTTCATCGACGCGCCGGTCTCCGGCGGTCCGGCAGGTGCTGCAAGCGGCAAGCTGACGATGATGATCGGCGGCAGCGATCAGGACGTCGCCCTTGCCGACCCGGTCATCGACGCGACGTCGGCCAAGGCCCTCCATGTCGGCCCGAGCGGCGCCGGCAACGTCGCCAAGCTCGTCAACAACCTGCTCGCCGCCGCCCATATGGTAACGACAGGCGAAGGGCTGAAGCTGGCGCTTGCCGCCGGGCTCGATGCGGACGAGGCGCTGAAGGTGCTCAACGCCGCCTCCGGCAAGTCGATGATCAGCGAGGTGCATTTCCCGACCTGGGTGATGAACGGCCGCTTCGACAGCGGCTTCACCATGGGCCTGATGCGCAAGGACGTGCGGCTTGCCAGCGAGCTTGCGGCCCGCACCGGCGCCGATCTGCCGCTCTCGGGCGCGGTCGCCAAGCTCTGGGCCGAGAGCCCGCTCGACAACGCCGAGGACTTCACCCGCATGGGCGCCTTCCGCCCGGTGGCCAACGACAACTGAGACTTGAAGGGAACGACGATGAACGACATGACCATGCCCGCCAAGGCCGAGCGCATCCGGGCGCTGTTCCACGGTATCATTCCCGGCACCGAGATCGGCAGCTATGTCGACGGCACGCTGGTGCCCGGTTCCGGCGACGAGCAGGCGCTCACCGATCCGGCGACCGGCGAAATCTTCGCCACCTTCAAGGACGCCGGCGCTGATGTCGTCGACGCCGCCATGCAGGCGGCAGCGCGCGCCCAGCGCGAATGGATCTCGATGACCGCTTCGGCGCGCGGCCGGGTGATGAACGAGATCGCCCGCAAGATCCGCGAGCGCGCCGGCGAGATTGCCGAGCTCGAAAGCCGCTCGGCCGGCCGGCCGATCCGCGACATCCGTGGCGAGGCGGTCCGGGTCGCCGAGATGTTCGAATATTATGCCGGCTGGTGCGACAAGCTGCACGGCGAGGTCATCCCGGTCCCGACCTCGCATCTGAACTATACCCGCAATGAGCCGGTTGGCGTCGTCGCCCAGATCACCCCTTGGAACGCGCCGCTCTTTACCGGCGGATGGCAGATTGCGCCTGCGATCTGCGCCGGTAACGGCGTCGTCATCAAGCCGTCGGAACTGACGCCGCTCAGCACGCTCGTGCTCGGTGCGCTCTGCGAGGCGGGCGGCGCGCCCCGCGGCCTCGTCAACGTCATCGCCGGCCAGGGCGTAACGGCGGGCCAGGCGATGGTCGCCCACCCGAAAACGGCACTCGTCGTCTTCGTCGGCTCGGCGCTTGCCGGTTCGGCCATTGCGGCAGCGGCTGCGAAGAACGTCGTGCCCTGTATCCTCGAACTCGGCGGCAAGTCCGGCAACATCGTCTTTGCCGATGCCGATATCGACCGCGCCATCGTCGGCGCCCAATCGGCGATCTTCTCTGGCGCCGGCCAGAGCTGCGTTGCCGGCTCGCGCCTGCTCGTGCATCGCTCAGTGCACCAGCAGTTCGTCGAGCGTTATGCCGAGGCTGCCGCGCGCATCCCCGTCGGCGATCCCTATCTCGACAGCACGCAGATCGGCCCGATCAACAATGCACGGCAATGGGCGAAGATCGAGGAAATGGTGCGCCAGGGCGTTGCCGAAGGTGCAACGCTTGCAACCGGCGGCGCCAAGCCGGCTTCTCTTCAAGCTTCCGGCGGCTTCTATTTCGCGCCGACCATCCTCGACAACGTCAAACCGGACATGACGATCGCCCGCGAAGAGGTCTTCGGCCCGGTGGTCGGCGTCACCGTCTTCGACGACGAGGACGAGGCGGTCACCCTCGCCAACGACAACCCGTACGGTCTGGCAGGCGCCGTCTGGACCCGTGATGTCGGCCGCGCACACCGGGTCGCGTCAAGGGTGCGGGCCGGCACCTTCTGGATCAACGGCTACAAGACGATCAGCGTCATGTCGCCCTTCGGCGGCTTCGGCCGCTCCGGCTATGGCCGCTCCTCCGGCCGTGACGCGCTGATGGCCTATACCCAGACGAAGAGCGTCTGGGTCGAGACCGCGGAAAACCCGGCCGTCGTCTTCGGTTATTCACCGGAAGCCTGATCGGCACGCCTCCCGAAACGAGAAACGGCCGGCGAAATGCCGGCCGTTTCTTTTTGTGACTGAAGCTCCTCTGGCTCAGAATTCAAATGCGGTCGACACCAAGAAGGTGCGCGGCGCGCCGGCGGCAAGGAAGCCACGGGCGGACGAGGCCCAGTAGTTCTCGTCGAACACGTTCTGGACGGTCGCCCGGATTTCCACGGGCTTACCGTTTTCACGCTCGAAGGAGTAACGCGCACCGAGATCGACCCGCGTCCAGTCCGAGACCTTCTGCGTGTTACTCTGGTCGTAGTAGGTGCTGCCGGTGTAGACGAGGCGGCCCGTCAGCGTCAGGTCCTCGACCCACGGCGTGTCGTATTCACCATAGAGGCTGATCGCGGTCGTCGGGACGCCGGGCACACGGTTGCCATCGAACCGCTCTCCTGTTCTCGAGTTCTCTGCCTTATCGAGCTTGGCGTCCATGAAGGTAATGCCACCAAGCAAGCGAACGCCGTCAACCGGTTCGCCATAGGCTGACAGCTCGATGCCACGGTTCACCTGCAGGCCGTCGACGGCGAAGACGCCGCCGGTTGTCAAACCGTTTGGCTGCCTGATCTCGAACAGCGCTGCGCCGAGCATTACTTCGCCGAGGTCGTATTTGAAGCCGATTTCCTTCTGCTTGCTGACAACAGGGGGGAATATCTGGTTGCTGTTCAGAGCGTTGGACGGCGGCGTCGGTCCCTCGGTTAGGGCTTCCACGTAGTTGCCGTAGACAGAGAAGCTGTCGGTGACGTTTACGAGTGCCGCGACGGCAGGGCTGAACCGGCCTTCCTCGTAATAGTAGGTCTGTTGACCGAGCGGCACGGCGCCGGGACGCGTATTGTACCCTCGTACTCGCATTTCCTGATAGCGCCCGCCGACCGTCAGCTGGAAACGGTCTTCGGCAAAGGAAAGCGTATCGGAGATCGCGACGCTGGTCGCGAGCAGGTCCGAAAACGCATGCAGGTCGTTCGAGCGCGGAAGCCCGCCCGTATTGACCCAATCGCTCGGCACATAGATCGGATTGTAGATGTTGGTCATGTAGCTTCTGAAGCCGAGCCTGCCCGGATGGAAGTAGCCGCGGTTGTTCTCGTTGAGCGCTCGGCTCACAGAAACGCTGAGCTGATGACCGACGGGTCCGGTATCGAACTCCGAGCGGAGACCAACCTCACCCGAGACCCCCTGGATCTCCTGCGGATTGTAGCCGAACTCGGCCAGCGCATCGCCATTGGGATTTTGAATGGTGTAGGACGTGCTCAGGAAGTCCTCGCGGTAGCGGCTGATGCCGCCGGCGGCGTAAACAGTGGTGTTCTCCAGCACGTCGAACTCGACGCGGCCAGCGACCATGTTGTGTTCGCTGTCATGGTATTCGAACGGGTTGGACGTGTTGATCCGGCCGTCCGGCGCTTCCGGGATCTTGATGCCTGGCGCTGCAGCATTGAACAGCGAGGCCGGAGCATTGATGTTCTGCTTGGAGTGGTTGAGATCGAGCGAGGCGCGCACCCGATCGCCGCGATAGTCAAGGCCGAGCGACAGCACGCCGATCTCGTTTTCGTTGTGGTCAAGCGCCGTGTCGCCGCCACGATAGGAACCGTTGAAACGGACGCCCCATTCGCCCTCGGGCCCGAAACGGCGACCGACATCGAGGTGCGACCACAGTTGCGAGTCCGACATATAGGTGGTCGTCAGTCGCGTCAGCGGCTCGTCGGTGGCGCGCTTGGGTACCAGATTGATGGTCCCGCCGACGCGGCCGACGCCGCCGTTGACCAGCGCGCTCGGGCCTTTCAGGACCTCGACGCGCTCGATACCCTCAAGGGGGCTGCGGCGCGGGTTGGTGATGTAGAAGAGGCCGTCATAGGCCGTATCCAGATTGGTGACCGAGAAGCCGCGAATGAAGAACGAATCACGCTCGCTGAACGCCGGCGCATCCATGCGTACCGAGGGATCGTTGAGGGTGACATCGGCGACCGTTCGCGCCTGCTGATCGCGGATCAGCTTATCCGTGTAGCTGGTGACGCTGAACGGGGTTTCCTTGACAGGACGGTTGCCGAGCGCGCCAAGCCGCGCACCGGTCGCCATCTGACCGCCCGCATAGGGAGCTGACGGCTGGCCGATGGTGCCGGTCTCAGGCGGCTGACCGCCCGCTTGCCCGACGGCCACGATGGGGGCCAGCTGCGTCGCGCCGCCCGAACTGCGTTCAGCCTGGGCCGGGCTTTCGACCCGGTTGGTCTTGCGTGCCTCCTGGGCCGACGCCGCCACGGCGGACATTGCCAGCAGCGACACGCCCGCCAGCACGACTTTGGCTCGCCGACGCGAAACCGAATTGAACCTGCCCCTTGCCATTCTCTTACCCCTGTAACTTCGATTAAGGTGAATTCCGTATCCGCCACGGTCGCCGGCCGAACCCAGCCGCCGCTCAGAACGCGACGCACGCGCCTTGCCCGTTGAACAACGGTGCAGGGCGAGCCCCGGACATTGCGTTCAGTTGCGGCTATTTCGACCGACAGACGGGTCTCGTGCGCAGCAGCTCGCTTCGGCAAAGCGGGTGCGTAACGGGCCCTTCGGTCACGGCGCGTTCGGTTGCGCCCATGCAGACTGGCTGCCAGACAAAGTGTCGGCGATCGCGGGTCATCCCACGCTTGGGAGCACTCTCAAAACTGGACGACATTGCGAACATCGACATTGAAACATCAACTATAACAACAGCATAAAACTTGAATTTCTAAGTCAAGTCTGCGCACGTATAGTCGGATTCGGTCGGGCGTCCACGCTTTTTGTGCGTGAATTCAGCGGTTAACGGTAAACCGGGCGTTGTTTGCCAGATGTGGAAAGACAGGCAAATCGGGGCGTAGCGGGCCGTCAGCCCGCGTCCGGCGCAGGACAGCCTCAGCCTCGCGCCTGCGCTACGATAGGTTTGCCGCGTCATGCAAAGATCGGCGGGAAAAGGATGTCTCAATCGAGCGACACCCACGTCACCCAAGGGCTTGCCCTGTCGGCCGCAGCGGCTCGTTCGCGTGTCAGGCCCGGAAGCGGTCGAAAGCGGTCAAGCGCTTGATCGGCGGATCGGCTTCCTTCCAGCGATAGATCTCCGAGCGGAGGTAGCCGAGTTCGTCTTCAAGTGCGGTTTCGGCGACTTCGACCCACCAGGATTTCGGACGGCCGTCGCTTCCGTCAGACCAGCGGTAGCCGCGAGCTTTCAGATGATCCTTCATGTCGAAGGGGCTGTTTTCCGCAAAAATGCGGACGCGCGATCGCTGGCTCGCCTCGTAGAGTTCGGCAAAGGGCGTGCTGCCGGAGCCGCTATCCTTGGCAAGGACTTCGAGCAGAGCGAAACAGTCGTCGACCGCCCGGTGGCCGTCGTGGAAGTAACCGGCCTGCCCGATCAGATAGCCGAGCTTGGTGCCTTCGAAGCCGCGGGAAGACCAATCGATCTCGGAGACGGAACAGGCCCATGCCTTTCCTGCAAAAACGGGCGAGAAGGCCTCGCAGAAGGGACGGTCGAAGCCGGCATTGTGGGCGATGACAAGGTCCGCCTTTTCCATCAGCGTCCGCACTTCGTCGAGGTCGATCGTCTTTCCCGCGACCATCTCGTTGGTGATGCCGGTAAGACGAGTGATTTCCGCAGGGATCGGATTGGACGGCTGGCGCAAGCCGCCGAAAACGCCAGTCACGTCTCCCAGGTTTCCCTTCTCATCGAAGGTAAAGGCGATCAGGCCGATCTCGATGATCTCATCCTTGCGATGGTTGAGCCCTGTGGTTTCGGTATCGAGAATGACGCCATGCAGGGGGAAGCCGGGACGCGCAACAGGCACCACAGCGCGCGGCACAAGCCGCTGCAACAGGCGATAGCGACCCGTGGCCTGAAGGTGGCGGACCATATCGTCCTCGGTCAGCGATGCCCGCTTGACCGCCGGTCCACCGCCCGCCTTTTTGGAAGTTGCCTCGTCCGAAACAAAGAGGTCGAACTGCTGCGTCATTCGGTTGTCCCGCAAATTAACGACTCACACGTCTGTGTTCCAGAATAGCGGCTAACAGGCATGCTTCCCAGCAAATGGGGAAGAATGATGGGGACGACCGCTTGCGCAAAGCCCGAGGGCCGGCAGGGCTAATCACGAAAACCGTGCCTGCCCGAGCCGACACGGCGCGCCAGATGGGGAGAATCGCCCCTTGAAAAGCCTTCGGCGGCATCTGCCGCCCTGTCCTCGCAAAAGCAGAACAGGAACGGCAGTGCCGCAGCGGACATCGCTGAAGGATGAATATCCCAGGCAAAATCACTAAATCTGCACGTGTGTGGCAAGAAGGTTACAGCCACACATATGCGAACCAGCAATAGATAATATTTATCACTTGCTGAGCTCTGTTGGTGGCAACGGAGCGACGGCAATCGGGGGACAATCCAGACGAAGGAAGCGTGTGACGAAGGCCTTGCCTTCTCGCCACGCACGCTTGCGTTTGGCATTCGTGGTGGGGCACTTTTTCGATGACGTATTCCTGTCGTGACTCTGGGCGAGAAATCGTTGCAACACGAAATTCTTCTCCCGTCGCGCTCCCGGTGGCCCGCCGCATGCGCCCGGCAGGTCTGCCCCGTTGGAGCAAGGCGATCGCCACGTGGTTTGCGACGTTCCTCCTTGCGCTACTGGTGGCCGGCAACGCCTACGCCCTCTCAAATGCTTGCAACGAAATCAACGCCAATTGGTCGAATGTTTCGCGCGGCGTGCCAAGCGCATGGTTCGATGGCTTCTATGGCTCGTTCGAGCAGGGGGAAGAACTCTCCTATACGGCCACCACGACGAACAGCAGCGCTTTGGAAAAGAGTGGCGGCTACGCCGGAGCATCGTTTGGGGTTTCGAAAGGCGGCGGCTACGACATAACGGTCGTTGAGCACACGATCGGCACGACCGAGCCGAACGATTTCACGCGATCGGGCACCATCGCGCTTGACCCGGGGCAGACATATTGGATCTACGTCATGGGTGGCGCCGAAGGTGGCGTCGCAACGGCTACGGTCACGTGCCGCTCGACGCTGTTGCCGCCCACCGTCACGTCGATCTCGCCTGCATCCGGCCTGACATTGGACACGACCGCCGTCACAATCAGCGGCACCGATTTTACCGGGACGACAGGTGTCACCTTCGGCGGGACCGCTGCCACGTCCGTCGTCGTCGTCAGCGCCACGCAGATAACCGCCGTCGCGCCGACGCATGCGGCTGGTGCAGTCGATGTCGTCATCACCAACCCGGCCGGGACAGGGACGCTTCCGGGAGGTTTCACCTATAACGCGCCATCGATTGACGCGACGCTCAGCCTCCTCTCCCCGAGCGCGGGGACGCTTTCGCCTTCGTTCTCTTCAACGACGACCAACTATTCCATCAATGTTCCAAACAGCGTCTCGTCGCTGTCCCTGACCCCAACGACCATCGACAGCGGAGCGACTGTCTCCGTCAACGGCGCTCCGGTCGCAAGCGGCTCGCCTTCGGGCGCAATCAGCCTGGCCGTGGGAATGAACTCCATCTCCGTGACCGTTACCGCGCAGGATCGATCCACTCAGAAGACCTATTCGGTTGCCGTCACGCGCGGTGCACCGCTGTCGCTTGCCCCGCCAGCCGGCACTTTGGCCCAGGGCACCGTCGGGGCATCCTACGACCTGGATTTCGTCGCCTCCGGAGGACTGTCGCCCCGGACCTATTCCCTTGCGGCGGGCGCACTTCCAGCCGGGTTGACCCTCTCATCGGCCGGTGCGCTCTCGGGTACACCGACGGCGGCCAATACCTTCAACTTTTCGATCGCGGCCACGGATGGCCATAACGATACCATCACTGCGGCGTACACCCTTGAAATAGTGGCGCCGACGATTGCGCTTTTGCCTGCGACCTTGCCTGCAGCAACGGTCGCCACCGCCTATAGCCAGACGATCACCGCAACGGGCGGATCCGGCCCCTACAGCTACACGGTGCAATCTGGCTCACTTCCGGCGGGACTGACCTTGGCGAGCAACGGGACACTCTCCGGCACGCCGACGGCTGGAGGAAGTTTCGCGTTCACGGTCGTGGCGACCGACGCGTTCGGCAGCACCGGCGCGCTGGCCTACACCCTCACCGTCAACGCTCCGACGATCGCCATATCTCCGGCAAGCCTTCCAGGCGGCAATATCGGCGCGGCCTACAGCCAGACCATTCTGGCCAGCGGTGGAACAGCGCCGTATAGCTTTAACGTCAAGGTTGGCGCATTGCCGGCGGGGGTGACGCTTGCCACAGACGGCACCTTGTCCGGCACGCCAACGGCGATCGGCACTTCCAACGTCACCATTGAGGTCACCGACAGTTCCACCGGCGCCGGCCCCTATACCAGCACCCGGACCTACACACTGTTGATCGGGGCACCGGCGATCACGCTCTCGCCTGCGACCTTGCCAGCCATATCGATCGGTGCTGCCTACAATCAGGCGATCGTGGCGACCGGCGGAACCGGACCGTACAGCTATACGATGTCTTCAGGCACAGCCCCGCCGGGGATCGCATTGTCGGGCGACGGAACATTATCCGGGACGGCAACAGGCAGCGGAAGCTACTCGTTCACCGTCAAGGCGACCGACGCTCTCGGCAGCATCGGCACTCAGGCCTACACGGTCACGGTTGGCGCACCGACGATCACCTTTTCACCGGCAAGCCTTGCCGCCGGTGAAATAGGTGTCGCCTACAATCAGCCGGTGACGGCAACCGGCGGAACAGCACCGTACACCTTGTCCATCGTGTCAGGCACGTTGCCGGCCGGCATCACCCTGGCCGCAGACAGTACCCTTTCCGGCACGCCGACAGCGAGCGGAACCTTCAACGTTACAATTCGCGCCACCGACAGCTCCAGCGGAACCGGCGCGCCCTTTTTCGCCGATAAAGCCTATACGCTGGTGGTTGGCACGCCCACGATCACACTCTCGCCTGCGACGCTGCCCTCCGCGTCGACAGGCACCGCCTATAGCCAGACGTTGATCGCCAGCGGCGGCGTCAGCCCTTACGGATTTTCCGTCAGCTCAGGCGCGTTGCCCGCAGGCCTCAACCTTGCCGCCGACGGGACGCTCTCCGGCACGCCGGCTGCGAGCGGGAACGCCACGTTCGACATCCAGGCAACCGACGCCCTCGGCAGAACCGGGGCGCAGAGCTACACATTGGCCGTCAACGCCCCGACGATCACGGTAGCGCCTTCGGGCCTCGCCGCAGGAACGGTCGGCACCGCCTACAGCCAAACGATCTCTGCCAGCGGCGGTGCAGCACCCTACTCCTATTCGGTGACTGCAGGCACACTTCCGGCGGGCCTCAGCATCGCGGCCGACGGCACCTTGTCCGGAACCCCGACTGCGGCCGGCAGCTCCAACTTCACCGTCACCGCCACGGATGCATATGGCACAAGCGGCTCATCGACATATGCCCTGACAATCAAGGTTGCACCACTGGCTTTGTCGTTCGTGCCAGCGGCCGGTGCCTTGCCGGCAGCCATGGCCGGCGAGAACTACAGCGTCGGCATAGCGGCAAACGGCGGTATCGGCGCGCTGCTCTACGACATCAGCGGCGGCAGCCTGCCCAAGGGAATGATCCTGAACGTCTCTACCGGCGCGCTGACGGGGCCGCTCGACGCAGACGCGACAATCGGCGAACACCGGTTCACGATCAGGGCGACGGACACGGCCGGCAACAGCGGCACGGCGTCCTATTCCATCACGGTCGAGGCGCGCGAGGTGACAGCGCCCGACAGGACAGTCACCGTTCCCCCCGGCTCTTCGCCGCCGAATGTCTATCTGAACGCTGGCGCGACCGGCGGCCCCTTCACCTCGGCCGCCGTCGCGTTCGTCCAGCCGCCGAACGCGGGAAGGGCTGAGATCATCGAAGGTGAACTTGCGGCCGCCGGCAGCTTCACACCGGTCGGATACTATCTGAAATTCACCCCGAACCCTGCCTTCTCAGGAACCGCCATTGTCGGCTACAGACTGTCGAGCGCCAGCGGCGCGTCGAACGTCGCCAGCGTTTCCTATCGCATCGGTTTTGATCCTCTTCATGTCGCCGATGAAGTCGACCGTCTTGTCCGTGGTTTCGTCGAAACCCGACAGAACCTCATCTCCTCGACCCTGAAGGTGCCGGGTCTGCTCGATCGGCGGAGAAACGCGACGAGCAGCGATCCCGTCACGACCCGCGTGTCGCCGTCGGCCGACGGCATTACGCTTGGTTTTGCCACCAGCCTTTCGCAGATCGAAGCGGCCCGCAAAACCGCCGAAGGCGCCGAAACGCAGGCCAATCCGATGCTCTCGCCTTTCGACGTCTGGATCGACGGCACGTTCCTGATGCACAAGCGCGATCAGAACGACGGCCGATGGGGCAATTTCGGAATGTTCTCGGCGGGGGCCGACTACCTCATCAACGAAAAGGCACTCGTCGGTCTATCCTTCCATTTCGACCGCATGAGCGACCCGACTGAGGAGGATGCCGAGCTGACCGGCAACGGTTGGCTCGCCGGCCCCTACGCCTCGTTCGAGATCGGCAAGGGCGTGTTCCTCGACACGAGCCTGCTCTATGGCGGTTCTTGGAACGACATCGACACGGCGTTCTTCGACGGCTCGTTCGACACAACGCGCTGGCTGTGGGACACCAAGCTGCAGGGACAATGGCTGATCGATGAGGACACGATCCTCACACCGAAACTCAGGGCGGTCTTCTTCAATGAAAAGGTCGATGACTATAGCGTCTCGAACGGCGCCGGCGGGACCGTATCCCTCGACGGCTTTACCGAGCAGCAATGGCGCTTCAGCGCCGGTGCGGAAATCGAGCGCAGCTACGAGCTAGAAAATGGCTTGACGCTAACGCCACGAATGGGCGCCAGTGTCGGCTTTGCCGCACTCGACAACAGCGGTGCTTTCGGCACGTTGTCGGCGGGCATCGATCTCTCCAACGACATCAATTGGAATCTGGACGCGGCTCTGCTTTTCAACATCGAGGAAGATGGCGAACGGGACGCTGGCGGCAGAGTGGGGATCAGCGTGCGCTTCTAACGGTGCCTTCGAATGAAGCGGCCGGCGCCGACCGTCCGCCGCATTTTCAGAGCATGCACGGCTTCCTGGGAAAAACAAAAACGATCGGGGCGGTTTGCCGCCGCCCCGATCTTAGATTTGTTTGGTGCTTGCGCTACGGCTGGGTCTAAGCCGCGCGGCTCCAGCCTTCGCGGGCTGCAGCACCTTCCAGCTTGAACTTCGCCAGCATCGTGCGCAACTGACGGCTCTCTTCGGCGAGCGTGCCGCTGGCGGCTGTCGTCTCTTCCACCATCGCCGCGTTCTGCTGGGTCATCTGGTCCATGTGGTTGACGGAGGTGTTGATCTCCTGCAGCGCGGTCGCCTGCTCGCGCGCGGCCGTCGCGATCGTGTTGACGTGGCCGCTGACATTGTTGACCAGCGTCTCGATCTCCAGCAGCGCCTCGCCGGTCGAGCGCACCAGCGCCACGCCGTTTTCGACTTCCGACGCCGAGCTGTGGATCAGCGTCTTGATTTCCTTGGCGGCGTTGGCCGAGCGTTGCGCCAACTCGCGCACTTCCTGGGCGACGACGGCAAAACCGCGGCCGGCTTCGCCCGCGCGTGCCGCTTCGACGCCGGCATTGAGCGCCAGCAGGTTCGTCTGGAAGGCGATTTCGTCGATGACCGAGATGATCTGGTTGATGCGGTTGGACGAACCCTCGATGCGGCCCATGGCATCGACGGCGCTGCGCACGATCGCGCCGGAACGACCGGCACTCTCCTTGGTGGCGCGCACCATCTCATGCGCCTCATTCGCCCGCTCCGAGGCGGTGCGCACGGTCGAGGTGATTTCGTCGAGCGCCGCTGCGGTTTCCTCAAGCGCTGCCGCCTGCTGTTCCGTGCGCTTCGACAGATCATTGGCAGCCGAGCTCAGTTCGGCGGAGTTGTCGTTGATGGTGCTGGCCGCGGTGCGCACGTTCTGCATGGTCGAGCGCAGCGTCACCATCGTCTGGTTGACGTTCGTCTGCAGCTCGGCGAAGGCACCGTGGAATTCGCCGCGCATGTTCTGCGTCAGGTCGGCGTCGGCAAGCGCCGCAATCACGCGGCGGACTTCGGTGACGGTCTGGTCGACGCTGGAGACGAGCTCGTTGACGCTCGATGCGAAGCGGTTGAGGTCGTCGTTTTCATAGTCCTTGTTGATGCGGCCGGTGAAATCGCCGGCAACGGCAGAGGCGACGACGACGCTGATGTTGGACTGCAGGTCGCTGCTGCGCGCATGCAGTGCCGCTTCCTGCGCCTTCATCGCGCGCATGGCGATGCCGTTCTTGCGGAAGACTTCCACGGCGCGGGCCATCTCGCCGATCTCGTCCTGGCGGGAAACGTCCGTCGCATCTCCATCCAGTTTTCCGTCGGCAAGTTCGCTCATGGTCGAGGTCAGGTCACGGACCGGCATGACGATGCCGCGGCGGGCAACGACGAGGCTGACGCCGACGCCGAAGAGCACGCAGGCCGCGGCGGCCGCGGCGAGGATTGTCATGGCGACGGACGAGGAATTCAGCGCCTCTTCACGAGCGGCGGAAAGCGCTTCGCCGGAATAAGTGCTGTAGGTCTTGACTGTTGCCGTCACGGTCTTTTGCGCTTCGAGCGCCTTGTCGAGTGCGGCCTTGACGGCACCGGCATCTCCGCCCTTCTCGGCGGCGACGGCGACCATGGCACGGATCTCGTCGAAGTAGCTGTTGAGCGTGAGGCGAATGTCATTCAGCAGCTTGTCTTCGGCATCGTCGGCGACCGCCTCGATCTTGGTCAGGCGGCCGAGCATTTCGGTCGCACGTTTTTCGGTTTCCGCGCCGAAGGCGGCGGCGTTCTCCGGGGCGGCGGCGAGCTGATAGGTCATGCGGCTGATGGCGATGATGTCGACGCGCAGGTCCATTGCCTCGCGCGCTGCTTCCTCACGCGCGCCGACATCGACGATCGTCGCACCGAGCGAGGAAAGACCACGCGCACCGGCAAGCGCGATCAGAATGGAGGATATGCCCATGACCACGACCACAAGGCCGACCTTGGTCAAAATCGAAAGGTTCTTGAACGTCACTGCCGTGACTCCTGTGATGTCGCGATCGCGCTGATGGGAGGGGACATGGTCAGCCAAACCGGCGGGAGGAGGACCGGATGTTTGCGGCCCCGCAAGGGGAGGAACTGGGGCGCGCACTGACCAATAAGTACTTAGTAATTTCGAATTTAAATTCGGGTTAAAAAAGCGATCGCGTCTTTTCGCATATGCAGCAATAGTTGTTGTGCATATGCCGGAACGAAAAACGGGCGGACGATCGCTCGCCCGCCCGCAGACCACCGCAGCAGTCTTGGGAGATTTCAGTCTTTCCGGCCTATGACCGGCCGTATCCACCGCCGGTCGGCGTCACGACGGTAAAGGCTTCGCCAGCTTCGAGAACCGTATGGGCGCAGCCCGACAGTTCCTCCGTCCGGCCGTCATTGCGGCGCACGAGGTTGCGGCCGAGTTCACCCGGGCTGCCGCCCTTGATGCCGAAGGGTGCGACGCGGCGATGGCCGGAGAGGATCGCGAAGTCGAGCGTTTCCCGCGCCCGGATCGTGCGCTTCGTGCCGTTTCCGGCGTGCCACTGGCCGCGACCACCGGAACCGACGCGAATGTGGAAGTCTTCGAGCACCACCGGGAAGCGGGTTTCGAGGATTTCCGGATCGGTGAGCCGCGAGTTGGTCATGTGCGTATGAACCGCATCGGCACCGTTGTAGCCGGGACCCGCCGGCGCACCGGAGCAGATCGTCTCGTAATACTGATAATTGTCGTTGCCGAAGGTCAGGTTGTTCATCGTCCCTTGCGCGCCGGCCTGGCTCTGGACCGCGCCGAACAGGCAGTTCGTCACGGCCTGGCTGACCTCGACGTTGCCGGCAACGACGGCCGCCGGATAGCGCGGCGTCAGCATCGTACCCTCGGGGATGACGATGTGGATCGGCCGCAGGCAGCCGGCATTCATCGGAATGTCGGCCTCGACCAGCACGCGGAAGACATAGAGCACTGCGGCGCGGGTGACCGGGGCCGGCGCATTGAAGTTGTCGCCGCGCTGCTCCGACGTGCCGGTGAAATCGACCGTCGCCTCGCGCTTGTCGCGGTCGACCGTGATCTTGACGACGATGCTGCAGCCCTGGTCCATCTCGTAGGAGAACTCACCGTCCGGCAACTGGTCAAGCACACGGCGCACGCTCTCAGCAGCATTGTCCTGGACGTGGCCCATATAGGCCTCGACCACGTCTTCGCCGAACTGGGCGATCATCTTCTTGAGTTCGGCGACACCCTTTTCGTTGGCAGCCACCTGCGCCTTCAGGTCGTTGACGTTCTGCAGGATGTTGCGCACCGGATAGCGCGCGCCATTCAAGAGCGCCTCGAGTTCGGCCTCGCAGAAGCGGCCGGCATCGATGAGCTTGAAGTTGTCGATATAGACGCCTTCCTCCTCGATGTTGGTGGCAAGCGGCGACATCGAGCCCGGCGAAATGCCGCCGATATCCGCATGGTGGCCGCGGCTGGCGACCCAGAAGCGGATCTCTTGTCCGGCATCGTCGAAGACGGGCGTACAGACGGTGAGGTCAGGCAAGTGCGTGCCGCCGTTATAGGGCGCGTTGATCAGGAACACGTCACCGGGCTTGATCACCGGGTTCTCGCGGATCGCGGTTGCGACCGAGGCGTCCATGGAACCCAGATGCACCGGCATGTGCGGCGCATTGGCGACGAGGTTGCCGCGGTTGTCGAAGACGGCGCAGGAGAAGTCGAGCCGCTCCTTGATGTTGACCGAATAGGCGGTGTTCTGCAGCGTCACGCCCATCTGCTCGGCGATCGACATGAACAGGTTGTTGAAGATCTCCAGCATGACCGGATCGGCATGGGTACCGATCGCGCTCTGCTGCTGCAGCGCCTTCACGCGGCGCAGCACGATATGGTCTTTCGCCGTCAGTTCCGCCTGCCAGCCGTCCTCGACGACGACGGTCTGGTTCGGCTCGATGATGATCGCCGGACCGTCGAGCCGCTGGCCGGGGCTGAGTTCGGCGCGCAGCAGGACCGGCGCATCGTGGAACTGGCCTTGCGAATAGAACTGAGTGCGGCGCGAGATGTCTGGTGTGCCTGAGGTGACGGACGCGCCTTCGCGTTCCATCTGGGCAGCACCACCGCCGACCGTCTCGACTTCGACGGCGTCGATCACCAACGCCTTGTTGTCAGCGACGAAGCCGAAGCGGCGCTTGTGCAGCTCTTCGAACTCGGCGCGCAGGCGGGCGATGTCGTCATGCGCGGGGAAGGTCGCGTCGACCGCAAGCACCGTGTCGGTGCCGGCATAGCGGATATGGGCGCGCAGATGGGTGCGAATCTCGTCGCGGGCAATTCCTTGTGCTTCCAGTTCGCCGAGGCAATCGACTTCCAGCTCGGCGCCCAGCGTGCTGAGGGCTGCCGGCGCCTTGTCGTCGAGCGCGACGCCGAGCGCCTTCTGGCGAGTCGAGCGGATATCGGCAAGTCCCATGCCATAGGCCGAAAGCAGGCCGGACATCGGATGCACGAGAATGCTCTTCATGCCGAGCTGGTCGGCAACGAGGCACGCGTGCTGGCCGCCGGCGCCGCCGAAGCAGCTCAGCGCATAGCGCGTCACGTCGTAACCGCGCTGCACGGAAATCTTCTTGATCGCCTCGACCATGTTGGCAACGGCGATGCGGATGAAGCCGTCGGCCACATCCTCGGGGCTGCGGCCATCGCCGATCTCGGTCGCCATGGCAGCAAAACGGCCGCGCACGGTCTCGACGTCGAGGCGTTCGTCCTGGTTCGGGCCGAACAGCGCCGGGAAGAAATCCGGCATCAGCTTGCCGAGCATGACATTGGCATCGGTGACAGCAAGCGGGCCGCCATTGCGGTAGCAGGCGGGGCCCGGGTTGGCGCCGGCCGAATCCGGGCCGACGCGGAAACGTTCACCGTCAAAGTGCAGGATCGAGCCGCCGCCGGCGGCAACCGTGTGGATCAGCATCATCGGTGCGCGCACGCGCACGCCGGCAACTTCGGTCTCGAACGCCCGCTCATATTCACCATCGAAATGGGCGACGTCGGTCGAGGTACCGCCCATGTCGAAGCCGATGACACGATCGAAGCCCGCGGCTTCGCCGGTCTTGGCAAGGCCGACGACGCCGCCGGCCGGACCGGAGAGGATCGCATCCTTGCCCTGGAACATTTCAGCCGCGGTCAGGCCGCCGGAGGACATCATGAACATGACGCGCGCGCCGGTTCGGGCAATGTCGAGTTCGCCGGAGACCTGGGCCACGTAGCGGCGCAGCACGGGGGAGAGATAGGCGTCGATGACAGTCGTGTCGCCGCGGCCGACATATTTGATCAGCGGCGAGACTTCGTGGCTGACGGAGACCTGCTCGAAGCCGAGTTCGCGGGCGATGCAGGCAACCGTCGCCTCGTGCTCCGGATATTTGTAGGCATGCATGAAGACAATGGCGACGGCCTTGTAGCCCTTGCCCTTCAGGTCTTCGAGGGCCGCGCGCGCCTTCGCCTCGTCGAGCGGCTGCTCGACAATACCGTCGGCCAGCACGCGCTCGTCGAGTTCGACGATATCCTGGTAGAGCGCTTCCGGCTTGATGATTTCGGTCGCGAAGATCTTCTTGCGTTCCTGGTAGCCGATCTTCAGCGCATCGCGAAAGCCCTTGGTCGTCACGAGAGCCAGGGGCTCGCCCTTGCGCTCGAGCAGCGCGTTGGTGGCGACCGTCGTGCCCATGCGCACTTCGCCGATCAGACCGGTCGGGATCGGCGCACCGGTCGCAAGGCCGAGATGCAGGCGGATGCCCTGGACGGCGGCGTCGCGGTAAGCTTCCGGATTTTCGGACAGCACCTTGCGGGCATGCAGGTTCCCGTGCGGGTCGCGACCGATGACATCGGTGAAGGTGCCGCCACGGTCGATCCAGAAGTCCCAGCTGCCGGTTTCGCGTGCGCTCATTGTCCATCCCTCTCATTCGCGAGCCGCTTCATTGTGCAAGCCCGGAAATTCATCAAAGCAGTTCGTTGACAAAATGTCGATAAAATGATGACATAAAATCGTCAAGATGAGGAAGAGCTGAATGACGAAGAAGTCGGAGGATAGCTTCGAAGGACGGGAATGGGCCGAAAATGCCCTGCCCGAACATCTAAAGCCGGTCGCGGCCATCGGCCCGATCGTTTCCTCCGCGCACCTTGCTGAAGGCGGCTCTCCCGGCCTCTCCGAGGTCGAATACGGGTTGATCCTCGCGTCGCATGCCTTTCATCGCTGGATGATGCGCTGCATGGCGGCCGCCGGCGTACCCGGTCTTTCCCCGATCGAGATCCTGATCCTGCACACGATCCGCCACCGCGATCGCGGCAAGAAGCTCGCCGACATCTGTCTCGTGCTCGACATCGAGGACACCCATGTCGCGACCTATGCCATCCGCAAGCTCGAAGCCGCGGGCCTCGTGACGACGGGCAAGGAAGGCAAGGAAAAGACCATCCTCATCACCGACAAGGGGTCGGACGCCTGCACGCGCTACGCAAAAATTCGCGAGCGGCTGCTGGTCTCCTCCACCGCCAAAGCGCGTCCTTCCGAGGAGACGCTTTCCGAGATCGCCGCCGTCCTGCGTTTCATGTCGGGCGCCTATGAACAGTCCGCGCGCGCCGCGACCACATTGTAACAAGGAAGACCGCGTGACCGTCGATACGCCTGCGCCCCTGCTCGCCGTTGAGAAGCTTTCCGTCGCCTTCAACGGCAATCCTGTCGTCGAAGACCTGAGCTTCACGGTGACGCCCGGCCGGACGCTCGCAATCGTCGGCGAATCCGGCTCCGGCAAATCGGTGACGTCGCTGTCGATCATGCGGCTCTCGGACATGATGGGCGGCCAGTTTCCGACCGGCCGCATCCTGTTTCGCGGCAAGGACGGCGAAATCGATCTGACGAGCGCCCCGCAGAAGACCATGCGCGCGATCCGCGGCAAGGAGATCGCCATGATCTTCCAGGAGCCGATGACGTCGCTGAACCCGGTCTTTACCATCGGCGACCAGGTCGCCGAAGTGTTGATGCTGCACGAGAAGATGACCAAGGCCGAAGCGCTCGTCGAGACGCGCCGCCTGCTCGACATGGTCCGCCTTCCCGACAGCGCGGAACTGATCGGCCGCTATCCGCACCAGCTTTCCGGCGGCATGCGCCAGCGCGTCATGATCGCCATGGCGCTTGCCTGCCGGCCGAAACTGCTGATCGCCGACGAGCCGACGACGGCGCTCGACGTCACCATCCAGGCGCAGATCCTGACGATCATCCGCGACCTCCAGAAAGAACTCGGCATGGCGGTGATCTTCATCACCCATGACATGGGTGTCGTCGCCGAAATGGCCGACGACGTCGTCGTCATGTGGAAGGGCCGCAAGGTCGAGGAAGGTCCGGTCGGCGAGATCTTCGCAAGCCCCAAGCACCCCTATACCCAGACGCTGCTTTCCGCCGTGCCGAAACTCGGCAGCATGACCGGCGAGGAATTCCCGAAGCGCCTGCCTCTGACCATGATGATCGACGGCGAACCGAAGCGCGTCGGCGAAACCCATATCCAGCGCACCGCCCGCTACGACGCGGCACCGATCCTTTCGGTGCGTGATCTCGTCACCCGCTTCGACGTGCGCAAGAACCTTTTCGGCAAGGCGACGCACCGCGTGCACGCCATCGAAAACGTCAGCTTCGACATTTTCCCGGGTGAAACGCTGGCGCTGGTCGGCGAGAGCGGCTCGGGCAAGTCGACGATCGGTCGCACGATCCAGCAACTGCAGAACGCAACCTCGGGCGAGATCCTCTTTGGCGGTCGCCCGGTCTCGGCCATGAGCTATGCCGAGCGGCAGCGGCTGAAGCAGGAAATCCAGTACATCTTCCAGGATCCCTTCGCCTCGCTCGACCCGCGCAAGACCGTGGGCTTCTCGATCGCCGAACCTATCCGCACCCACGGCCTGATCCTCGGTGAAAAGGACATCGAAAAGCGCGTGCATGAATTGCTGGAGCGCGTCGGACTGACGCCCGCGCACGCCAAGCGTTACCCGCACGAATTCTCCGGCGGCCAGCGCCAGCGCGTCTGCATTGCGCGTGCGCTTGCCTCCCGTCCCAAGCTGATCATCGCCGACGAGGCGCTCTCGGCTCTCGACGTCTCGATCCAGGCGCAAATCATCAACCTGTTCATGGAGCTGCAGGAACAGGAGGGTCTCGCCTATCTCTTCATCAGCCATGACATGGCGGTGGTCGAACGCATGAGCCACCGCGTCGCCGTGCTCTATCTCGGCCAGGTCATGGAGTTCGGCAGCCGCCAGCAGGTCTTCGAGACGCCGTCCCATCCCTATACTCGCCGGCTGCTTTCCGCGGTGCCCGTCGCCGAGCCCGGCAAGGGTCGCGAGCGCGCCATGCTGGAGGGCGAGATCCCGAGCCCGATCCGCCGCGTCGGCGACGAACCCGCGGTGCTGCCGCGCAAAGAAATTGCCCCTGGCCATTACGTGGCCAAGGGTGCGTGAGCCGCTTTCTCTTCTCAGGAAGGCTGTCGAAACAGGAGTGAGTAAATGATCAACAAAAAGGGGATCCACGCCGCTTTCATCGCCCTTGCGATGGCGGGTAGTTTCATGACCGCAGCCCCGGCCTTTGCCGCCGGCACGCTGACGGTATCTTCGCCGCAGGATCCGGGAAGCTGGGACCCGGTCGACACCTTCCTCGTCAACTGGGCGTCGGTTGCCACCAACATCTATGACGGCCTGACCTATCGCGGTCCGGATCTGAAGCTCGTGCCCGGCCTTGCTACTGCTTGGGAAGAGCTCGACGGCGGCAAACGCCTGCGCTTCACGCTACGCGAGGGCGTCAAGTTCCACAACGGTGAGCCCTTCAATGCAGAAGCGGTGAAGTTCACCTTCGACCGCCTGCTCGGCGAAGAAGGCTCCAAGGGTCCGCAGAAGTCCAACTATGCCGTGATCGAAAAGGTCGAGATCGTCGACGAAAAGACGGTCGACCTCGTCCTGAAGACGCCGGATCCGGTGCTTCTCACGAAGCTCGCCGGCTATGGCGCGATGATCGTGCCGCCGAAGTACATCCAGGAAAAAGGTGAGGACTACTTCAACGCCCATCCTGTTGGCACCGGCCCGTTCAAGTTCGTCTCCTACGAGCCGAAGGTCGGCATCAAGCTCGAAGCCTTCGCAGATCATTGGGGCGGCGCGCCGAAGCTTTCCAACCTCAACTACCGCTTCATTTCGGAGCCGGCGACCGCCGTTGCCGAGCTGCAGGCCGGCCGCGTCGATCTCGTCATCCCGCCGACCATTCCGATCGGCATGATCCCGACGATCCAGGGCGATAGCAATCTGGAGATCGTCTCCAGCGCCGGCCCGACGGTCTACGCGCTGCGATTCAACACGCGCGACGGCATCACCAAGGATCCGAAGGTCCGCAAGGCGCTGATCCTCGGCGTCGACCGCGACACCATCATCCAGTCGATCCTCGCCGGCCAAGCGGATCCGATCGCCAGCTTCCAGGGCAAGCTCTCCTTCGGCTTCGACCCGGCGATGAAGCCGCTGCCGTACGATCCGGAACAGGCAAAAGCGCTTCTGAAGGAAGCCGGCGTTGCGCCGGGCGCTTCCGTGCAGATCGACGTTCGCGGTAACGACGCGACCTTCAACGAGGTCGTGCAGGCTATCGCAAGCTACCTGCAGCTGATCGGCATCAACGCGACGATCAAGCCCTATGAAACCAACGTTCTCTTGAACGACATCATCCCGGCCGGCAAGACCGGCGCGCTGTTCCAGCAGTCCTGGGGCGGCTGGACGCTCGACTACGACAACACCGCCTACTCGATGTACCACTCGGGCGAAAAGTGGAACCCGTACGACAAGGACGCGGAACTCGACAAGCTGCTCGAGTCGCAGCGTTCGATCACCGACCAGGCAAAGCGCGAGGAGATCCTCAAGCAGATCGCCAACTACGCCGCAGACCGTTCGCTCGAAATGCCGCTCTATAACCTCAACGCCATCTTCGGCGTGAGCAAGCGCGTCAAGAACTTCACGCCGGTGCCGGATAGCCGCCTGCGGCTGACGGACGTGACGGTCGAGTAATACAGGCCGGTCCGCCGCCTCACGCTTGAGGCGGCGGACCATTTTTCCAAAAGGGCGGGTCACTTGGCCGGATTTCTGATCAAACGTTTTCTGCAGGCGGTCTTCGTCGTGTTCGTCGTGACACTGACCGTCTCCTATGCCATCCGGTTCACCGGTGACCCCGCGCTAATGCTGGCGCAGGGCGCTGGCAGCGTCACCGAGGCGGACCTCGTGCGCATCCGTGAGGGGCTCGGCCTCAACCAGCCGTTCCTGGCGCAATATGCCGATTTCATCACGGGCATGTTCAGGCTCGATTTCGGCCGCTCCTTCATGGGCGGTACGCCTGTTTCGCAGCTGATCGCCTCTGCGCTGCCGGCGACCATGCTGCTCGCCTTCGCCTCGCTGATCGTCTCGATCGCGATTTCCATTCCGCTCGGTATCCGCGCCGCCGTCGCCCGCGGCAAGTGGGCCGACCAGACAATCCGCATTCTGTCGCTCGTTGGGCTTTCCTTCCCGAACTTCTGGCTTGCGATCATGCTGGTCCTGTTGTTCTCGATCGTCCTCAAATGGCTGCCGCCAAGCGGCATGGACGGTTTTGCAAGCTTCATCATGCCGGCGCTGACCATGGGCATCATCCTGACGGCGACCAATGTGCGCCTGGTGCGCACCGCGATGCTGGAAACCTTGCAGTCGCAATACATCATGGTCGCGCGCGCCAAGGGCCTCAGCGAAAGCAAGGTGCTCTACAAGCACGCACTTCGTAACTGCGCGATCCCGCTGATCACCTATTTCGGCCTGCAGTTCGGCGGCCTGCTCGGCGGCATCGTCGTCGTCGAGCTGGTGTTCAACTGGCCGGGCATGGGCACGCTCGCCTTCGACGCGGTCGCCTCGCGCGATTACCCCGTGCTTCAGGCGGTCATAACCGTGCTTTCGCTGATGATCGTGTTCGTCAATCTTCTGGTCGACATCGCCTATGGCCTCGTCGATCCGCGCATCCGGACGGAGTGAGCCGATGTCGTCAAAGGCTTCCAGCACCCGCTTCGCCCGCTTCCGCAACCTCGAATTCATCCTCGGAGCGCTGCTCACCGGCGGCATCTGCCTCGCCGTTCTCTTCTCTGGCGTGCTCTTTCCCGGCGGCGTCGACAAGATCGACCTGATGGCGCGGCTGACGCCGCCCTTCGTCAATTGGGCCCATCCGCTCGGCACCGACCCGCTTGGCCGCGACGTGCTGGCTCGCGTGGTTGCCGGCGGCAAGATCTCGCTGCTCGTCGGCCTGACGTCGGTTGCCGGCGCCGTCGTCATCGGCGTGGTCATGGGGCTTGTCTCCGGCTACTATCGCGGCTTCTGGGACATGATCGTCATGCGCTTTGCCGATGTGCAGCTGGCGCTCCCCTTCATCCTGCTGGCGATCACCTTCATCGCCATCGTCGGCGGCGGGCTCGGCAACACCATCATCCTGCTGATCGTCTCGCAGTGGGTGCAATATGCGCGCCTCGTGCGCGGCTCGGTCCTGTCGCTGCGCGAGCGCGAGTTCATCCAGTCGGCCCGCGCCATCGGCGTGCGCGACTACAAGATCCTGTTCCAGCACCTGTTGCCGAACCTGATCGGCCCGGTGATCGTGCTGATGACGCTCAACGTCGCCAACAACATCCTGCTCGAAAGCAGCCTCACCTTCCTCGGCCTCGGCGTCGATCCGCTGATCCCGAGCTGGGGCGGCATGCTGGCCGACGGCCGCACCTACCTGCAGAACGCCTGGTGGGTCAGCGTCTTCCCGGGCCTTGCGATCCTGCTCACCGTTCTCGGCCTCAATCTTCTCGGCGACTGGCTGCGTGACAGCCTCGACCCAACCGGTAGAACTTCACGATGACGACGATTTTCGAAGGCGCCTTCGAGCGCACCCTCGACACGCTTCTGACCACCTACGGCAAGGAAGCCGCCCGCGGCACCAAGCTCGAAGCCTGGCTGTTCGACGATGCCGCCAGCCGCAAGGCTGCCGAACAGAAGCTTGCAAGCTTCGGCGTCAAGGCGGCGCTCAGGAGCGCCTACAAGCCGCTGTTGCATTTCTTCCTGGAAGAAGTGGATCGCGCAGCTCTCGCAAGCGTCGTCGTCCGCTATCCCCAGCATGAGGGCGCCCCTCAGAACCGCTTCCTGCTCGAAGCCTATCCGCTCGCAGCCCTCGTCAGCGATGCCGAGATCCGCTTCGAAGCAGGCAGTGCCAAGGCCTTCATCTATGACGTCACGCTGACCTTCCGTGACGGGCGCCAGGAAAACCACGCCGTATTCGCACCGAACCGCATCCACACCGACTTCATCGGCGAGACGCTTTTGTCGCCGACCGGCTGGATCCGCCTCGACGAGGGCTGCGACAAGCATCGCGAGTGCCACCTCGATACCGACTATGAGCGGCTTTTTGCCGGCACGATGCAGGCGATCTCCGATCATGCCTGGGGTGACAGCGAGCCCTATTTCGAAGAGCTCAACATCCGCGTGACCCTGCCGATCACCGACTTCCGCCTGCCTGTCGGCGAGGAAGTCATCAGCCTTCGCGAAGCGCTGCACGAGGACTTCTATTTCTCGCTGCTCGAAGTCTTCCAGAAGAAGTCCGGTCGCCCGCTCGGCGACCGCGGCCTGAAGCCCGGCCAGATCGTGCCGGAGATCGTCTTCGGCGTCGGCAAGCCCACCGTCGTCGTCAAGGCGCGGCCGCTGCAGGCGACGGATGTCGAAGGCGAAACCCTGCCGCTCGACACCGCCGAGGCACCGCTGGCGGTGGCGCAGATCCATGCCGAACTCGCCGCGATCGACGGCCAGCCCTTCGAGGCCAGGTCGCGTGCCGGCCGGCCGGTGAAGGCCCGCTATCACAAGGGAAGCGATGCGCCGGTCATGATCAGCGGCGGACAGCATCCGAACGAGACGACCGGCATCGTCGGCGTGCTTCGCGCCGCCCAAGCGCTCGCCGCCCGCACCGGTAGCCACTTCACCATCTCGCCGCTCGAAAACCCCGACGGCTATGCCGTGCACCAGCGGCTGCGCGTCGACAACCCGCTGCACATGCACCATGCCGCCCGCTACACCGCCCTTGGCGACGATCTCGAATACCGCACCGGAGCAGCACTCAACGAGCGCGAGATCCGTAAGGAGGCGGAGCGGCTGACCGGCGCGCAGCTGCACGTCAACCTGCACGGCTATCCCTCGCATGAGTGGACGCGGCCGCTTTCGGGCTACGTGCCACGCGGTTTTGCCATGTGGACCCTGCCTAAGGGCTTCTTCCTGATCATGCGCCACCACGCCGAATGGGAAGCGCGCGCCGAACAGCTGATCGCGGAAGTCACCGAGCGACTTGCGGCCGTTCCGGGCCTGCTCGCCTACAACGACGCCCAGATCGCGCTTTACGAGACGCATGCCGGCGAGACCGGTTTCCGCATTATCAACGGCTTCCCCTGCATGATCTCCGTCGACGACCGCCACACGGCACCGCTGACGCTGATCACCGAGTACCCGGATGAGACAATCTACGGCGATGCCTTCATTGCCGGCCATGAGGCTCAGAAGGAAACGGTGCTTGCGGCCTATGATGCGTTCCAGCGGATCATGGCCGTCGCCTGACCTCCGTCATTTGGCCGGTCCGTGCCGCTGCGTACCCTTGCGCAGCGACACATCGTTTGACGGTCTGCGCCTTGCGCGGCAGCGCCCGCCCGGCGCTGCCGCGCAAGGCGATTTTTGAGGGCTCTTTTCCGATCGCTCGCCCCGCAAATGCGCGGCTATTCTCTCCGTCCCATCCGAATACGGTAAGCCCCGGCCGCTCTGCATTGCCGGGCTCCCGTTCTCGCCGCTAGAAAGGCAGCGAAAGGCCGCAACGTTGTTGCAATCCTCGTCCACCAGACGTGAACGAGACACGCCTATCGGATTCGGAGATATTCAATGCGCCTGCTCCTTGTCGAGGATGAGCTGGAAATGGCGGCAGCACTCAGTGCCGCACTCAGCCGCTATGACATGATCCTCGACCATGCACCGTCGATCGACCATGCGATGGCGGCGCTGGCCAACCAGGTTCACGACGGCATCATCCTCGACCGGCAACTGCCCGACGGCGATGGCCTGTCGCTGATCCCGCGGGTGCGTGCGTTACGATCGGGTATCCCGGTAATCGTGCTGACGGCGCGCAGCGCCATCGACGAACGGGTCAGGGGGCTCGACATGGGCGCCGACGACTATCTCGCCAAGCCGTTCGCCGTGGAGGAGTTGCTGGCGCGCATCCGTGCCCTGATGCGACGTTCACCTGATATTGCGCCGATCACCGCCCGCATCGGCCAGCTGATCTTCGATTTCGAAGGCAGACAGGCCCGCGTCGACGGCCGGGTGCTGGACCTGCCGCGGCGGGAACTCCTGGTGCTGGAGGCACTGGCACGACGGCAGGGGCGCACGGTGCAGCGCTCGACGCTGGAGGAATCCGTCTACGGCTATGACGACGAGATCCAGTCCAATTCCCTCGACGCGCACGTCTCGCGGCTGCGCCGCAAGCTCTCGGAAACCGGTGCCGGCGTTGAAATTCACAGCATCCGCGGCGTTGGCTACCTTCTGAGACCCTCTCCATGACGAACGCTTCCACCAACTCGCTGAAGAAGCGTCTGATCTGGCAGATCCTGACCTTTCAGGTGCTGCTGTTGATGGCGGTCATCGCCGGCTTCATGGCCTTGCTGACGCGCGCCGATCTCGGCGGCAAGTTCCTCGACGCCGACGCCGCGTCGATCGCGGCCGGGGCAATCCGGCCGGATCCCGCCGGTGGACTGACGCTGGTTGAGACGCCGCAACTGCTTGCCATGCGGGCCGAGTCCGCCGATTTCTGGTTCGTCGCACGCAACGAACGCGGTGACATGATCCGCAGCGGACCGGTGCCGGACGCCTATCGCAGCATTGGCGAGCACCTCGACCGCATCGCCTTTGGCGATATGCGTGACAGCATCGAGCCCTATACTCTCTCGTCGATCGTGCGCTCGGTAACCACGGACAACGGCACCTATACGGTGCTTGCCGGCGGAGGGCGGCTCTGGAGCGCGTCCTTCGCGGTGTTCATCCTGGCAAACCTTCTGCTTTTGCCGATCGTCTTGATCGTGGTGCTGATCCCGGCCTTCGCGATCCCGATCATCGTAAGGCGCGCCTTTGCCGGTCTTGCCGAAGTTGTCGACCAGGCAAAGACGATCGATGTCGAGCGCCGCGGTGCCCGGCTGCCCGATCATCGCATCCCCGGCGAAGTGCGACCGCTCGTTGAGGCGTTCAACGGCGCACTGCAGCGCCTCGATGAGGGGTACGAGCGCCGCCAGCGCTTTATCCTCGACGCGGCACACGAGCTTCGAACCCCGGTTGCGATCCTGCACACGCGCCTGGAAAGCATGGAGGCCGGCCCGCTCAGGAACCGCCTGCTGATCGATTCCAATCGCATTGCCGGGCTTGCCGAACAGTTGCTCGACCTCGAACGCATCGATCGCGACGGCACGGATTTCGGGCAGCTCGACCTGGTTTCGCTCTGCCGCGACGTGACGGCCGACCTCGCCCCGCTTGCGCTTTCGGCCGGCTGCGACCTTTCCTTCGCTCCGGGCACGGAGCGCGTCGTCGTGCGCGGCGATACCGGCGCCATCGAGCGGGCGGTCACCAACCTCGTGCGCAACGCCATCGAACACGCCGGCGGCCTGATCACGATCCGGGTGGAGCGCGGCGGCGTGATCGAGGTTACCGACGAAGGTCCCGGCATACCGGAGCGGGAACGGGCCCGGATCTTCGAGCCCTTCCATCGCCTGCAGCCGCGGGACCATGGCGCCGGCCTCGGCTTGCATCTGGTCAGCGAGATCATCGGCCGCCACAAGGGTCACATCTCGGTGGTCGATGATCCCAAGGGCGGCGCCTGCTTCCGCATCACCTTGCCTGCCGGCTAGGATTTTCCTCAGTCGGCGTATGGTTAACAGATAACTAACAACAAAATCAGTAACTTAGATAAGTTGCGCAATGTTGATGCAATCCGTGGGGCTGACAAAGGCCGTGTACCGTCCAAACATCGCCATCCCACCCCAAAGGTGAAGCGCGCATGGGAGGACGCAAGCGCCATCAAGGCGAGTTTCCTATGCACGGAGCAAGAAAATGCGGCAGTCCAGCAAGTTTTCCATCTGGTCGGGTCTTACCCTTCTCGCCCTCTGCGGCGCACAGCCATCCCAGTCGGCTGATTTCTCCGCCCCCACCTATCAGGACCCGCCGGCCTTCAGCTGGAGCGGCGCCTATGTCGGTGCCCATGGCGGCCTTGGCTTTACCGGCAGCCCCAACCCGTTCGCCGACCGCAATGGCGTCGCGCTCGGCGTTCAGGCCGGCTACAACATGCAGGCCGGCCCCGGCATCGTCGGGGCGGAAATCGAAGGCTCCTATCTCGGCGACACCGAGCACAAGGTCAACGGCGGCAAGCTCAAGGAGAAATGGCGCGGCGCCATCAAGGCGAAGGCGGGTCTCACCTTCGACCAGACGCTCGTCTACGGCACGGCCGGTTACGCCATGACCAGCTACAAGAAGGGCGGCGACGTGCGTAACGACGTCGGCTTCAAGGGCGGCTACCTGCTCGGCGCCGGCGTGGAACAGGCCTTTGCCGGCGGCCTCTCCGCCAAGCTCGAATACAACTACATCACGACGCCAGATGTCCGCACCCACACGAGCTCAGGCTCCAGCGAGAAAGACATCAACAGCCACGTCATCAAGGCCGGCATCAACATGCGTTTCTGACGGGTCAGACGGTTTGCGGCGGCGCTGCAACGTTCCTCCCAGCAGCGCCCCGACAGACCGATGCCCCTGCCCTGATCACTCCGCCGCTTCCCGCGCCGATCGCTCGGGCGTTGCAAGCCGGCGCCAGATCGGCGCCATGGCAGCGGCGATCTCGCCGTAAAGCGCAAAGCGCCTGTCATAATGCGCGGCAAGTGCAGGGTTTGGACGGTAGTGGCGCTCGGTCTTGACCATCGCCGCAGCACCAGCGGAGATATCGGCGAAAAGGCCGATGCCGGCGCCAGCCGTAATCGCGGCGCCGAGTGCGCCGGTCTCGCGTGAACGGGCGACCGTCACCGGCACGTCAAGCACGTCGGCGAAGATCTGCGGCCAGATCAGGCTGCGCGATCCGCCACCCGAAAGCACCGCCTCCTCGAAGCGAGCCCCAGCCGCGCGCAACGCCGCGATATGCTGGCGATGGCCGAAGGCGACGCCTTCAAGCACGGCGCGGACCAGATGACCCTTGCCGTGCCAGCCGGCGACGCCGTAGAAGCCAGCGCGCGCGTTGCCGTCCTGCTGAGCGCCATAGAGAAACGGATGGTAGAGCGGGTCATCAGAGGCCGGCGTGACCTCGGCTGCCAGCTGGCAGCAGAGATCGAAGGGCGACCGGCCATCCTTGCCGTCGTGCGGGAAGAGCTCGCGCACCAGCCATTCCAGATTGGCCGCCGACGTGGCACTCGCCTCGATCGCCATGTAGCGCTTGCGATCGAAGGTCGAGGACATGAAGAGCGGACGTGAGAGATCAGGCTGGTCGATGATCACCTGGTTGATGCTCCAGGTGCCGGCGATGATCGAGGCAGCACCGGTGCGGGTGACGCCCGAGCCGATTGCCGAAGCGACCACGTCGAAGAGCCCACCGACAACGGGTGTGCCGGCAGCCAGACCCGTCTGCGCCGCCGCTTCCTCGGTAACGCGTCCGACGATATCGGCGCTTTCGGCGAGATCGGGCAGCAGGTCCATGTCTTCGCCGAGGCCATAGGCCTTCATTAATGCCGCATCGTAACGCCTACCGGCGACATCGAGCAGGCCCGCGCCGCTCATGTCCGAGACGTCGCTGACGCGCGCGCCGGTCAGGCGATTGATGACGAAGTCCTTGCAGAGAAACACCGTGCCGATTTTTTCAAACTGGTCAGGCCGATGGCGCTTCAGCCAGGCAAGCAGGGTCGGCGTTTGTGATGGCCAGGGCTTCTGCCCGGCGATCGGATAGGTTCGCTCGCCGACGCCTGCGGCCTGCCATTCCTCGACGAGGCCGGCGGCGCGAGTGTCGAGCGACTGTATGCCGACAAGCGGTTCTCCGTCTCGATCGAGCGCGTAGAGACCGTTGCCGTGCCCGGCGCAACCGATCGCCGCGATCTCGCTGGCATCGATGCCGGCGCGCTCGATGCAGGCGCGGATCACCACCTTGGCATGGCTCCACAGTTCGCCAAGCCCACGCTCGACATGGCCGGGCATCGGCACATGGCTGTGCCCTTCTTCCGCGGCCATCGCGATCTCGTTGCCGTCACGATCGAAAAGTACCGTCTTGATCATGGTGTTCCCGGCGTCGATCCCGAGCAGATACTTACCCATTGCCGAACCCCTCCCCAAGGTCCTTAATCCATTTGCCGGAACGCCGCCGGTGTCCTCACAGCGGCAGCGTTCCTCTTGCGCCGGAGCATCGCTGGTGAAGCGGTTCCGGCTGAGCGATTTCAACCGCGCTGGTAGAGCGCGTAGGCTTCTTCGCCGCTTACATCCTCATGGATGATCGCCATCAGGCCGCGCACAACGGCGCTCGGATTGGCGTGCTGGTAGATGTTGCGCCCATAGACCATGCCCATTGCGCCCTGACGCATCAAGGCCGCCGACTTGTCGAAGACGTTGCGCAAGTCCTCCTTGCCGCCGCCACGCACGAGAACCGGGCAGCGCGCAGCCTCGACGACCCGGTGGAAATCCTCGGCATTGGTGGTCGGGTCCGCCTTGACGATGTCAGCGCCCATCTCGCGCGCAAGCCGGGTCAGCGTCACGATCTTCTCGGCATCGCCATCGACCATGTAGCCGCCATGCTCGGTCACCGGCTGCATCACCAAGGGCTCGATCATCAACGGCATGCCGTACTTGTCGCAATCGGCCCGCACGCGCGAGATGTTGGCGACGCATTGGCGGAAGAGATCGGGCTCGTCCGGCAGCATGAAGAGGTTGACGACGACGCAGGCCGCGTCCATCGCCAGCGCGCCGATCAACGGTTCGGCCTCGTTCTGCAACACGGCCCACATGTGCCGGTGGCGGATGCGGTTATAAGGGTTGCCCATGTCGAGACGCATGACCAGCGCCGGCTTGTCCTTGCCCGGCACCTCCTGCAACAGATCCGCCTGGCCAAAATTCATCTGGATCGCATCCGGTGCGGCCGCGACCAGCGCCTTGACCACGGCTGACATGTCTTCAAGACCATTGAGGAAGGAGGGTTCGTTGCAGACGCCATGATCGATCGCGACGTCGAGGCAACGTCCACCGCCGAACAGACGGTTCATCCGGACCTTGCTGTTGTTTCGCATAATGCACTCCTTTGTTCGTTCCGTACGGATAGGGTTTCCTCGTCGACGCCATGGCGCTCGACGAGAAGGGTAAGAAATCGCTTACGCTCGACCGCGACACGCGGCGGCAACCATTGCTTTTCGATGGCAAGCAAGGCGAGCACCGCATCCACTATGTCGAGCGAGAGCTCGCCGGTGATTGCGAGCGTCGTGCGGCGCAGCAGCAGGTCCTCGAGATGTTCGACGGCTTCGCTGCGGATCAGGTATTGCAGCTCGCGCGCGGAGTAATCCCGATGCGGCAAGGCATGGTCAGCGCCGGCGGCGATGAGATCGGCAACGTCTCGCGCGCCCGTTCCATAGCGGACGAAAAGCACTTGCATGCGCTCCCGCGAAAGCCCGGTGGCTGCCGCAACATCATCGACCCATCGGTCGCGATCGGAGGGATAGTCTTGCCCGCCACCGATGGCACGTTCTCCGGTGCTGACATGGCGCTGTTTTCCGAGCCGTTCCAGGGTGAGGTCGGCCGCCATTTCGCCGAAGGAGCGGAACGTCGTCCATTTGCCGCCGATCATGCAGAGCACCGGCGGACCGCCCTCAACACCCTCCACGAAGGTGCAGAAATGGTCGCGCGGGATGCGACCGGTGAAGCTGTCCTGGCTCGCCGGCAGCGGCCGTACGCCCGAGAACTGGAACACCACCTCTTCCGGCCTGATCCGGATGTCTGGCAGGACGAAGGCGAGCGACTGCAGGATGTAGTCGCGCTCGTCGGCTTCGCAGCGCACGGTTTCGGGATCATCGACACGAATGTCCGTCGAGCCCACCAGCACCTTGCCGAGATATGGAAAGAGGATGCAGATGCGGCCATCCTCGTTCTCGTAATAGATCATGTGGCCGTTAAGCGCTTCCATGAGTTGGGCATTGTCGATGATCAGATGCGAGCCCTTGGTGCCGCCCATCAACGGGGCCGGCTTCGACGTTGCGGGAAACAGTGCGCCGTTGGCGATATCGATCCAGCCGCCGGTGGCGTTGATGATGAGGCCGGGCTCGATCGCAGCGACCGCGCCGGTGACATCGTCCTTCAGTTCGTAGCGTCCGGGTGCGGCTAGCGTCAGTTCGGCGTAGTTCAGCGCCTGCGCGTGAGAACCGGCGGCAAGCCCATCCTTCAACAGCTCGATTCCGAGGCGTTCCGGCTGGCTGACCCAGGCGTCGTAATAGGTCGCGGAACTCTTGATGTCGGGATTGAGCGCCGGCCAGCGTGCAAGCGTCGTGCGCCGCCCGCGGAAGGCATGCTTCGGCATCAGCGCCCGCTTGCGCGTCAGGAAATCATAGATGCCAAGGCCCATCTTTACGGCGACGGCGCCACGGCGGCTTGGCCGCCGCGTCAATCCCAGGAAGCGAACCGCGCCATTGGCAAGGCCCGAGAAGATGTCGAAGATCGGCACGGTCGTGGGCAGCGGCGCCACGTAATGCGGCGCGTTCTTCAGCAGCCGATCGCGTTCGACCAGCGATTCCCTGACCAGGCTGAACTCGCCATTTTCGAGATAGCGAAGACCGCCATGCACCATGCGTGACAGCGCCGCACTCGCGCCCGAACAGTAGTCGTGCTTCTCGACGAGCAGCACGTTCACCCCCTGCAGCGCCAGTTCACGAAAGACGCTGAGGCCGTTGATGCCGCCTCCGAGGACGCACACGTCCACCTTCGGGCTCTTGGTGAGCCCGTTGAAAATCTCTTCCCGGTTCATGATGGCAGTCCGTTAGCTGTCCATGTTGACGAGCGTCGCCGCGATGGCCGCGTCGATCCCCGCGAGATCATCGTGATCGAGCCGGATCGTCCCGGCCCTTGCATTGTCGAGCGCTTGCGCCGGATTGCGTGCGCCGCAGAGCGCGAAAGTCACGCCCTCCTGGCAGAGCGTCCAGGCAATGACGATCTGGGCGATTGTCGCGCCATGCTTTTCTGCGACCGGCTGGATGGCCTTGGCAAAGGCCGCGACCTTTTCGCGGTTGCCGACCGAGAAGCGCGGATTGTCGCGCCGCTGGTCGTCGCCTGAAAACACCCGCTCCGGTCCGATGCCGCCGGAGAGAAGGCCGAGCGCCAACGAAGAGTAGCTGAGCGTGGCGACGCCGTTGCGCCGCGTCAGCGGCAGAAGCTCCGCCTCGATCTCGCGATCGATCATGCTGAAGCGTTCCTGGATCGCGTCGAGCCCGCCGATCGCGATGTACTGTTCCAGTTCGCTACGGCCGACATTGCTGGCGCCGATCGCCCGGATCTTGCCCGCCTGGCGCAGCTCTTCGAGCGCGGCCATGGTCTCCTCGATCGGCGTCGTCGGGTCCTGCCAATGGGTGATGTAGAGGTCGATGTAATCGGTGTCGAGCCGCTTCAGGCTCTGCTCGACCTCGTGATGGATCGCATCTCGGCCGAGGTAGCGGTGCACCGGCTTGCCGTCCTGGTCGAAGAAGTGCTTGCCCTTGTCCGTATGCCACACGAGCCCGCACTTGGTGGCGATGACCGCCTTGTCGCGGCGTCCGGCCAATGCCTTGCCGACGATCTCTTCCGAGCGGCCGAGGCCATAGGCCGGCGCCGTATCGATCAGCGTCACACCGGCGTCGAGCGAAGCCTGGATCGCCGCGATCGACTCCCGCTCGTCCGTGCCGCCCCACATCCAGCCGCCGATCGCCCAGGTGCCGAGCCCGACGGCCGAAGCCTTCACGCCCGATCGGCCGATCTCCCGCATCAATTGATCCCCGCTCATGCCAGAAGTCCCTTTTCGCTTGCCATGGCGAGCACGCGCTCGCCGGTCGCCTCGTCCGTCACCAGCGTGTCGAGGTGGTGTCCCCGCATGACGCTGAGGATCGGTCCGGCCTTGTTCGGTCCACTTGCCACGCCGATCTTCATCGGGATCGAGGCGAACTCCTCGAGCGTCAATGACACCAGCGAACGGTTGAGGCTGTAGTCACAGACACGTCCCTCATCATCGAGCAGATGGGCGAGAAGTTCGCAGCTTGCGCCAGAGCGCTCGATTGCCGCTCGGTCGGTGCTCGAAGACGGATGCAGGTCGTAGTAGCTCGAATCGTCCGAAAGGATCGAACCGATGCCGACCACCGCCACCTTCGCTTCGCGCGCCCTCCCGAAGACATCCGCCACCGAGCGCATGTTGATCAGCATCGCTCGCTCGGCGGCACTGTCGGCAAAGAGCGGCGCGTGGATCTGGAAAGACCGCCCGCCGAGCCTGTCGGCCATCATCGTCGAGACGTGGTTCACATCCGTATAGTGCTTGCCCTGGACGCAGCCGGTGCCGGGGATAACCTCGACATCGAAGCGGCGCGGCGCCTGCAGCCCCGCGACGACGGCACTGACACCCTTGCCGCCGGTGATGCAGATCGTGTCGCCATCGCCGATCTCTTCCAGCAGCAGCCGGGCTGCCGCCTCGCCGACCGCCTGGAGTGCGGTCTGCTGATTGTCGGAAACGGTCGGCACGACGATCGCCCGGCGGATGCCGCCGATCGCAAGCAACTGCTCTTCCATGTCGACCAAGGGCTCGATCGGCGACTTGATCTTGATCTCGACCAGGCCAAGCTGACGGCCGCGCTTGATCAGCCGGTTAACGGTCGGCTGCGAGATGCCGAGCCGATCGGCGATCTGCGACTGGGTCAGTCCTTCGAGGAAATGCAGGACGAGCGCCTGATGCATCTGCCGCGCCACGACGAGTTCTTCTCGCGCACTTGAGGCCTGGGACAAAATGGGTTTGGCAATCGGCATGGTCAGGCTGCCTTCCGCTTGTGCAGCAGGTGGTCGATGGAAACGGCAGCCAAGAGAATGCACCCCTTGATCATGTCCTGCCAATAGACGGAGACGTCGAGCAGGATCAACGAACTGGTGACGACCGAGAGAAGAGCGATACCGAGGATGGCGCCGAGGATGGTGCCCGAGCCGCCGTTGAGCGAGGCGCCGCCGATGACCGCCGCAGCGATGATGTTGAGCTCCATACCGACCCCGAAGGTGGGCGTCGCGGCGCCGAAGCGCGACATGTAGATGACGCCGGCGACACCTGCGAGCGTCGAGCAAAGCACCGTAACCCAGAACTTCACCTGCTTGGTCTTGATGCCCGAATAGAGCGCCGCCTTCTCGTTGCTGCCGGTATAGAAGACCTTGCGGAAGGCGGTCGCCCGGCGCAGCAGGAAGTCGAAGAGCACGACGACGGCGACGAAGATCAGGATGACATAGGGGACGCCGTGGAAGGTGCCCTGCCCGACCGCCTTGAACGACGCCGGCAGCGTGAAGAGCGACAGCGGCGTGCCCTTGGTGATGACGAGGCAGAGGCCGCGCACGATCACCATCGCCGCCAGCGACGTGATGAAATGATTGAGCCCGACGACGGTGACGAAGAAGCCCATGATCATGCCGATCATGCTGCTGGCGAGGATGCCGACCAGCGAGGCCGTCCAGGGATCGACACCGGCGAGAAACAGCGAACCGGCCAGCACCATGGCGAAGCAGACGACCGAGCCGACAGCGAGGTCAATGCCGCCGACAATGAGCAGGATCGTCATGCCGACGACGACGATGCCTTCGACCGAAAAGCTCATCAGCATGGCGCGCATGTTGCCGAAGGTGAGAAAATGCGGCGAGGCAAAGCTCATGATGATACCGAGCGCCAGGATGATCGCGATCAGCCCCGCCTCACGCATCGTGCCGATGCGTTTCCAGGCGGGCGCCTGCGCATGCGTTGCAACCATCGTATCAACAGCCATTTCCGCCTCCCCGGCTCTATCAGTTCTTTCAGGCGACATGATCCACCATCCGGCCAGCCTCGGCCGTTTGCGTCACCCCTGAGGCCAGGCGGATCACCGCCTCCTCGCTCATTTCTCTGTCATCAAGCTCGCCGGCGATCGCGCCTTCGCGCACGACCAGAACCCGGTCGCAAAGCCCGAGCAGCTCCGGCAGTTCCGACGAGATCACGACAATGCCGATGCCGGTTTCTGCAAGCTCGCGCAGCAGCCGGTGGATTTCGGATTTGGCGCCGACATCGATGCCGCGCGTCGGCTCGTCCATCAGGATCACTTGCGGGCGAACGGCGAGCTGCTTGGCAATCGCCACCTTCTGCTGGTTGCCGCCCGAGAGCGACGAGACCGGCATATCGATGCCGCCCATGCGCACGCCGAGCCGGCGGACGAAATCGCGGGCGAGATCGGCCTCGGCCCTGGAATTCAGCAATCCGAGCGGCCCGGTCAGCGTCTTCAGATCAAGCACCGAAATATTCTGCGCGATCGACAGGTCGACGAAGACGCCGGAGCCCTTGCGATCCTCCGAGAGATAGACGATGCCGGCATCGACCGCGTCGCGGTAGTTGCCGATGCGCTGCGGCTTTCGGCGCAGCGTAATGTCGCCCTTCGACTTGGCCCTCAGACCGCAGATCGCTTCGGCGATCTCGGTACGACCGGAGCCGATCAGACCGCCGATGCCAAGAATTTCGCCCCGCTTCAGATCGAAGGAAACGGTGTCGATGCGGTCGCCATCGCTCAAGCCACGCACAGAGAGAATGGTCTCGTCCGTCCGCGCCTCCGGCGCCTGCTTTTGCGGATAGAGCTGGCTGATCTCGCGGCCGACCATGCGGCGCACGACATCGTCAGCAGTCACGTCGGCGATCTTCTCGGTGACCACATGGCGGCCATCACGAAACACGGTGACGCGGTCGCAGAGCGAAAAGATCTCGGCCATGCGGTGGCTGATATAGATGATCGATATGCCCGCGGCCTTCAGGTCGCGGATGATGGCGAACAGCGCCTGCGCTTCGGCTTCCGTCAGCGCCGCGGTTGGCTCATCGAGGATCAGTACGCGGCAGTCGAGCGTCAGCGCCTTGGCGATCTCGACCAGCTGCTGGCTGGAAATGGCGAGGTCGGCGACCTTGCGCCGGACGTCGATCGGCGCCAGCCGGTTCATCACTACCTGGGCTTCGCGTTCGAGCGCGCCGTAATTCATCAGCGGCGAGCGCCGGCGGTTGGTGGCCGCCATGAACATGTTTTCCGCCACCGTCGCATCCGGGCAGAGCGCGATTTCCTGGTGGACGAGGCCGATGCCGAGCGTCTGGGCGGTCGCCGGCGAGGCGATTTTCACGGGCGCTCCATCCACCAGCACCTCGCCGTCATTCGGCTGCAGCACACCGGCAATGATGTTCATCAGCGTGGATTTGCCTGCGCCGTTTTCGCCGCAGAGTGCGTGGATCTCTCCCCGCTCGAGGCGAAAATCCACCTCCGTCAGCGCCTTCACCGCACCGAAATGCTTGGTGACGCGCCGGACCTCCAGAACCGGTTGTGCTGTCATGCTGTCCTCCACCCTCAGTCCTGGCTGCCCGGAAACGACCGGGCAGCCAATTCACGATCTTACTCGTCGATGCCCTTGGTGCCACGACGCTTCAGGTACTTGTCCCAGTAGAAGTCATCGGCATTTTCGGCGGTAACGATCGAAAGGCCGTTGTCGACGAAGGGGATGCTCATCGGGTTGAAGCCGGAGCGCTTGGCGTCGTTCATCGGGTCGATCAGTTCCGGATGCTTGGCCATCCACAGGAGCATGAAGCCCATATAGCCCTGCATGCCCTGGTTCGGGTTGATCGAACCGAAGACTTCGCCGGCCTTGATCATGTCGAGGATGTTGGCGTTGACGTCGGCGCACATGACGAGGACCTTGCCGCCGCTTTCCTTGCTGGCCTGGGCCGCACCGATCGCGGAGTTGGCTTCCGGCATGAACACGGCGCCCAGGTTCGGATTGGCCTGGATGAGGCTCATCAGACCCTGATAGGCCTTGTTCGGATCCTGGTTCGAGGCGGCGCGACCGACGAGTTTCATGTCGGGCCACTTCTCGGCCATGCGATTGACGAAGGCGGTAATGCGCTTGTCGTGGTTGTCCTGGCCGGGGTTTTCAAGAACGGCATATTCGCCCTTGCCGCCCATCTTCTCGGCGATCGCGTCGGCGGCATAGATGCCTTCGCGGGTGTTGTCCGAGGTGATGAAGGAGACGCGCTTCGACAGCGGCGAGTCCGCAGCGAAGGTGACGACTGCCGTGCCCTGATCGATCGCCCGGTTGATCGGCTCGATGAACGGATCGGAGTTCATCGGGTGCACCAGGATGCCGGCCGGGTTCTGGGCAAGCGCCTGGTCGAAAGTGGCGATCTGCTTGTTGACGTCATATTCCGGCGTGCCGGTATATTCGGTCTCGCAGCCGAACTGCTGGCCGGCCTGTTTGAACATTTCATAGACCGGGAACCAGTATTCGACGCCGGATACCATGACGTTCATGACGTATTTTTCGCCGGGCTGGCAGCGAAACGGGTTCGCCGTTTCGGCGCTTGCCGAACCTGCCCAAAACGAAGCTGCAATGACCGCCAGAGCGGTCGTGCTGAGAAATTTGCGCACGCGTCCTCCTCGAGGCCGAAGCCCCTCCCAAAAACCGATAGGGCCGTTTGTTTGCGGCCGCTGAATGTATGAGTTCGCCGGAACTCCTCCTCGACTTCCGACGATTGCGATTTAAGCCGCGGACTCAGCTTCTGTCAATATAATTCATAGCATGAATAATAATTCACGCGCGACGTGGAAAACCTCGGGTCCGGTCCTTCAATCAGCTGTCACGCAGACCCGTTAGAGCGCGATCATGGTTACCCTGCAACAGATCGCCTTTCATGCCGGCTGCTCGCTGGCAACCGTATCGCGGGCGCTCAAGGGCGAAGGTCCCGTCAGCGACGAGATGGTGCGTCGCGTGCGTCGGGCAGCGGCCGAACTCGGCTACCGGCCGTCGCCGGCCACGGGACGCGCCACCAACCGCAGCCAGCCCGTCGTCGGCGTGCTGGTGCCAAGCGTCACCAACCCGGTCTTTGCCGCCTCGCTCGGCGGCATCCAGCACCGTTTACAGGCGGCGAACCATGGAGTGCTGATCGCCCAATCCAATTATGATCCCGCACTCGAGGCGCGCGCCGTGCGCTCGCTGCTCGAACAGCGGCCGACCGGTCTGATCCTGACGCTCTGCGACGCCAAGACCAGCGAGGCGCTTTCGGCGGCGCTGCCGCCGACGGTGCTTCTCAACAACCGGCCGGTCGCACGCTTCGCTGCCGCCGTCACCGTCGACAATTACCGGGCCGGTTTCGATCTCACTCGCCACATCCTCGACCACGGTCACCGCCGCATCCTCGTCGTCTCCGGCCACTTCCGTTCATCCGACCGGGCGCGCCTGCGCTATGACGGCTATTTGGCCGCTATGCAGGAAGCCGGCGCCCGGCCGATGGAGGCGGTCGAGATCCCCTTCGTCGACGGCTATGAAAACCTCGACCTCGCGACGGTTCTTGCGCAGCACCGCCCGACCGCAATCATCGCTTCCAACGATCTGCTGGCGCTCGGCGTGATAGCAGCGCTGCGGCGTGAAGGCCTTTCCGTGCCTGACGATGTCTCCGTCGCCGGCTTCGACGGCATCGCGCTTGGCCGGCTGATGACGCCAACACTCACCACCATCTCGATGCCCGACGGTGACATGGGGCTCGCAGCGGCGGCGCTGTTGCTCGATATGGCCGAGAATGCGTCGGGCTGCCGCCATCTCAATCTCGACTGCCGGCTCTACGCAGGCGGGACTGTTCGCCACCTCGCGTGAGCAAACACGAAAACACCGCCTCGAAGTTTCCTTCGGGGCGGCGTCGATCGATTTGGTTACAGGATCAGCTGCGCGGCAGCAGGCTTTCGACTTCGGCCGCGGCCTCGTCCAGCGCTTCCTTCGGCGAGGCCTGCTGCTCGACGATGCGCGACAGGTTCTCGACGATCGTCTGCGTCACCTTCACCCCGTTGCTACCGGGGAAGGCATACCAGGGGCGCATCAGCGCCATCTGCTCAAGACCAGCGCGGAACAGCGGGTTTTCCTTGTAGAAGTTGGCGAGATACTCAGGCGACTTGGCGGCCAGCTCGTTGTTCGGCACATAGCCGGTGCCGGGAACGACAACCGAGGCGCCATAGGGGCCGGCTGCGAACTTCGCGAACTTCCAGGCGGCCTCCTGCTTTTCGGCGTCGCGCGTCAGGATAACGACGGCGTTGCCGCCGGTCGGCAGCTTGCCCTTTGCCGGGTCGATGAGCGGGATATGGGCAGTGCGCAGGTCGAACTTGTCGCCGACATTCTTGATAGTGTTGCGCAGCGCACCCGTCGTCTGGAAGGCGAAACCGACCTTGCCGGCAACGAAGGCCTGCTCGCCGGCCTGCTTGGTCAAAACCGGCAGACCGCCTTCCTTGACCATGCGGTCGAGCACTTCGACGGCCTTCTCACCTTCGAGACCGTTGAAGGCAACCTTGCTTTCGTCTTCGCTCAGCATCTCGCCGCCGGCGCCGAAGAGCAGCGCGGAGAACATCCAGTCATCGCCCTGCCAGCGGAAATCGATGCCCTCGTTGCCGTCCCCAAGCGCCTTGATCTTGCCCCCAAGCGCAATGACCTCGTCCCAGGTCTTCGGCGGGTTTTCCGGGTCGCCGCCGGCTTTGCGCACGAGATCGGCGTTGTAATACATGATCGGGTTGGAGGTGGCGAAGGCAAGGCCCACCTGCTTGCCGCCCACCTGGGCGAGCTTCAGGATGCTTTCGGAAAAGCCCTGCTCGGCCATGTTGCCGTCCTTGGCGATGAACGGGCCGAGATCAACGGGGACGTCGCGCTCGTTGACCATGCGCAGGCGGTTGAGGCCGATGAAGGTGAGATCGGGCATCTCGGCCGTTCCGGCCTGACGCATGATCGTCTGGATGCCTTCCTCATAAGTCGCCGACGGATTGGCGAAGGTGATCTTGATATCCGGGTTTTCTTCCATGAACTTCTTCGAGATCGTATCCATCACGTCCTTGAAGAAGCCGGGCATCGGATAATGCACCGTCAGCTGGGTCTCGGCGTCGGCGGGGGCTGCGAGCATCAGCGATGCGGCAGCCGCGGTGAAAAGCTGTCTCAGATGTGTCATGGGTTGCGCTCCAGGTTGGACCGTTCAGCCTTTGAGACCGGTCATGGTAATGCCCTCGACAAAACGCTTCTGCGCCAGCAGAAACGCGGTCACGAGGGGAAGGGTGATGATGAGGGTCGCGGCCATCAGCGCGCCGTAGTCGTCGCCGGCTTCTGCGGCGCGGAAGTAGAGAAGGCCGAGTGGCGGGGTCGCATAGTCCTGGTTGGTGACGACGATCAGCGGCCAGAAGAGATCGTTCCAGTGGGCGACGACCGAGAAGATTGCGAAGGCGGTGATCGCCGGCCAGGCGTTTGGCACGATGACGCGCGCGACGATGCCGGCTTCAGACATACCATCGAGGCGTGCCGCATGGATCAGATCGTCGGGCATGGCGCGGAAAAACTGCAGGAACAGGAAGATCGCGAACACCGAGATCGAGAACGGCGCCACTAGCGCTGCGTAGCTGTTCAGCACCGACAACCTGTCGAAGGCCACGTAAATGGGCAGCGCGGTTGCGTGGATCGGCACCAGGAGGCCGAGCATGACCAGCACCATCATGGTGCGGGCCGCCCGAAACTTCAGCTTCGCCATGGCATAGGCGCAAGGGATGGCGACGACGATCTGGATGACGAAGATCAGCGCGCAGACGACAACGCCGTTGAAGAGCAGGGTCGTCATCGAGACGCGCGACAGCGCCTTGGAAAAGTTCTCGATATAGGACCACTGCTCAGGGATCAGCGACAGCGACGAGGAGAAGATCTCGCTCTGAGCCTTGCCGGCGGTCGAGACCATGAAGATGTAGGGCGCGAGGAAGATGAGCGCGCCAAACGAGAGAACGGCGAGGCGAATGAGGCGGGTGACGGAGATGGTGTTGGTCATGCGTAGTGAACCTTCCGGTCGAGCACGCGGTACTGCAGGAACATCAGGACGACGAGGATGGCGAGGAAGACGACGGTCATGGCCGAGGCATAGCCGACGCGCAGATAGACGAAGCCCTCCTGGTAGATGGTGAAGAGCAGCACCTCCGACGCCTTGTTCGGACCGCCCTCGGTCAGCGTCTTCACCGTCTCGAACACCTTCACTGAGTTGATGATGCTGATGGTGGTGACGAACAGCGTCGTCGGCCCGAGCATCGGCCAGGTCACCAGCCGGAAACGATCGAACCAGGTCTTGGCGCCGTCGACTTCCGCTGCGGCATAGAGCTCGCGCGGGATGGCGGTGAGACCGGCAAGGAACAGCACCATGTTGAAGCCGACCGACTGCCAGATGCCGATGATCGACAGACCATAGAGCACCGTGCCGGAGGCCCCGAGCCAGTTGGGGCCGGCAATGCCGAAAACGGCCAAGAAGGTGTTGATCGGGCCGATGGTCGGGTGAAACAGGAACTGCCAGACCGTCGCCATGGCGACGAGCAGCGAGGCCACCGGCAGGAAATAGACCGTGCGGAAGAACGCCCGGCCCTTGGTTTCCGCCTCGATCAGCATGGCGATTGCCAGCGCCAGCACGATCGAAACCGGTGTGACGATCGCGGTGTAGATGGTGGTGTTCCAGAGCGAGCGGCGGAAGGTGCGGTCGCTGAAGAGTTCGGCATAGTTCTCGAAGCCGACAAAGCGGAAGCTGCCGTAGCCGAGCTCGAAATCGGTGAAACCGAGAACGATCACCGCCGCGGTCGGTAAAAGGATGAAGAGGACGAGCAGCGTGATGGCCGGCAGCGCTAACAGCCAGGCAATGCGGGCCTCGCGGCGATCGGGATCGGTGGTCGCGGCACCGATCGCCGTCTGGGTCCGCAGCCGCTGCGCCGGCTGGGCGCCGTCTCGCAGAGATGAATGCTGAGGCATTGCCTCCAGCCGATCTCCCCCCTTGTGGGGGAGATGCCCGGCAGGGCAGAGGGCGGTATCCACGAAATCCGCCGCCCCTGCCGCCGTATCCCGATTGGAACCCGCCTTAGCCATGGATCTTCTCCAGCGTCGCGGCGATAGCGACCCGCTCGGCTGGCAGCCGGGTGCCCTCGCCGTCGAACAGCATCGCCCGTTCCGGCATGAACTCGACGTCAACGGGCTGACCGATCGCGAGCACCGCGGCCTCGGCAGGTGCTGACTTGGCAGTGACCAGCTCGCCGATCGCATCGAGGCGGGCGTAAACGATTACCTCAGAGCCGAGGAACTCCATACGCTCGACCCGCGCGCTCAACCGGCCGGCGCTTGCCGCATGGAAGCGCACGAATTCCGGGCGGATTGCGAGCTTCACTGAAGCATCCGGCGCCTGTCCGCGGCTTGCCAGAAGCACCAGATCGCCGAAACGCACGATGCTCGCCGTATCCGTGCGGGTCTCCAGCACGTTGATCTTCGGCTGGCCGAGGAAGCGTGCGACCTCGATATGGGAGGGGTTGTCGTAGATCTCCTTCGGGGTCGCCAGTTGCAAGAGATTGCCGCCGATCATCACTGCCACTCGATCCGCCATCGACAGCGCTTCCGACTGGTCGTGGGTGACATAGAGCGTCGGCACGCCGGCGCGGCGGTGGAGATCGACGATCTCGCCGCGGGCATGGACGCGCAGGTTGGCATCGAGATTGGAGAGCGGCTCGTCCATCAGGAAGACGGCCGGGCGGCGCACCATGGCGCGGGCGAGCGCCACGCGCTGGCGCTGGCCGCCGGACATCTGCCCGGGCTTGCGGTCGAGCAGGTGATCGATCTTCAGCGCCAGCGCCATTTCCTTGACCTGGCGCTGGATATCGCTGCGGATCTGCTTCTGCCCCGGCATCAGATTGCCGATCACAGGCAGGCGCTGCGCCGCTGTCAGCCGCCGCATCGCAAGCGGCACGGCGATGTTCTCGCCCGTCGTCAGGTGCGGATAGAGGGCATAGGACTGGAAGACCATCGCGACATTGCGATCGGCCGCCGCCATGCGCGCGACGCTGCGGCCGCCGATGACGATCTCGCCGCCGTCGCCATGATCGAGACCGGCGACGATGCGCAACAGCGTGCTCTTGCCGCAGCCGGAAGGACCAACGAGCGCGATGAACTCACCCGCCTCCGCCTGCAGGCTAACCCCCTTCAGGATCGCGTTGCCGCCATAGGACTTGGTGATACCCTCTAGCGAAAGCACGCTCATTGCGCGGCCTCCACACGGACCGTCTTCTTGGCCGCCAGCGGGTAGACCTCTTCGACGATCGGATCGAGCAGGTGGCTGGTCAGTCCCGGCACCGCGATGATCTCGCTTTCGACGTTGACGTCGCTAAACTCGTGTACGACGGCGCCGACCAGCCGCTCGCCCGGCATCGGCCGTTCCAGCGTATCAATGATGAAGGAGGTCGGCGGTGCCCAGACGAGCGACGTCCCGGCGTGCTTGCCCGTCCAGGCCCAGTGCAGGTGGCCGCTTGCATGCAGCGCCACCTCGGCTTCGGCGAAAAGATCAAACAGGCGTTGGCGCTGGCGCGGACGGATGCCCCAGTAGCCGGTGTCGCCTTCGCCCGGATCGTCGACGAAGAGCGGCTTGTGGGCAAAGACGGCCACCCGGCGGCCGTCGCGGCTGAGCAACTGTTCCTCCAGCCAGGTAAACTGCCTGTCTTCTTCGTCCTCGAAGCCGATCAGCAGGCTGTTGAGGCCGAGCAGCCGCCAGTCGCCATGGTCGCGGCCCCAGTAGTCCGGACCGGCGAGCCGGCGCCAGCGGGCAAGCCGAACTGGATCCACCGGCTGGTGCGAACCCGGCAGATGGCCGACATCGTGATTGCCGGGAACGATCAGCACCGGCATCGAGAGCTGGCCGATCAGATCGAGCGAGAAGGTGATGTCGTCCTCGTGGTCGGCGCCATCGATGGTGACGTCGCCGGTGTGGATGACGAGATCGGGTGCCACCGCCTCGATCCAGGCGCGAACCGGTTCCCAATTGCCGTTGAAGTGGCTTTTGGCGGGGCTGAGATGGGTGTCGCTGATCTGGACAATTTTCATGGAAACGGGCCTCCGACGATGGCTTGCGGTATCCGCGTCGGAGGGCTGATACTTCCCTTCTCTGCGGTTGGCCGCAGTCTTTAGGGAGCCGCCATGTCAGTTTGGTAACAGCCGTTCTCAGCTGATTTTCAGTTTCTCCATGAAAGCGTCATCTTCAGAAGACCGACGGGCCGAGTAGGCCCCGTTGTGTCTCTACATTGCGCCGCGGTAGGTCCGACGCGACGCCGGACAGGATTGCTCCATCACGGTCGAAAGCATGGCGTTCGACGCATCGGCCTCGGCGACGACCCAGTCGCGAAAGGCCTGGATCTTCTTCTGCCGCCTGGTGCTTTGCGGATAGACGAGCCAATAGGCGCGGCCGTCGCGCACCACATGCTCGAACGGCCGGATGAGCCTGCCGCTCTTCAGTTCATCCATCAGGAAGGTCGAGACGGCAATCGCAATGCCGTGATCCGCAAGGATTGTGGCGACATCCATCGCCTGCACGTCGAAGATCAATTCGGTGCCATTGCTTGCCGGCGGCTCGACGCCGGTTTCGATCATCCACCGCCGCCACCAGCTGGCGTTGCCGAAACGCCGGACTCTCAGAACGTCCGCGGGCTCCTTGAGCTGGTGCTTTTCCAGGAAGGATGGCGTGCAGACAGGCACGTAATCGAGCGGAAACAAGGGAAAGACATCGTTGCCCGGCCAGTCGCCGGCGCCGCTGCGCACCGCGAGATCGATGGCGTCACGTTTGAAATCGACCAACTCGGTCGACATGTGCACCCTGATGCTGATGTTGGGATGCGCGGTCTGAAACGACGCGAGGCGCTGACCGAGCCAGCTCGACACGACGGTTGGCAGCACCGAGATGTGCAGGTGATGCTCGGTCTTGTCGGCGATCTCCGAGAAGGCCGCCCCCAAGAGATCGATCGCTTCGGTCACCTTCGGCGCTAGCTGCCGCCCGGCGCCGGTCAATCGCACCTCGCGCGGAAGCCGAACGAACAGCGGCGCGCCGATGCGATCTTCCAACAGCCGGATCTGATAGCTGACGGCCGCCTGCGTCATGCCGAGCTCTTCGGCGGCGCGGGTGAAACTCAGGTGCCTGGCGGCGGCCTCAAAGGCGCGCACCGCACTCATGGGAGGAATCTTGCTCATGGAACTGAGATAAGCATTCTTTATGCCAGCATGCGAGAAATCGCTTTGCGCGAAACGGCAAAAACCCTCACTTTTTTCGCGAACACACGCCCTTGAAAGAAGTGAGGATAGCAATGCTTAGCGCAGTGCGATCAACGATTTACCATGTCCTGAACTGGGCCGATAAGACCCTCAACCCTCCGGTTGCCATCGACACGTTCAACGAGTTCCAACTCCGGGATATCGGCCTGACGCGAGATCAAGAGCATATCCGCGCGCGCGTTGGCGACGCGGCGGATCCGTGGCAGTGGCCGGAGGAGGACGCTTCGACCAAACCGCAACCGTCCCGTGAGCGGAAAGCAATGGAAAGACCTCGTCCTGCCATTGTCTCGCCGCGGGCGGCGGCGGGAGAGAATAAAGACATAAGCATTTCTTTATGCGATTGACGAAAAACTCGGAACAGGGCATTGTCGCCCCATCGTGGTTCTTCGCCCGCCTTTGGAGGGACGGAGCTAAGAGGGAATTCGGTGCGGCGCCAGACAAGCGCCCATGCCGGAGCTGCCCCCGCAACTGTAAGCGGAGAGCGGCCGTTCGAAGATGTCACTGAGGGAGACGCCTCGGGAAGACGGAACGGTCCGCGACGACCCGCAAGCCAGGAGACCTGCCGCGATGAACAACGTCCACGGGCGGGGTGTCCGATGAGGCGCGTTGAGGACGCGGGATCGCTCTCGCGCCGCGGCTGCGTCGCATTCAAGCCTTGCCCATAACCTTCGGGGTAAGGAAATGACCATCAAGACTGCCAATCTCGGTTTCCCGCGCATCGGCCGCCGTCGCGAATTGAAATTCGCGCTCGAACGCTATTGGGCCGGAAAGGCCAGCCGCGGCGAACTTCTCGATACCGGAGCCAAGCTCCGCGCTGAAAACTGGGCCGCGCAGAAAACGCGCGGCATCGACATCATCCCCTCCAACGACTTCTCCTTCTACGACCACGTGCTCGATGCCGCCGTGCTTGTCGGCGCAATCCCGCCGGCCTATGGCTGGACGGGCGGCCCGGTCGATCTCGACACCTATTTTGCCATGGCGCGCGGCTCGGCCGGAACGCCCTGCGCCGCCGGCTGCACCCATTCGGGAAGCAGCAGCGGCACTCCCGCGCTCGAAATGACAAAGTGGTTCGACACCAACTATCACTACATGGTGCCCGAGTTCGACAGGGATCAGCGCTTCGAGCTCACCCACAATCGGCCGCTGGAAGCCTTCCAGGAAGCTCAAGCCCTCGGCTATCGCACACGCCCGGTGCTCATCGGCCCGGTGACACTGCTGAAGCTCGGCAAATCGAAGGGCGGCGACTTCGATCCGGTCGATCTGATCGAACGGCTCCTGCCCGTTTACGTGAGGGTCCTGGCGGAGCTTGCTGACGCCGGCGCCGATTGGGTCCAGATCGACGAGCCTTGCCTGGCGCTCGATCTCGCGGACAAGGATCGTCGCGCCCTCGACCTCGCCTATCGCACGTTCGACACCGACGTGCCCGGACTCAAGATCATGCTGGCGACCTATTTCGGCTCGATCGGCGACAACACGGCAACGGCGTTGGCGCTGCCGGTCGATGGACTGCATGTCGATCTCGTGCGCGCGCCGCAGCAGATCGACACGCTCATCCAATCGGCTCCGGCGGACCGGGTCCTATCGCTCGGGGTCATCGACGGCCGCAACATCTGGCGGACCGATCTGGCCAACCTGTTCCGCCGGCTGCAGCCTCTGACTTCGACCCACGGCCGCGACCGCATCGAGCTCGCACCTTCATGCTCACTCCTGCACGTGCCGATCGATCTCGAGCTGGAGCGTGCGCTTGATCCGGAACTTTCCTCCTGGCTCGCCTTCGGTACGCAGAAACTCGACGAACTCAGCCTGCTTGCCAGCGCCTTCGAGCCGGGGCTTGCCATTTCCGAGCACGTTTTCGCCGCCTCGATCGCGTCCGCCCAGGCGAGGCTCACCTCACTCAGGATCCATGATCCTTTGGTCGCCGGGCGCTTGAAAGCGCTGACGGATGCGGACAGCAAGCGGCAGTCCCCGTTCGCGGGTCGCCGGGCACTGCAGGCGAAGAAGCTGTCATTGCCGCTCTTCCCGACAACGACGATCGGATCCTTCCCACAGACATCGGAGGTTCGGCAGGCCCGTTCACTGCATGCGAAGGGCGAACTCAGCTATGTCGACTACACCGCCTATCTTCGCCGAGAGACCGAACTGGCGGTGCGCTGGCAGGAAGAGGTCGGCATCGACGTACTCGTTCACGGCGAGTTCGAGCGCAACGACATGGTGCAATATTTTGGCGAGCAGCTCTCGGGCTACGCCTTCACCCAGAGCGGCTGGGTGCAGAGCTACGGATCGCGCTGCGTGCGTCCGCCTGTTATCTTCGGCGACGTTTCGCGACCAAACCCGATGACGGTCGAGTGGGCGACCTTCGCGCAGTCGCTGACCGATCGCCCGGTCAAGGGCATGCTGACAGGTCCGGTCACCATGCTGCTATGGTCCTTCGTTCGTGACGACCTGCCACGTTCCGTGGTGTGCCGGCAGATCGCACTAGCACTGCGCGATGAAGTCTCGGATCTCGAGGCCGCCGGCATCGCCATCATCCAGATCGACGAACCAGCACTGCGCGAAGGCCTGCCGCTGCGAAATGCCGATCGCAAGGCCTATCTCGACTGGGCGGTGGAGTGCTTCCGTCTCAGTGCAGCCGGGGTGGGCGATGCGACCCAGATCCACACCCATATGTGCTACTCCGAGTTCAACGACATCATGGCCGCAATCGCGGCGATGGACGCCGACGTCATGTCGATCGAGACGTCGCGATCGAAGATGGAACTGCTCGGCGCCTTCACCGACGAGGCCTATCCGAACGAGATCGGCCCGGGCGTCTACGACATCCATTCACCACGCGTGCCCGGCGTCGAGGAAATGGTGCATCTCATCGAAAAAGCGACCGAGGGCCTCACGCCGGACCAGATCTGGGTCAATCCCGATTGCGGACTGAAGACCAGGCGCTGGGAAGAGACGCGGCCGGCGCTCGTTAACATGGTCGCCGCCGCCCGCTCGCTTCGAGCGGCTTTTGCCGCCGATACGCGCGAAGCCGTCAAAGCATGACGGGGCAGCACGAAGTCACGACGGCGCCGGGGGAAACCCCGGCGCCACAAACCCTGATCGACATCGTTTTTCCAGGCGATACCAATCACCATGGCACGCTCTTTGGTGGCGCCGCCCTCGCGTCGATGGACCGGATCGCTTTCATCGTCGCCACCCGTCACGGGCGCGTTCCCTTCGTCACCGCATCCTGCGACCGCATCGATTTTCGTGCGCCTGCGCGCATCGGTCAGATCGTCTGCTTCAGCGGCCGTCCGGTTCGTGTCGGGCGCCGCTCGATGGTGGTCGAGGTCGAGATGATCGCGGAAGATATCGCCACCGGCAGCCGCGCCCTTTGCAGCAGGGGCACCTTCACCATGGTCGCGATGCCCCGTGCCGATGAAACGGATTGGACGCTGCCGCAGCTCGATGTGGCAACGGACACGCCCGAAGAGGCGGGCACCCTACGCATGGTCGACATCGTCTTTCCCGGCCAGGCCAACAGCTTTGGCGCCATATTCGGTGGCAACGCCCTCGTGCATATGACGAAGGCCGCATTCGTCGTCGCGACGCGCCGGAGCCGCCGGGCGACCGTCCTTGCCTCCTGCACCGGTATGGACTTCAAGCACCGGATCATGATCGGTTCGATCATCGAACCCATCGCCCGCATTGTGCGGACGGGTCGCAGTTCAGCCACCGTCGAGGTCGAACTCTGGTCGGAAGAGCTCCTCACCGGTCTGCGACAGCGGACTGTTACCGGAACTTTCGCTATGGTCGCCGTCGACGGGGACAACCGGCCCGTGGCCGCTTTCGCTGCTTGATGGAATGGGGCGTCCGCACCAGGGGCGCCCTATCCACAACCTTGGTGCCAACCGGCTGTTTACTCCCCGTTATCCACACTGCAAAAGAAACCACCCTCCTACCCCCGCCGTCCACATACGGAACCTATTGACGCAGATTTGCGATGAACTACCATATCTAGTGTTCGAGGTTCTTCCGATTCGCAAGGATTGGGAGCTAAGACGGGAATACGGTGCGCCGGCGGGTTTCCGCTGAGGCTATGCCGTAGCTGCCCCCGCAACTGTAGACGGCGAGCGACTGTCCGGATTTGGACCACTGAGGCATGAGGCCTCGGGAAGGTCGGGATGGAAGCTTTGACCCGTAAGCCAGGAGACCTGCCTCGATCACCAAACGTCCACGGGCGGGGTGTCCGGAGGGGTTGAGTGCGTGGCAGGATGAGCCTGCCCGATCGTCTCGACGTCTCCCCGGCAGCCTGTCGAAAGCTTCGGGGTGAAGTCATGCCAGTTTCTTCCAGTTCAGATCCACCTTCTGCGGACGGGTGCGCGTTGTTGCGCGCCTGATTGAAAGGCCGCGCCTTGAAAACCCGCATCCGCGGAATTCCTGAGCGCCCGACCAAAACGAGCCGGCCCGGTTGCGTAACCGACCTTGGGCCAGCTTGACGACGTCAACTCCGGTCGAGTCGACCGGGGAGCGATGTTTCGTGTCCAATCGCCAACACCACGGTTCGCGTTCGCGCGATCCGACGACTTTTTGCGCCCATTTGCCAGACCCTCACGAGGAACCCATGTCGATCACCGTCTACAGCAAACCAGCCTGCGTCCAATGCACCGCCACAACCCGTGCGCTCGACCGCCAAGGCATCGATTATCGCATCGTCGATATCTCCGAGGATTCCGATGCATTCGCGCTGGTGCAGGGTCTTGGCTATCGGCAGGTCCCGGTCGTCGTCGCCGGCGAGCGGCATTGGGCGGGTTTCCGCCCGGACATGATCAGCGCGCTTTCCTGAAGGACGCGGGCGATGGGCCTGATCGTCTATTTTTCCAGTCGCTCGGAAAACACCCATCGCTTCGTCGAAAAGCTCGGCCTTCGCGCCGCCCGCATACCGCTCAGGGAAGGTATGGACGCACTTACGGTCGCAGAGCCCTATGTGCTGATCGTGCCGACCTATTGCGGCGACGATGGCCGCGGGGCGGTGCCGAAGCAGGTCATCCGCTTCTTGAACGACGCGGGCAACCGCTCTCACATCCGCGGCGTGATCGCAGCGGGCAACAGCAATTTCGGCGCGACCTACGGGATCGCCGGCGACGTGATCTCGGCCAAGTGCCGGGTACCCTATCTCTACCGGTTCGAGCTGCTCGGGACCGACGAGGACGTCGCCAATGTCAAAAACGGGATGGAACGATTTTGGACGTCACGACACTCGAACGCCCCTTGAAGGCGACGGAAGCAGCGCTCGACTATCATGCGCTGAACGCAATGCTGAACCTCTATGACGAAGAGGGACGGATCCAGCTCGACAAGGACCGGCAGGCGGCGAAACAGTACTTCCTCCAGCACGTCAACCAGAACACGGTGTTCTTCCATAACCTCCGGGAAAAACTCGATTATCTGGTGACCGAGGGCTATTACGAGCAGGAAGTGCTGGACCAGTATTCCTTCAACTTCGTGCGCGATCTCTACGATCATGCCTATTCAAAGAAGTTCCGCTTTCCGACCTTCCTCGGGGCGTTCAAATACTACACGTCCTATACGCTGAAGACCTTCGACGGAAAGCGCTACCTGGAACGCTACGAAGACCGTGTCTGCATGGTGGCGATGGCCTTGGCGCGCGGCAACGAGGGGCTTGCCCGCGATCTCGTCGACGAGATCATCTCCGGCCGCTTCCAGCCGGCAACGCCGACTTTCCTCAACGCCGGCAAGAAGAGCCGCGGCGAGCTCGTCTCCTGCTTTCTGCTCCGGATCGAGGACAACATGGAGAGTATCGGCCGCGCCATCAATTCGGCGCTGCAGCTTTCCAAGCGCGGTGGCGGCGTGGCGCTGTCGCTCACCAACATCCGCGAGATGGGCGCGCCGATCAAGCAGATCGAGAACCAGTCATCCGGCGTTATCCCGGTCATGAAGCTGCTCGAAGACAGTTTCTCTTACGCCAACCAACTCGGCGCGCGCCAGGGAGCCGGTGCTGTCTACCTGCACGCCCACCACCCCGACATCATGCGCTTCCTCGATACCAAGCGCGAAAACGCCGACGAGAAGATCCGCATCAAGACGCTGTCGCTCGGCGTCGTCATCCCCGACATCACCTTCGAGCTCGCCCGCAACAACGAGGACATGTATCTGTTCTCACCCTATGACGTGGAGCAGGTTTATGGCGTGCCCCTCACCGAGATTTCGGTGACCGAGAAGTACCGCGAGATGGTCGAGGATGCCCGCATCCGCAAGCGCAAGATCAAGGCGCGCGACTTCTTCCAGATCATCGCCGAGATCCAGTTCGAAAGCGGTTATCCCTACATCATGTTCGAGGACACGGTGAACCGGGCAAACCCGATCGCCGGGCGCATCACCATGAGCAATCTCTGCTCGGAAATCCTGCAGGTGAGCGAGGCGAGCGAGTTCAACGACGACCTCTCCTACAAGCACATGGGCAAGGACATCTCCTGCAATCTCGGTTCGCTGAACATTGCGGCTGCCATGGACAGCCCGGATTTCGGCCAGACGATCGAGACCTCGATCCGCGCCCTCACCGCCGTCTCCGAAATGAGCCACATCTCGTCCGTGCCCTCGATCGAAAAGGGCAACGACGACAGCCACGCGATCGGCCTCGGGCAGATGAACCTGCACGGCTATCTCGCCCGCGAGCGCATCTACTACGGCTCGGAGGAAGGCATCGATTTCACCAACATCTATTTCTACACGGTAACCTTTCATGCCATCCGGGCATCCAATCGGCTAGCGGTCGAGAGGGGCGTGAGCTTCAAGGGCTTCGAAAACTCGAAGTATGCGTCGGGCGAGTACTTCGACAAATACACCGAAGCCGAATGGCTGCCGGCGACCGAAAAGGTGAAGGGCCTGTTCGAGGAAGCCGGCATCTCGATCCCGACTCAGGAGGACTGGCTGGAGCTGAAACGGGCAGTGATGGAAGGCGGCCTTTACAACCAGAACCTCCAGGCCGTGCCGCCGACCGGTTCGATCTCCTACATCAATCACTCGACCTCCTCGATCCACCCGATCGTCTCGAAGATCGAGATCCGCAAGGAAGGCAAGATCGGCCGCGTCTACTATCCGGCCGCCTTCATGACCAACGACAATCTCGAATATTACCAGGACGCCTACGAGATCGGGCCGGAGAAGATCATCGACACCTATGCGGCCGCCACCCAGCACGTCGACCAGGGCCTGTCGCTGACCCTGTTCTTTCGCGACACGGCAACGACCCGCGACATCAACCGTGCTCAGATCCATGCCTGGAAGAAGGGCATCAAGACCATCTACTACATCCGCCTTCGGCAGATGGCGCTCGAGGGTACGCAGGTCCAGGGCTGCGTTTCCTGCGCGCTGTAACCTCGCATTCCAGTAACGGCCCCTCACCCTAGCCCTCTCCCCGCAAGCGGAGAGAAGGTGCCGGCAGGCGGATGAGGGGCACCCCCTCACCGCGCGATGAGGCATACACGATCACAAAGGTTCAACGACATGAACATGCACACCAAACCCGCAAGCCGCATCCGCGCCATCAACTGGAACCGCATCGAAGACGACAAGGATCTGGAGGTCTGGAACCGTCTGACCGGCAATTTCTGGCTGCCGGAGAAGGTGCCGCTTTCCAACGACATTCCCTCCTGGGCAACGCTGAAGCCGGAGGAGCGGACACTCACCATCCGCGTCTTCACCGGCCTCACCTTGCTCGACACGATCCAGAACGGCGTCGGCGCCGTCCGACTGATGGAAGATGCGGCCACCCCACATGAGGAGGCGGTGCTTTCCAACATCTCCTTCATGGAGGCGGTGCATGCCCGCTCCTATTCCTCGATCTTCTCGACGCTCTGCCTGACACCCGATGTCGATGATGCGTATCGCTGGTCGGAAGAGAACGAGTTCCTGCAGAAGAAGTCGGCGCTGATCATGGCGGAGTATGCCTCCGGCGATCCCCTGAAGAAGAAGGTCGCGAGCGTCTTTCTCGAAAGCTTTCTGTTCTATTCCGGCTTCTATCTGCCGATGTACTGGTCGAGCCGCGCCAAGCTCACCAACACAGCCGACATGATCCGGCTGATCATTCGCGACGAGGCGGTGCACGGCTATTACATCGGCTACAAGTTCCAGCGCGCGCTGGAGCGTTTGAGCGAGGAACGCCGCCAGGAGATCAAGGATTTCGCCTTCGATTTGCTGCTCGAACTCTACGACAACGAAGCGAAATACACCGAGGCGCTCTATGACGGCGTCGGCCTGACCGAAGACGTGAAGAAGTTCCTGCACTACAACGCCAACAAGGCGCTGATGAACCTCGGCTACGAGGCGCTGTTTCCGGCGGAAGCCTGCAAGGTCAACCCGGCCATTCTCTCGGCGCTTTCGCCGAATGCCGACGAGAACCACGACTTCTTTTCCGGTTCCGGTTCGTCCTACGTTATCGGCAAGGCTGTGGCGACCGAGGACGAGGACTGGAATTTTTAAGGACGGTCCATTCGGTCATACCTGACAACAAAAGGCCGGCGAGGACATCCTCGCCGGCCTTTTGGTTCAGCAATAGCAGCGCCTACTCTGCCGCGACCACCCGACTGCGGCCGATCGTTGCTTGCGTCAGCAGGAAGGCGGCAAGGGCGCAAGCGGCGATCGCGCCGGCCATCGGCAGGGCCGTTCCGTCGAAGAAGATAGTCGCAACCACCATGGCGACGGCGGCGGTGACAAAGTGCAGCGTACCCATCAGTGCCGAGGCCGTGCCGGCGATCTCGCCGTGGTCTTCAAGCGCCAGCACCGCCGAGGTCGGGATAACCAGGCCGAGCACGCCATAGCCGACGAAGAGGAACGCGGCCATGACAGGCAACTGGTTGAAGCCGAGGCTCATGACGATGAACATCGTGACCATGGTCAGCGCGAAGGCGCCGACGGCAAGATGCATGACCCGCACCAGGCCGAAGCGCTCGCCGAGCCAGCCGGTCGCCTGCGACACAGCGAAGAACGACACGGCATTGATCGAAAAGGCGATGCTGTACTCAGTCGGCGTCAGCCCATAATGGTCGATCAGCACGAAGGGCGAATTGGCGAGATAGACCAGGAACCCGGAAATGCCGAGGCCGCCGATGAAGGTGAGCGTCAGGAAATTGCGGTCGGAGAGAAGCAGGCGATAGGCGGCAAGCGCACTTGCGATACTGCTGTCGGCGCGATCCTTCTTCGGCCGGGTTTCCTGCAATTGCGTCGAGAGCAGGATCAGACCGATGAAGGCGGCGATCGTCACCGCATAGAACACGCCGCGCCAACCGTAGAAGCCGATGACGGCGCTGCCGGCAAGCGGCGCCAGGATCGGCGAAATGCTGAAGACCAGCATCAGCATCGACATCAGCCGCGCAGCCTGGACGCCCGTGTGCATGTCGCGCACCACGGCGCGCGGAATGACCATGCCAGCGGCACCGCCGATCCCTTGCAGGAAGCGGAAAGCGATCAGGGTTTCGATGTCGGTCGAAAGCGCGCAGCCGATGCTGGCGACGGTGAAGAGGCCGATGCCGAGATAGAGCGGCGCCTTGCGGCCCCAGATATCGGAGAGGGGCCCATAGACAAGCTGCGAGATGGCAAAGGAGATGAAGAACGCCAGCAGGCTGAACTGCACCACGCCGTTTTCGGCCGTCAGATCCTTGCCGATCGACGGCAGGGCCGGCAGATACATGTCGATTGCAAACGGGCCGATCGCCGAGATCAGGCCAAGCACGATCGCCGTGCGGAGGAAGGACGTTGTCATGGCAATGAACTTTCAGAAATCGCGGCGCCGAAATCGCTGCCGCCCGGATTGAAACTCAAAGACATCGTCGTGCCAGGATCGAACGTTGGGGATACGCATCCTGCGCTGACTATTCCGTCCATTAATTTGGACACACATGTCAAATTAGACAGCATTGTCTAAATCGTCAATGGCGCCTATCTTCGGTCCATGAAGAAATTTGATTTGGCCTCGGCTGACGCTCGCCCCCAGAAAGGGCAATTCGCGAAACGCCTCTCGATCCTGGAGGCCGCGGCCGATGTTTTCTGTCGGGAAGGCTTTTCCGGCGCCAGCATCGACGAAATCGCCATTGAGGCGGGTGTCTCGCGTCAGACCATCTACAATCACTACCGCGAGAAAGAGACGCTGTTCATGGCGGTGATCCAGGACATCATGGATCGCGTGAACGGCGTGCTTTTCTCCATCCTCGCGACCTTTCCTGAAAACGGCGATAACCTCGAGGAAGACCTGGCCGAATTTGCCGTGCGCCTCAACAAGAACTGCAATTGCAACCAGGACGCCAAGTTCATCCAGAAGCTGATCTCGACCGAGGGCAACCGCTATCCGCATCTCTTCCAGTTCTGGCGGGAGCAAGGACCCGGCAAGACCGATCGGGCGCTGGCGGCGCTGTTTGCGCGCCTTGCCCACATCGCACCGCTCGAAATCGACGATTTCGACCTCGCGGCGCGCCAGTTCATCGCACTGATCAAGGCCGACCTGCAGATGGGTGGGCTCTTCGGTGAAACGCCGAGCGAAGCAGAGCTGGAAATCAGCGCCCGCAGGGCGGTAAAGACGTTCCTGCGCGCCTATGGCCGCCCGTCAGCGGTTTCGGCAGGCTAACGCCACCCGGCGCCAAAAACCAATCCCGGCCTATTCGGTGATGCGAAAGTCACCGACGTGCTCAGGCGGCTCGACAAATTCGGCAACCACCTTTGAAACCCATGCCGCCGGCGGCCCGTCATGCAGGCGCTCGAGCATGAGGGTGACCGCGTCCTCCGGGCCGCTGATCAAGGCGGCTACCGACCCGTCCGCCTCGTTTCGAACCCATCCCACCAGACCGAGCTTGCGCGCCTCGTCACGCGTCCAGACCCTGAAGCTGACGCCTTGCACCCGCCCGAGAATGTGGACCAACGCCGTCTTGCCGGTCTCAGCCATGGCTCGTCTCCTTTGCCGTTTGTCATGAAATCTGGCGCAAGGCTGCGGAAAGACAAGCCACCCGCAAAAGGACTGAAAGGACGACCGCCGCAACCTAAAAATTTCCACACTGCGCTCCAAATATTTTGTTCGTGTATTTTTAAAAGTTGACGCGCGAAAACTTTTATGATTTTTACGGCCTCACCAAGACGGCGGTGGGAGGGCCTCGCCAGCTTGGCTGAGACACAAGAAGGCCCGCGCCGTTTCCAGGGAGGAAACCATGAACTTGTCCCGCATTCTGAAATCTCTCGTCGCCGGCACGGCGCTGTCGCTCCTTGCCTCCTCGGCTTTTGCCGACGGCATCGGCGCGTCGCTTCTGACCCAGCAGCACCCGTTCTACATCGAGCTCGCCGACGCGATGAAAGCCGAGGCTGAAGCCAAGAACGTCAAGCTCGAGGTCTCGATCGCCAACCAGGATCTGAACAAGCAGCTCGCCGATGTCGAAGACTTCATCGTCAAGGGCGTCGACGTCATCGTCATCTCGCCGGTCGACAGCCAGGGCGTGCGCGCTGCGATCGAAAAAGCCGAGAAGGCCGGCATCAAGGTGATCACCGTCGACGTTCCGGCAAATGGCGCGACCGTCACCACGCATATCGGCACCGACAACTTCACCGGCGGCGTCAAGGCCGGCGAGCTGATGGCCAATGTTCTCGACAACAAGGGCAAGGTCGCCGTCATCGACTATCCGACGGTCCAGTCGGTGGTAAACCGTGTCAACGGCTTCAAGGAAGCGATCGCCAAGCATCCGGACATGGAAATCGTCGCGATCCAGACCGGCATCACCCGCGCCGAAGCATTGGCCGCCGCCCAGAACATGCTGCAGGCCAATCCTGATATCACCGGCATCTTCGGCTTCGGCGACGATGCCGCCCTTGCCGCTGCCGTTGCGGTCAAGGCTGCGGGTCTCGAATCCCAGGTCAAGGTCATCGGCTTCGACGGCATGAAGGAAGCCCGCGACGCCGTCGACACGAACCCTGTCATGGTCGGCGTCATCCAACAGTTCCCGGACCAGATGGGCAAGCAGGCGGTCGACACCGCCGTCAAGGTTGCCGCCGGCGAGACCGTGCCGGCCGAACAGCCGATCGTCCCCGGCGTCTACACCGCGAAGTAAGTCCTCCCAGGACAGCCGCCGCCCCACCTCAGGGGCGGCGGCAACCCATCAGGGTCCGTTTCCGTCCTCTGGCCGGAGGCGCTGCTCTCGGCTGACCTGAAGGAGGCCGCCATGTTTGGTTCGACCAGCGATACCATTCTCGAAATCGACAACGTCACCAAATCCTTCGGCCAGGTCGCGGCGCTGAAGGGCATGCGCCTCAAGGTTCGGCGCGGCCGGGTGCACACGCTGCTCGGCGAAAACGGCGCCGGCAAATCGACGCTGATGAAGATCCTCGCAGGGGTTCACGAAGCGACCTCGGGGGAAATCGCCCTCGACGGGCGCCCCTACCAGCCACGTAATCCGCAGGATGCCGCCGCCCTCGGGCTTGCCATCGTCTTCCAGGAACTCAGCCTCTGCAGCAACCTGACGGTGGCCGAAAACATTCTCGCCACCCGCGAGCCACGCCGCTTCGGCTTCATCAACGACAAGGAACTGGTCGTCAGGGCCCGCGCGATCGTCGCCGATCTCGGCCTGCCGATCGATGTCAGCGAGAAGGTCGGCAATCTCTCGATCGCCCAGCGCCAGCTGGTCGAGATCGCCAAGGGCTTAGGCCACGAGGCCAAAGTCGTCATTCTCGACGAGCCGACGTCGTCGCTCAGCGACAGCGAAGCCGAGATCCTCTTCGACATCATCGCGCGGCTGAAGAGCCGTGGCGTCGCGGTCATCTACATCTCGCACCGCATGGAAGAGATCATGCGGCTCAGCGACGACATCACGGTCATCCGCGACGGTGAATATGTCTCCACCCATGATCGCGACGACGTCACCATCGAGGCGCTGATCGCGCTGATGGTCGGCCGCCGCATGGACGAAATTTATCCGCCAGCGGCACACGAGCAGAAGCCGGATGCCACGCCGGTTCTCTCCGTCGACGACCTCACCCGCGACGGCGAGTTCGAGAACATCTCCTTCGACATCCGGCCCGGTGAAATCCTCGGCTTCTTCGGCCTCGTCGGCTCCGGCCGCTCCGAGGTGATGAACGCGCTCTTCGGCATGAGGGCCGCGACCGGAACTGTGCGCTTCGAGGGGCAACCGGTCCGCTTCCGCTCGCCGGCAGAGGCAATCGCCCGCGGCATCGGCTTCGTCACCGAAAACCGCAAGGAAGAGGGCCTGGTCCTCAGCCACAGCGTCGGCTGGAACATCTCGATGGCGGCGCTCTCCGATTTCACCGGCCCGCTCGGCTTCACCCGCAGCCGCGCCGAACGCACGGCGGCAGCCCAGGAAGTCGGCCGGCTGGCGATCAAGACCCATTCGCTCGACACGCCCTCGGGTTCGCTCAGCGGCGGCAACCAGCAGAAGATCGTGCTCGCCAAGTGGCTGCTGACCCGACCCAAGGTGCTGATCCTCGACGAGCCCACTCGCGGCGTCGATGTCGGCGCCAAGTTCGAAATCTACAAGATCATCCGCCAGCTGGCGGCCGAGGGAACGGCGATCCTGCTGATCTCCTCCGAGCTGCCGGAAGTGCTGGGAATGAGCGACCGCGTCGTCGTCATGCACGAGGGCGTCATCGGCGCAACGCTTTCCGGCGCCGAACTCAACCCGGAAACGATCATGGCGCACGCAACGGGATTTAAATCATGACGCAGCAATCCGAACTCCAGGCCACCTTCCTGCGCGCCCTGAAACAGTATGGCGGCATCCTTTTGTCGTTGGTGATGCTCTGCGTCATCTTCTCCTTCCTCAACCCGCGCTTCATGTCGGTCGTCAACTTCATGAACATCCTGCAGCAGGTGGCCGTGGTGGCGATCGCCGCCTTCGGCATGACCTGGGTGATCCTGCTTGGTGAGATCGACCTTTCGGTCGGCTCGATCATTGCGGTTGCGGGCATGGTCGGCGCGCAATGTTTCGCCTTCGGCCTCGGCTTCGCGCCGGCGCTCGCCATCACGCTTCTTGCCGGCGCCCTGATGGGCATGCTGAACGGCGTACTGACGGCAAAGCTGCTGCTGCCATCCTTCATCGTCACCGTCGCGACCATGGGCATCTACCGCGGCATGGTCAGCCTGCCGACCAACGGCGCGCCGGCGATGATCGAGAACTCGACCTGGACCGCCATCGGTACCGAAAGCTTCCTCGGCCTGCCGATCATCATCTGGGTCGTCGCCGTGCTCTTCCTCGTCAACCACATCCTTTTGAGCAAGACGAGCTTCGGCCGCCGCGCCTACCTCACCGGCGGCAATCGCGAGGCAGCGGTCTACTCCGGCATCAAGGTCGACCGGCTGAAGATCACCATCTTCATGATCTCGGGCGTGATGGCGGCGATCAGCGGCGTGCTTCTCTCCTCCCGCCTGTTCTCCGCCCAGACCAATGCCGGCATGAGCTACGAGCTCGACGCGATCGCGGCGGCAGTCCTCGGCGGCACCTCGCTTGCCGGCGGCGTCGGCACCATGGTCGGCACGCTGATCGGCGCGCTCATCATCGGCGTCATGAACAACGGCATGAACATGCTGTCGGTCCCCTACTTCTACCAGCTCATAGTCAAGGGCCTGGTGATCCTGATCGCCGTCTGGCTCGACGTACGCGCCAAGCAGGCAAAGCGCTGATCTTTCCGAAGAGAACATATCCATGCACAAGATACTGACGATCGGCGAAATTCTCGTGGAGATCATCGCCACCGAAAAGGGCGACGGCTTTCGCCAGGCGACCTCTTTGATCGGCCCCTACCCCTCGGGTGCGCCGGCGATCTTCATCGACCAGGTCGGCAAGCTCGGCCAGCCAGCGGCAATGATCTCGCGCGTCGGCAACGACGATTTCGGCCACGTCAACCTTGATCGGCTCAAGGCCGATGGCGTCGACATCTCGGGTATCGCGGTCGATCCGCTCGGCACCACCGGCAGCGCCTTCGTCCGCTACCGCGCCGACGGCAGCCGCGCCTTCGTCTTCAACATCCGCCACAGTGCCTGCGGCACGATCCGGCTCGACGAGGCGACCCGGGCGCTGGTCGGAACTTGCAGCCACCTGCACGTGATGGGCTCGTCGCTCTACGCTCCAAGCGTGGTCGAGAGCATCATCGCCGCGATCGAGATCATCAAATCAGCCGGCGGCACCGTCTCCTTCGACCCGAACCTGCGGCCGGAAATCCTCGACAGCCCCGGCATGCGCGAGGCGCTGCAGGCGGTGCTCGCCAAGACCGACGTCTTCCTGCCGAGCGGACAGGAACTCTTCCTGTTCACGCAGGCAAAGACCGAAGCGGAAGCCGTTGCCGAGCTGCTCGCCACCGGCATCAAGGTGGTCGTCGTCAAGCGCGGCGCCGAAGGCGCCAGCTATTTCGATCGTGAAACGACGCTCTCGCATCCGGGTTTTGCGGTCGAGGAGATCGACCCGACCGGCGCCGGCGACTGCTTCGGCGCGACCTTCGTCACCTTCTGGTTGAACGGAGCCAAGCCCGCTGAAGCACTGGAATTCGCCAATGCCTCGGGCGCGCGCGCCGTCATGATTTCCGGCCCTATGGAAGGCGCATCGACGCGCGCCGATCTCGAAACCTTCATCACCGCGAAAAAGGGCTGACCGCCATGCAACAGAACCTTCTGATCGACATCGCCCGCTGGTCCGAACGCCCCGGCCCGCGCGGCATACCCTCCGTCTGCTCGGCCCACCCGCTGGTAATCGAAGCCGCCATGCTGCGGGCGCTGAAGGAAGATGCCGCGCTTTTGATCGAGGCGACCTGCAACCAGGTCAACCAGGACGGCGGCTATACCGGCATGACGCCCGCCGATTTCACCCGCTTCGTCGCCGGGATCGCCGATCGCGTCGCCTTCCCGAAGGAAAAGATCATTCTTGGCGGCGACCATCTCGGCCCCAACCCGTGGAAACACCTTGCGGCCGAAGAGGCCATGGCCAAGGCCGAGACGATGATCGAAGCCTATGCCAAGGCTGGGTTCACCAAGCTGCATCTCGATACCAGCATGGGCTGCGCCGGCGAGCCGGTGGCTCTGCCCGATGCGGTGACGGCGGAGCGCGCCGCACGGCTGGCGGCTGCCGCCGAAGCCGCTATTTGCGGCGAAAACCACACCGCTCCCGTCTACATCATCGGCACCGAAGTGCCGGTTCCTGGCGGGGCACTGGAAGAACTCGACACGCTGGAAGTCACCGCACCCGAGGCGGCGGTCGAGACTGTCTCCATTCATCGCCAGGCGTTTGAAAAGGCCGGCGCTGCCGACGCCTTCGGACGTGTCGTGGGCGCGGTGGTCCAGCCGGGCGTCGAGTTCGGCAACGAGAACGTGATCGCCTATGACCGGGCGAAAGCGGCGAAGCTCAGCGCCAGCCTGAAACAGCTCGACGGCGTCGTCTTCGAAGCGCATTCGACCGACTACCAGACACCAGAGGCGCTGCGCGATCTCGTTTCCGACGGCTTTGCCATTCTCAAGGTCGGCCCGGGCCTGACCTTCGCTTTGCGCGAGGCACTCTACGGCCTCGACCAGATCGCCGCCTTCCTTTTCCCCGAGGCGCGCAAGCAGACGCTGGCGGCCGTCACCGAGGAAGTGATGCGCGAGGAGCCGGCCAACTGGGGCAAGTATTACCACGGCTCGGCGGAGGCCCAGCGGCTGCAGCGGCACTTCTCCTATAGCGACCGCATCCGCTATTACTGGCCGCATCCGAAGGTCGCGGCAGCCGTCGAAGAACTTCTGGCACTGCTTGACGGCGTCGTCATCGCGGAAACGCTGATCAGCCAGTATCTCCCCGGCAACTACGAGCGCGTGCGCGACGGTGAAGTCGCGGCTCAAGCAAAACCGCTGGCACTTGCTGCCGTCGATCGGGTTCTCGAGGATTACTTCAGGGCCTGCCGCGCTTAGCGTCAGGCCGGATGTTCGGTGAATATTTGCGAGCCGGTACTGCCTATCCCCTCGAAATGAACCTATAAACGAAATCAAAACAATATGGGGCACAGCGACCGTGGACAGACAGATCAAGACCATGGAGGATTTTTCGGAGTTCGTCGGCTTGTCGCGCCCGACGGTCTCGAAATACTTCAATGATCCAGGCTCGGTCCGCAAGAAGACCCGCGATGCCATCGAGGCTGCGATCAAGCAGTCGGGTTTTCGCCCGAACATCTTCGCCGTCAACCTGAACCGCCGCCGCACCAATATCCTCGGCGTCATCGTCCCGAACTCGACCGATCCCTTTTACATGGCGCTGACGCGCCGGATCGAACACATCGCCAACCAGGCCGGTTTTCTCGCCTTCGTGCTTTCCTCCGACGGGCGGCCGGAGATGGAAGAGCGGGCGATCGAAACCTTCAAGTCGATGAACGTCGCCGGCGCCATCATCGCGCCGCTCGGCGTGCAGTCGCATCACCGGACGCTGACGGCGCTCGGCGCCAGCATTCCGCTGATCTATGTGGACTCGCCACTCGACGACAGCTCGTCCTTCGTCGGCACCGACAACCGCCAGAGCTTCCGTCTGATGGTCGACTATCTTTGCCGCTCCGGCAGCCCGCCCTGCTACTTCGGCATGCCGCCGGTCAACAACAACGCGATGGCCCGGCGCGACGCCTATCTGGAAGCGATGCAGCAGCTGAAGATGGAGCCGGCACTGGTCGAAACCACGCCGAATGCCGCCTGGGATTTCGAAAAATTCGGCTTCGACGAGACGCTGCGCATCCTCGGCTCCGGCGGCTTTCCAACCAGGACGGTGCTTTGCGCCAACGACCGCGTCGCCTTCGGCGTCATTGCCGCCGCCTTCCAGTCGGGTCTCAAAGTAGGGCGCGACGCCGATGCGGATCTGCGCGTCGCCGGCCACGACGACCATCCGCTGTCGCGCTACACCTGCCCGCCGCTGACGACGGTGGCGCAGAACTATAACGAGATTGGCCGGCTGGCGATTGAACTGCTCCTTTTCAAGCTCGGGGAAACCACCAACGACGGCGGCGCCTTCCCCGAGGACGAGCGCATTCTCTTGAGCGCCGAGATCATGCTGCGCGGTTCCGCCTAGCAAGGTCGGGCGACCCGTTCTGTCCGAATGCGACCTCTCAGAAGAGCGCGCTCCAGACAGGCCCGGTTGCGCCGATCAATCAGGACCGGCGCGCCAGCGCCAGCACCTGATCGGTCGTCAGGATATCGCCGAAGGTGTCATCGATCGTCGCCAGCGATGCGCGATGCAGCAGCGCATGCGGAACAACGTCACCTTCCCCCGTATCGAGATCGCGTGTGGCGCAGGCATCCGAAGCGACGATGACGTTGAAGCCGAGCGGCACGGCATCACGCGCTGCACCGGCAACGCAGGCATGGGTCATCAGCCCTGACATGACGAGCGTATCGACGCCAGCCTGCCTCAACTGGGTGCCGAGATCCGTGCTGGCAAAAACGCTGACGGAGGATTTGCGCACCACCGAATGGTTGGCGGCGGGCTGAATGTCCCGGTGAAATGCCGAAGTCTCGCTGTCCTCGGCAAACACCGGGCTGCCAGCCGGCGTGACATGCTTGACGTGATAGACCTTCATCCCATCGGAATCGGCGCGCTGTATCAACCGCTTGGCATTGGCAAGCGCCTTTTCGCCATCGGGGATCGGCATGCGGCCGGCAAAATATTCGTTCTGGAAGTCGATCGCCAGCAGCGCCGTCTTCCTGGGATCGAGGCTGGCGGGGGCGGCGGCACCGGCAATCGTACGGATGGTCGGGTGTTGTGTCATGGGAGGTTCCTTTCGCGTTTCGACGCCCGCGAAGATCGTCAAAGCGGCCTCATCACGAAAGTGGCCTGAATGACAATATGTGATAGGTTCCGGCCAACTTCATTGCTTGAGTATCGGCCAGCACATGCACACCGTCGCCATCGTCGCCTTCGAGGGCATCAGCCCCTTTCACCTCTCGGTGCCCTGCATCGTGTTCGGCGACGACCTGTTGAAGCTCGGCGCGCCACGTTACCGGCTTGTGATTGCCGGAGAAAAGACCGGTACCGTTCGCACCATGTCCGGTTTCAGCATCGAGGTGGAGCACGATCTCGCAAGCCTGACGGAAGCGGACACGATCATCGTGCCGGCCTGGAACGATGCGGGCAACCGTCCGTCGGAAAGCCTGCTTGAGGCGCTGCGCGACGCCCACGCCCGTGGCGCCCGGCTCGTCGGCCTCTGCCTCGGCACCTTCGTGCTCGCCGAAGCCGGGCTGCTCGACGGCCGGGCGGCCTCGACGCACTGGGCCTGGGCGGACGAATTCGAGCGCGCCTACCCGCAGGTTGCGCTGAACCGGAACGCGCTCTATCTCGACGAGGGCGATATCCTGACGTCCGCCGGAACGGCCGCGGCGATCGACTGCTGCCTGCACATCGTGCGCAGCGACCACGGCGCCGAGATCGCCAACCGCATCGCCCGCCGGCTGGTCGTCGCACCTCATCGTCACGGCGACCAGGCGCAATATATCGAAGCGCCGCTCCCTGCCCCCGGCAGCGGCGACCCGCTCTCAGCGACGATTACCTGGGCGATCGAACATCTCGACGAGCCACTGTCGCTCGAACGGCTGGCCGATCACGCCGGCATGAGTCTCCGCAGCTTCACCCGGCACTTCCGCAAGAAGACGGGAACGACGTTCACGCAATGGCTTCTGGCGCAGCGGTTGGCGGTGGCGCAGCGCCTGCTGGAGACCGGCTCCTGTTCGGTTGATCACGTAGCGCAGATGGCGGGTTTTGGCTCCACCGTCTCCTTCCGCCAGCATTTCACCCGCGCCCTCTCCATCTCGCCAGCCAGCTATCGCCGACAGTTCCGCAACCGGCCAGCACGTGCATCCGCGCCCTGACCAGTCCCTTGCCCGTGTACATCAGGGAGCGCCGGCGTCAGGGCAAGGCGCGCTGCGCGTCGGCCCGCATCGGCGGCCGCGCGAGGAACGCCAGCAACGGCACCGCAACCGCTGAAACCCCTGCCGCGCAAATAAAGAAGGCGGAATAGCCGAACCGTTCAGCGATCCAGCCGGCGCCCAAGCCCCCGGCCATGCTGACGAGACTGTCCATGCATTGGAACAGGGTGAAATCTACGCCCGCCTGGCGCGGATCGGCCCAGCCCATGAACTGTGCATAGAGCGCGACGAAGCCGATAGCCATGACGCCGGAGGAACTGGAAACCGCAAGCGTCATCACCAGCGGTCGCGAGACATCGCCGGAGGCGCCGACATAGGCGAACGCGACCAGCATCGTCACCTGCAGGAGCAGCGCGCCGATCAGCACGGCACCGGCACCGCACAGGCGCACGAGCAGACCGCCGAACAAGGCCCCACCGAAGCCGACGAGCATGCTGCCGACACCATTGAGCATACCGACAGAGGCGAGATCGAACCCGTAGTCGATCAGGAAAGGGCCGAGCATGGCAAGGCCCCATTTCTGCGCGGACACATAGATCGCTGCGAGCAGAAGGCCTTTGCGCACCTCCGGCCGGGCGAGCGCAGCCTTGAGCGACGGAGTGTGGCTGCGCGCCTCGTTCGTCGGGCGCGAACCGGGCCCGAGCAGGAAAGGCAGACCGAGCCCCAGCACGACGGCGGCCATGATCCACACCGCCGGGGCCCAGCCGAGCCGATCGACGAGCACGAGGAACAGGCCGGCACCGATTGCCGAGCCGACATAGGAGCCGCCGACCTGCGCGGCATTGCCCCAACCGTGATGCTCTTCGGCGAGCGTCTCGACCGCAAAACCGTCGCAGGCGATGTCGACGGTCGAGGTGAAGAGCGCGATGAACACGAGGCAGGCGAGAACGGGGAAGAGCCGCTCCGGGCCGATGAACCCGAGAACCGCCAGCATCAGCGCCGACAGCGTGCCGCCGACGACAATGATGACCGCCGAGCGGTTGCGGCCGACCACCGGCAGGCGGAAACGCTCCACCTGCGGCGACCAGAGGAACTTCAGCGCCCAGGGCAGCACCGTCAGATAGACGAGGCCGATCTGGTCGAGCGGGAGGCCTTGCGTCCGCAAGACCGCCGGCAGGCCGAGCATCGTCAGCCCGCCGATCACGCTCTGCGCGACATAGAGCCCACCGACCGCGAAGAAGATCGCGGCGGGCGACGGCCTTGGCTGGACTGCCTTTTCCGACGCCATCAGAAGCGGTAGCGCAGGCTGGCGACCACCTTGCGGCCTTCGTCGAAGTAGCAGAAGCCCGTTGTGCAAAGCTGCTCGACTTCGTCGAAGAGGTTGGTCGCATTGAGCTGAAGCCGCACGCCCTCGAAGTTCGGATTGGCAGCGCCAAGATCGTAGCGCACCGAAGCATCGACAAAGGTGCGCGCCTGGTTGTTGAGAACCGGCGTGTGGACGTTGTCGCCGAAGCTCGAGCCGACATAGCGCACGCCTGCGCCGACGCCGAGCCCTTCGAGCGGTCCGGACTGTACCTCGTAGTCCGCCCACAGCGAGAACATGTGGTAGGGCGAGGAGTTCAGCTGGTTGCCGAGCGTTTCCGACGTCAGCTTGGTGATTTCGACGTCGTTGTAGGAATAGGACGCGATGAAGTTCCAGCCGTTGTCGAGCGAGGCCGTGCCCTCGAGCTCGAATCCGCGTGACTTCAGATCGAGCTGGCGCAGGAGGTTGAGACCCGATGACGTCTCGTAGACGGTGGCGTTTTCCTGGTCGATGTTGAAGACCGCGGCCGTAATCGTCGCGTTCTGGCCGGGGATCTCGTACTTGACGCCCGCCTCCCATTGCTTGCCGAGCGTCGGCATCGCCGGCGTATCGGTGCCGCCTAGATTGAGGATCACGCCCGGGTTGGAAACGAAGGCCGTCCCGTAGCTGACATAGGGCATCATGCCATTCGGCAGCACGTAGCCAAGGGCGGCGCGCGCTGTCGTCTCGCTGTCGTCGCGGTTGAAGCGCCTTCCGTCGACGGAATATTTGTTGTCCACCCAGTCGTGGCGCAGGCCCGCCGTCAGGCGCCAGGCCTCATACTCGATCTGGTCCTGGATGTAGATGCCGATGCCGCTTTGCGACTGCTTCTGGGTCGAAGTCAGCTTCGGCACATAGGTGAAGTCGTCGGTGAAGAGATCCGGCCCGCTGCCCTGCTGCGATGTATACTTCATGTAGCTGTAGTCGATACCGGCGATCAGCTGGTGCGCGGCGGCACCCGTGTCGAAGTCGAACTTCAGATAGGTGTCGCTGGCAAGGCCGCTGTTGTCCTCGACGGTCAGGCCCGGATACTTGGCGAACACCCATTCCTGCCGCGTCGAAATGTCGGAGTAGCGCAGCTTGTGGAAGAGCGTGACGCTGTCTGTGAGCTCATGCTCCAGTTCGTAGCCGATGCGCGCCTGTTTCTGGGTGAAATCGTTGAAGCGGGCGTCGCCGCCATAGGTCGGGATCGCGCCGATCGACTTGCCGTCCGGCCCGTAGCGGTTGAGGTAGCCCCAGGTGCCGCCGGTGGTCGAATCCATGTACTCGCCAAGCAGCGTGAACTTGGTGCCCTCGTCCGGCTGCCAGGTGACGGCGGGCGCGATGAACAGGCGGTCGTCCTTCACCGCTTCGATCTCGGTGCGGCCGTCGCGCGCAAGACCGGTCATGCGGTAGAGCATGGTGCCTTCGTCGTCGAGCGGTCCGGAAACGTCAAAGGCGCCCTGCACGCGACCGAAGGAACCGTATTGCACCTCGACCTCGCGCAGCGGGTCGCTGGTCGGGCGTTTCGAGACGATATCGACGATACCGCCAGACGAGCTGGCGCCGTAGATGGAGGCGGCCGGGCCGCGCAACGTGGCGATTGCCTCGACGCCATAGGGCTCCAGCCGGAACAGGCCGTTGGGGCTTGCGATCTGGCGCAAGCCGTCTCGGAAGATTCCGGTCAGCGTCAGGTCGATGCCGCGCACCTTGAAGGCGTCGAAGCGCGGCTCGGCGCCGTACTGGCCGACGCGGGCGCCGGGTGTATAATTCAGCGCTTCCATCAGGTTCTGGGGCTTCAGGTCCTGCAACTGTTTCTGGCTGATCACCGACATCGACTGCGGCGTCTGCATGACCGGCGTATCGGTCTTGGTGGCGATCCTTGCGGATTTCGCCACGTAGCCGTCAGTCTCGACGATGCCTTCGGCGCCGGTCCGCTCGCCGGTCGCGGTGATCTTTTCCAGTTGCGTTGCGCCATCCCTGACGACGGCGCCGGTGGTGATCGTCGCGTCCGCCGGATCGAAGATCTGCACGGTCGTTGCGCTGACGATGCGGAAGCGAAGCCCGGTCCCGTCGAGCAGTTGCGCAACCGCCGCCTCGGTCGCGAGCCTGCCTTCAACGCCCTTGGTCACCTTGCCGCTGGTGAGCGCGCTCGGATAGAGCAGGCGCAGGTCGGCCTGCCGGCCGAGCTTGAGAATGCCCGTTTCAAGGGAGCCCGCGGGAACGGAGATCGCTTTGGACGCCGTGATCGCGGACGGTGCCGCCGTCGCCTGCGCCTGCACTGCGCTCGCGCAGGCGATGAAAGAAACACTGGCGAGCGCCAAGCATGCAAAAGACCGGCGTCGCGATCCACGACCCTGCAAAATTCTCATCCGAGATCCCCTACTCCAACTCCGGGCGGGCCACCTCGAACCAGGTGCAGCGCCGCCACTGCTGACTAAGAGTGTGGGGAGCGCGTTCTCCTGACGTCACCGGACGATTTTTGTCAGAAATGATTCTTGTAAGGCGTGAAACCGCCTTGCCGTCGGCGTCAACCTAACGCGACTGGACGAGGACCATGAAGCCCGAGAGCCGCAAGACACGGAGCGGCAGACTGGCTTCGAGAACGCTCAGTGCGTCGTCGGTATCGTGCAGATCGAAGATGCCCGACACTTCGAGCGCGCCGGCCTTTTCGTCGATGAGCAGGATCCGGCCGCGGCGGTAGCGCTCGAGCGTCGAAAGGACCTCACGGAGCGGCCGACGGGAGAAGACAAGCTTTCCGTCGCGCCAGGCCGTCCCGGCGGCAACATCCGTCTTCGTCAGGAACAGGCGACCCTGCCGGTCGATCGTTGCCGCTTCGCCGGCGCCGAGGATGGCTTTCTGCCCGGCCGCCTCGACTTCGACACGGCCCTCCTCCACCTTAACGTCGGCCGCTCGGTCCGCCCCCGTCGCGCCAACCGAGTAGCGGGTTCCGAGCGCCGTCGCGCTGATCGAGCCGTCTTCGACCACGAAGGGCCTCTGCGGATTTTTTGCGACGGCAAAGAACGCCTCGCCGCGCAGCAGCCGCACCTTTCTTTGCCCCTGATCATATCGGACGACGAGCGCCGTGTCGGTGTTGAGGTCCACCTGCGTCCCGTCCTCCAGCGCGATGCGCCTGACCTCGCCGACACCGGTGTAGTAGTCGGCGCGCCAACGGTCGCCATAGGGCGTCGCCAGCGACAGGATCGCGACGCCTGCGGCAAGACAGAGCCCGACAAAGCCACCGACGCGGCGGCGGCGCTGTGCGCGCAACTGCCCGAGCCGCCCTTCGGGGATCGGTACCTCGCCGAGATCGCTCCACAATGCCCGCAGTTCTTCGTAGGCCGCCCGATGATCCGCATGCTCGTCGAGCCAGCGCTCGAATGCCTGGCGGTCGATAATGGTCGCATCCTCGGACTGCATTCGCGCAACCCAGCCGGCAGCCGCTTGCAGAACGCTGTCATCGATTGTCTGGCGATCGCCACTCATTCCTGTCTTCCGGTCGAACTGAAAATGCCTTCGGGCGGTCCCAAAGAATCGCTCCCATCATCTTAGAGTTGTATGGATGGTTTTGCCTGATGTCGGCTCAGAAAATAATCTCGGCGCGCATTTTCCGGCATTCGAGCAGCGCCCGGATGATGTGCTTTTCGACCATGTTTCTCGATATGCCGAGCTGATCGGCAATCGCGCCGTTGCTGAGGCCGTGCAGGCGGCTGAGGATGAAGACCTGCTGGCAACGGTTCGGAAGCCCCTCGATGGTGCGCGCCATGATCAAAAGGCACTGGCGGGCGTTGACGATGCGATCCTGGATCGGCCTGTCTTCGGCATGCTCCATGCCGTCCTCGTCGGCAACGAACAGCGCCTGCTCGCGCGCGGTGCGCTCGGCAGCGACCCGCGCGACGGAGCGCGCGACCTGGAACAGATAGGCTTGCGGGTTCTCGATCAGCGTCGAGCGCGATGCCTCCAGCATGCGCATGAACGTTTCCTGCGTGGCGTCGACGGCATCCTCGCGACTTCTGAGGCGGCGGCTGAAGAAACGGCGTATCCTGCCCTGTTCCCGTTCGTGGAGCCCCTGCACCATCGCATCGGTCATCAATCTGCCTCTCCATCGCGGGAGCCGCGCGGCCGCCGCCGGAACCAGCGGTGGCGCCGTGCGCCACCGCTTATGTTGAATGTGTTACTCATGTTTTATAAGTGAAGCCACGCGCGACCGCAATGCGCTGGCATGCCGCATTGGAAAACGGGGGGCGATACTGTTGCACGACGGCCACGTCGGCAGCGGCCACGGGCGGACGTGTCCCTATGCGTCTCCAATGCGCGTCAGGACAGTCTCGATCGAACCGAGTTCCGAAGCGATCCGCTCGATCAACAGCCGCACCCGGCGTGGCTGGACGCTCGCCGGCGGATAGACGATCTGCAACCCGGTTTCGCCGACCGCAAAATCCTTGAGAAGCTCGACCAGCGCGCCGGAGGCCAGGTCCTCGGCGATGTCCCACACCGACTTCAGGGCGATGCCGTGCCCCGCCCGGCACCACGCCCCCACCAGTCCGCCGTCATTGGCGACGCGACGCCCGCGCACCATGACCTTGTGCGGCTTGCCATCCACCTGAAAGGCCCATTCGCGGTCGAGATTGGCGCCGAAGCGCATGACGATGCAGTCGTGGCGGGAGAGATCGTCGGGATGCTCCGGCCGGCCCATAGCTTCGAGATAGGACGGCGCCGCACATACGACGCGCCGGTTCTCCCCGAGCGACCGAGACCTCAGCGTGCTGTCGGCAAGCACGCCGTGCCGGATCGCGAAATCCATGCCCTGGCCGACCAGGTCGAGGTAACCGTCGGTGAGATTGAGATCGACCGTCACATCGCGGTGCTCCGCGAGAAAGCGATCGAGGATCGGTACGATGTAGCGCCGCCCCATATCCTCAGGCGCGCTCAGCCGGATGGGCCCCGAGATCGTGCGCGTGCCCGACCGGATGCCGCTCTCCAGTTCGTCGGCCTCCGCCAGCAGCCGGCGGGCGCCGTCCACCAGCAGGCGGCCCTCCTCCGTCAGGCTGATCGCCCGCGTCGTGCGTTTCAGAAGTGCGGCGCCATAGTGGGCCTCGAGAGCTGCCAGCCGCTCGGAGACGGAGGCTGGCGACAACCCCTTCTCGCGGCCGGCGGCGGAAAGCCCGCCCTTTTCGACGATCAGAAGGAACAGGGCCAGATTGTCGAGCAGCATCTTTCGCTTTCTCCGAAATATAATTTTGGAAATAAGCCAATTATCCGGATGCGCCGCAAGCGCTAAATTTGCTGGCGAAAGGAGACGCGTGATGCACATCGACCACGTCACCATCCGCACCACCGATATCGACGCCACACGCGCGTTCTTCGAGACGGTCTTCGACCTGACCGTCGGCGAGCGTCCGGCAGCTATCCGCCGAATCCCCGGCTGCTGGCTCTATGCCGGAGGCAAGCCGATCGTCCACCTCATCGGCAGCCGTGGCGTGGGCTTCGAGTGTGCGGCCGAAGCGATCGATCATGTCGGCTTCCGGTTCGAAGGCTACGCCGCCTTCCGCGCCAAGCTCGACCGGCTCGCCATTCCCTATTCGACCATGGACCTTGCCGACATCGGCGAGCGGCGGCTGTTCCTGCGCGCGCCCGGCGGACCGCTGCTCGAAGCCGTCTTTTGTGAACCCGTCCCCACCCTTCCTCCGGAGAATAACCATGACTTTCACTGACACCACCGTCTCCGTCGTCATCGGCGGCACCAGCGGTATCGGCGCCGCCGTCGCCAAGGCGCTTGCCGAGCGCCCGGGCCGGGTAGAGATCGCCAGCCGCGCCACCGGTCTCGATCTTGCCGATGCCGCGGCAGTGGCCGCCTATTTCCAACAGCTCGGTCCGTTCGATCACCTGATCGTCACGGCTGGCTCCTCGGCGCCGGGCGGCACCGTCGTCGATATCGACCTCGAAGCAGCCAAGGCCGCCTTCGACGTCAAGTACTGGGGCTCGATCCTGCTTGCCCGCGAGGCGGCCAAGAGCATTCGGCCCGGCGGTACGATCACCTTCACCTCGGGCTTTCTCGCCCGCCGAACGGTGCCGGGCACCTTCGTCAAGACGGCGATGAACGCGGCACTCGAAGCAACCGCCAAGGTGCTGGCCAAGGAATTGGCACCGCTGCGGGTGAATGTCGTCAGCCCCGGCCTGACGCGAACGGAAGCCTATGCCGGCATGGCCGGCGAGGCGCGCGACGCGATGTTCGATCGCGCCGCTGCAACACTGCCTGCCGGCCGCGCCGGGCAACCGGAAGATATCGCCAACGGCTATCTCTTCGCCATCGACAATCCCTTCGTCACCGGCTCGGTCATCGACATCGAAGGCGGCGCACTGATCAACTGACGTGCTTCCCCGCGCTTGGCCCTGCCGCTATGCGACTGCCCCTCCCAAAGGATCTCACCATGCCATCGCTCTTTTCTCCGATCCCGCTCGGGTCCTTGACCCTACCCAACCGCATCGCGCTTGCGCCGATGACGCGGGCGCGAAGCAGCCAGCCGGGCAATGTGCCCAACGCCCTGATGGCCGAGTACTATGCCCAGCGCGCCTCGGCCGGCCTCATCGTCACCGAGGCCACCCAGATCTCGGCGCAGGGCCAGGGCTACTCGTTTACACCCGGCATCCACTCTCCCGCGCAGATCGCCGGCTGGCGGCTCGTCACCGACGCCGTACACCAGGCCGGAGGCCGCATCATGCTGCAACTCTGGCATGTCGGCCGCATGAGCCATGAGAGTTTCCGCGACGGCGGACGCCCGGTCGCACCGTCTGCGATTTCGCCGGACGCAAAGGTCTGGGTGGCCGATCCAGAAACCGGCATCGGCGCGATGGTCGACAGCCCCTTGCCGCGCGCCTTGGAGCTGAGCGAGATCGCCGGCATCGTCGAAGATTTCCGCCAGGCGGCGGCCAACGCCATCGAAGCCGGCTTTGACGGCGTCGAGATCCATGGCGCCAACGGCTACCTGATCGACCAGTTCCTGCGCCGCTCGTCCAACCGGCGCGACGACCGCTATGGCGGCCCGGCCGAAAACCGCATCCGCTTCCTGGTCGAGGTCGCCGAGGCGGTCGCCGGCGAGATCGGCGCCTCCCGGGTCGGCATCCGGCTGTCGCCCTATATCACCCAGCGCAACATGAAGGACGACGAGATCATCCTAACGATCCTGAAGGCCTCGGGCGAAATCGACCGCATCGGCCTTGCCTATATCCATCTGGTGGAAGCCGACTGGGACGATGCGCCCGTCATCCCCGACGACTTCCGCCGCGAGCTGCGCGCCACCTATTCCGGCCGCATCATCGTTGCCGGCCGCTATGATCGTAAGAAGGCCGAGGCGATCCTTGCCGCCGGTCTTGCCGACATCGTCGCCTTCGGCCGTCCGTTCATCGCCAATCCGGACCTGCCGCGCCGACTGAAAGACGGGCTGCCGCTCGCAAGCTTCGACGGGGCCACGCTTTTCGGCGGCAGCGCCGAAGGCTACTCTAGCTATCCGGCACTCGAGCGCGTGGCATGACCGCGGCAATCACACCTCTTCACCCCACAAAGGAGCAATTCATGAAAGCTGTCGCCCTCACCCGCTATCTCCCGGTTTCCGACCCGGAGAGTTTCCTCGATGTCGAGCTCCCGAAGCCGGAGCCCAAAGGGCATGATATCCTGGTCGCGGTCCGCGCCGTCGCGGTCAATCCCGTCGACGTGAAAATGCGCGCGCCGAAGGACAAGGTCGAGGAAACGCCGCGCGTGCTCGGCTGGGACGCAAGCGGCGTGGTCGAGGCCGTCGGTGCTGATGTGACGCTGTTCCAGCCGGGCGACGCCGTCTACTACGCCGGCGACCTGACTCGATCGGGATCCAACCAGCAGTATCAACTGGTCGATGAGCGCATCGTCGGGCGCAAGCCGAAGAACCTGTCCTTTGCGGAAGCGGCCGCCCTGCCGCTGACGACGATCACCGCCTATGAGGCCTTCTTCGACCGGCTCGGCATCGACCGGGACGGCGCCGACCGCGGCCAGTCGATCCTCATCGTCGGCGGCGCCGGCGGCGTCGGCTCGATCGGCATTCAGCTGGCAAAGCGCGCCGGCCTCACCGTCATCGCCACCGCCTCGCGGCCGGAAACCATCGCCTGGGTCAAGGAACTTGGCGCAGACCATGTGGTCAGCCACCGTGAACCGCTGGTCGCGCAGGTCCGCGCGCTCGGCTTTTCCCATGTCGACCACATCGCCATCTTCAACGACATGCGCCACTGGGACGACGCTGTCGAGCTGATCCGGCCGCAAGGCGGCATCGTTTCGATCGACAACACCGACGTGCCGATGCCCATGGCCGGCATGAAGACCAAGGCGGCGAGCCTGCATTGGGAGTTCATGTTCGCCCGCCCGATGCACCAGACGGCCGACATGATCGAACAGCATCGTCTGCTGAGCTTCGTCGCCGACGAGATCGATGCCGGACGGCTGAAGACGACGCTTGCCGAGGTGCTGTCGCCGATCAACGCGGCGAACCTGCGCGAAGCGCATCGCCGCATCGAAACCGGCGCTGCCAAGGGCAAGATCGTCATTGAAGGCTTTGGCGGCTAAGTGCACCGGCTGCCGATTTAAACGAAATCGCTTGCCGCGACATAGATTGCGGCAAGCACCTGTCACCTCTGAAATTTCTGCGGCACCCGCGCCGCGCCAAACGGCCGAGCGACATTGGCGATCGCGGCGACCCGCGTCGCCCTGTGCACGGCAATCGCATCAACGCTCGCCCCGATGAAATTGCGATCGCGGCGCGATATCGATATATCCACGTAGATATATCGAATCTTCGAGGCTTCCCTTTCAAACCAATCCCACAGATCCCCTCGAAAACGCTGAAACAGGCGGGCTTTGCAGGTGCGCCCAATACCGGCGTTAACGCCCACCGAAAATGCAAGGAGAATGCCCGTGCCCTATGAACTCGTCGTCTCCCAGGGACGCATCGCCGACAGAACGTCCGGCGCTATCCCCGGGGCGGCCCTGACGGCCGAAGCGCTGAGCAAGCGCACCGGGCTGCAGCCGACCGTTATCGGCAGCCCGTCACCGGCAAAGGAAGACGACTGGTCGGCAAGCCTGCCTGAGGCCGGGGAGACCCTGGCCGCTTTGCAGGCGGCGATTGCCGCAACACTTGCGCGGGGCAACAAACCACTTTTCATCGCCAATACCTGCTCCGCCAGCCTTGCGACACTGCCGGAAGTCGCGCGGGAACGCGCCGACGCGGTCTTGCTCTGGTTCGATGCCCATGGCGATTTCAACACGCCGCAGACCACCGAAAGCGGCTATCTCGGCGGCATGGTGCTGGCTGCCGCCTGCGGGCTCTGGGAGAGCGGCCACGGCAGCGGGCTGAACCCGGCAAAGGTCGTCATCGTCGGCGCGCGCGACATCGACCCCGCGGAGATGGATTTGCTGCGGCAGGCAGGCGTGCGCATCCTTTCGCCGACAGAAGCGACGCCGGAGGTCATTCTTTCGTTGATCGGCGATGCGCCGGTCTGGATCCATGTCGATTGGGACGTGCTCGAGCCGAAGCATGTGCCGGCCGCCTATGCGATCGGCGGTGGCCTCTATCCGCAGACCTTGCGCGCCATCTTCGCGGCAATCTTGAAAGAGCAGATCGCTGGCATCGAGCTCGCGGAATTCGAAGCGTCTGAGGCGGCGCTGAAGAATGAAGCTGCGATCGAATGCCTGCTCGGCGTCGTGGAACCGTTGCTTGCTTGACGCGGAGCGGCGTCGAGCCGAAGCCGCGTCACCCGTCCGTTTCCGGATCGGCCTTTACATTCGTGATGATCTCGCCGAGCACCAGATGCAGCGCATCGCGGTAGCCGTTGCGGGCCGACGGCCCGCTTTCGGCCGATGTCATCACCACCGTCAGATCCAGGTTCGGCACGATGTAGAGCATCTGGCCGCCATAACCCCAGGCGAAATGCACTTCTTCACCGGCGATCTGGCGCTCGAACCAGCCATAACCGTACTCGTCGCCGGAGAAGCGCGAATTGGTTCGATGCTGCCAGGAGGCCGCGATCCATTCCGCCGACACCAGTTGCTGGCCTGACGCCGTGCGGCCGCCATTGCGATAGAGTTCGCCGAAGGCAAGCAGGGAGCGCGGGCTCATCGCCATCTGGTTGCCGCCAAGGTAGATGCCTTGCGGATCGCGATCCCAGGCCCCGATGCGGAAGCCCTCGAGCGGCCCCAGCCACTCGCGCGCGAGCGCCAGGGTCGACTTGCCGCTGACCTTCGTCAGGATCGCCGAAAGCAGATGGGTCGAGGCGGTGGAATAGAGCATCTCTCCACCCGGATCGTCGTCGAAGGGCTGGGCAAGCGCCGTGCGCACCCAGTTCCGGCTGGCGACCCATCGCCCATAGTTCGGCCCCGAGAGACGGCCGAGTCCGGCCTGCATCGAAAGCAAATGACCGATGGTGATGTCGTTGATGCGCGGATCAGGCGAGGCCGGCAGGTCCTCTTTCAGGATCGGCGCGATCTTCTGCTCCGGACCTTCGAGCAGCCGCTTGTCGATGGCGATGCCGACCAGCGCCGAGATGATCGTTTTCGACGCCGACTTGATGTTGGTCGAGTCCGTCACGCGGTTGCGGCCGTAACCACGCTCAGCGACGATCTTGCCGTCGCGGGCGACGATCACGGTCTTCAGGGGATCAAGCTCTGACCGTGAGGCCAGTTCGTCCAGCAAGGCCGAAATCGGCGATGGCGTCTGAGCCGCGACCGGCAAGGCGACAAGCGTCGAGACGACGAGTGCCAAAGTGGCGATGCGGGCAACGAGGACTGCGACAAATCTGATCATGGACCAGCATCTAAGACCAGCTTGCGCCGCCGTCATCCACCGCACGGCCATCTCACGGCGATTTGACAGACCGGTGAGCACGCCACTGCCACAGTTGTCAGCCTGCCGGCCGTCTCGCAAAAGCTTCGACGAAGCGCGTCAGGCTCTGCTCGACAAAGGCCGTGACCGGCACCTGCGGGTCGAAGCTCCACCAGAGCAAGGATCCCTGCCATTGCGACGCCATCAGCAGACCGAGCCCCGGGCTCGCAGCGGGAAGGCCGGCGAGGCATTCGTCGAGCACGCCTGCGAGCACGTCGCGCCACTTTGCGCCGCGGGCACGGAGCAACGGATCGCGCAGGTCTTCCCGCAGAATCCTGAGGTCGTCGGCATAGCTGTCGATACCGCCATAATCGCCCGAGAGGCCGACGAGCAGTGCGATGGCGCCCTCCGGCGTCCGCGGTACGCTCGCCATCAGCTCCGCCGTCTGCCCGTCCAACCCGTCCCAGGCCTGGCTGAGCGCCCGCTGGATCAGCTTCGCCTTGTTCTCGAAGCGCTGCACGAGCGTGGCGCCGGAAAGGCCCGTACGTGCAGCCAGCGCCGCGAAGGTCAGGCCATCTGGACCATCGGCCCGCATCAATGCGAAGGCGGCGGCCAGCAGCTCTTCGTCAGGCATGGTTTTTGGGCGAGGCATCTTGACTCTCATTTATAACCGAACAATCATTTATATATCACCCGAGCAGGAAAACGCCAGTCGGCAAGCGGCCGCGAAGGAGAAGAATCATGACACTCGAAGGAAAAGTCGCCCTCGTCGCTGGCGCGACGCGCGGCGGCGGACGCGGCATCGCGACCGAACTTGGCGCCGCCGGCGCCACCGTTTACGTAACCGGCCGCACCACGCGGCAACAGCAATCCGATTACGGGCGTCCCGAAACGATCGAGGAAACCGCCGAGATCGTCACCAGCCTCGGCGGCAAGGGCATTCCCGCCCAGGTCGACCATCTGCAGCCGGCGCAGGTACAGGCGCTTGTCGAGCGCATCCGCAGCGAACAGGGACGGCTCGACATCCTCGTCAACGACGTCTGGGGCGGCGAGTTGCTGTTCGAGTGGAACAAGCCGGTCTGGGAGCACAATCTCGAAAACGGGTTGAAGCTCCTGCATCTGGGCGTCGATACGCACCTGATCACCGCCCACTATGCCCTGCCGCTGATGATCGAGAAGCCTGGCGGCCTCTTGGTCGAGGTGACCGACGGCACCGCCGAATACAATGCCGAGAACTACCGGCTGTCGCCGTTCTACGACCTTGCCAAGGTTTCAGCGAACCGCATGGCCTGGGCCCACGCCAAGGACCTTTCGCCGCACGGCGCAACCGCGGTTTCGATCACGCCCGGCTGGATGCGGTCGGAGATGATGCTCGAACATTTCGAGGTCGGTGAAGACAACTGGCAGGACGCCACAAAGAACCAGCCGCATTTCGTCATTTCGGAAACACCACGTTTCGTCGGCCGCGCCATCGCGGCGCTCGCGGCCGATCCGGACAAGGCCCGCTGGAACGGCCAGTCGCTGTCGAGCGGCGGGCTGGCGCAGGTCTACGGGTTTTCCGATCTCGACGGCTCGCGGCCCGATTGCTGGCGCTACATGCGCGAGGTGATGGAGGCGAACAAGCCGGCCGACGCAACCGGCTATCGTTAGGCGTTGCCGCCAAAACCCGTCACCGGCAAACTTGAAACGACGGGCGGCCTCCTATAGTTCGGTGTTTCGGGCAACCAAGCGCCGCCGCCCGGATGTGGCAGCGCTATCGAGTGTGATTGAACATGGCATCGCGGGATCGGTATTCGAGAAAGCTGGAATGCGCCAAATGCGGAGCCGCCGGCTTCGCCGAAGCGTCGGAAAACGACAAAGGCAAGGGCAGCAATCGCGGCTTTACCATCGACGTGATGCCCAAGGGCTTCTCGACTGAACGCACCTCTCCCGACCCCGCCAAGCACATGGTGCGCTGCCGCTGCGGCAACGTCTTTGCCTTCAAGCAGAAGACCGTCTATGCGCCCGGCAGTGAGCCGCGGGACTGACGCAGCGGGACTTTTCCGGCGCCCGCGTTGAGAAAAAATTCACCATCTTGTCTCAACATCGACCCAATCGGCGGTCAGCTATGGCAGCGCGCGTTCAAGAATTTTTGATCGCGAGCACCAGGGACAAAGGCTTGCAGCCAGGGCTGTCACCGCTTAATCGCTGAACTTGAGGCTGAACCGAACTGCGTCGAACGCAACCGGCCGGCACACACGCCACACGAAGGACGCTTGGTGGCGGAAGCATTTCCAGGAGCCCGCATGCGGCGCGAGACGATCAAGAGCCCTTCTTCCGAGACACCTCAGGCCGGCAGGATATTCGCGCAGGTACGACGGATGCGGCATGCCTTGGCGATCGGCGCGATCGCCCTGGCGCTGTCCGGCTGCATGGCGCTCGACGCCGACGACGTGCGCGAGCCACCGCCGATCCCGGCCAAGCTGATCGCCGCCATGGCGAAGAACGGCAGCAAGCCGGAAAGCCCGGTGTTGATCCGCATCTTCAAGCAGGAAAGCGAACTCGAGGTCTGGAAGCAAAACAAACAGGGCCAGTACGCCCTGTTGAAGAGCTATCCCATGTGCCGCTGGTCCGGAAAGCTCGGCCCGAAGACGAAGGCCGGCGATCGCCAGGCGCCGGAAGGTTTCTACCACGTCTCCGCCGGCATGCTGAACCCGAAATCGCAATATTTCCTGTCGTTTAACCTCGGATACCCGAACCGGCTGGAATCGGCGCTCGGCTACACCGGTGAAGCGCTGATGGTGCACGGCGCCTGCTCGTCGTCCGGCTGCTACGCCATGACCGACCAGGGTGTCGGCGAAATCTATTCCGTGGTGCAACGCGCGCTCGCCGGCGGCCAGGGCACGTTCCAGGTTCAGGCCTATCCCTTCCGCATGACGGCGGAGAACATGGCCAAGCACCGCGGCGACCCGAATTTCGACTTCTGGAAGAACATCAAGCAGGGCTACGACATCTTCGAGGCGACGAAGCGTCAGCCGAAGGTCTCGGCCTGCGGCCGCCGCTACGTCTTCAACACCGATTTCGCCGATGGCGAACCGTCCGACCCGCTTGCCGCCTGCCCGGCGGCGATCTCCACGCCCGATGCCGGGCTGGTGGCGCGACTGCAATCGGAGGACGCGAAGCTCGCCGGCATGATGACCAACCAGACGTCGGCGCCGCTGAACGCCTATGTCGATGGCGGCATGCATCCGAGCTTCCGGGCGCTTCTTGAGAAAAACGGTGCTGAAAAGCTGGCCGCGAAGATCTCGGGAACTAAGTATCCTATCAGCCGACCCGAAGCGGCGCTGGCGGACCCCTACGCCGGCCTGTGATCGTTCCGTCGGCTGGCGACGCACAATTGACTTAAAAGGTCGGTTGCATCGCCGGTAGCGAATAGAGGACGATCGAGGATTACATGCCCGAAAGAGAGTTCCGCCGCCGCGCCTTCCTGCAGCTTTCCGCCGGGTTGGCGGCCGTTGGTCTCGCCGGCTGCGCCTCGCCGCGGCCTACTGTGACGCGCTCCTATGCGCCGGAACCGGTTCCCGAGACCAACACGTTCCTGGCCGACATGTACGGCGAGAAGCCGAACGAGCCCTACCCGCTGCCGGCCATTCCCTACGAGAAGATCGATCCGCGCTTCTACCGCCAGATGGTCGCCGATCCGACCGGCGAAAAGCCGGGAACGCTGGTCGTCGACGTCGGCAGCCACTTTCTCTATAGGGTCTATGAAGGCGGCCAGGCGATGCGCTACGGCGTCGGCCTCGGGCGTGCCGGTTTCGCCTGGGCCGGGCGCGGCGTCATCCAGTACAAGCGCGAATGGCCCCGCTGGAAGCCGCCGAACGAGATGGTGGCGCGCCAGCCCGAACTGCAGCAATTCAGCATCGAGGCGGGCGGCATGGATCCCGGTCTCAAGAACCCGCTCGGCGCCCGCGCCATGTACATCTTCCAGAACGGCGAAGACACGCTCTACCGCATTCACGGCTCGCCGGAATGGTGGACGATCGGCAAGTCGGTGTCGTCGGGCTGCGTGCGCATGATCAACCAGGACGTCGTCGATCTCTACAACCGCGTACCGAACGGCACGCCGATCGTCGTCACCGATCTCTCGGGCGGCGGCATGGTGCAATCGCAGCCGATGCAGGACGCGCAGCCCCTGCCGGATGGGCAACCATTGCCGGACTCCCAGCCGGTGCAGCGGTCGCCCGACTATATGCTGATGGGGCCGGACGGGCTGCCGCTTCCGCAGCCACTTTGAGGCATCCGTCCGGCAAGGGCGCAGAAATTACGCCAGATTGTCGCCCATCACAGGACGAGCAGCGGCGTCTTGCCTCCGACGCGATCATAGAGATCGATCGCGTCCTGCTGCAGCATCCGCACGCAGCCCGCCGACGCGTTCTTGCCGATCGAGCGCCACTGCGGCGAGCCGTGGATGCGGTAAAGCGTATCCTGGCCGTCCTGGAAGATATACATGGCGCGGGCGCCGAGCGGATTGTCGAGGCCCGGATCCATGCCGCCGGCATCGATGCCGTATTTCTTGAGGTGCGGCTGGCGTGCGACCATGTCGTCGGGCACCGTCCAGCGCGGCCACTTGCGCTTCCAATGCACGACGGCACGCCCCTTCCAGGCGCGGCCGGCCGCACCAAGACCGACGCCGTAACGGATGGCGCGGCCGCCGGGCAGGACGTAGTAGAGGAACATCGTCTGGGTATCGACGACGATCGAATGGGGCGGCTCGTTGGTGGCATAGGCCACTTCCTGGCGCAGGAACTGCGGCTTGATCTCGGTGTGCTGGATGCCCGGGACGTCGTAGCCTTCGTCCTTCACCGGCGCGTAGATCCTGGCATAGTCGAAGGTCTTCGTCGGCACGCCCGCCGCATCCGCCGCCTTTTCCGGCGAGCCGCCATCACCGCCGATCGGCTCGATCAGCTTCGGTTTCGGTTCGGGTTTCGGGATCTGCGTGCAGGCGCTCAAAACAGAGCTGGCGATCACCGCGAGCAGCGACCGGCGGGACAAATTCATCGACACTGTATTCAATTCCAGGGTTGGAGATTTCGGTTGGGAGGTCCGAGGGGAGGCCCAAGGCTGTTGGGCCGAACCGTGACCGAAATGTGGTGAAAATCTTTCTTTGGCGTGGATCGCTTGCGCGAGGCGGTACTCGTTTTCGAAGTGTTGCAGAATTCCCGCGCTCGCTGCCTGCCCTCACCTAACCGATCGCCATGTCGCCCTTGGTCGGATCCGGAATGACGACGATGGTGCTGCCGTCGCGGACCTGATCATGGAGGTAGACGACATCCTGATTGAGCAGGCGAATGCAGCCGGAAGAGACCGCCTTGCCGATCGAAAATGCCTCGGGACTGCCATGGATGCGGTAGAGCGTGTCCTTGCCGTCCTTATGGATATAGAGCGCGCGGGCGCCGAGCGGGTTCTTGATGCCCGGGGGCATGCCGCCATTGGCGATGCTGTAGGGCTGGAGTTTCGGCTGACGCGCGACCATCTCGTCGGGCGGCGTCCAGCGCGGCCATTTGCGCTTGTAGGCGACGATCGCCCGGCCCGACCAGGCAAAGCCCTCGCGCCCGACGCCGATGCCGTAGCGCATCGCCCGCCCGCCCGGCAGCACGTGATAGAGGTATTTCGCGGGCGTATCGACGATCAGCGTGCCGGGCCGCTCACTGGTCGGATAATCCACCTCCTGCCGCCAGAACTTCGGATCGACCTCGGCGATCTTCACCTCAGGGATCGGAAACTGCTCGTCGGGCATCGCATAGTACATCGGCGGCACCGTCCGGCCGGCTGAGGGGCGGACGGGCGTGACGGCTGCCGGCACCACCGCCGGTGTCGGGCGGGCGGTCGCGCAGCCGGTGACGATCAGCGAGGCCGCGCCGATGACAAGGCTGCGGCGGGTCAGCGTGATGCCGGTCTTGTGATCGGCCGTGGAGGAAGAAGGCTCGTGTGCTTCGGTCATATCGGGCATTCAACGATTCAATTGTTGCAATGCCGCCTCAGAGGGAAGTCCTACCTTAAGGCTGCCTTAAGGGAGCGATTAAAGGATCGCGCTCTCAGAAATGTTAGGAGTAGCGATGCGAGTCCTGATCGTCGAAGACGACGATATCCTTAGAGACGGCCTGAAGGTCGGCCTGGCGCTGGCGGGCTTCACCACCGATGCCGTCGGCACCTGCGATGCGGCCGCGACGGCGCTTGCCGCCAACGGCTTCGACGCGGTCGTGCTCGACCTGATGCTGCCCGACGGCTCCGGTCTCGACATTCTGCGGGACTTGCGCGCCAGGCAGAGCGACATTCCGGTGCTGCTGTTGACCGCACGCGACACCGTGCGCGATCGCGTCGCCGGCCTCGACAGTGGCGCCGACGACTATCTCGGCAAACCCTTCGACCTCGACGAGGTTGCCGCCAGGCTTCGGGCGCTGGCGCGACGCTCCAGCGGCCGGGCGAGCGCCGCGCTGGAATGGTCGACGCTCAGGCTCGATCCGGCCAGGCAATCGGTGGAACAGGCGGGCAAACCGGTGCAACTCTCGCGGCGCGAATATTCCATCCTGCATACGCTGATGTCGCACCCGGGGGTGATCTTCTCCAAGACCAAGCTGGAAGACAAACTCTACGGCTGGCAGGAGGAAATCGAGAGCAACGCCGTGGAGGTGCACATCCACCATCTGCGCAACAAGCTCGGCCCGGGACTGATCGAAACCATCCGGGGCATCGGCTACCGGCTGGGCGGAGCCGGCTGATGCAATCGCTGCGCGCCCGGCTTTTCGCCATCCTCCTGATCACGACGGGGCTCCTGTGGCTATCGGCCACCGTCTGGATCTTCCTCAGCACCCGCGCCGAAGTCGAGCGCGTGCTCGACGCGCGGCTGATGGAGGCGGCGCGCATGGTGAATTCGCTGATCGTCAGCCCAGACATGATGAAGGAAGAAGGCGACACCCATGCCAACCGCCCGGCACAGAGCGCGATCAGGATCCCGCTGCTGGAGCACCCGCATTACGACCGGCAGCTCTCCTGCCAGATCTGGTCGCTGGATGGAACCCTGATCGGCAAGTCGGACAGCGCGCCCGACACAACGCTTGCGCCCCACGCCATGGGCTTTTCCGAAACCGTCATCAACGGCGAGACCTGGCGTGTCTTTGCGGTGGAGAATGCGAGCCTCGGCGTGCGCGTTCTCGTCGGTGACAACCTGCGCATCCGCGACCGGCTGGTCAACGACCTGGTCAAGGGGCTGTTGCTGCCGGCGCTGCTGATCATTCCGCTTCTGGCCGTGCTGATCTGGCTCTGCGTCGGGCGGGGCCTCGCGCCGCTGCGCAAGCTTGCCGGCGACCTTGCCGCGCGTGAAGCCTCCGACCTGCACGCGATCGAGGACACCGGCACGACGCGCGAGATCAGCCCGGTCTTGAAGTCGCTGAACGGCCTTTTTGCCCGTGTCGCCGGCGCCCGCGAGCGCGAGCAGAATTTCATCGCGTTTGCCGCCCACGAGCTGCGTACGCCGCTGGCGGGCCTCAAGACGCAGGCGCAGGTGGCGCTCGCCAGCGACGACGGCGAAATCCGCGAGAAGGCGCTCGGCCAGATCGTCGCCGGTGTCGACCGGACCGGAAAGCTGGTGCGGCAACTGCTCGATATTGCCTCGGTCGAGGCCACCGAGAGCGGCAGGCCGGCGGTCGGTTTTGATGTCGGCGAGATGCTGACAAGTCTTCGCACCGAACTCGCCGGCCAGGCGCGTCGCGTCGATGTTGTCGTCGACGGGGCGATGTCCGGTCTCAGGATCAATATGGATCCGGACCTCTTCCGGCTCGCGGCGCGCAACCTGCTCGAAAACGCCATCAACCATTCGCCACCGGGCGCAATGGTCTCTTGCCACGCCGAGATACGAGGCCAGCATCTGGTCATCGCGATCGACGACGAAGGGCCTGGCATCCCCGAGGAGGAAATGCCGCGCGTGACCGAGCGCTTCTTCCGCGGCCGGTTCAAGGCGGCGGCCGGCAGCGGGCTCGGCCTCAGCATCGTCGAGCGTGCGCTTGACCGAACCGGCGCCGAACTCGAACTGCGCAACCGACCGACCGGCGGCCTCTCGGCTCGCATCGTATTGTCGCAAGCCCTCGCGCCGTGAGCGATCGGGATTGTTTCAAACAGAGGGGGATGCGGGCGGAGACCGCACCCGTTTTGTCATCTCGCTCTAAGCGCTTTTCCGCATCGGCGGGTCCGGCAGCGGCACCGCGGCCATCAGCGCCCGGGTGTAGGCGTCCTGCGGATCCTCGAACACGGCGCGGCGCGTTCCCATCTCGACGATGCGGCCGCCGCGCATGACGGCGACATGGTGCGACATCCGCTCGATCACAGCCATGTCGTGCGAGACGAAGAGATAGGCAAGACCCATCATCTCCTGCAGTTCGAGCATCAGATCAAGCACGCGTGCCCGCACTGACACGTCGAGCGCGGCCACGCTTTCATCCGCGACAATCAGCTTCGGATTGACCGCCAGCGCGCGGGCAATGCAGATGCGCTGTCGCTGTCCTCCGGAGAACTCGTGCGGATAGCGGCTGGCAGCATCGGGCCCAAGGCCGACACGGCGCAACAGATCGGCGACGCGATCCGTGCGTTCGCTGCGATTGCCGATGCCATGGATGAGCAGCGGCTCGGCGATCGCCGCCCCGACCGCCATGCGCGGGTCGAGCGAGGCATAGGGATCCTGAAAGATCATCTGCGCGGAGCGGCGCACGGGCCGCATCTGGCGTTGCGACAGCGCGCCGATCTGCTGGCCGTCGATCGCCACATCGCCATCGAATGGAATGAGGCCGAGCACCGCCTTGCCGGTGGTCGACTTGCCCGATCCGCTTTCGCCGACGAGCCCCAGCGTCTCACCGGGGAAGATGTCGAAGGAAACGTCGCTGACGGCGGCGGCCAGCTTCTTTCCGCCCAACAGTCCGCTGGGCTTTTTTCCGTAGTGGACGGCGAGGTCACGCACGGACAGGACCGGGCTCGCCGCCCGCGGGACCGGTGCCGCAGCCGTTGCGGCGATGCGCGGCGGGCCGTCGGTGCCGGCATGCGCCCCCAGCCTCGGCACGGCCGCCAATAACTCCTGCGTGTAGCGCTCGCGCGGCGAGCGGAAGATCGGCAGTACGTCGCCCTGCTCGACGATGCGGCCCTGCTGCATGATGACCACGCGGTCCGCCATCTGCGCGACCACGCCCATGTCATGGGTGATCAGCACAATCGAAGCGCCGAATTCCCGCTTCAGTTCCTTCATCAGCGTCAGGATCTGCGCCTGCACGGTAACGTCGAGTGCCGTCGTCGGCTCGTCGGCGATCAGCACCTTGGGTCGGCACGAGAGTGCCATCGCGATCATCACGCGCTGCCGCATGCCGCCGGAAAGCTCGTGCGGATATTGCGTCATGCGCCGCGCCGGCTCGGTGATGTGCACCGCATCCAGCATGCGCAGGGCGACGGCACTCGCCGTTCCCCCCTCGGAACCCTGATGTTCGCGAATGGCCTCGGTCAGTTGCTCGCCGATCGACATCACGGGATTGAGCGATGTCATTGGCTCCTGAAAGACCATCGCGACATCGCCGCCGCGCACGCTGCGCATCGCACTGTTGGAGAGCTTCGAGAGTTCGCGCCCTTCGAGCTTGATGCTGCCGGAGGCGATCCGCAGCGAGGCTTTCGGCAGGAGCCCCATGACAGCAAGCGAAGTCACGGATTTGCCCGAGCCGCTCTCGCCGGCAATGCACAGCGTTTCGCCGCTCATGAGGTTGAAGCTGACGGCATCAAGGACCCTTCGCGGCCCTTGCGGCGTCAGCGCATCGACGCAGAGGCCATCGATGCCGAGCACGGGTGCTGCCGTTGTCACGAAAAGACGATCCTCGGGAAGTAGAAGGAAACGACCCAGTTCGGAGCGTCGACGATCTCGCTGATGCGGAGGTCGCCGCAGACCGAGCAGAGCAGATAGGCATCGACCGGACTCAAGCCGTGTTCGGCGCCAAGCAGGTCGATCATGCGCATCAGGCTTTCGCGCGCGCCGGTCATCAGATCCGGGCCGATGCCGGTCGTCACCTCGTAACCGGCAGCATCCAGATGACGGGTCACCGGACCCGGCGTAGTGAACCGCGGGCTGGCGAGACGGGCACCCTTGACGAGCTCGATCGTGGCTTCGACCTCCATCTGGCTCTCGATCGCGGTGCCACAGACCTCGCCGTCGCCCTGGGCTGCGTGGGTGTCGCCGATGGAAAACAGCGCGCCCTCCACCTCGACCGGCAGATAGAGGGTGACGCCCGATGTGAGATCGCGAATGTCGAGATTGCCGCCGACCCGGCGCGGCGGCACCACCGAATGCAGGCCCGGTTCGGCCGGCGCGACGCCGATCGTGCCGGCGAAGGGCTTCAGCGGCACGCGGCCGCCCGGTCCATAGAGCGCCGGTGCCATGGTATTCGCATCATAGGACCACATGTGCAGCGCCGGATCGGTGAACTGATCGGCGAGCAGGCCGAAGCCCGGAATGTTGGCCGTCCAGCCAACGCCCGAGGGCACGAAGCGGCGGATCGTCACCTTCAGCGCGTCGCCGGGCGCAGCACCTTCGACATAGACAGGCCCCGTCACCGGATTGATCTTCTCGAAATCGAGCGAGGCCAATGTGTCGAGCGTCGAGCCAGCGCCGAGCTGCCCGCCGGAAGAATCCAGGCATTCGAAATGGATGGTCTCACCGGGCTTGGCGATCAGCGTCGGCTCGAAGTCGCGGTTCCAGCCGAAATGATGCTTGGCGCGATGGATGGTGTGTGTGCAGGCAACGCACATGAAATCTCTCCCAAACTCATGAAGAGGCTCCCCGAAGACGACCTCCGGAGAGCCCGACGCTTATTGCTTCACGAAGATCGCGTCGTAGTTGATGACCCGGGTCGGATCGACGTAGATCTCGCCCTCGCCACCCATTCGCGGCGACTTGGCGACGACGCGGCGCTCGTTGGTGACGGGCACCCACGGCGCATCGGCCATAATGTCGGTGAAGATCTTGCCCCATTCCGCCTGCCGCTCGGCCGCCTTTGCCGGATCGGACATGGAATCGGCGGCAACGGCGCGCTTGTCGAGTGCCTCGTTGCAGTACCACGACCAGTTCCAGCCGCCCTGGACCGCACCGGAGCAGCCGAGGATCGGGCCGTAGAAGTTCGACGGGTCCGGGAAGTCGGCGATCCAGGCCATACCACCCGACCAGATCATCGGCGCTTCGCCTTCGGTGCCGCCGGCGGCAATGACGTTGGCCTGGGCCAGCGCCCGCACCTCCGCCTTGATGCCGATGGCGGCCAGATCCTGCTGGATCGCCTGGGCGATGCGCGGCTGCGGGTCGGTGTTGGTCGAATAGAGCACCGTCTCGAAGCCATCGCCATGTCCGGCCTCGGCGAGCAGGGCCTTCGCCTTCTCGACGTCATAGTCATAACCGGTGAACGCCTTGTCGTAACCCGGCATCAGCGGCGGCAGCGGCTGGTTGGCGGGCGTCGCGCGACCATTGAGGATGCGGGTGATACGCTCCTTGTTGATCGCCATATTGACGGCCTGACGAACCTTTACGTCGTCGAAGGGCTTCACCTTGGTGTTGAGCGTGACATAGCCGGTATGGAGCTGCTGTCCATCCACGATAATCTCGGCGCCTTCAGGCGAATTCTTGATTTCGAGGAATTTTGCCGGCGGAATACCGTCCCCGGCAATATCGACCTCCCCCTTCTGCAGTCGCAGCAGCGCCACCAGCGGTTCCTGGCCGACCTCGACCGTGAACTTGTCGATATGCGGCATGTCCTTGACGAAATAGTCGGGGTTGCGCTCGAAGGTCAGGCTCTGACCGACGGTCCAGTCCCTAAGGACGAAGGTGCCGGAGCCGACCGGCTTCTTGCCGAAGTCGCCGGCGGCAGCCTCGACCGCTTCCTTCGGCACGACCGAGGCGAAGTTGACGGCGAGCACGTGCAGGAAGGTTGCGTCCGGGCGCGACAGGTGGAAGACGACAGTCGCATCATCCGGCGCCTCAATGCCTTCAAGCGTCGCCGCCTTGCCGCCCGAGAGATCGTCGAAGCCCTTGATCGCGCCGAAGAAACCGGCGCCCGGCCCCTGCGTCTTCGGGTCGACCGCCCGTTCGATCGAATACTTCACGTCCGAGGCGACGATCTCGCGGCCGTTGGTGAATTTCACGCCCTTGCGCAGCTTGAACGTATAGGTGAGGCCATCCGGCGCGACCTCGAAGGTTTCGGCGAGCGACGGCACCAGCTCGGTGGTACCCGGCTTGTAGTCCATCAGGCGCGAGAACAGGCTCTTGATCATCGACCAGTTGACCCAGTCGTAGCCGATGGCGGGATCGAGCGTGGCGATATCGTCCTTGTAGGTGATGACGATATCTCCGCCCTGTTTCGGCGCATCCTGTGCAAGGGCCGAGAGCGGTGCTGCGAGCAGTGCCGCAGCGACGGTTGAAGTTCGAAGCCAGCTTTTGAACATTGTTGTTCCCCTTTTTGGTTGGTTTCGGATTAGCGGGCGCGGATGCGCGGATCGATGAGCGGCGCGACGAGGTCGGCAAGGAGGTTGCCAAGCACGATCGCGAGCGCCGAGACGAGCGTCACCCCCATGATGATCGGAATGTCGACCTGCTGGATCGCCTGCCAGGCGAGCTGGCCGATGCCTGGCCAGCCATAGACGGCCTCGACGACAACGACCCCGCTCATGAATTGGCCGATATCGATGCCGATCATGGCGATGACGGGTAGAAGCGCGTTCGGCAGCGCATGGCGGAAGATGATGCGGAACGAGGACAGGCCCTTGGCACGTGCGGTGCGCACATAATCCTGGTTCAAGACGTCGATCATCGCCGAGCGCACCATGCGCGCATACCAGCCGGCACCGAGGATGCCGAGCGTCAGCGCCGGCAGGACCACATGGGCGAAGCTGCCGAAGCCGCTCATCGGGAACCAGGCGAGCGTGACCGCGAAGACATAGAGCAGCAAAAGGGCCGCAACGAATTGCGGTGCCGAGACGCCGACGAAGGATGCCATCATCACGAGCCGATCGACGAAACCGCCGCGCCGGATGGCCGCGACGACACCGAGAAACACGCCGAGCAGGACTTCGACGAAAATTCCGGCCGCCATCAGGATCAGCGTTGCCGGCAGGCGCGCCGCGATCAAGGTACCGACATCGGTCTTCTGCGCGTAGGAGCGACCGAGATCGCCCTGCACCAGCCCCTGGAGATAGCTCCAGAACTGAACGAGCAGCGGCTGGTCGAGCCCGAGTTCCCGACGAATGTTGGCGACCGTCTGCGCCGTTGCGCTGCGCCCGGCGATCATGCGCGCCGGGTCGGCGGGAAGCGCATAGAGCAACAGGAAGGTGATGGCGGCAACGCCGAGCAGGATGAGCGCGGTCTGCACGAGACGGCGCAGCAGAAGGAATGCCATCTCAGCCCCTCCCGCGTTGCGTCGGGTCGAGGATATCGCGGAGCGCATCGCCGACCAGATTGAAGGAGAGCGCGGTCAAAAGGATGACGGCGCCGGGGATGAACACCAGCCAGGGCGCGGCCTGGAAATAGCTCTGGCTCTCGAAGATGATGTTACCCCAGGAGGGTGTCGGCGGCTGGACGCCGATGCCGAGGAAGGAGAGCGTCGCTTCGAGCAGCACCGTGGTTGCGATGCCGAGCGTGCCCCAGACGATCGCCGTCGGCACCAGATGCGGCAGGATGTGGTGAAACAGGATGCGCCCGTGGCCGGCGCCGAGTGAGCGCTCGGCGAGGATGAAGTCGCGTTCGACCAAGCCACGGGTCTCGGTATAGACGATGCGGGCGACCTGGACCCAGTTGACGAGCGCGATCACCATGGCGACGATCCAGAGACTTGGGCGCAGCAGTGCGGCAAGGACGATCGCCAGCAGCAGCGCCGGAAAGGCCATCATCAGGTCGGTGAAGCGCATCAGTGCGCTGCCGATAAGGCCCCGCATGTAGCCCGAGAGAATGCCGATCATGAGCCCGATCGAGACGGCAACGCCATTGGCGACGAGGCCGATGACAAGCGAAGTTCGGGCGCCATAGAGCAGGCGCGAAAAGAGGTCGCGGCCGAGCGTATCGGTACCGAGCAGGAACTGAGCACTCGGCGGCAACGGCGCGCCTTCGAGCGTCAGCCCGTCGAACATCTGTTCGTCCGGGCTATAGGGGGCAACCAGCGGAGCGGCCAAAGCGAGCATGACGACCAGTGCAACGACGACGAGACCGAACAGCGCCGCCGGCTGCCTGAACATGAATTTCAAAACCTGCATCAACCGGCCTCCGGCAGGGGCTCGGCACCGCCGAGGATGGAACCGGCGATCTGCTCCATCGACAGGCGCTTTTTCATCGCGCAATTGCGCAGGATTCCATAGGCTTGTTCTTCGTTGACATGGCAGGCCTGACCGATCTTCTGCACGGCGGCATGAACGAGCGGGCGCATGCGCACCCGTTCTTCGAGATGGGCGATCTTGTCGGCGACGGCGCGGCGCTCCTCGTGGATCCCAACCGCCAACACCAGGGCCGGGTAGACCGCCGAGGACGCGACCGGCTTGGCGATGATGGCCGCAACCCCCTGCCCCATCGCCCAGGCGACCCGGCCCGGTGCTTCCGAGCCGAGCAAGGCGATCAGCGGCCGTGGCGCCTGTTCGTCCTTCCAGGGCAAGAGCCCGCTCCAGCCCTGGTCAGCGTCGACGAGGATGATATCGGGCAGGTCGCGCGCATCGAGCGGCTGCCATTGTACGGTGACGTCGAAGCCGAACAGCGTGAGCTGTCGCACCAGCCGCTCCGTCGTCTGGTCTTCGCGGTGCAGGATTGCCGCACGCCAGCCGGTGAAGTTCGGTGTTTCCCTCATGAGACGATCCGCAATTGGGGCGCCTTGCGCTTGCGCTGGCCGGTCAGATAGGGGTCGGCGGCAATTGACGGCAGCGATGTGACGATGTCGAAGCCTCCGTCGTCGCTGATGCGGCCGAGATGGAACGGCAACGCCGCATGGTGGGTCTGCGGATCGATCCTGAGCGGGCCGAGCACACTCTGATGCGCCGCTGCCGAAACAAGCTGCGTGATCGTCGCGGGATCGTCGACGCCCGCCTCGATGATCGCCTCGGCGCAAAGCTTGACGGAGGCATAGGCGCTGGCAAACAGGCTGGAAATGCGTCGCCCGGGGCCGAAGCGACTGGCAACGCGCAGCTTGAAGGCCGCATTGTCGGGCGAAACCACCGTGTCGAAATAGGAAGCGGCGCAGAGCTGGCCGGTCGCGACCCCGAGGCCGATATCCGTCAGCTCGCACTCTTGCAGGTCGCAGCTGACGACCGGGCAGTTTTCCGGCCGGAACCCCGGATCGCGCACGGCGAGCGCACGGATCGCCGCGTGGAAGGCGTAGCTGGAAGGACCGACGAGATTGTTGAGGATGAAGCTCGGCCGGCGCTGCTCGATTTCGGCGACGATCCGCTCGACCGCGGTTTCCTCGAGCGGCAGGTAACGCTCGCCGAGGATTGCGCCGCCGGCTTCCTCCACCAGCTCACGCGCCAGGCGGTTCATTTCCCAGCCCCAGACATAGTTTGCGCCGATCAGATAGGGCCGGTTGCCGAAACGCGGCAGCAGATAGTCGAGCAAGGGCAGCAAATGCTGGTTCGGGCAGCCGCCCGTATAGATCACGTTGTCGTTGGCCTCGAAGCCCTCATAGGGGCACATGTACCAGAGCAGGCCGTCGTGCTTTTCGACAAGCGGAATGACCTCCTTGCGAGCGAGCGAGGTGATGGTGCCGATGATGTGGCGGCATCCGTGGTCGCGCAGCAGCGATCTGGCGCCTTCGAGATAGCGGTCGATATTGGCTTCCGGATCGATGAAAACCGGCTCGATCCGGCCTGGATGGCTTGCCGCAATCTCCTCGATCGCCAGTTCCGCGCCATCGCGACAGTCGCGGCCCATCGTCCCGTAGGGCCCGGTCGTCGAATAGAGGATGCCGATCTTTACCGCGCCGCTCATGTACCCGCCAAAAACCAAAAACCCCACGACGCCGGGCCCATCGAAGATGGGGGCATCATGGGGCGAAACTGCCCGTCGACCATCGAGGTCATGTGAATGGATTGATCATGCTCAATCTGAGAGCATGATTAAGATACGGGCAATCGACGGCTGTCAAGCAAGGATTGGCAAGCTCGCAACCTATTATACGCAACTTTACAGACAGAGGCGGGTGGAGCACCGCAATCAAGCGCCACTGCTGCGCGGAGGCGCGTAGGAGGACATTCGGCCGGCCCGCATGCCGGCCGGCCGGGTCCATGTTCCGGTCAGAACTTGCGGCTGATCGCGATCTTGAAGTTGCGGCCGGGCATCGCCGAGATCCCGTCGCTGAGATAGGGCTCGTAGTATTTGTCGAAGATATTGTCGACCGCGAGATGCACTTCGCCACCCTCCATGAAGCCCGATGTCGGCGTCCAGTCGAGGAAGAGGCCGTGCACCGCATAGCCGGCACTCGGCGGGCGCGCGTAGGTCTGTCCGCCCTGATTGTAGGGCGTGCGGTTCTGGTCGTCGACGAAGGTGCCTGTCCAGCCGAAGGCGAGGTCCTGATCCGGTACCTTGATCCCGGCCGTCGCGATCACGGTCAGGGGCGCCAGATCGTTGATATAGGTGTCCGGTCCCCAGACGTTGTTGACGGCGCCGGTCCGCTCGCCGGTCATCCAGGACACGCCGAGATCGGCGAACATACGCTCGGTCTCGTAGTGCGCCTGCCACTCGATGCCGCGGATATCGTAGGACGGCGTGTTCCAGTAAAATGGCACGTTGCCGGTAACGTCGGCGAGGTTGGCCGTGCCGAACCGGCGCGTTACCGGATTGGAGACGTGGTTGTTGTAGACCGAAATACGCGTCGACAGCATGTCGTCGGTCGTCAGCACGTCGTTGAAGCTCAAGTCGACACCAATGTTGAAGGTGCTGTTACGCTCGACCTCCAGATCACGGCTGGTGCCGGAAGCCTTGGTAAGCACGCTCTGGGTCGAATAGATTTCGTCAATGTTGGGCACCCGCATCGCATAGGCCCAGTCGGCAAAGAACCGCACCGACGGCGTGGCTTCCCATGACAGGCTGATCGCCGGCGTCACACCCTGGTGCGACACGGCTGAATAGTCGTGCCCGGCCAGCGGATTGTTGAACCGCGGCGCCTCGTTCGGCACGCCCTTCGAGCGCACATGGTCGTAGCGCAGGCCCGGCGTCACGGCAAACGTGTCCGTCAGTTCGATCCGATCGCGAACGAAAGCGGCAAAGGTCTTCTGCGAGCCCTCGGGCATGAACCAGGGGGCGTAGGAGCCGTAGTTGTACTGCGCCTGGGTGCGGTTGGCGATGTCATACATCCAGATGTCCCGGTCATGATCCAGGTACTGAATGCCATAGTTCAGGCTGTGCGACAGTCCGCCGAGCGTGAAGTTGGAGGTATTCTCCGCTTCGAACTTGATGTCGGTGTAGGTGGCATCGTTTTCGTAGCCGCCGACGGATGCGCTGGGGTTGAGCCCCGGAATGTCGGGCCGCTTCGCATGCTGGCCGGTCGACGAGAAGCTCCCCATCATGCGGTAATTCACCAGGTCGCTGTCGCCCGTATAGCTATAGGTAAGCGTCGAGGTGAAATCCTCGATTTCACGCCAGGTGAGAAGCCGGCGCATCGCTTCCTTGTAGCCGTAGCGGGTGATGTTGTAGTCCGACGGCGCCGACTGGCCGCGGATGGCGGCCACGGGTCCCCAATTGTCGTTTTGGCCGTAGGCGACCGTCCCCCTGATCTCGTGGCCGTCATATGCGGCACCGACATTGGCAAGCAGGGTGGTCAGCTTCGAGTTGGAATAGTTGTAGACCTCGCCGCCGCCGACGCGCATGTCGTCGCTTTTGCGCCATGTGCCGGCCAGAAGGCCATCATAGGTGATGGGGCCGCCGAAATCCGACTTTCCGTAGAGCGCGCCGGTTTCGAGAAACTGCTTGTTGGCACTCTGGAAACCGGACTTGGCCCAGACGCCCCATTCTTCGCCGGGCCTGAGCATGTCAGCCGCGTTCTTGGTCTCCATCAGCACCGTGCCGCCGAAGCCGCCATTGCCGTAGCGCACCGATGTCGCGCCCTTTTCGATCTCGACGCGCTTGAGCAGTTCCGGCTCGATGAAGACTGTGCCCTGGTCGTACTTCTCGAAATTCTTCGGCGCGCCGTCGAGGATGATCCGCACGTCAGACTGCCGGGCAAAGCCGCGGATGGCGAGCGTTTGTCCTTCGATGCGCACGCCACCGCCCATCGACACGCCGGGCGTCTTCTGCAGCAATTCCGGAAGGCTCGATGCCTGGGCCTTTTCGATGTCCTCAGCATCAAGGACCGCGATGTTCGGCGCGCGGTCACCGTCCTTGGCGTCGCCGCGGGCGACAATGGGCGCGAGCTTCGTGCCTTCGCCGTCTGCCGGCGTCGCGGCTTCCACCGCACCCATCAGTTTCACCGTCGAGCTGCCGACGAAACGATAGCGGACGCCCGTTCCGCTCAGCAACCGCGCCAGCGCCTCTTCGGCCGTCATCTCGCCGGAAAGGCCTGGCGTGGTGACGCCAGAGGCGACCGAGCTGTCGAACACCACCTGCAGCTTGAGCTGTGAGGCCAGGCGATTGACGGCCGTCGTCAGCTTGCCCGCAGGTACGTCGACGTGATGCCGCACCGCATCTTGCGCAAGAGCGATGGTGGTGGTGAGGGCAAACACGGTGCCTGCCATCAGCAGGTTGAGAATTCCGGATTGGCGGCGGCGGCCGGTCGTATTCGAATATGACATGATGGTTCCAGACAGAGAGATGGCCGAAACGGCCGGGGTCTGGTTTCTGGACGAACGAGGTGCCGGTTCAGGGACACCTCGTCCTCGATTTTTTTAGCGCAGGATCGTGACGTAGCGTCCGATCCGGGTGACCTTGACGTCGAAGGCTTCGGCAAGACCTTGCAATGCGCCGACGGGATCGGAGAGATCGAAGCTGCCGGACACCCGCCTGGCGCCGACGCCGGCATCGGCGATCAGGATCTTGCCGGGAACGTAGCGCCCGATTTCCTCGACGACGGACGCGATCGTGCGTTCCTCGAAAACCAGGCGCCCCTGCCGCCATGCTGCTGCCACGAATGGATCGACCGGCGTGACATCGCCGAGCCGGCCGTCATGGTCGTAGCTGACCTGCTCGTTGACCGCGACGCGGCGCGGCGGCATTGCCGCGTCCGTCGCGACCGATACGGCGTGTTCGAGAACGGTGACGCTGGTGCCGTCGTCGGTGAGGTTGACGTCGAATGCCGTCCCGAGTGCCGTCGTCGTGCCGCCTCCGGCCTTAACGACAAAGGGCCGTTGGCTGTCGGCCGCGACCTGGACGAAGGCCTCGCCACGCAGCAGCACGATCCGCCGCTCGGCGGAAGTGAACTGATAGGCGACGGCCGACTGGGCGTTGAGCTGCAGTGTCGAGCCATCCTCAAGGGTAAGAATCGGCCTTTCACCCTTGCCGGCGATGACGTCCGCCTGCATCCACAGGGCGCCGTCGAGCGCAACAAAAATGCCGGCGCCGACGCTGACGATGGCCGCCAGCGCTGTTGCGGTTTTTCGCCGCGTCCCTGTCAGCTTCACCGCCCTTTGGGCAAATTCCGGTTCGCGCCGGATCAAGAGCGATGCGTCACCGATCGCCCTTTGAGCGCGCGCAAAAATTTCGGCATGGGCAGGATCCTCCGCGCGCCAGCGTTCGAAGGCGAGCCGCAACGCTTCATCGTCGGGATCACCCGTCAGGCGGACGAGCCAATCCACAGCCTGCTCGCGCATCCTCCTGTCGCGCGCCGTCACAACACCTCCTCCAACCGGTCGAGGCAATGCAGATAGGCCTTGCGCAGATGCCGGTCGACCATGTTGCGGCTGATCCCTGTGCGCATGGCGATTTCGTCCGAGGTGAGGTTGCCGATGCGGCTTGCGAGAAAGACGCGCCGCCGCTGCAGCGACATGTCCATGATCGCCCTCTTCAGGATCGCCAGCCGCCGGGGAAGATCGATGTTGGCATCAGGCGCAGCGATATCGCTGGCGACAGCCAGGGCGTCTTCTTCGCTACCGGAGAAAAGCTTGAGCTCGAAGCGGTCGCGCCGCAGCCGGTCGATACCGAGATTGGCACAGGCGCGGCGCAGAAACGCCCTGAGCGACGACTTGCCCTCAAGCGGCGTGCGCCGATCGACCAACCGAACATAAAGCTCGTGAACGACCTCGTTCGCGATTGCCGCCTGGTGACCACGCCGCCGCGTCATCGCGCAAAGCTCGTCGTAGTAGGCCACGATCGCGTCGTCGAGCATCAAATGCGAAGCTGATTTCTCTGGCATGATAGGTTTCAGGGCCGATCCGGAGCCGTCGGCAGAGCGAAGATGAGAGACAGGGCGCGGTGCAGACGAGGCAGCGCCGGCGTTCATTAGCGCGTCCGTGCGGTGCGCACAACAAATATGAGTATTGTACTCATCTTTAATTTCCGAGGCCGTCAGCAGTGCAACTAGCTCGAAAGGAGGCGTTGACCTCAGGGCTCAGAGTGAGACCCTCAGGCAGGGTTCACGCCGGTTATCAGCAAGAGCCAGATTTCCGGGCGACAAGAACCGAAAGGAGAAAGTCATGGCAGCGAACGGCAGCCTCAACGGAAAGTGCTTCTGCGGCGCAGTCGAGATCGAAGTGAGCGGCGATCCGGCCGCCATGGGTTATTGCCATTGCAGTTCCTGCCGAAGCTGGTCGGCAGGCCCGGTCAACGCCTTCACGCTCTGGCCACCGGAGAAGGTCAAGATCGTCAAGGGTGCGGACAATCTGGTTGGCTACCAGAAGACGGCAACGAGCGTGCGCAAATGGTGCAAGGCCTGCGGCGGGCATCTCATGACCGAACATCCGCTCTGGGGTGTCACCGACGTCTTTGCAGCGGCAATCCCGTCGCTTGCCTTCAAGCCGATGCTTCACGTCAACTATCAGGAGACGGTGCTGCCGATGAAGGACGGCCTGCCGAAGTATCGGGACTTCCCGCCGGCCTTCGGCGGAACGGGCGAGATGATGGCGGAATAGCTCATTTTCTGAGCACAATTCCGGACGGAAAACCGCTGTGCCCTTTTCCTGGAATTGCTTTACGCCTGCGCGGCGCCGGCCAGATAGTGCTGGAGCGCCGTGCGGGTATTGACGAACAGGCGGTCAGGGCCGAGCTGATCGGCAAAGCCGGATGCGCGCACATAGGCAAGCACGTCCGGGTTCAGCTCGGCCAGCCAGACGGTGACGCCGTGTTCGCTGATGCGGCGCTCGCCCTCCATCATCATCTGCAGCGCCGAATATTCGATGTCGAAAACCCGGCTCATGTCGAGCACGACAACTCTGGGCTTCTGCTTTGCGACCAGCATCTGCGCCTGGTCGGCCACCTGCTGGGCATTGCCAAAAAAGAGCCGACCCTCCGGGCGTAGGATCAAAAGTCCCTCGAAGGTCTCGTCATCGGGGTGTGCGGACGAGAGCGGCCGCAGCCGATCGGTGCCGCGCTTGCGGCCGACGACATAGACCTTCGCCGAGGCCGCCTGGCGCGCGAGCCCGATGAAGGACAGCACGATTGCAACGATGATGCCCTGCAGCGTGCCGAAAAACAGCACGCCGAGAAAGGCGGCCAACGCCCAGTGAAACTCCATCAGCCGGACTTTGCGGACGGAGAGGAAGTCCGCGGGCTTGATGAGCCCGACCGAGTAGACGATGACGATCGCCGCAAGCACGGCCTGCGGCAGCAGGCCGAGCAGCGGCGCGAGGACCAGCATGGTCGCAGCCGCAGCCGCCGCGGTGACCAGAGACGCCATCTGGCTGTGGCCGCCGACCGCTCGCACCACGGCGGTTTGCGACGTGCCGCCGCCGGCACTCATGGCACCGAAAAAGGCGCCCCCGAAATTCGCGGCACCCGTCGCCAGCAACTCGCGGTTCGCCCGGATCGGCGGGTCGGACGGAGCGGCAAAGGCCCGGCCGGCGGCAATGGTCTCGGTGAAGCTCATCAACGCGATGCCGAGCGCGCCCGGCAAGAGTTCCTGAACAAGACCCAGGCTCGGAAGTGTCAGCGAAGGCAGCGATTGCGGGATGAAGCCGACGGTGGAAACGCCGAGCGCTGCGAGACCCGCGAACCAGGAAAGCGCGATGCCCGCGGCCACCGCCAGAAGCGGCGCCGGCGAATGCGGCCAGAGGCGCTCCATCGCAAGCAAAGCCACCAGAGCCGCGGCCGCAATCGCGAGCGTGAGCATCGAGGTCTCGGACAGGTGCCCGGCGATGCTGAGGATATCGCGGAAGAAGCCTTCCTTGGTGATGTGAATGCCGAGCAGCTTCGGCACCTGGTCGAGCACGATGACAAGGCCGATGCCGGCCTTGAAGCCGATCAGCACCGGCGACGATATGAAATTGGCGACAAAGCCGAAACGCAGCAGCGATGCCAGGAACAGTAGCGCGCCGGTGAGCGCCGTCAGCGTCGCGGTCGCCGTCAGCAGCTTGGCCGGATCGCCATCCGGGACGGCAAGGCCGAGCTGCGTGCCGGCGAGGATCGCAAGCGTGGTGGTCGACGAGACGCTGAGAACGCGCGACGTGCCGAGAAGCGCGTAGATGATCATCGGCACGAAGGCGGTGTAGAGGCCGACACTGACGGGCAGGCCGGCGACCGTGGCATAGGCCATCGCCTTGGGCAGGACCACGGCGGCGGCCGTAAGACCTGCGATCACGTCGAGCCGCAGGCCCGCGGAGAGAGAGCGGCCGTCGCCGGCAAGTGAATGCTCATGCGATGCCATCCGGGTTGTCCTTTGGCAGGAGCTTTCATGAGATTATTCTAAAGCGATAGCACTCGGCCAAAGCGGTTGCAAGAAATGCAACTGACGGCATCGCATCCCGTTTGCCGGCCGGAAAACAGGCGCTGGAAGCCGACCCGACTCAGGGCTATCTTCAGAGCGGCGGCGGTGCGTTTGCGAAGGGATTTCGGCGGCGGCAAGCGAGCCTTGGGCCGATCGTCTTGGGGGCGCGGCTGGTTCGCCTTCCAGGCCTATCCGCGAGAGGGAGGATTGCGTGGCGGAATCTCAACGCCGGCGGCAGACGAAGAGAATGCGACGCCGGTTCTTCTCCAATCTCTACCAGCAGCTTCAGCTGCTCTGGCCGATCTTCTCAGCGATCCTGATCGTAATGGCAGGAACCGGCGTCGTCATCGGCCGCATCGAAGACTGGCGGCTCGACGAAGCGTTCTATTTCACCTTCGTCACGGGCCTGACCATCGGCTACGGCGACATCACGCCGAAGCATCTGAGCGCTCGGGTGCTGGCGCTGGTGATCGGTTTTTCCGGCATCGTACTGACCGGCCTCGTCGCTGCGGTCACCGTGCAGGCGCTGAATGAGACTAGCCGGGATGAGACCGACGACCACTGAGGGGGCAAGCCGGCAAGCCTTGCCCGCCCCCTCGTTTGACGGGTCAGCCGGCCACGAACCGGCCTTCGGATACGATCTCCGACAGCGCCTTGCGCGGGCTTGGCTGCTCGCGCTGCTGCAGCGCGTGCGGAAGCAGCGCCTTGTCGCCGAGACGCCCGATCGCGACGGCCGCTTCGATCCGATAGTTCTCGGGCACGCCGAGCTCCGTTCGCGCGCGCTCATAGTCGAGACCGGCCATACCATGCGCCTGCCAGCCGGAATGCGCTGCCTGCAGCGCAAGCGCACCCCAGGCGGCACCGGCATCGAAGGAATGGGTGTAGGACGCCACCTCTTCGCTACCGCCGGGCGGCAACAGTGAAGTCTTCGACAGCACGAAGATCAGCGCCGACGCCTCCGCCGCCCAACTCCGGTTGAACTCGTTCAGGAGGCCGAGCAGCCTCTCCCAGCCTTCACTGCCGCGGCGCGCATAGACGAAATGCCAAGGCTGGGCATTGTAGGCGGACGGCGCCCAGCGAGCAGCCTCAAGAATCTCGAACAGCTCGGGCTCGGAAATCTCGGCACCCGAATAGGCGCGCGGAGACCAGCGCTCGAGAAAAAGCGGGTTGATCGCATAATCTGCGACGCGGGAATTTACATGCAATGTCATGGGGATTTCCATTCATCGACGGCGTGCCGTCGTCACTTCAGGTAATTGTTGGCGGATGTGGTCACTGACGGCCGAAGCTTTGATAGCGTCCGCAGCGGCTTTTCAAGGTCGAGATCTCATCGGAGAGTTCGGCAATGCGATCCTTAAGCTCATGGACCGTGCCATCCTCGATATCGTCGAAACCAAAACAATCGCGTGCCTCGTGCAGTTCCAGCCGGCCCTGCAGGACCTCGCGGATTGCACTCAAACGCTCGTATTGCCGCAACATGCTCATCATGGACCTCATCTCAGGCGGCCGCCGCAAACTCGCGCCGGCCGACACCACCGAGATTATCCACTTAAACAGTAGATTAAAGGAATTCTGACCCAAAGAGCGGGCGGGACGTGGAAAACTGCTCCGCCCGGGCGACGACGCTGCGTCGCGGGCAAGAAAAGACCCAGGCGGTGGGAGGTCCGCCCGGGTCTTTTGAAATCATACGGTTGGGCGAAATCATGCGGTCGGGAGGTCGTGCCCGTCGGGGCGGTTGCCGTCGAGAAAGCCCATATCCCGCTTCAGGTGATCCGACAGATCCCTGACGTCGACGACATCGGTCGTCCGGCTCTTCCTCGCGAACAGGAGCGCCAGCCAGGAACCGACGGAAAAATCGTTTGTCGACGAAAAACTACGTACTTGAATGGTTGTCATAGCCGTCATCCTCTTCATCAATCCGTCTAATGGACGGACCTTGAAAATGGTTGTGGACGGCATCAACTTCCAATCGAATATCGGTCACCATGCATAAGGCCATTTGATGCATAAGACACTTCCGCTTCCCCCATTGACAGCGATACGGGTCTTCGAGGCGGTCGCGCGCCATGGAAGTTTCACCAATGCCGCAAGCGAACTCGGCATGACGCAAGCTGCGGTGAGCTATCAGATCAAGGTGCTGGAAGATCGGATCGGCGCACCCCTGTTCCTCCGCCGCCCACGCCAGATCGCGCTCACCGAGGTCGGCCAGCGGCTTGCACCGGTGGTGACGCAGGTCTTCGAGCAGCTCAGCGAAGCCTATGTGAGCGCGCGCGGCGGCGCCCAGGGAACACTGGTCATCAGTACGATCGCGACCTTTGCCTCCAACTGGCTGGCGCGGCGCCTCGGCTCGTTTCAGATCACTCACCCCTCGCTTGCCGTGCGACTTCAAACCGAGCCGCATCTCGTCGACTTCAGTCGCGAGGAGGTCGATATCGGCATTCGCTCAGGCCGCGGCGAGTGGCCGGGACTTGCCGCCCACCGTCTGATCAACGCCGATTTTTCGCCGATGTTGAGCCCAGGCCTTGCGGCCAGCATCGGTGGCGTGAAGGAACCGGCCGACCTCCTGCGCCTGCCGCTTCTCGACCCCGGTGATCCCTGGTGGGCGCAGTGGTTTGCCGCCGCCAACGTGCCGGTGGAAGGGCTTGCGAGCCGGCCCGGCTCCAGCATGGGCGCCCAAGTCTATGAGGGAAATGCGGCCGCGGCCGGACAGGGCGTGGCGATCCTGACGCCGGCCTTCTTTGCCGCGGAACTCGCAGACGGGCGTCTGATCCAGCCCTTCGATCTGCTCTGCGACGAGAGCCAGGCCTTTTGGATGGTCTATCCGGAAAGCCGGCGAAACGCCCCGAAAATCAGCGCCTTCCGCCAGTGGATTCTCGGCGAGATCGGCCAGCAAAAACGTTGAGGGCGGCTGTCGGAGCGGGGTGGCCTTGCGTCCCGACCGCCCCGGAAATTTCTCCCGTTCTGGAACCCTTCGGGCCACCGGGGAGTTGCACCCCCGTAGCGACCAGAGCGAGGGAGTGCGGGAGCGAAGATGCAAAGCGAGCCGGCGGAACAGTTCCGCTCAGCCAGCGAAACCACCTGGTGGACCGCACACCGCGGCGATGGGCCGATCGTCGGCACGGCGATCCACAACGGGCACGCGATGCGCAGCGACGCCCGCGCGCTCACCGCCCTGACGGACGAGGAACGGCTGCGCGAGGAGGATCCGTTCACCGAGTTCGTCATCCGCGATCTTGCCAACCGCATCGTCGTCCACAGGTCCCGCTTCGAGGTCGACCTCAACCGTGCCCGCACGGGCGCGGTCTATCTTCAGCCGGCGCAAGCCTGGGGCCTTTCCGTCTGGCGGGAACATCCGCCCGTCGAGATGATCGAGGCGTCCCTCGCCGTCCATGACGAGTATTATGCCATGCTGCATTCGATGCTGACGGCGATCGAGCGCCGCCACGGTCGCTTCATCGTGCTCGACATGCACAGCTACAACCACCGGCGACAGGGACCGGACGCCGCGCCTGCGGCTCCCGACGAAGCCCCGGAAATCAACATCGGGACCTCCTCGATGGATCGGCCCAGATGGGCCGGCGTCATCGATACGCTGATGTCGGCGCTCGGCACCGCCTCTATCGACGGCCGGCCGGTGGATGTACGCGAGAACGTCGCCTTCCAGGGACGCGGAGAGCAGACGCGCTTCATCCACGAGCATTTTCCCGAGACCGGCTGCGCGATCGCTATCGAGTTCAAGAAGACCTTCATGGACGAATGGACCGGCAAGCCGGATATCCGGGCGCTTCGTTCTCTGCGGGCACTGGTCTCTTCCCTCGTCCCGATCCTGACAGAAACGTTGGCGAGGCAGCGATGACGGAGGAGAAAGCGACGCCCGTAAGTCCGGCCCCGGCCTGGCTCGACGAAGCCATCGGCCGGCTGACGGATGGCCGCGCCGTGCGGCGCGATTTCGGCGAGGGCGGACGGCTGCACATCGACCGCCTCGTTCCCTTCCTCTGTGTGCACATCGCCGCCGAGCACCAACAGCCGGTGGCGCGCGACATCGCCCAGGCGAACGCCGCCTATCTACTGGCGCCCGACATCGATACCGCCGCCGCAATCATCGAACGTGTCGGGCGCGTAATCGAACAGCGACTCGGCCTTTTCATCGTGCTCGAATTCGGCGAGCTCGAAAGCGATGAACCGCCGGCCAAGGACGCGCCCTTCCTGCCGCCCTTTTTGATCGAGGTGGTCGCCGGCACGCGTGCCGCCGAGCAGGTCGCCGCCAAGGCCCTGATCGAGACGGCGGCAACGATCGAAGGAAAATTCCGCACGCCGCATGTGACGCTCGTCGAGCGCCCAGCGGCGACAGCGACAGGCCGAAAGGCGCTTGCGCTCGACACCCCGCACCTGACGGTGCGCTTCGCGCCGATCTACTGCGAGCCGGGAACGCGCCGCATCTATCCGCAACTGCGCGAGCGGCTGGTCGCGAGCATCTTCGACGCGGGGCTAAGAGCCGTTGCTGCTTTCGCCCGCGCAAAATCGGACAGTTTTCGGCTGCCGACGCACCGCGCCTTCGGCCGAAAGGCCTTCGTCGATGCCGTCGTGCGCGCCGACCGCGGCATCGACGAGATTGCCTCCAGCTTCGACTTCCTTCTGGCCGTGACGCCGATCAACGCCGAAGCCGCTTGGGCGGAATTCGCTTCGGGCGGCTTCTCCAAGAGTCCGCGCCTCTACTACCGTCCGCTGACGCTGCAGATCGAGACGGCCAAGCGGAAGCTCTTTTCCCTCAACTTCGAACATCTCGAAGATCCGCTGCTCTACGCCCTCTACCGGGAAAAGCAGCAGGAGGTCGATCTGCAGCTGTCGATGATCTCAGCGCGGGAGACGCGCACCTTCGTCGAGTTCGGTCGCGCCCTCTATGGCCCGGTGGAAGCCACGCTTCATGACGCCGCCTCCGAAATCCTGGCGCGGACTGCACCCGACCGCGATGCACGGTCTTCGGCCGCAGACAGGCGCGATTGCGAGTACATAAGGGAGCGCGCCCAGGCGATGATATCGGCCTATCGGCGCCAGTCGGCCGATTTTTCCGCCTCCGTCGACATTCGCGACGACCTGCCGGCTGGCTTGCTCGTTTCGCGCGGCCAGCTTTTGATCGCCAGGAGTTCCGCGCTCGACGCCGATCGCGTCGAGGCGCTGCTCAACCACGAGATTGGTGTGCATCTGCTGACCTATTTCAACGGTTCGGCCCAGGGGCTGCGTATCCTTCGCTCCGGACTGGCCGGTTACGAAGGCATGCAGGAGGGGCTCGCGGTCTTTGCCGAATATCTGAGCGCCGGCATGACGATAGACCGGCTGCGCGTGCTGGCGGCACGGGTCGTCGGCTGCGCCGCCATGCTGGACGGCGCACCCTTTCCGCAGACCTACAGGCTGCTCGTCGACGGTCACGGCTTTGCGGCCACCGAGGCCTTCAACATCACGCTGCGCATCTATCGCGGCGGCGGGCTGGTCAAGGACGCGATCTACCTGCGCGGCCTCTTGCAGCTTCTCGATCACCTCGCCGGCGGCGGCACTCTCGAACCGTTCTGGATGGGCAAGATCGCCGCCTCGCATTTCGGCGCGATCCAGGAACTCAGCCTGCGCGGCCTCCTTGGTACCGCGGCGCTCCGCCCTATCTTTCTCGATGAGGTCAAAGCGCGCGACCGACTACAGCGAGCCCAAAGGGGACTGTCCCCGCTCGACTTGATCTCAGAGTAGGAAACCGAATGCGCATTGCCTTTCTCGTCAACTCCATCGAGGGCGAAGAGACGTTCTATGCGACGACGTCGCTGGCACTCGCCGCCCTCGCCCGCGGCCATGAGATCGTCTACCTCACGCCAGGCGATTTCGTTCTAACACCCGACGGCCGCCTGATCGTCCATGCGCTTTCTCTCGGAACCGCAAAGCCGCGCAAGGCTGAAACCTTCATTGCGGCACTGCGGGGTGATGCGACGCGGCGCGAGGTCCTGGACATTATGGATATCCAGATCCTCTTTCTGCGCAACGACCCCTCGGAGGATGCCGCAACGCGTCCCTGGGCGACCCAGGCCGGCATCATCTTCGGGCGGCTCGCCGCCGAGCGCGGCGCGATCGTCGTCAACGACCCGGACGGATTGGCGGCAGCACAGAACAAGCTCTATCTGCAGGGTTTTCCCGAGGTCGTCCGTCCAACCACGCTGATCACGAAACACATGGAGGAGGTCCGGTCCTTCCTCGACGCCCATCCCGAAGGCGTCATCCTGAAGCCCCTGCAGGGCTCCGGCGGCAAGAACGTCTTCAAGGTCGGCTCCAGCCATGAGACGAACCTCAACCAGATCTTCGAGGCCGTCAGCGAGATGGGCTATGTGATCGCGCAGGAGTACCTGCCGGCGGCGACGGAGGGCGATGTCCGCCTGTTCCTGATGAACGGCCGGCCGCTCAAGCGTGGCGACACCTATGCCGCCGTGCGGCGCGTTCCGGCGGAAGGCGAGCTGCGCTCCAACATGCATGTCAACGGCCGGCCCGCCGCGGCCGTCATCACCCCGGCGATGCTTGCCGTCGCCGAGGAGATGCGCCCAAAGCTTGTGCGCGACGGCATGTTCCTGGTCGGCCTCGACGTCGTCGGCGACAAGCTGGTGGAGGTCAATGTCTTCACGCCCGGCGCCCTGCCCGAAATCGCCGAGCTGACCTCGATCGATTTCAGCGAAGACATCGTCGCCGAGCTCGAACGGAAGGTCGAGATAAGGCGGGCCAATGATGGCGTGCTTTCCAATCGAGAGCTTGCGACCCTTTGATCAGCGGCCCTTGCTGCCGCCGTTTTACCCCCAAGGTGGCTCTCATCCGGCGACGGCCTCGTGCCAGTGGCTGGCTGGCGGCACCACGCCCTTGGTGAAGAGGAAGCTGCCGAAGCGGCGCGCCTCGCCCGTCACGATGACACAATAGGCGCGCTTTGCTTCCTCGTGGAAGGCGAAACGCTCGATCGCATACATCTTCGAAAGAATACCATCCGCACGCACGAGCTCGGCCTGCACCTCGCGCTGGACCTCCGGCAGTTCGCCCGCCTCCCCGTCCGGCGTCAGCCGCGCCGCCGAGGGCTGCAGCGGCGTGTCGAGCGGCATGACGGAAAGAATGGCGCGCACCGCACGCGCGGCCGAGACATTCGCAATGTGCAGCGGCAGGCCGAGCCGGGTGTGGCGGGCGATCGTGTCGGCGGGAAAATTCGCGTCAACGATCGCGATCCGGTCTCCATGTCCCATTGAGCGCAGTGCATGCAGCACGTCGGCGTTTAGCGCCGGATCGATGTTCTTGAGCATCGGCCTAACCTTCCCCATTGCTTCTGCGTGAAAACCAGGCCGCAGAGATCCCCCGGGGCGGGTCTATCGACCCGACCACCTTGTCCTTCACCGCGTTTCGTCGGTTGCGGCGAGCTGCGATCCGTCCGCACGTGGCTCCCGGTCTTAGATGCCGGTCAGCCGCTCGCGATACTTGTCGATGATCACCGCGAGGATGATGACGACACCGGTGATCATCTGCCGCATGAAATCGCTGAGCCCGAACAGGATGAGGCCGTTGGCAAGCACCCCGGTGATGCAGGCACCGAGCAGGGTGCCGATCACCGTGCCGCGGCCGCCGTTGAGGCTGGTGCCACCGATGATGACGGCGGCGATCGCGTTCAGCTCGAAGCCGATGCCGATGATCGGGCTCGCGATGTTGAGGCGGGCCATGTAGACCATGGCGGCGATGCCGACGAGCGCACCGGCAATCGTGAAGGCCGCCACTTTGTAGAACATCAGCGAATGGCCGGCGAGACGCACGGCCTCCTCGTTGTTGCCGATGCCATAGAGCAGCCGGCCGAACACCGTCTTTGACAGTACGAACCAGGCGATCGCGACGAGCAGCAGCGCGATCAGGAAGACGACGGGGATGCCGAAGATCATCTGCGAGCCGAAGGCGTTGAAGCTCGGCGGAAACGAATAGATCGTGCGTGCGTCCGTCACCTGCAGCGCGGCACCGCGGGCGATGTTCAGCATGCCAAGCGTGACGATGAAGGAGGGCAGCCCCCAGAAGGCGCTGATCCAGCCATTCAGGAAGCCACAGACGACGCCGGTGCCGACAGCGGCGAGCGTTGCCAGCGCCACGGCCTGGAACACCGAGAGATCGGGAATCGTCAACACCGTGCCGCCGACGACGGCGCAGAAGGCCAGCATCGAGCCGACGGAAAGATCAATGCCGCCGATCAGGATGACGAAGGTCATGCCGACGGCGAGGATCAGGTTGATGGTGATCTGCGTCAGGATGTTGGAGATGTTGTTGGCCGTCAGGAAGTGCTCGGTCGAGACCGAGAAGAAGAGGATCAAAAGCAGGAGCGCCAGGCCGATGCCGGCATCGCGCAGGAGCACCTTTGGCGACCAGCCCGGCAGCTGGCGGGCATGGACGGTTTCGCCGGCTTGTGTCTTTTCGAGTGCTTGCATCTTACTGCCTCGCCTGTTGCTGCTCGCCCTGGTAGGCAAATTGCAGAATACGTTCTTCGGAGAATTCCGGCCGCGACAGCTCGCCGACGACACGGTGCTGCGACATCACGAGGATACGGTCCGACAGGGTCATCAGTTCCGGCAGCTCCGACGAGACGATCAACAGCGCCAAGCCACGTTCGGCGAACTGGCGGATCAGGGCATAAATCTCGGCCTTGGCGCCGACGTCGACGCCGCGTGTCGGCTCGTCGAGCAGCAGTACCTTCGGATTGCGCGCCAGCCATTTGGCGAGCACCACCTTCTGCTGGTTGCCGCCCGAGAGCGTCGCGGCATTCTTGCCGGGTCCGCCATATTTCAGCTTGAGCTCGGCGCCGAGCCGTTCCGTCACTTCGATTTCCGCCTTCCTGTCAAGGATGCCGGCACGCGAGACGTCCGAGAGGGACGCGAGCGTGACATTGGCCGAAATCGGCATGTTGAGGATCAGGCCTTCCTCTTTCCGGTCCTCGGTCACGAAGCCGATACCGGCATTGATCGCCTCGCGCGGCGAGCGGAAGGAGGCGCGCTTCCCCTCAAGGAAGAGTTCACCGGAGAGGGGCCGTTGAGCGGCCGCGATCGCCCGCAGAAGCTCGGTGCGGCCGGAGCCGACAAGCCCGGCGATCCCCAGGATTTCGCCCTTGTGCAGGTGCAGTGAAATGCCCTCGGCATGCGGCGATTGCGGCGGGCGAAACCGGGCAAGCGACAACGCCTGTGCCGGCCGAGCAAACGAGACCACTTCGCTCGCCATCTGCTGCTGCAGCTTGCGGCCCACCATGGCGCGCACAAGTTCGTCCTGATTGGTCTCGACGATCGGCCGCGAGAACACCGTCTCGCCGTTGCGCAGCACCGTCACCCGATCGCAGATGCGGAAGACCTCGTCGAGATGATGCGACACGAAAACGATCGAGACGCCGCGACGGCGAAGGTCGCTGACGATCTTGAACAGCCGCTCGGTTTCGCGCGACGTCAGCGTCGCCGTCGGCTCGTCGAGGATGAGAATACGGCTTTCCGTCATCAGCGCGCGCGCCACCTCGACCAACTGTCGGTGGGCGATGCCGAGGCGCGCGACCGGCCAGCGCACGTCGACGTCGCTGAGGCCGATGGCGTCGAGTGCGGCCCGTGCGCCGGCATGCATCTGCTGCCGTCTGACGACGCCGAACGCATTGCGCGGCAGATGCTCGATGAAGATGTTTTCCGCCACCGACAGATGGGGCAGAAGGTTGAATTCCTGGTGCACTACCTGGAGACCGTTGGCCTTGGCCTCCCGGGGCGTGGCCGGCGCATAGGCCCGGCCTGCAAGATTGATTGCGCCCTCGTCCGGACGGACGATACCGCAGAGAACCTTGATCAAAGTCGATTTGCCGGCCCCGTTCTCGCCGATGAGGCCGTGCACTTCGCCCGGCTGAATGGAGAGGCTGACGCCGTTCAGTGCCTTGGTACCCCCGAAGGCTTTCTTAACATCGTGCAGTTCCAGAACCGGCGGCATCGAGACGCCAGCCGCTTCCGCCTGCACGGTTTGCGTGTTCATCATGACCTGGCCCTTTTGAAACGCAGCAACTGCCCACGCAAACCATTGGCCTGCGGCGGATGCTGTCCTTGCCGACGCGCACCGGGCAGCGCCCGGTGCGCACGCGCGGTCTCAGAGCTATTTCACGTTGTCCTTGGTCACGAGCTCGATGTTGGTCTTCACCCAACCTTCGAGCTTGGGCCCGCCGGCCACGACTTCGAGCGCCTTGTCGATTGCGTTCGCCGCCATCTGCGAACCGAACTGGTCGACCGTCGCCAAAAGCTTGCCGTCCTTCAGCATGGGGGCTACCGCCGGCACATTGTCGAAGCCGACGACCTTGATGTCGTTTCGGCCAGCCGCGTCGAGCGCCTTGACGACACCGATCGCCATGGAATCGTTGGCGGCGAGCACACCCTGGATATCGGGATGCGCCGTCAGCATGGTCGAGAAGACGGAATTGGCCTCTTCCGTTTCCCAATGCGCCGTCCGAGAATCGAGAAGATCGAGCTTGCCTGCCGCGATCGCATCCTCGAAGCCGAGCTTGCGCTGCGCTGCATTGTCGGCGCCCGGATTGCCCTCGAGGATCACGACCTTACCGCCGGCGCCGAGATCCTTGGCGAGCGCATCACCGACCATCTTGGCGCCGCCTCGATTGTCAGGGCCGACGAAGGCCAGATCGACGCCGGCATCCTTCTTTGCCTGCTCGTCGAGCGAAACGTCGAAATTGATGACGACAATACCCGCATCCATCGCCTTCTTCAGCGGCGCGACCATGGCGCGGGAGTCGGCCGGCGCAATCACGATCGCATCGACGCCCTGGGTAATGAAGTTCTCGACGCCATTCAGCTGGCTCTCGAAATCGGTCTCGTTCTGCATGCCGATGGCTTTAAGCTCGTAGTCGCCACGCTTCTGCGCATGTGCTTCGGCGCCTTCCAGCATGTTCTTGAAGAAGTCGTTTGCAAGCGACTTCATGACGAGGCCGACGACGGGTTTATCGGCAGCCATGGCAAGTGTCGGCAATGCGGTGGCAACGGTAAGTGCGACGATAGACGCATACAGGGAAAATTTCATGGGTTCTCCTCCGGTGAAAAGATGGTCCTCCAACCATCAATGAAACGTTTCATCACATGGACATGCGTGGCCCGCTTCGACCTTTAGAAGACAGAAAGGCGGTATCGCTGTCAATATGAAACGTTTCATCGCTGAGAAATTTGTGCTGGAAGCCGCTACCGGTTCGCGGCATTCTCTGATCTAAGAGGAAGGCCAGCTGCCGTCGGGCGGATCCGCGGTCGCTGGCGTAAGACTTTGATCCGTTGCATGATTTTTCCCTCCTGATCGATGCAGCGAACGTGATAGGGAGCCGACCGTTTGAACCCGACGATCAAGGATGTTGCCCAGCGCGCCGGGGTGTCCGTCGGCACGGTTTCGCGTGTGCTTGCCAAGAACAAGACGGTGAGCGAGGACATCAGGGCGAAGGTCGAAGCAACGATCGACGCGATCGGCTACCGACCGAACATTCTCGGTCGCAGCCTCCGGCTCGCCAAGACCGACATTATCGGCCTCGTCGTGCCTGACATCACCAACCCCTTCTTTGCCGAGCTTGCCAAACAGGTGGAGATGTTGGCTTCCGCCGAGGGCTACTCGGTGCTGCTTGCCAACACCCATGACGACCCGGACGCCGAGAAGCAGCAGATTGAAACCCTGCTCGGACGGTTGCCGGCCGGGCTGATCCTCGTTCCCGTCAGCAACAGCCTCGCCGATGGATTGGCGTCGCGCACGCGCACGGTGACCGTCGACCGGCCCTTGAGCGGCCATGCGCTCGTCTCCGTCGACAACCGTCAGGGCGGTTATCTCGCCGCGGACCACCTGCTTTCGCTCGGCCATCGTCGGCTTGGCTATATCAGCGGTCCGGGCACGACCGAAGTCTCCGGCGAGCGCCGCGGCGGTTTCGTTCAACGGCTCGAGGAATTCCGAAAAAGCCACCCAGGCGACTACGTTCCGCCGCAGATCGTCGAGGGGCACTTCGACTACCGCTCAGGTGAAGAACTTGGTAAGCAGCTGCTGACGCAACCCGTAGCAAGTCGCCCGACGGCGATCGCCACTGCCAGCGACCAGCAGGCAATCGGCTTGCTGCGCGCCGCCGACGACATGGGGCTTCGGGTCCCGAACGACCTTTCGATCGTCGGCTTCGACGACATTCCTCTGGCTTCGCTGGTGCTGCCGCGGCTCACCACCATTCGCCAGCCGATCGACGAGATCGCCCGGCTGGCACTCGAAGGCGTGCTCGGCAGCCATGCGCTGCAGGAGGAATACAAGCTGCAGCCAATGCTGATGAAACGCGGCTCTTGCGCCGCGCCCTCAACACCCTGACATCACGGCGCGCGCGCCAGGTTACGCGGCGTGGCTGCCGTCGACGCGTCATCAGATCGCGAGCACTGCCGCCCCTCCCGCAAGCCCCGCGCCGGCCGCCGTCAGCAACAGCTTTTCGCCGGAGATAAAGGGTTCTTCTCGGTGCGCCAGCGATAGCGACAGCGGGATGGTCGCGGCCGACGAATTGCCGTAGTCCGAGATCGTGCGCACCGTTTTCGACGGCGCGATGCCGAGACGATCGCAGACGGCGTCGAAAATGCGGGCATTGGCCTGATGCGGCACGAAGCGGCTGATGTCCGGGGCCACGCAGCCGGCGGCGTCCATGGCGTTCACGGCACAGGCCGTCATCATCTCCACCGCCTGCGCGAACATCTCGCGCCCGTCGCGCATTGTCATCAACAGGTCCTCGGACCTGGTATCGGGAGAAAACGGCCTGTTGCTGCCGCCGGCGGCAATCGAGATCAGATCGTAGCGACTGCCGTCGGCGGCGAGGTCGGTGCCGACGAGGCCGGTTTGCGGGTCATCGGACGGCGCGACGACGACGGCGCCGGCCGCATCGGCAAAGAGCACGGCGCTCGCCCGCTCGGCCGGATTGATCCTGCGGCTCAAGATGTTGGCCGCCACCACCAGCACCGGCTTTCCCTGAGCCCGCGCGAAACCGTCGGCAAGCGTCAGGGCGTAGAGGAAGCCCGAGCAGGCGCCGGCAAGGTCGATCGCACCAGCGTTGGAAAGGCCGAGACGATGAGCGAGCAGGGGTGCTGAAGGCGGCAGCAGGTGATCGGGCGTCGAGGTCGCAAGCAGGACCAGCGCGATATTGCCGGGCGGGGTGCGGGCATCTTCGAGCGCCATTGCGCCCGCCTTTGCCGCAAGCCCCGACAGCGTGTCTTCAGGCGCGGCCCAGCGCCGCTCGCGAATGCCGGTGCGGCGCTCGATCCAGCCGGGCTCAAGCCCGAGCGTCGTCTCGATTTCGCCGTTGGCGACACGCCGCTCCGGCACCGCATGACCGAAACCGACGATCCGGGATGAGCGAACGAGCCTCATAGCTGCCCTGTCCCGAAGAGCGACGCCGCCTCGTCGATCGCGTCATAGGCCCGCCCGAGATCGGCATCGGTGACGCAATAGGGCGGCATCAGGTAGATGACGTTGCCGAGCGGACGGATCAGCAAACCACGCTTGCGGAAAAACGCCCTGAGCTGCGGGCCGACCTCGGCGAGATAGCCGCCGGACGGCACCGTGAGGTCGAGGGCTGTAATGGTGCCGATTTGGCGAACGTCGACGAAGCGAGGATCATCGGCGAAGCGCGCCAGATGTCGACGCTGGCGCGCGACCAAGGTTTCGATACGCGCGCCCACCGGCTCCTGTCTCCAGACGGCGAGATTGGCAAGTGCCGCGGCACAGGCGATCGGGTTGGCCGTGTAGGAACTCGAATGGAAGAAGGTCTTGCGTCGGTCGACCGAAAGATGCGCCTCGAAGATCTCCGAGGTGCAAAGCGTCGCGGCCAGAGGAAGCGCGCCTCCAGTCAGCCCCTTCGAGGTGCAGAGAATATCGGGCGCGATCCCGGCCTGCTCGCAGGCAAACAGGCAGCCCGTCCGCCCCCAACCGGTCATCACCTCGTCGGCGATCAGCAGGCTGCCATGCCGTTCGGCAATGCGTTTCAGCTCGGACAGCACGGAAGCCGGATAGGTCTTCATGCCACCGGCGCCAAGCAGCAGGGGCTCGATCAACAGGGCGGCAACCTCGCCGGAAGCGCAAGCCTGTTCGAAGGCGTCGAGCGTTGCCTGCTCCCGGCCCGGCTCCGGAAAGGGCAGGCGATCGACGGCGAAGAGCAGCGGCGCGTAAGCGGCATTGAAGACGCCTCTTTCGCCGGCCGACATCGTGCCGATCGTGTCGCCGTGATAGCCATGCTCCAGCACACAGATCCGGCTCCGCGGCTGGCCGCTGTTGTGGAAGAACCCGAGCGCCATCTTCAGCGCGACCTCGACCGCAGTCGAACCGCTATCGGAATAAAACACATGGGAGAGCCCGGGCGGTGCGATCTCGATCAGCCCGCGCGCCAGGTCTTCCGCCGGTGCGTGAGTATATTCGGCGAAGATGATCTGGTCGTAGGTCTCCGTAGCCCTGCGGATCGCCTCCATGATCGTGGGGTGACGGTGGCCGTGGGTGATAACCCACCAGGACGAAATCGCATCGAGGATCGACGCGCCATCTTCGTCGACGAGATACGCTCCTTCGGTGCCGACGATGCGGCGCATCGCCGGTTCGAGGGCATGCTGGGTGAAGGGATACCAGACGGCGGAGCTCTTCATGCCGGCATCCCTCGAAAATCGGCGATGTTGAAATTCTCGGCGAAGGCGTGGCGCAGGCGGTCGGGCGTCAGCGGGTCGAGCCGCGGCAGCCGCCCGAGCCGGCGCACCCCGCCAAGGCGCGCGATGATCGCTTCGCTATCCTCCTGCGCGTCGCCGATGAAGGCGACGCCGAGAACGGGAATGGCGCGACGGCGCAGCGCTTCGAGCGACAAGAGGGTGTGGTTGATCGTGCCGAGCCCGGTGCGAGCGCAGACAACCACCGGGATCTGCCAGCGCGCGAAGACATCGGCAAAGACCGTGTGCTCCGTCAGCGGCACCACAAGACCGCCTGCGCCTTCGATCACCAGCGGTCGTTCCACCGCCTGCGGGGAAAGATGCTCCGGCTCGATGGTGACGCCGTCGATCCGTGCTGACAGATGCGGCGATGCCGGTGTTGCGAGCCTGTAGGCTTCGGGCAGGACGCGGTCACACGACAACCGGCCGAGCCGGGCGACGGTCTCGCTGTCGGTTTCTTCGTCGAGCCCTGACTGCACAGGCTTCCAGTAGCAACCGTCGAGCGCATCGGTAAGCGCCGCGGAAAAGATGGTCTTGCCGATGCCGGTATCGGTACCGGTGACCACGATACGGGTTTTCATGGCCGCTCCTTCGCGATCGCGATCTTCAACTGCTGCAGCATCTGCACGATTGCGGCCCGGTCGGCGTTGAGGGTGATGGCGATCCGAAGACGCGCGGTGCCTTCCGGCACCGTCGGCGGGCGGATTGCCCTGACATCGTAACCCTCGGCCCGCATGCGGGCGGCGATGCAGACCGCTCGACCGTTATCACCGATCGGGATGGGCAGGATCTGCGAGCCGCTGCCTTCGATGCCGAGCACCTCGGTGAGCGCCCGGTTGGCGAAGGACCTGAGGCCGTCGAATGCGGCGCGGCGTTCCGGCTCGTCGACGAGGGCGGCGAGCGCTTCACGCACCGCGGCCGCGATGAGTGGCGAGGGCGCGGTCGAATAGATGAAATTGCGGGCGCGGTTGACGATATAATCGCAAAGCACGGCGCTTGCTCCGACCAGTGCGCCGGAAACACCGAGCGCCTTGCCGCAAGTATGCAGCATGACGACGTTCTCCCGGTCCTCCAGCTCAGCGGCGAGACCGCGACCTTCCGGCCCGAAGACGCCGGTCGCGTGCGCCTCGTCGATGACGAGAAAGCCGTCATGCTGCGCGGCAAGCGCTAAGAGGTCAGCGAGCGGCGCCCGATCGCCATCCATCGAATAGAGGCTTTCGACGGCAATCCACGGGCGCCCTGTGCCGCCGGCGCGGCGCCATTGGCCGATCGCATCGGCAAAGGCGTCGATATCGTTGTGCGCTGCCGCAACCGAATCGGCCTTGCTCGCAGCGATGCCTTCATGGGCGCTCGCATGGATCAGGGCATCGTGGACGATGAGGTCGTCGCGCTGCGGCAGCGTCGAAAACAGGGCAGCATTGGCGGCATAGCCGCTGCCGAAGAAGAGCATTCGTTCCGCGCCGAAGAAGGTGGCCGCTTCCGCCTCAAGCGCCTCGTGTTCTTCGTGATTGCCGCGCAACAGCCGTGAGCCGCCGGAGCCGACCGGCACGCCGCGCGCGATGGCACCCGTTATCGCCGCCTTCAGCCGCGTCGAAGCGGCGAGCGCCAGGTAGTCGTTCGAGGTAAAATCCAGGCCGCCAGCGGTGGCAAGTGCGCGCCGGCGGCCCTTGCGATCAAGGCCCTCCAGCGTCTTCTCATAGCGCGCAAACAGACCCAGGGTCATTCGGCCGCATCCTGCCTTGCCGCCGGAGCCATCGGCTTCAACCCCAGGCGTCGGAAGAGCGCCGCATCATGGTCCTCGCCGGGATTGTCGGCGGTCAGCAGGGTTTCGCCGACAAAGATCGAATTGGCGCCGGCGAAGAAACAGAGCGCCTGCGTCTCGTCGCTCATGTCGGTCCGGCCGGCCGAAAGCCGGACATGCGATAGCGGCATCAGGATGCGGGCAAGTGCGATGGTGCGGACGAAATCGATCGGATCGACGGGCGCTGCATCGGCCAGCTTCGAGCCCGGGATCGGGATCAGCATGTTGATCGGCACGCTTTCGGGCGGCACCGGCAGATTGGCGAGCGTCACCAGCATGGAGATCCGATCGTCGGCGGTTTCGCCCATGCCGAGAATGCCACCGGCGCAGACCTTGATGCCGGCGTCGCGGACATTCGCGAGCGTCTCCAGCCGGTCGGCAAAGCTGCGGGTGGTGATAATCTCTCCGTAGAAGCGTTCGGAGGTATCGACATTGTGGTTGTAGTAGTCGAGCCCGGCCTCGGCGAGCCGTGCGGACTGGTCCGGCGTCAGCATCCCGAGCGTCATGCAGGTTTCCATGCCAAGCGCCCGCACACCGCCGATCATGGCGACGATCGCGTCCATGTCGCGGTCCTTCGGGCTGCGCCAGGCGGCCCCCATGCAATAGCGCGTCGCACCGCCGTCGCGCGCCTGTCGCGCCTCGGCAAGCACACGCTCGACCTCCATCAGCTTCGATGCCTTGAGCCCGGTCGGATAGTGGGCGGACTGGCTGCAATAGCCGCAATCCTCGGCGCAGCCTCCGGTCTTGATCGAGAGCAGCCGGCTCATCTGGATGGCGTTGGGATCGAACTGCGCACGATGGACCGTGTGTGCGCGGTAGAGCAAATCGTTGAACGGCAAATTATAGATTTTTTCAGCTTCCGCTTGGGTCCAGCGGGATTCGCCCGCGTCGCCCGGGGTAAAATTAGCGCCAGTTGATAGGGTTCCGTCCAGCATTTCGGCTCGTCCTCCAGGTCATTGCAAATGCGAAATAGATAGAATCTGATATTATCTATAATTTTATCGACCAGCGAAGTTCGCAAGCACCCAAATGGAGAGTTTCTGTTATCGCATACCCTTATGGTTGCATTTTTGACCGTGAACGAATCTGGAAACCGCCGAGACGGGGCACCAATCACCAATCAATCGGTCGCAGCTCCCATTTCCGAAATCGGGCGTACCGCACCCGAGAAACAAGGACGCGGCTGGGCTTCTCCGGTGTTTTTCGACCCGCTCCACCCGGTTGCCCCACCTCCTTTCATCACGCCGCCAACGCTTCCGCTTTCTCGTCGCAAAATTATAGATAATTTTTTCGGCAGATGAGATCACATAGCACACGAATGCTGGCTCTTGACAAAAACCGCCCCGAACGGTCAGCTTGTTGCATTCACCAGGGGTGTCCCGCCAAGGGGCTGAGATTCTGCTATGCGGTTTGCGCGGCGCAGTGACCCGTTGAACCTGATCCAGTTCATACTGGCGTAGGGACGGTGCAGACATCGCTGCCGCAAACGTCGCCTTCACGCGACCATTCAACGGCAAGGCGTCCTTCCCCTTCCTTCGCTCGTGAACTGGGTCTCCACAATCGGAGCCTCGGCATGCACACCGCCAACACCATCCCGCTTCCCTCACGACGGCCCGCCCACGCCTCGCGGGAACACTGAGCCATGCGGATCCTCGTCAAAGGTGCCGGCGTCGCAGGGCTCTGTCTGGCGCATGAACTTAGCGCCCGCGGTGTCGCGGTGACGGTTGTCGAGCAAAAACCAGGCTTTGCCGGCGCGGCCTCCTGGTTTGCCGGCGGCATGCTGGCACCCTGGTGCGAACGCGAAAGCGCCGAAGAGGTGGTGCTGACGAAGGGCATCGGCGCCATCGACTGGTGGGACGACGCCCTGCCAGGCGAGGTTTCCCGAAACGGCACGCTTGTCGTCGCCCCGCCACGGGATGCGGGCGAACTCAAGCGCTTTGCCTCACGCACCTCCGGCTTCGAATGGCTCGACGCCGCCGCGATCGAACGGCTGGAACCGGCGCTTGCCGGACGTTTCCGCGAGGCGCTGTTTTTTCCCGGTGAGGCGCATCTCGACCCGCGCCGGGCGCTGAGCCGGTTGCGGCAGAAGCTTGTCGATCACGGCGTCACCTTCCTCGATGAGACGAGCGACGATGGCCACCACGATCTCGTCGCCGACTGCGCCGGCGCGGCACGCATCGGCGAAACGCGGGGCCTGCGGGGCGTGCGCGGTGAAATGCTCTACCTGCAGACAAGCGACGTGGAACTGTCGCGGCCGGTCAGGCTCATTCATCCCCGCATCCCGCTCTACATCGTGCCGCGCGGCGGCGGCCTCTTCATGTGCGGGGCTACGATGATCGAGACGGATGACGGCGGACCGATCACCGCCCGCTCCCTCATGGAACTGCTGAACGCCGCCTATGCGCTGCATCCGGCCTTCGGCGAAGCGCGCCTCGTCGAAACCGGCGCCGGCGTCCGCCCCGCCTTCGCCAACAACCTGCCGCGCGCCCTGCGCACCGGGCAGACCATCACGATCAACGGACTTTACCGCCATGGCTTCCTGCTTTCGCCGGCCCTGGCGGCGGAAGCAGCCGACCTCGCGCTTGCGCAGGACCTGAAGGGAGATGCCGCATGAGACTGACCGTCAATGGCGAGGATCACGACCTCGCCGTCACCACCCTCACCGAGCTTCTGGCCGCCCTTGATTTCGAAGGCGACTGGCTCGCCACCGCCGTCAACGGCGAACTGGTGCACCGGGCCGACCGTTCGGGTCATGCGCTCAGCGACCGGGACCGGATCGAAATTCTCTCGCCGATGAAAGGAGGCTGAGACATGCTGACGCTTTATGGACAGGACCTGCGCTCACGGTTGCTGCTCGGCACCGCCCGCTACCCCTCCCCCGCCGTTCTGGAAGATGCGGTGCGATCGTCAGGCACTGAGATCGTCACGGTCTCGCTCCGGCGCGAAACCGCCGGAGGCCGCCAGGGCGGCGCCTTCTTCGAACTGATCCGGGCGCTCGGCGTGCACGTGCTGCCGAACACCGCCGGCTGCCACTCGGTGTCAGAGGCGGTGCTGACGGCCAAGATGGCGCGCGAGGTCTTCGGCACCAACTGGCTGAAACTCGAAGTGATCGGCCACCACGATACGCTGCAGCCCGATGTCTTCGGCCTGGTCGAGGCGGCGCGCATCCTCTCGGCCGAAGGGTTCGAAGTCTTTCCCTACACCACGGATGATCTCGTGGTTGCCGAACGGCTCGTGGAAGCCGGCTGCAAGGTGCTGATGCCCTGGTGCGCGCCGATCGGCAGCGCCATGGGGCCGCAGAACATCCAGGCGCTCAGGGCAGTGCGGGCCAACTTTCCCGATGTGCCGCTGATCGTCGATGCCGGCATCGGCCGGCCCTCGCACGCAACGACGGTGATGGAGTTCGGCTACGACGCCGTCCTGCTCAACACCGCCGTCGCCGGCGCCGCCAAGCCCGCACTGATGGCCGCTGCCTTCGCGGGCGCGATCGATGCCGGCCGGCAGGCCTTCGAGGCGGGCATGCTCGAACCGCGCGATTTTGCCGTCCCTTCCACCCCCGTCATCGGAAAGGCGGTGTTTGCGTGAAACTTGACCCCTTCTATCTCATCGTCGACAGCGCGGATTGGATCGAGCGGCTGGTGCCGCTCGGCGTCAAGCTGGTGCAGCTACGCGTCAAGGATCGTACGGAAGGAGAGATCCGCCGCGAGATCCGCGCGGCCAAGGCCGTTTGCGACGAGCAGGGCTGCCAGCTCATCGTCAACGACTACTGGCAACTGGCGATCGCGGAAGGCTGCGACTTCGTCCATCTCGGCCAGGAGGACCTGGCGGAGGCCGACCTTGCTGCAATCCGCGCCGCCGGCCTGAAGCTCGGACTCAGCACCCATGACGAGACGGAACTGGAGACAGCACTTGCTGCCAAGCCCGACTATGTCGCGCTCGGACCGGTTTATCCGACCATTCTCAAGGCTATGAAGTGGGCGCCGCAGGGACTGCCGCGCCTTGCCGCCTGGCGGAACCGTGTCGGGTTGCTGCCGCTGGTCGCCATCGGCGGCCTCAACGTCGAGCGGATCGCCGGCGTCTTCGAGCACGGCGCCGACATCGCCGCCGTCGTTACCGACATCACCCGCAATGCCGACCCGGAAGGCCGGACGCGCGAATGGATCGCCAGAACCGCACCGTGGCGATAGGCACGTGCCGGGCCGCGGGTAGCAGTCTCCGCGGTCAGGCGATCTCCAGCTGCGAGAGCCAGGAGGCGTCCAGGCCACGCTTGCGACAATAGGTGGCGAGCCGCTGGCGGGTCGGCCCCGGCCGGTCGAGGCCGAGGTAACGGGAGGCGTTCTTCCAGAAGATGTTCTGCTGGTCCTCCTCGCTGACATTGGCCTCCTTCAGTTGCTGGGCAATCCGCGGGACGTAGGCGTTGTAGTCCTTCTCCAGCGCCATCATCGACCAGTCGGTGCCGAACATCAGATGGCGCGCATCGGGATCGTAGTCCCGCAGCCACTTGTCGAGCAGCGCGCGGATTTTTTCGTGCAGCCCGGGCGTGTTGTCGGTGACGAGCTCGCTCAGGTAGCTCAGGTCGGCAAACATGTTCGGCCGGCGCCCGTGGCCGATCGTCTTGCCGATGATGTCCTCCCAGGTCGGCGGACCGGAGAATTTGTCCTGGGCGCAGGACACCATGACCCCCGTCGGTGCGCCTGGGCGAATGACTTCATCGAAAGCGCCGAAATGCGCCAGATTGATCCGCAAGTCATTGTAACGGTTGGTGTCGAGCAGCTTCTTCCAGTAGGCGGGGCTAGCCATATTGCCATAGCCGCAGCGGGCGCCGATGCTGTTTTCCGCATGCGCCATGATCGGCACGCTGTTGTCGCGGCACCAGTCGTAGAGCCGCTTCAGCGCCGCATCGATCGCCGGATCCGCATTGCCCCATGCCTTGAAGCCCATCGGCGGGTAGATCTTCACGCCGATGAAGCCCTTTTCCATGATCGCGTAGCGGACGTTTTCCAGCGACGAGCCACGCTTCTGCGCCTCCCGGTGCGGATCGAAGCCGACGAAGCTGTGCATGTGGATGCCGTGCCGCTTGATCACCAGCTGCTGGATCTCGTCCATCACGTCGATCTGGTCGTGCTGCGGCGATGCCCTGCCGCCGATCGACTTCTCGAAATCGAGGATGCTCGGCGTGATCATGGAAAACCGGCATTTCGACGCGAAGATCCGGGCATAGGTTTCCGCCAGGTTTTCGCGGTAGTCCTGCATGAGGCGCACGAAGGAAAGGTAGTTGCCGATCTGTTCGTGGGCCTTGGCGGCCGACGCCAGGGCATCGACATCCGTCTCCTCCACGCTGCCGGAGCGCCGCTGCAAGCCCTGCGGCAGGCCGGGGGTGCCGCCGATCTGTTCCAGCAGGCCTTGATAATCCGGCGTTTCGGCGCCGCTTCGTGCGGTCAACGATGCGCGCTGCTCGCCGGCTAGCGCGACCAGTTGCTTGACGGCGATGCGCAACTGCTCGTCCTTCTGCCGCTCGAACTCGGCGTCGGAGGGGCGCGGCACCCGCTTCTTGAGAATAGCGTCCTCAGCCTTGGCCTTGGGCGCGACGTCGCCAAGGGCCGTCACGAGGAAGACCACCAGGGCGTTTTCCAGACGCTTCGACTGCAGCGGATCGGCGGAGAGTTTTGCTTCCGGCAGTTTCTCCCGCAGCGCCACATAGCGCACCAGCCCTTCCACGGGCACATCGGCCGCGTTGAAGAAATGGCAGTGAACGTCGACGATCGGGTAGGGAAGCTCGCAGGCCGCGGCCGGTGGCCAGTCGTGTCGACACCCGGAAAGCACATTCGCCATCACGCCTGCCGAGAACAGCCGCAAGACATTGCGGCGTGTCACGGCGGCGACCGGACCAGCCCAGTCGACCCCCATCATCCCCTCCTGTTGCGAGACCCCCTCGAACAATCGGGCAAACATTACTCCGTTCGCAAGCGGCGTGGAACAGATATTTACTTGCCGTTACTGGAAACCCATAGGTCAACACGGGCGGCCTTTAAGTGCGAAAGGAGGCATGTTACTCTAAAATCTTGGGGAGAATTTTGCGTGGTAGGTGGCGCCGGCAAGAATGAATTCCAACGTTACCTGTCGGGAGCCCTGGTTCGATGGTCTGCCCCGGCGGCGACGGATTCGGCTGGCCCGACGCGCGAGGACTTTCCCGGCGCCTTGCTGTTCGCCGACATCTCCGGTTTTACCCGCCTGACCGCCAAATGGTCCGAAAGCGACCGCGCCGCCGGCGCCGAACGGGTGAGCCGGCTGCTCAACGGCTACATGGGGCCGCTCGTCCGGCATATCGAGGAACATGGTGGCACCGTGTTGAGCTTTGCCGGGGACAGCCTGCTTGCCGGCTGGCAGGCCGCCACCGACAGCGAGCTGGAGCAGGCCGCCTGGCGCAGCTGCTATTGTGCCGGCCGCATCCGTGAAGAGATCGGCGGCCCGGGCGGGCCGGAGGACGCGCTGCAGCTGCGCATCGCCGTCGGCGTCGGCACCATCACCCTGCTGCACCTCGTTCCCCGCATCGACCAGCGCTGGCTGATCGTCGGCGGCGACTGCCTGGCGCAGGCGGACCATTGCGGCCTTTTGAGCGATGCCGGCGAAATTCTCGTCTCCGACGCCGTGTGGCAGCTGATCGGCAAGCGGGCAACCGGCCGGCCCGGCCGGGAGGGCACCGCCCGCCTCGAACGCATCGATCCCTATTCGACCGCAACCGGGCAGCCCCACCCCCTTTCGGGCTTCGCCAGCAAGCGGCTTGAAGCCTACCTGCCGCTTTCGCTGCGCGGTCGGCTTCTATCGCCGCTTTCGGAGTGGCTGGCGGACCTGAGAACCATTACGGCCCTGTTCGTGCATATCGTTGGCCCGGACCTCGAGAAAGATCTCGATCGGCTGAACCAGCTCGTTGCACGGTCGATCGCCGTTGTCGGCCGCACCGGCGGGGAAATCCTCCATACGGCCCTTCACGCAAACAGTCTCGAGATCTTCGCGGTCTTCGGTCTGCCCGGCCCCAAACATGCCGACAATGCGCGCCGCGCGATCGTTGCGGCGCTGCGTCTTTCAGGCGAGCTCGACGATCCCGATATCGGCCTTTCGGCCGGCATCTCCACCGGCGAAAGCTTCTGTGGCGCGCTCGGCGCCAGCCACCGCGCGGACTACACGGTGGTCGGCGCCGCCGTGAACATGGCCGCGCGCCTGGCAAGCGTTGCCGCCGGGCGCATCCTTGTCGACCAGGCGACGGCAAAGGAGACGGCCAGCCAGATCGCCTTCTCCGGACCGTGGTCGCTGGCCATACCGGGCGTGCGCGGCGGCGTGTCTGCCTTCGCGCCGATTGCCGAGACGGTCGCAACGATCGACACCAAGTCACCGGCACTCCTCAACCGTGCGGCCGAAATGACGGCCCTTTCCGCCTATCTCGAAAGCGCGCCCAGGGGGCAGTCCGGCATCATGATCGTCAAGGGCGATTCCGGCGTCGGGAAGTCGGCCCTTCTGCGCGCCTTCGTCGAGCGCTGTCGCGACCGCGGCAACCGCGTGCTCGTCGGCAATGCCGACGACATCGAAAGCGACGTCCCCTATTTCGCCTGGCGCGGGGTTATCCGCGACCTGCTCGGTATCGGCGATCTGCGCGGCGCCGAGGCCACGGACCAGGTGGCGCTCTTCTTTGCGGAAAGACCGGAGCTTGCTTCCCTCGCGCCGCTGCTCAACGATGCCATCAACCTCACCTTGCCGGACACGCCGGAGACCCGGGCCATGTCCGGCGACGGGCGCTCCCATCGGCTACGCGAGCTGCTGAGCGAGCTCATGGCCGACAGTCTCGCCGGGGGACAGGGCTTCGTCGTGCTCGAAGATGTGCACTGGCTCGACGAGGCGTCCGGCCAGCTGCTCGGGCGGCTGGTTTCAGGGGCGGCACCCGTGCCGGTGGTCGTATCGACCCGGACGACCCGCACACAGGAAGACCTGACCCGGTGGACCGGCCTGCACCACAACGGCGCCCAGACGCTCGATCTTTTGCCGCTCGACTTCGAGGGTACGATCGCGCTCGTTCGCGCATCAATCGGCAGCAACTCGCCCGCCGACGGCTTCGGCGAGGCGGTCTATGCGCAGTCGGCCGGAAACCCGCTGCTGATTTGCGAAATCTGCCGGATGATCGGCGAGCGCCGGCTGCCCAAGGCGGCCGAGCCTGCCGCAGCCGTCTCGCTGCTCTCCGAGCCCCGCTCGAACGATGCGACCCTGCTCAATACCGCCAAGGTTACCGTGATTGCCCGGACCGACCAGCTTCCGGCAGAGCTGCAGGTTCTCCTGAAGATCGCAAGCGCCATGGGCGCGACCTTCTCGCTTGCCGAGCTTGGCGCGCTGCCGCCGATCAGGAAGACGGCACTGGACATCGAGGCGAGCATCGAGCGGCTGCAGGCGGCGCATCTGATCAAGCCCGCCGACGACCGCCCGGGCCGGTTCATGTTCAGCCATGCCGTCATCCGCCAGGCGATCTACGAAAGCCTGTTGTCGGAACAGCGCCATGAAGCGCATCGCGCGATCGCCAAGGCGATGGAGGAAGGCGGGCAGCCGGACAATGCGGAAAACCTGCCGCGCGTGCTCAGCCACTGGGAGCGCGCAGGCGACGCCGCGCAGGCCTTCAACTATCTGGACCGCGTTGCCGAACTGCGGCTGCGCCAGTTCGACAACGTCGCGGTTGTCGATCTGATCGAGCGCTTCTTCAAGACAGCGCGCGACCTTTCGATCACCATTCTACCGGCAAGACGGGCGGCCGCCTGTTTCCTGCTCGGCGAAGCCAGCCTCAATCTTGGCCGCGCCGAAGCGGCCCGCCATGCCTATGAGGAAGGCCTGCGGCTTTCCGGCCTGCCGCTGCCGCGCACCTCTGCCGGCCTCGCGCTGCATCTCGTGCTCGATCTCGCCGAACAGGTGTGGCGGCGCACCATCCACCGCGACGCGGACTGGATCCTGAAGCGCGAAATCTCGCGATCGCCGTCCGATCCCTTCCTGCTTGCGGCGAAGGCGCATGAGGACCTGACGCGGATCTATTACTTCACCAGCGAGAAGCTGCGGCTGATCCATGCGACGCTGAGGGCGACGAACCTTGCCGAAAGAAACAAATACGTCTCCCCGACGACCGCCGCCAATTATGCCAGCCTCGGCGCCATATGCGGCGTGATCCCGCTGCACAGCCAGGCCGAACACTACAGTCGGCTGGCGGCAGCACTTTCCGAACGCGTCGACCAGTTGGGAACGCGCGTGCGGGTCGACTTACTGTCGGGCATGTACCAGATCGGCATCGGTCATTGGCACGCGGGCAAGCGGGCGTTCGAGGCCGGCCTGAACAATGCGGCGACGGTCGGCGACCTGAGGCGCTGGTGCGAAGTGGCGGTCGGGCTGGAGACGATTTCCGGCCCTTGGCTTTTGACCTCCGCCTTCGAGGGCATCGCGCCCTGGGAGATCCTCGTGCAGCGGATCTGCGAGGAGGGGCGCCGGCGCGGGGACATGCAGGTGCTCGGCTGCGGCCTGCTCGGCCGTCTCAGGGGCCACGCAGCACTTGGCCGCTGGAACGCGATCGACACCGACCTCGACGAACTCGAACAGATCCTTCGCGAAAAGGGTGACGGGCTGGAACTCGTCCATTCGATCGAAGGCGCATCGCTTCTGAGCGAGGCCGCCCGGCGACGGGGCAACAGCACGGAGGCCGCAAGCTGGCTCGAGCGCGCGCTTTCCTGGTGCGAGACGCTCAACCCGGCGATGAAGACGCGAACGCTACCGGCGCTCGCCCGTCTCTTCGATGTCGCCAGCGACCCTGACGGAGGCGACCTGCTGGCCGCACAGCTCGTCCTTAGAAAACTCGAGCGCTTTGCGCGGGTTTACCCGATCGGCCGACCGGTGGCAGCGCTCGGCGAAGCGACCCTACATCTGCGCCGCGGCCAACAACGCCGCGCCGAGCGCGTCACCCAGTATGCCCTCGCGGAGGCGATCCGGCTGGAGATGCCGGCCGTCGCGCTTGCCGCCCTGCAGCATGCCGCCGGACCGAGAGACGCCGAAGCGCGCCAGGCGTTCGAGACGATGTTTTCGCTGCGCCGGGCCACGTGGTGCGAGGTTCTTCCGCTTGGCCAAACCGACCAAACGCCGCATGTCCAGTTTGCCAGATCTCAGGGGAGCCGCGCATGAACCGTCCCAGTCCTCCCCGCATCCTGATCGTGCTAGCCCATTTCGACGAAACCCGGAACCCCAGGGGCCGCCCCGACTTCATCCCCCAGGGAACCGGCCACCTGTTCCTGGCGGGCGCCTTTGCCCGCGACCGCGTGGACCTTCGCGCCTACAGCGAATTCCATGACGGACCGCTCGTCGACGAGGCAGCCTTTGCCGACCTCGACATGCTGGTGTTGACGGGCGTGACCGCAGCCTTCGACCGGATGCAGCACCTGACGGCCTATGCCCGCACCAAGTCGCCCGGTTGCGTCGTCGTCGCGGGCGGGCCGGTCGTGCGCAATCTGCCGGTTTCGAGCGCCGAAACCTTCGACTACGCCTGCGACGGTGACGTCGAGGAGATGCAGGCGGTCATCAGGGAGGTGTTTGGCGAATGGGCCGTCTCCGAGACGATCCTGCCGCGCTTCGACCTTGCCAATTGGCGCGGTCCGGTCAGCTACATCGAGACGAGCCGCTACTGCAATTTCAAGTGCAGCTTCTGTGCGCTAACCGCCGAAGGCAGACGCTACCACAGCTACGACCCCGCCTATATCGAGGCGCAGCTGCGCAACGCCCCGCCGAAGAAATACGTGCTGTTCATCGACAACAACTTCTACGGCAACAGCAAGGACGTCTTCTATGACAAGCTCGAAGTGATCCGATCGCTGTGGCGGCAGGGGCTGTTTCAGGGCTGGATTGCGCTCGTCACCGGCGACTTCTTCCGCGATCCCGCCAATCTGGAAGCCGTGCGGGCGGCCGGCTGTCTCGGCCTTTTCAGCGGCGTCGAAACGCTGAACGAAGCGCAACTGAAACGCTACCAGAAAAAGCAGAACCTGGTGGTGCCGCAACTGGAGGCGATCCAGACCTGCCTCAACGCCGGCGTCGCCTTCCAGTATGGCTTGATGTTCGATCCGTCGTCGCAGACGATCGAGGCTATGCAGGAGGAGCTCGCCTTCATCACCGGCGAGACCACGATGCCTCTGCCGGCGTTCCTGAGCCTGACGATCCCGCTGCTCGGCACGCCGCTCTTCGACGAGTGCGTCGCCGACGAACGCTTCCTGCCCTCGGCCAAGCTGCGCGACATGGATGGCTTCACCCTGATGACCCGTCCGCTCGATGGTCTTGAGGACGTGGCCCTCTTTGCCCGCAAGTTGTCGCGCCTCGACGGCAACCGCGCCCGTATCCTGCGCCATTGCCTGGGGTTCTACCGCAACTACCGCCATTCGCTTTCCGGGCGGCAGATGATCCACCTGCTGGCCAACAGCCTGCGCCTCGCGCTTCCTTCGGTCCTGCATCGCCACGGCCTGCCGACGCGCTCGGGAAGCGACGAAAATCTCACCTATGTGACGACGACGCAGCCGCTCGGCCCGCTCTACACACCAGCCTTCCGGGTCGGCGAGGGTTTCCGTTCGCATTTTGCGCCGACGATGATCACCGACGCGTCCGGCGCGCTCGACGACACCATCGCCCGCAACCTCGAATTCCGCACCAGCCGCCGGCAACGGACAGGCACCGGCATCGAACATTCGTCCAGCTGACAGCGCCACCACGCCTGCGTCAAAGTGCCCGGCCGGATGCAACCTCCAGTGCGTGAAATTGGGTTCGCTTGGTAAGATTGGATTCAAACTTTTTGGGTAAGCTTCCGTTAGCTATTTCACACCTGTCGGCCGGCGATCGCCGTCGACCTTGTTTTGCGTACGGGTGCCCATGCGTCTTTCAGCTGCGACCGCAATCCTTTTTGCCGGCCTCATTTCGGGCTGCTCCTCCAGTTCGAGCCTGGACACCATCGCGCCGCCCTCGCGCGAAACGACGAGTTCGGTCGCGATGTCGGCCGCACCGGTGCCCGCCGCCAATGTCGGCGCGCGGGTCGCACAGATGACGCCGCCGCAGAACGTTCAATCGGCACCGCCCCAAGAAATGCTCGCCTGGGCCGGACCGGTCCCGGAGCCGGAAGCCTTTGCACCCGCGGCAAACACCACGACGACGCTCGCCGCGCCTGTTCCGGACGCGCGGCCGGTCGCTTTCGTCGCGCCGGAAAATCCGGTGACCCAGGCGATGCCACAGGGCCGCTCGCGCATCTACGGTCATCGTTTCCGTGACGCCAAGCCGATCAACTTCGGCCGCGCCAAAAATCCGCGCAAGATGGCCGTGCATGGCGTCGACGTCTCGCGCTGGCAGGCTGACATCGACTGGGCTCGGCTGCGTACACAAGGGGCGAACTTCGCCTTCATCAAGGCGACCGATGGCGGCGACCACCTCGACCCGATGTTCAAGAAGAACTGGCGCGCTGCCAAGGCGGCCGGCATCCGCCGCGGCGCCTATCACTTCTTCTACTGGTGCCGCACGGCCGGCGAACAGGCCGACTGGTTCATCCGCAACGTTCCGCGTGAACCGGGCGCGCTGCCGCCTGTCATCGACGTCGAATATAACGGCGAATCGAGCTGCAAGCGTCGCTTGTCGCCCGAGCGCGTGCGCGAAAAGATGCAGGTGTTCATGGACAAGCTCGAGGCCCATTACGGCCAGCGTCCTATCATCTACACGGCGCCGGACTTCTACGCCGACAACCTGCAGGGCGCTTTCAAGAACTATCCGTTCTGGCTGCGTGCCGTCGCCCAGCACCCGTCGATCGTCTACCCGAACCGCAAGTGGCTGTTCTGGCAGTATTCCGGTTCTGGCCTTTCTCAAGGCGTCGATGGCAAGATCGACCTCAACGTCTTCCACGGCAGCGAGGACCAGTGGCACGACTGGCTGGAGGCACGGGCGAACTGAGCCAGCAGGCTCTCGCTAACCTGCCTTCTCAGTCTGCAACCTCTCAACCCGCGCGGGCCAGGTTCGGCCCGACATGGTTGACGCGGTCGAGGAACCGCCGATAGCCGGCATTGTCGCGCAACAGGCGCCGGCCGAGATCCGCAAGAAAATCGACGTCCTTTTCGTTGAGGCTCAGCCGATTGTGCAGCCCGAGGATCCGCCGCGCCAGCACCGGGTCGGATACATCCGACAGCGCCAGCCGGATGATATCGACATCGAGATCGCCGCAGCCCCGCTTGGCGCCGCTGCTGCCGCACCGCCAAGTCACGAAGCTTTCCCGCCAGGCCGGCAGATGATCGCGCAGCGCATCGAAGCTCTGAAGATTGGGAATATTGATCATCGCGTCGATGGCGGCGACGATCGCATCGGGAGCCTTGGGGCTGTCGACCGTCTTCGAGATGTCCCCGCCGATCCGCGTGGAGGCATCGACGACGATGACAACCAAATGCCTGAGACGGAAGGCGCGCTCCGCTGGGATGGGTTCCGGAGCACCCCGGCCCATCAGGTGCAGCAGGCTTTGCGTTCCGATGCCATCGACCAGGCCGCCATCGTAGAGTTTCAGATAGTTGAGATCCCTTGCCGTTTCATAGCGCCTGAGGGAGCCAGCGTATTCGCGCGCAACGAGCGAGCCCGGCGCGCGAACCCCTGTCTTCTGTGTTTTCGCTTCCGGCAACGCCTCGCAACCGCTTCGGAAGTTCTGCAAGGTCAGCGGCGCGAAAACGACCGGGACGGCGGCCGAGGCCGCAACCGCATAGGCGAGCGGATAGTCGTCGTAGCTGCTGCAGATGGCGGTGAACGAGGCACGGTCGAAGATGAACGGTGCGCGGTTATAGAGATCGGTCGCGTGGATCACCAGGCGCGGATGGCCGGAGCGCGAGATGTTGCCGAGCGTTGCGCCGTTAAACAGGTTGGCGTCGAGCCAGGCCGGAAAACCGGAGAGATCGTTCACCCCGCCGCGATAGCCGCGCAGGATATTGGGCGGTGAAAACGACGTCCTGAGCGAGGCCTCGACATCGCGTCCGAGAAACCGCTTGCGGAAATCCTCAAGGCCCGCGCGGCCGTTCAAGGCAAAATAGGAGGCGAGCACAGCACCTCCGGAGACGCCGGCAACAACCGCGACATCGTCGGCAAGCCGGCGCCCTCGCCCGCCCGGGGACGGCGCCTCGGCCAACGCCGACAGGACGCCATAGCCGAAGGCAGCAGAGCGGGCGCCGCCACCGGAAAAGGCAAGGATAATGCCGGTGTCGCTCACATCAAACGTCGACTGCGCAAGCGGCACGGCACCCGTCGTCAATTCAAGTCGCCTGTTTGTGGGCGTCACGTCCGGGCCGGCGCAGCCGGCGGTGGCAAGAGCGAGCGCCAAGGTACCGTGACGCAGGAACCGACCTGCGCGCGCAAGTGCAACCGGATGCGCTGCACGCCAGCCAGCCGGCCTTTCCCTGCGTTGTCTGAGTGTAGGCGACGTCCGTTTGCTGAATGTCATGCGCCGTGATCCGGGTTGGCTTTGTCCGCGAACCCCGTTCTTGAGGTTTCACTGCTGCACAGCCTAAGGATCAAGATTGAGACAGCATGTCATGCAGGGCGCCCGCAACGAATGATTGTGCGGCGACAAAGATCGGGATTACCTTGCGGCGGGATGACAGGTTCCCTCAATGAAGCGGCACTAGGATCGCGCGCGTAGGCACGTTGCACGGGGTAAAGCGCATTCATGCGGGTCTTGCTGGTCGAAGATGAGAAGGAGCTCGCGGGGGCGCTGAAGGCCGCGTTGAGCCATCACCGGATGATCGCCGATCATGCGCGCGATCTCGCTGAGGCCGCGCTGATCCTCAACGACGCCGTCTATGACGTGGTCGTGCTCGATCGCAAGCTGCCCGATGGCGACGGGCTCTCGCTTATCCCACTGATACGGGCGCGCGGCAACACCGTGCCGGTGCTGATGCTGACGGCGCTCGACGACCTCGCCGACCGGGTGGCGGGGCTCGATGGCGGCGCCGACGACTATATCGGCAAGCCCTTCGCCTTCGAGGAACTGCTGGCGCGGCTGCGCGCGCTTGCCCGTCGCCCGGTTCCGGTGCAATCCGATGTCGTTACCGTCGGTCGACTCTCCTTCGATCTCGCCCATTGCGAGGCGAGCGTGGCCGGCACGCCGCTGAAGATGCCGCGGCGCGAGCTTCTGGTGCTTGAAACGCTGACCCGTCGCATGGGACGCATGGTGCTGCGTGCCGCCCTTATGGAAGCCGTGTTCGGGCTCGACGACGAGATCCAGTCCAATGCGCTCGACACCCATATCTCGCGCGTGCGCCGCAAGCTGGCGGACGCAGACGCGGGCGTGACCATCAACGGCATCCGCGGCGTCGGCTATCTCCTCAGAGAAGACCAATGAGCGGCCGCGCTTCCCATTCCTTCAAATGGCGGCTCGTCGGCTGGCTCGTGCTGTTCGAAACGGTAGCGACCCTTGTCGTTATCGCCATTGCGGTCGGCCTGCTCTGGGTGACCGGCTATCTCATCGACGGCTACGAGAACGGCAATGTTGACGTCTTGAAGGACGCGATCACCCGCAAAGCCGATGGCGGGCTCGAACTTCAGGAAACGCCGGTGCTGCAGCGGCTGCGCCAACAGGCGGGAAAGATCTGGTTCATCGTTCGCGACAGACAAGGGCACAGCCTCTCGGAGGGCACGGTGCCGGAAGAATTCGCCTTTGCGGTCGCCGGGCTCGAGCGCATGAACGACGCCCGCTTCCGGCTTTCGCCCGACAAGAACGCCCGTCCGGAAGCGGTCGTCAAATGGCTCGAGTCGCCGGCCGGCATGGTCCAGATCTTCAGCGGCACGGAGGGACAATTGACGCTCGGCCGCCTGCTGCTCAGCACCACCGGCGCCTTCCTCAGCATCTTCGTGCCGATGCTGCTACTGCTCGCCTTTGCGACCGTGGTCGTCACCCCGATCGTCGTTCGAAGGATGCTCTCGGGCCTGTCGCACGCGGCCTCGCATGCCGCCCACATCGAATATGACCAGCGCGGCATCCAGATGCCGGTGACGGGTGTTCCCAATGAGTTTCTGCCGCTGGTGACGGCCGTCAACGATGCGCTGACAAGGCTCGATGACGGCTATACGAGACACAAGCGCTTCCTAGCCCAGGCGGCGCATGAATTGCGCACGCCGGTCGCCATTCTCGGCGCTCGCATCGCCTCGCTGCCGCCGGGACCGGACAAGACCCGCCTCAACGAGGACGTGACGCGCCTTTCCATTCTGGCGGGCCAGCTTCTCGATCTCGAACGGCTCGACGCCGAGAACGATGAGTTCAGGCCGGTCGATCTTGCAGCACTTGCCGAGCGGGTGATTGTCGCGCTCGCGCCACTTGGCTTCGGAGCAGGTTACGAGATGACATTCGAGGCCGTTCAACGCCCTGTCATGGTGACGGGAGACGAGGCGTCGCTGGAGCGAGCGCTCACCAATCTCGTGCAGAACGCCATCGACCACGGCGGAAGGCGCGGCACGATCACGGTCAAGGTCGATCCTCAGGGCGTGATCGAGGTCTGCGACGACGGCGACGGCATTCCGCGCAGCGAAACCGACCGGATCTTCGAGCCGTTTCAGCGGCTGCGCAAGGACGGCAAGGGCGCGGGCCTCGGCCTCAACCTCGTGCAGAAGATCGTGCACCTGCATGGCGGCTACGTCGACGTCTCCCGCTCGGCGTCCGGCGGCGCCTGCATGCGGATCGTGCTGCCGCTGGCGGCAGCCGTAACAGCTTGAGAAGAACAAGCCCCGGAACCGGCGCTGTCGGTCTTGCCCCGTAAATCGGCTAGGACATGGGGGAAAGACGACATGCGGTTCCGGGGCTTGACGCGGCCTGACCGGGAGAAAAAGTCAGGCTGCCTGGACCTTTTTCGACACGCGCGCCCATTCCGGGATCCAGTCGCGATGCGCGACGAGCAGGTCGTCGACGAGCGACCAGATCTGGTCGAGATCGAGTTCGGCCGCCGTGTGCGGATCCATCATTGCGGCGTGGTAGAGATGCTCGCGGTTCTCGGTCATGAGCGCCTGAACCGTCAGCTCCTGCACGTTGATGTTGGTGCGGATCAGCGCCGTCAGCTGCGGCGGCAGATCGCCGATGAAGGTCGGCTGGATACCCGAGGCATCGACCAGGCAGGGAACTTCAGCGGCGCAATTTTCCGGCAGCGAGGTGATGCAGCCGTTGTTCCTGAGGTTGCCGTAGATGACGGAGGGTTCGCCGGTCCAGACCGAGTTCATGATCGAAGACGCGTATTCGTGGCTCTCGGCCACTTCGATCGTCTCGGCTTCCTTGAAGGCAGCCGCCTGCCCCTTCCAGCGTTCGATCTGCTCGACGCAGCGCTTCGGGTACTCGTCGAGCGGGATGCCGAACTTCTCGATCAGGTCGGGACGGCCGTCCTTGATGAAATAGGGCGTGTACTCGGCGAAGTGCTCGGAGCTTTCGGTGACGAAATAGCCGAGCCGCGTCAGCATCTCGTAGCGCACCTTGTTGGGGCAGCGCGGGTTCCAGTGGCTGGGCTTGGGGAAGCGGCCTTCGCGGTAGCCGCGCACCAGATCCGGATAGAGATCGCGGAAGCTGCCGTCGGCCTGTTTGTGTTCGAACTTGAGGAAGAAAGCCATGTGGTTGATGCCGGCGGCGCGGTAGCGGATCTCCGAAACCGGGATGTCGAGATCGCGTGAAAGCTCGTAGGCCGTGCCCTGGACAGAATGGCAAAGGCCGACCTGACGGATCGTCGGAAACTTCTCGGAGATCGCCCAGGTGTTGATCGCCATCGGGTTGACGTATTGCAGCAGGATCGCGTTCGGGCAGACCTGCAGCATGTCCTCGCAGATCTTCCAGAGATGCGGCACGGTGCGAAGGCCGCGCATGATGCCGCCGACGCCGAGCGTATCGGCAATGGTCTGGCGCAGGCCGTACTTCTTCGGTACCTCGAAATCCGTGACCGTGCAGGGCTCAAAGCCGCCGATCTGGAAGGCGACGACGACGAAGTCCGCACCTTCCAGCGCCTTTTTCTGGTTGGAATGAGTCTCGATATCAGCCTTGACCCCGAGCGTGCGCACCAGCTTGCTGGCGACGATCTCGCTTTCGCCGAGGCGCTCGGGGTTCACGTCCATCAGCGCGATCGTCGCGGCCGACAGCGCCGGACGCTGCAGCACGTCGCCGATGATGTTCTTCATGAAGACGGTGGAGCCGGCGCCGATGAAGGTGATCTTGGGTTGTCTGGTCATGGATTGCCTCTCAATTCTAGCGGTCATGCTGCCACATCGAAGGCGGCTCTCACGAGCCTTTCGGTGTAGGCGGTCTTGGGATTGGACAGAATTTCGCTCACCGGCCCCTCCTCGACGATTCTGCCATGCTGCATCACCACCACCCGATGGCAGAGCGCGCGCACGACCTTGAGGTCATGGGAGATGAAGAGGTAGCTTAAGCCCCGCTCGTCCTGCAGCTTGCGCAGCAGCTCGATGATCTGGGCCTGGACCGAGAGATCGAGCGCCGAAGTCGGCTCGTCGAGCAGGATGAATTCAGGCTCAAGCGCGATGGCCCGGGCGATCGCAATGCGCTGGCGCTGGCCGCCGGAGAACTCATGCGGAAAGCGCGACAGGATGTTGCCCGGCATGCCCGCGGCGTTAAGCGCATCCACCACCCGGTCGAGCCGGTCCTTGCGGTTCGCACCGATGCCGTTGACGACCAGCCCCTCCTCGATGATCTGGCCGATCGACATGCGCGGGTTGAGCGAGGCGAAGGGGTCCTGAAAGACGATCTGGATGCGCGAGCGCAGAGGCCGCATCTGGGTCCGGTCCTTGTCGTGGATCGGGATGCCGTCGAAGTAGATCTCGCCGCCATCGGGGTTGAGCAGGCGGATCAGCGCCTGGCCGAAGGTCGTCTTGCCCGATCCGGATTCGCCGACCAGCCCCAGCGTTTCGTGCTTGCGCAGATTAAGGCTGAGCTTGTCGACCGCGACCAACTCAGAAAACTGCGAGCGGAAAAGACCGCCCTTCTTCAGCATGAAGGAGACCTTCACGTCCCGCCCGTCGAGCATGATCGGGGCGTTGTCCGGTAGCGGTTTAGCCGCACCCGACGGCTCCGACGAGAGCAGCCGTTTGGTATAGGCATGCAACGGGTTGGCGAAGAGCGCGGCCGTGGTGTTGTGCTCCTTCACCTCGCCGTACTGCATGACGTAGACGTAGTCCGAGAACTGCCGAACCACCGTCAGGTCGTGGGTGATCAGGATCACCGCCATGCCGAGCTCGCGCTGCAGGTCTCGGATGAGGTTGAGGATCTGCGCCTGGACGGTGACGTCGAGCGCCGTCGTCGGCTCGTCGGCGATCAGCACATCCGGATCGTTGGCGAGTGCCATCGCGATCATCACCCGCTGGCGCTGGCCGCCGGAGAGCTGGTGTGGATACTGATTGATCCGGAGCTCCGGGTCCGGGATCCGTACGTGGCGCAGGAGCTCCAGCGCCCGCTCGGTCGCGGCGCGTCGGCTCATCCTGCGATGCGCCCGGATCGCCTCGATGATCTGCGTGCCGACCGTGTAGACCGGATTGAGCGAACTCATCGGCTCCTGGAAGATCATCGCAAGGCGATTGCCACGCAAACCGCGCCGCTCACGCGGCGAGAATTTCAGCACGTCCTTGCCGTCATAGTCGATGCGCGATTGCGGGGCGATCGTGGCACGCTTGGAGAGCAGCCCCATGACGCAGCGCGCGGTAACCGATTTGCCCGAGCCGGACTCGCCGACGATGGCGATGGTCTCGCCGCGGTAGAGCTGGAAGGAAACATCCTTCACCGCCTCCACCGTGCCATGTTCGACCTTGAATCGAACCGCGACATTGCGGGCGTCGATGACCGGCCGGCCATCGCGTTCGGCAAGGTCCCTGCGCTCAAAGGGCGCGGCAGTGAGGACGTCGATTGTCTCTGTCATGATGCGTCCTCCTCAATAGGGATCGATGGCGTCGCGCAGGCCGTCGCCAAGCGCATTGAAGGCGAAGACTGTGACAAGCACGAAGGCCACGGGCGACAGGATCCAGGGATAGGACCCGATGACGGAATAGGTGGAGGTATCCTGCAGCATCAGCCCCCAGGAAATGAGCGGCGGCTTGACCGCAAAGCCGAGGAACCCGAGGAAGGATTCAAGCAGCACCACCTGCGGGATCGACAGCGTGACGGCGACGATCACATGGCTCATCACGTTCGGCAGGATGTGCTGGAAGATGATGCGCCGGTCGCTGGCGCCGACGGCGATCGCCGCCCGCACATAGTCGATGCGGGCAAGCGCCAGCGTCTTGCCGCGCACCTCGCGCGACATCTGCGCCCAGCCGAGCGCCGACATGACGATGATGACGAAGGCGAGGAAGACATTGGTCGGCGCCGTCACCGGGATCAGCGACGTCAGCGCCAGGTAGAGCGGCAATTGTGGGAAGGCGAGCACCAGTTCGACGAAGCGCTGAGTCCAGACGTCGAAGCGGCCGCCGAAATAGCCCGACGCCATGCCGACGGTCGTGCCGACGATGGTGACGATCGAGACGACGATGAGGGCGATCATCAACGAGATGCGCGAGCCGACGAGAATGCGTGACAGCACGTCGCGGCCAAACTTGTCGGTACCGAGCAGATGCACCGGCGAGCCATCGACCGCGCCAAAGAAATGGCGCTCGGCCGGGATCAGGCCGAAGAGACTGTAGGGCGCGCCCTTGACGAAGAAGCCAAGGATCTGCGGATTGTCGTAGTCGGGGCCGATGATCGGCTGAAAGGTGATCGGGTCGAGTTCCGTACCTTCGCTGAGCGGATAGCTGCGCGGCGAGAAAACGAGGTTGCCGTCCTTGTCGGTGAAGCTGATCGCCTGCGGCGGCGCAAAGGCGACGCCCGTGGCCTTCGGATCGACCGGCGACAGGAAGTCCGCAAAAATAGCCATGAAGAGCAACAGGCCAACGAGCACGAGGCCGAGCATGCCGGTCCAGGAGCGCTTCAGCCGGCGCCAGACGAGCGCAGGATAGCTTTCGTTGTGCTGCTCGTTCTTGGGTTCGACGACGAGCGGAAGGGTTGTTTGCATCTCGACGGTCATGCTGGGGCTCCTCCGAGACGCACGCGCGGATCGAGTGCGGCCAACAGCATGTCGGCGATGATGTTGCCGAGGATAAGGGTCGCCGACAGAACCAGCATGAAGGTGGCGGTGACATAGACGTCGCCCACCCACATGGAGCCGACGATGGCCGGTCCGACGGTCGGCAGCGCGAAGATGATCGCCGTCTCGATCTCGCCGGTCAGCATGTAGGGCAGCACAACGCCCTGGTACATGATCAGCGGATGCAGGGCATTCGGCACCGCATGGCGCATGACCACCGCGCCTTCGCTCAGGCCCTTCGCCCGGGCGGTTTCGACATATTGCGCGTTCAGCGTGTCGAGCAGATTGCCGCGCATCACCCGCATATTGTAGGCGAGGCCGCCGAAAGTGGCGATCGCCACGACCGGCCAGACATGTTTGACGAGGTCGACGAATTTGTCCCAGGACCAGGGCGCACCGCCATAACGGGCCGAGTGGAAGCTGTTGATTTCGCTCACATTGAAATGGAAGACGAGGATGTAGACGATGATCAGCGCCATCAGGAAGCGCGGCACCGTCATGCCGAGGAAGGCCACCGTCGAAAGCAGGCTGTCGATCCACGAATACTGCCGTGTCGCGGCGATGATACCGAAGGATATGCCGATGATGGACGCCAGGATGTGGCAGACGAGCGCCAATGCCAGCGTGCGCGGCAGGCGTTCGCCGACGACATCGGCAACAGGCTTGTTGTAGTAGAGGCTGTGGCCGAAATCGCCGCGCGTCAGGATGCCGGTCATCCAGTTGACGTATTGAACCGGCAGCGGCTTATCGAGGCCATGCTCCTTGCGATAGGCCTGCGCCTGGGCTTCGGCTTCCTCATAGGATGCGCCACCCTGGTTGATCAGCTGCGAGCGGATGTAATCGCTGTAGTCTCCGGGCGGCGCCTGGATGATGGCGAAGGTCGCCACGCTCAAGACAAGCAGCACCGGAATGGCAGAGGCGATGCGGACAAGCAGAAACCTGAACATGCCGTTTCCTTCTGTCGGTTAAGATGAGGCGCCGCCCCTCCGGCTTGAGGCCGGAGGGGCGGCCTTCGATCAGTTGCTCAGGCTCTTCTCGCCGGGCTTGCCCGGGAGCTGCTCGGCGAAGAGCTCGAAGTCACCCTGCTTGTCGGCGGGGACAAAGAGACGCTCGCGCATGATCGTGTCCTCGGCCCAGTTGAACATGAAGATCGGCGCTCCCGTCGGCACGTTGGCGAAGCGCTTGTTGATGATCAGCGCGCCCGGATATTCGGTAAGGCCGACTGTATCGAGGTTCGTCGTCGCGACCTTCTGGTACTGCTTCATCAAGTTCGCGCGCTCGGCATTGTCGTTGGTGGCAATGAACTTGTTGATGATGTCGACGAGTTCCTGTTCGAAGGGCATCAGGTCAAGCTGACCGCCTTCCGGTGCACGGTGGTGCCAGCTGGTGCGCGGACCGGCGGCCGCCAGCTGCGGCGTGTTCTGCACGACGGAGGCATATTCGGCGGCGTTGCGGTGAACCATCCAGTCGAACTTGCCGGCGTAATTGGTCGCGTCCCGCTGCTTGCCGTCCAGCGAGTTCAGAACCACCCGGAGGCCGAGCTTTTCCATCTGGCCGATAAGGCCCTCGGCCAGGTTGCGGTCGGTCGCATAGCTGTTGTCGATCAGAAGCACGATCTCCACGTCCTTGCCGCCGGCCTTGCCGTCCGCGAAGTTGACGAAGCCGTTGCCGTCGGTGTCCTTCAGCCCCGCCTTCTCAAGCAGCGCCTTCGCGCCATCGATGTCGAAGGGATAGTAGACGGTCGATTGCCGGTCGTAGAAGCTGGTGCCGGAGGAAAGCCCGCCGGGATAGATCGCGGTAAAGGGGCCCTTTACGAGCGCCTCGCCGAGCTTCTTGCGGTCGACCGCCATGGTCACCGCCTTGCGGAAATCCTCGTTGCGGTTGAGTTCACGCACCGCCTGGGCGCGTTCGTCCGGCTCCCCCCAGCCATTGGCCGAGAAGTTCATGTGCAGATTGTAGCCGATGAGGCGCGGGCCGAAGGCAAGCCGGGCGGGGGCCGTATCCTGGGCGGCGCGCTTCAGCGACTCCACGAAGTTTTCCGGCTGCTCGAGGTTCGAGAGATCGGCGGAACCTGCAATCGCCTGTACGTCGCGGTCGGCCCAGGTCGAGAGCTTGTAGTGCAACTCGTTGATGTAGGGCAGCTGGTTGCCGGCCTCATCGACCTTCCAATAGTACGGGTTCCGGCGCAGCACGATGATATCGTCGGGGCGATAGGCGACAGGGACCCAGGCACCCATGACCGGGATGTTCATGTACTCGGGCGGGAAGGCATTCTTGTACTGGTCGTAGGTGGTACCGGCGTATTTCGGATGCTTGGCCTTGAGAATATGCGACGGGCCGGGGCAGAAGGTGCCATAGGCCATGGCATAGAGATGCTGGCGCGGGAAAGCCTCCTTGAAGGTCCACTCGACCGTATACTGGTCGATCTTCTTCAGCGTCGTGCCGGCGCCGAAGGTCTCCGGCGTCGCGCCGTTCAGCGGCGTCACGCTCGGGTCGAGCACGTTGTCTTCCCAGTAGAACATTACGTCGTCGGCATCGAAGAGGTCGCCATCCGACCACTTGGCGCCCTCGACCAGATGCATCGTCAGCTTGTGGCCGTCAGAAGACCAGTCCCAGCTCTTGGCAAGGTTCGGCAGAGGCTCGACGTCCTTCGCTTCCACCTGGAAGAGCGGCGCCGTACGCGTCAGGCATTCGGACATGCCGATATCGATGCCCCCCCAACCCTGGCTCTGGCCGGCTGAGTAGTTCCAGCCCTCGGGACGACCGCCGATGACGTGGCGCAGCGTGTCGCCATAGACACCGACGCCATCAGGCATGTTGCCGGTCTTGAAGACCATCGGCTCCTTCGGCAGCCGTTCGGCGACCGGCGGCAGCTTGCCGGTCTTGACGTATTTCTCGGTAACCCAGGCCGGTTCCTTGTATTCCGGCAGCGCCTTGAACTCGGCGATCGAGTCGCGCGGCACATAGGTGATCTTGCCCTCGGCCGGAAAGGCCGGCTGCTGGGGCACGACGGTCGGCTCGGAAGCGGTCGCCTCCAAGGCAAGGGTCGAGATGCCGACAAGCAGCAGGCTCGCCATTTTCATCAGTCTGTGGCTGGTCATTGGCTTAGATTCTCCCTCTTTGCCGCGCCGGGACGCGGCCTCCTCCTTGAAAAGTCTGCACTTCAGGCAGAGCTGCCCACGTCTCCTCACGGAAGCAGCGCTGCAATCGATCAGCCGGCGGCGCGGACCTGACGCTCGGCGCGCAACTCGTCGAGCGAACGCACCTCACGCCGCGCAGCGCCATTCCATTCGCGCGTCTTGACGGTTGCGCGGCCAAGTCGCTCCTTGGCGCCGTCGATGGCATGGGCGTATTGCGGCAGCCACTGGCTTTGAGCGACCACCATCTCGTCGACCATCTGCCAAGCCTCCTCCGGTGTGCAGATGGCGCCGACCAGCGGATCATGCAGCATCGCCAGCTTTAGAAGATCGAGATCGCCGGTCACGGCCGCATGGACCGACATGCGCTGGACGTTGATCGAGGAAAGGCAGGTGGCGGCACAGGCCTCGGGAAGGGTGATGCCCGAGACCATGTTGATGCCGAAGCGATCGACGAAGCCGGGGGATTCGATGATGGCGTCGGCAGGCAGGTTGGTGATCACGCCATTGTTCTTGACATTGAAATGGCCGCGATAGACCCGGCCCGTTTCCAGCGCCTCGAGAATATGGCTCGCATGTTCGTTCGAGCGCTTCTGATGGTCGAGCGGCCGGCCGGCTGCTTCGAGGAACTGCGGAAACTCGGTTTCGAACCAGTTGCGCGTCTCGGTCGAATGCCTGAGATAGCCGCCGGTCTCGCCGTGGATCCAGTCGGACATATCGATCCAGCGGGTAATTTCCTCCGGGCGCTTGCGATACCAGGGAAGATATTCGGAGAGATGGCCGTTGCTCTCGGTCGAATAGACGCCGAACCGCTTCAGCACGTCGATGCGGAGCTTCTCCTGCTTGGAGAACACCGGGTGCGCCTCGAAGGCCGCAACCAACTCGTCCTTGCCGATCCTGCGGCCCTTCAGCCTCACGTCGACGAACCAGGTCTGATGGTTGATACCCGAGCAGATGTAGTCGAGTTCGCCCTCGCCGGCTCCCAAGATTTCGGCGATCTGCTCGCCGCCGTGCTGAACACCGTGGCAGAGCCCGACCGTATCGACCTTGCCGTATTCGATCGCTGCCCAGGTGTTCATCGCCATCGGGTTGGCATAGTTCAGGAACTTGGCACCCGGTTCGGCGACCGCGCGGATATCCCGGCAGAAGTCGAGGATGACGGGGATGTTGCGCTGGCCGTAGAGGATGCCGCCGGCGCATATCGTATCGCCGACGCATTGGTCGACGCCATATTTAAGGGGGATGCGGATGTCGTCGGCATAGGCTTCGAGTCCACCGACACGGACGCAGCTGATGATGTAGCGGGCGCCTTCGAGCGCTTTCAGCCGATCGGTGGTTGCCGTCACCTTCGTCGGCAGGCGGTTGACTTCGACAATCCGGTCGAGGATCGCCTTGATCATCTCCAGATTGCGGGCGCTGAGATCTGTCAGCGCAACCTCGATGTCGCGCAATTCCGGCACGGCGAGAATGTCGGTGAAGAGCTTCTTGGTGAAGCCTATGCTGCCGGCGCCGATGATGGCCATCTTGAATGTTGCCATGCCCTCACTCCTCATGAACTGCATGCATCTCTGACAAAGGGTAAAATCAATTCACGGTTTTTCACCGTCTCTGCGCGCAACTTCGATGCATCCCCTCATTTCTTACGGGCCAAAAGCACCGCCTGTTGCGCTGTTGGTGGTCATTATGTGTATAATCGCCGACCCCGCCAGAGCGGTATTGTGCTTTCATGGGTATTTTTATGCTGCAAGAATTGATCGACAACGGCCCGGTTATGCGAACCGTTTCACTGCCGCGGGGACGCCAGAGCCTGCACGCGATGCCGACCAGCACCGGCTATGAAATCCGCAACAATGCGACCTATGACTGGGACGGCAGAAAGCGCGGAAACACGCCCTTTACCGTGCTCCAGCATACGATCGCGGGTGCCGGAAACCTGCGATACGAAAACCGCAGCTATCGGGTGCGCGAGGGCGAGACGCTGCTCCTGCTCGTGCCGCACAATCATCGCTACTGGCTGGAAGACGGCGGGCGCTGGGAGTTCTTCTGGATCTCGATGAACGGCGACGAGGCGCTGCGCATCCACCGCGCCCTGCTCGCTGTCACCGGTCCCGTATTGAAGCTGCAACCGGAAACGATCGAGCATCTGGCCGACTGCAGCCTGCGGCTGATCCGCGGCGGCGAGACGCCAGGCAGAGCCTCGGCGATTGCCTACGAGGCGGCGATGGCGCTCTACGACGACGTCTTCGGCTCGCACCCGGTGTTCAGCCATGAACACAGGACGATGCACCGCGTCGTCGACCACATCATGAACAACTTGCAGAACCCGCTTCCAGTGGAGGAACTGGCACGCGTGTCGGGCTTGAGCCGGGCGCATTTCTCGCGCGTCTTCGCCGCCAGCGAAGGCATGGCGCCGGCCGAATATGTGCTGCAGAAGCGCTTGCAGCGTGCGGTAAAACTGCTGACGAAAACCGCAAGCCTTCCGGTCAAGGAAGTGGCCATTCTCTCGGGCTTCGAAGACCCCAACTATTTCGCCAAGGTGTTCCGCCGCTCCTTCGGTCTGAGCCCGACGGAATTCAGAACCACCGGCATGTATGCCAGCATCGCCGCCGGCTCGGTGGAGCAAGCGGTCGACACGGCGGAGGACGCAACGGTGCTGCTGCCGGGTTGAAGACGCGAACGATCAGCCGGCGAGTTGCTGCCGAAAGGCCGGCACCCTCGGGAAAACCATGCCGAGGTCTGCATGCATGGCCCGCGCGATCACACGGAAGTCACGCTCGCTGATGGCAAGATGACCAAGACGAAGCTTCTGGTCCCAGTTACGGTTGCCTTCGGCAAATTCAAGGCTGTCGAGCCACGGCCGAACCGGCGCCTCCATGCTGTCGGCCCAGTCGATGTCGCCGCGATGCGGGGCGACACCGCCCATGGCAAAGAAGTAGGGCGGGCGCTCCTTGACGACACCGATGGCGGCAAAACATGCAAGCCCCGCCCTGCCGTTAAAGGCGGCGTTGGGCGCATAACCGATGAAGCCATCACCCGCCTTCATGCGCGTCATCGCCTGGACATTGCCGTAGCCGTAGCCAAAGCGAGAGAAGCCGTCTTCGGCGGCATGCTGCAGGTCATCGCCGGAAACAGCGCCGATCCAGAAATTGCGCTCGCCCGACCTGTTTGCTGCACCCATCTGAAACATATCCTGCGCCGACATCTGCAATCCCTCGATCTCTTATCCTGGGACCACTTTACGCGCGACCCCTGCCAGATTCTGTCAGCATCGTTTTGACGGCCCGGCATACCGTCGAGCCGCGTCTCAGCCGTCTTCGGAGGGCGCTTCCCATTGGCCGAAAAGCGTCACGCCTACGGCTCCCGCAAGCGCCACCGACGCGTGGTTGTCGAGTTGGCAGCGATATTGCGGTTGGTAGCCCTTTTCGAGGGCGGCCCTGCTGATTGCGCGCACGACCTTGCGGGCGTGGCCCTTACCCCTATCGGACACAAGCGTCAGCACACCGAGATCGGCGATCTGCCGCTCCTGCCAGGGATACATGCTCGCGGCACAGACCAGCCTGTCACCATCGAAGGCTCCGTAGACCAACCAGTGATCCAGTTCGACATAGGCTGCATCGAGATCCTCTTCCGAGGCGGAGCCCTGGAACAGGGCGAACGCGGCCGCATCCTTCGCCGTGAGCGCGCGCACATGGGCGCCTGAATTCTCCCGCAACAGCACAGCCTTATCCGCTTCGGTGAAGTAGAAGAGGTTGTCAGCACCGTTCAGGACGATGCCGGCATCGCACAGCCCTTGGCGAAGGGGCGCTTCGGTGAGCACCTGCCCCGCCGCCGACGACAGCGCGGCGCCGAGCGCCGGGGACAGGGCCACGATCACGCCGTTTTCAGCCGTGTGCAGCACCATGGCCGGGCTCTCCTCGTCGAGGTCTGGATTGACCGTGACGGTAAACCGATCCGCGCTTGCGAGAACATCGCCCGCAAAGGACGCGTTCCAGAAATCGGTAATCTCAGGGGAAAACGGCGGCATGGCACTCAGTCTCTTGAACGAACACCGCGCCTGTCGGCGGCAAGCGGCGCGATTAATGGAGTAGTCGATTAATCAAATCGCAGTGCCAGCGATGTGTGGGCCGACAATGGCGCAATGAAGGCGCCAAAAAGCAAAAGCGCCCGCAGGAGATGCAGGCGCTTGGCAATTCTTCAGTCTCTAAGATCGCCTTAGCGGGCGAAGGCCGTACGTGCGACGCGGTCGATGTCGGCGCGTTCGATGC
>NZ_LMJM01000001.1:281747-324486 GCF_001429005.1 Ensifer sp. Root954
GTAAGTTGCAGCGCTCAAAACTCAGCGCTCCCATGTGGGAAATGCATGGGTCGCCACAACAACCTGTGCACGCAGATGCGGATAACAGCTTCGCGCAATGACAGCAGCGGAAACTGTTGATCCCGGCGACAGAGACAAGTATTTCTTTTGTCGACAAAGGAATCTGACATGACCGATATCGACACCGACAACAGCCCCATCCCCGAGCGCAAGCGCGGCTCCGGCGTAAAGATGGTCTATGACCTCTTGCGCGACGAGATCCTCGACCTGGTGCTGCCGCCGGGCAGCCCGATCGACGAAGTGCAGCTTGCCGAGCGGCTGAAGATGTCGCGCACGCCGATCCGCGAGGCGCTGGTGCGTCTTGCCGGCGAAGGGCTGATCGACACGCTGCCGAACCGCTCGACGATGGTGGCGAACATCGACTTCCTCAATCTCAATCCGTTCTTCGACGCGCTGGTGCTGATGTACCGCGTCACCACGCGGCTTGCGGCGCAGAACCACCGCCCGGAAGACCTGGCGATCATTCGCGGCTTCCACGAAGACTATGCGGCAGCCGTGCAGACGCGCGACCCGCTCACGATGATCGCCACCAACGCCGCCTTCCATGCGGCAATCGCGGAAAGCGGACGCAACCCCTATTTCACCAGCCTGTTCCGCCGGCTGCTGGACGAAGGGCGGCGCATTCTCCGTCTCTATTATCAGTCCTATGACGAGCAGTTCCCCCAGCGCTTCGTCGACGAGCATGCGGCCATGATCGCCGCGATCGCCGCGCGCGACGTCGAGGCTGCGGATCGGCTGGGCAAGGCGCATGCGGAGCAGATCGTCGAGCAGGTGCAGAAGCTTTTTGCCCGCAACAACAAGCTCGATATCGCTTTGTAGCGACCTTTGTATTTTTCTTGTCGACAAATAAAATACAAACAGCTATTGTCTGGATCAAAGGCGAGGGCGCAGGTGCGCCGCTGCCCTGAAGACAAAGCCGAGAGGAGTTTCAGATGAAGGCTCAGATTTTCACCGGCGTCATCCCGGCGCTGATGACCCCCTGCAAGGAAGACCGCACCCCAGATTTCGACGCGCTGGTGCGCAAGGGCAAGGAGCTGATCGCTCAAGGCATGTCCGCCGTCGTCTACTGCGGCTCGATGGGTGACTGGCCGCTCCTGACCGACGAACAGCGCATGGAAGGCGTCGAGCGCCTCGTCAAGGCCGGCATTCCGGTTATCGTCGGCACCGGCGCCGTCAACACCGCTTCGGCCGTCGCTCACGCGGCACATGCCGAGAAGGTCGGCGCCCAGGGCCTGATGGTCATCCCCCGCGTGCTTTCGCGCGGCTCGGTTGTCGCTGCCCAGAAGAACCACTTCAAGGCCATTCTCTCGGCCGCCCCGAGCCTGCCGGCTGTCATCTACAACAGCCCGTACTACGGCTTCGCCACCCGCGCCGACCTGTTCTTCGCGCTGCGCGCCGAACATCCGAACCTCGTCGGCTTCAAGGAGTTCGGCGGCGCTGCCGACATGCGCTATGCGGCCGAGAACATCACCAGCCGTGACGATGGCGTCTCGCTGATGATCGGTGTCGACACGGCCGTTTTCCACGGCTTCGTCAACTGCGGCGCAACCGGTGCCATCACCGGCATCGGCTGCGTTCTGCCGAAGGAAGTCATCCACATGTGCAACCTGTCGCGTGCCGCCGCCGAAGGCGACGTCGACGCACGTCTGCGCGCACTGGAACTGGAACAGGCGCTCGCCGTTCTCTCGTCCTTCGACGAAGGTCCGGACCTCGTTCTCTACTTCAAGCATATGATGGTGCTGAAGGGCGACAAGGAATACACGCTGCACTTCAACGAGAGCGACGTTCTCTCCGACAGCCAGCGCGGCTACGTCGAAGCCCAGTTCAAGCTGTTCAACAGCTGGTACGCCGAGTGGAGCAAGCTCCCGGGCGCGGTGCAGAAGTACAAGGCCTGATCGCTCGATCGGCACTCAAATAGAAAAGGCCCTCCGGTTGGAGGGCCTTTTTCGTTTGGCAGTCTCGACGGGTCGATGACCGACGAAAAGGTTAGCCGTCGCTTACGCGACGGCGTCCAGTCCAAGAGCAAGCAGCCGCTCGAGCTGCTCGATTTCAGCCGTGTTGAGAACGACACCTTCGACTTCCGACTTGGCGCGCGCCACGAAGCGACGCTGCGACGGCAGGCGGGCGCCCTGGCCGACGATCGCCTCAAACAGCACTTCCGCACGGGCGAAGGGATTGCCCGGGCGTCCGGCTGCAAATTTCTCCGGCGAGAAGGCGACGATCAGTTCGCCGTGGAACGGTGCAAGCGTCGTGGTGCCGAGATAGTCGAGCACTTCCGGGCTCGTCAGGTCGCCGATCATGATGCCGGCAAGAAGCTCGACCATGGTGCCGATCGCCGAACCCTTGTGGCCGCCGAAGGGCAGCATGGCGCCGGCAAGCGCTGCTTCCGGATCGGTCGTCGGATTGCCTTCGGCATCGATCGCCCAGCCCTCCGGCAAGGGCTTGCCGGCACGGCGGTGCAGTTCGATCTCACCGCGGGCGGCAACCGAGGTGGCGAAGTCGAAGACGTAAGGCGGCTTGTTTTCGCGCGGCCAGCCGAAGGCGAAGGGGTTGGTGCCGAGCAGCGGCTTGTTGCCGCCGGTCGGCGCAACGGTCGCATAGCTCGGGCACATCACGAGGCCGGCAAGTCCCTCGCCGGTCAGGCCTTCGACCTCAGGCCAGAGCGCCGAAAAATGGGTGCAATCATTGATGACGAGCGCGGCGATGCCCAGCGAGCGAGCGCGTTCGGCGAGAACCGGCAGGCCGAGCTCGAAGGCGGGATTGGCAAAACCGCCCTTGGCGTTGACCTTGACGATAGCGGAACCTTCGCCCGCTTCGAGCTCCGGTGTTGCATCCGGCTTCACCTTGCCCGCCTTGACGGTGCGAAGCGCTCCTTCGATGCGGTAGATGCCATGCGACTTGCAGGCATCCCGCTCGCCGGCGACGATCACGCGGGCCAGTGCACCGGCCTGAATGGCGTTGAGCCCCGCCTTCAGGAAGATCGCCTCAACGCGCTCGAAAAGTGCTGCGATCGTCAGGGTGTTGGTTTCGCTCATCTCTCTCCCTCTCAAATGCTGCGCCTGATCCGGAAGGGCCAGTCAGGCGATTGATGTTCTGCATACATATAGTATACAAAGATCCGACAAGTGCAATTCAGCCATGATCCCCTCTGCTAGAAAAGGCAATCCGGGATCGAACGAAAGGATCGGCAGATGGCCTTCACCCCCAAAGGAAAACACCTTGTCGCCGGCGAATGGCTCGACGGCGCGGGCACCTTCGCATCGGCACCCGCCCACGGTCCGGTCCATCAGTTCGCCACCGGCACCGTGGAACTGGTCAACCGCGCGGCTGAAGCCGCCGAAGAAGCCTTCCTGAGCTATGGCTATTCGACCCGGACCGAGCGCGCCGCCTTCCTGCGCGCCATCGCCGACGAGATCGAGGCACGCGCGGAGGCCATTACCGAGATCGGCACCCAGGAAACCGGCCTGCCGGAAGCGCGCCTGCAGGGCGAACGCGGCCGCACCACCGGCCAGCTCCGTCTCTTTGCCGACCACATCGAAAAGGGTGAATATCTCGACCGCCGTTTCGATGCGGCCCTGCCCGAGCGTCAGCCAGCGCCGCGCCCGGAAATCCGCCTTATCCAGCGCCCGATCGGCCCGGTCGCAGTCTTCGGCGCCTCGAACTTCCCGCTGGCCTTCTCGACCGCCGGCGGCGACACGGCTGCCGCCCTTGCTGCCGGCTGCCCCGTGGTCGTCAAGGGCCACTCGGCCCATCCGGGCACCGGTGAGATCGTTGCGCAGGCCGTCGAGGCCGCGATCCGCAAGACCGGCGTTCACCCGGGCGTCTTCTCGCTGATCCAGGGCGGCAACCGCCAGGTCGGCGAAGCACTTGTCCAGCATCCGCTGATCAAGGCCGTCGGCTTCACCGGTTCGCTCGCCGGTGGCCGCGCGCTCTTCAATCTCTGCGCCGCACGTCCGGAGCCGATCCCGTTCTTCGGCGAGCTCGGCTCGGTCAATCCGATGTTCCTGCTGCCGGAAGCACTGAAGGCACGCGCCGAGACACTCGGCCAGGGTTGGGCCGGTTCGCTGACCATGGGTGCCGGCCAGTTCTGCACCAACCCCGGCATCGCCGTGGTTGTCGAAGGTGCTGACGCCGATCGCTTCACCACGGCCGCCGTCGAAGCGCTCGGCAAGGTCGCGCCGCAGACGATGCTGACGGACGGCATCGCCAAGGCCTATCACGACGGCCAGGCGCGCTTTGAAAGCCGCAACACGGTGAAGCCGCTTCTGACGACCGAATCGTCCGGCCGTTCGGTCTCGCCGAACCTGTTCGAAACGACCGGCGACCAGTTCCTGGCCGACCATGCGCTCGGCGAAGAGGTGTTCGGTCCGCTCGGCCTCGTCGTTCGCGTCGGTTCGACCTCTGAAATGGAACAGCTTGCCCGCGGCTTCGAGGGACAGCTGACCACCACCATCCACATGGAGGCGGCCGATCTCGAGACCGCCCGTCGTCTGCGCCCGATCCTTGAGCGCAAGGCAGGCCGGGTGCTCGTCAACGGCTTCCCGACCGGCGTCGAGGTGGTGGATTCGATGGTGCATGGCGGGCCCTATCCGGCCTCGACCAACTTCGGCGCAACCAGCGTCGGCACCCTGTCGATCCGCCGTTTCCTGCGCCCGGTCGCCTACCAGAACATGCCGGAAGGCCTGCTGCCCGAGGACTTCCAGGGCTAAGGCACTCGCCGACAGCTGCGGGCGCCTGCCGCCCGCAGCCGCAAGACACGACAGATCGCTGCGCAGGCATCCCATTTGACGAAACAAATGGGATGCCTGCGCGCGTTCTGCGTTACGAACTTATACTTTTTGTATACTAATTGTATTTTTCTATTGATTTGTGCTGTCTAAAACGGAATAGTGCCTCAGCCGTCAAACGGCACTCATTTCAGGGAGAGAGAAAATGAAGACTTCGGTGCTCGCGCTCGGCCTCGTTGCGGCCGCTGCTCTGACCAGCCAGGCCCATGCCGACAAGCTGGATGACGTCATCGGCTCGGGTACGCTGCGTTGCGCAGTCGTGCTCGACTTCCCGCCGATGGGTTCTCGCGACGAGAACAACAACCCGATCGGTTTTGACGTCGACTACTGCAACGACCTCGCAAAGGCACTCGGCGTCACCGCCGAAATCGTCGAGACCCCGTTCCCGGAGCGCATTCCCGCTCTGATGTCGGGCCGCGTCGACGTCGGCGTTGCCTCGACCTCCGACACGCTTGAGCGCGCCAAGACCGTCGGCATGACGATCCCCTACTTCGCCTTCGAAATGGCCGTCACTGCCAACGAGAAGTCGGGCGTCAAGTCCTTCGAAGACATGAAGGGCAAGGTTGTCGGCGCGACCGCCGGCACGTTCGAAGCGATCGCTCTCGAAAAGCAGGTCAAGGAATGGGGCGCCGGTGAGTTCCGTCCGTACCAGACCCAGGCAGACGTCTTCCTCGCGCTCAGCCAGGGCCAGATCGACGCTACGGTTTCGACCTCGACCGTCGCCCAGGCCAACGTGAAGGGCGGCAAGTTCGCCGGCATCTCCGTCGTTGGCAAGGCTCCGTTCGACACCGACTACGTCGCGCTCTTCACCAACCGCGAAGAATACGGCTTCATCAACTTCCTCAACCTCTTCATCAACCAGCAGGTCCGCACCGGCCGCTACGCTGAACTTTACGAAAAGTGGGTCGGCGGCGAACTTCCGGACCTTACGGCTAAGGGCGTTTACCGCTAATATGCCGTTTATCTGGCGGCGCGAAGTTTAGCTTCGCGCCGCTATTCGTTTCCGAAGAGGTGAGACGAAACATGTTCAGCTATACCTTTCATTGGAACCAGGCGCTGAAAGCCCTGCCACAGATGCTCGATGGAGCGCTGGTCACCCTGCAGGTGGCTCTGCTCTCGATGGTCATCGGCCTGGCACTGGCGCTCGCGCTGACGGCTTGCCGCCTGTCGGGCAATCGCATCCTCGGTGGTTTTGCCACCGCCTGGGTCGAAATCGCCCGCAACACGCCGGCGCTGTTCCAGATCTACATGGCCCATTTCGGCCTCGGCAATTTCGGTATCCACCTGAGCCCCTATACGGCGCTGCTCGCGGGGATCGCCTTCAACAATGCCGGTTATCTCGCGGAAAACTTCCGCGGCGCCCTCAAGGCCATTCCCGATACCCAGGCGCGGGCCGGCCGCTCGCTCGGCATGACCCCGGTGCAGGCCTTCCGCTACATCGTGCTGCCGCAGATGCTGCGCATCGCCTTCCTGCCCGTCACCAACCAGATGGTCTGGGCGATCCTGATGACCTCGCTTGGCGTTACCGTCGGCATGAACACCGACCTTGCCGGCATCACCCAGGAACTGAACGCCCGTTCGTTCCGCACCTTCGAATTCTTCGCGATCGCGGCGATCATCTACTACCTGATCGCCAAGGCCGTGACGCTGGGCGCGCGCCTGCTCGCCGCGCGCATGTTCCGCTACTAAGGAGAGGTGAGAGATGTTCAATACCGCCCTCACCCTCGCTGATCTCGGCTTCCTGCTGCAGGGCGCCTTGATGACGCTCGCGGTCACCGCCGTCTCGGTTACCGCCGGCACCGTGCTCGGCATCATCTTCGGCGTCGTGCGCAACCAGGTCGGCCCCTATTGGGCCTCCCCGCTCACCTTCGTGCTCGACATCTTCCGTTCGGTGCCGCTGCTGATCCAGCTGGTTCTTGCCAATGCCTTCCAGGCGATCGCCAAGCTCGGCTGGGCACCGTTCACGACCTCCTGCGTGGTGCTGTCGCTCTATACGGCCGCCTATTGCACTGAGATCGTTCGTGGCGGCATCTCTTCCGTGCCACCGACGACGCGCCGCGCCGCCCGCTCGCTCGGCATGACCTGGTGGCAGGACATGCGCTACATCGTGGCGCCGCTTGCGACCCGCGTTTCGCTGCCGTCCTGGATCGGCCTGACGCTCGGCGTCATGAAGGACTCCGCACTCGTCCTCTGGCTCGGCCTGATCGAACTCTTGCGCGCCTCGCAGGTGCTCGTCACCCGCCTGCAGGAACCGCTGCTGATCCTTCTGATCTGCGGCGCCATCTACTTCCTTATCAGCTTCCCGATCGCCCGGCTCGGCGGTTACCTTGAAAAACGGTGGTCCAATGATTGAGATCCAGAACGTTCGCAAATCCTTCGGCTCGCTGGAGGTTCTCAAAGGCATCGACCTCACCGTCAACAAGGGCGAGGTGCTGACCATCATTGGCGGCTCCGGTTCCGGCAAGTCGACCCTGCTGACCTGCATCAACGGTCTCGAGCCGATCGATGCCGGCCGCATCCTCGTCGACGGCACCGAGGTCCACGCGAAATCAACAAACCTCAACAAGCTGCGCAGCAAGCTCGGCATCGTTTTCCAGCAGTTCAATGCTTTCCCGCACCTGACCGTGCTTGAAAACGTCATGCTGGCGCCGCGCAAGGTGCTCGGCCTCTCCAAGGAAAAGGCCGAGGAGAACGCCGTCAAGCAGCTCACGCACGTCGGCCTCGGCGAGAAGCTCGGCGTCTATCCAACCCGCATGTCGGGCGGCCAGCAGCAGCGCATGGCGATCGCCCGCGCACTCGCAATGTCGCCGGAATACATGCTGTTTGACGAAGTGACCTCGGCGCTCGATCCGCAGCTCGTCGGCGAAGTGCTCGACACGCTGCGCATGCTGGCCTCCGAGGGCATGACGATGATCTGCGTCACCCATGAAATGAAGTTTGCCCGCGAAGTTTCCGACCGCGTCGCCTTCTTCCACAAGGGCGTGATGGCGGAAATCGCCGCACCGGAAGCGCTCTTCGGCGCGCCGAAGGATCCGGAACTCCAAAAGTTCCTCGCAGCGACGCACTGAGCCGATCATGAAGGATGCAGTTCAGCCTGACGTCATCGTCATCGGCGCCGGCGTTGTCGGCCTTTCTGCGGCGATCGCCGCCCAGGCACGGGGACTTTCCGTCACCGTGCTCGACCGGGAAGGCCCGGCAGCAGGTGCCTCGGCGGGCAATGCCGGGGCCTTCGCCTTCACCGACATCCTGCCGCTCGCGTCACCCGGCATCCTGAAGAAGGCGCCGAAGTGGCTGCTCGACCCGCTTGGGCCCTTGAGCGTGCCACCGGCCTATGCGGCACAGATCGCGCCGTGGATGTTCCGCTTCTGGCGCGCCTGCTCGGCAAGCCGCGTGGCCCATTCGACGACCGCCCAGACGGCGATGATGGACCTCTCCAAGGCCGAGCTCGAACCTTTCCTCGCCGAGACCGGCACCCTGCCGATGCTGCGCAAGGAAGGCAATCTGCAGGTCTATGAAAGCGAAGCCGAGCTGAAGGCCTCTCTTCCCGGCTGGACCGCGCGAGCCGAACACGGCATCGAGTTCCGACACATGGGCGCGGCCGAGATGGCCGAGATCCAGCCTGGTCTCGCATCGCGCTTCACCCATGGCACCTTTACCCCCGGCTGGTATTCCATCGCCGATCCCAAGCTCTACACGCTGGCGCTGGCAGACCATTTCCGCGCCAAGGGAGGTGTGATCGAGCGTGCCGAAGTTACGGCGCTGAAGCCGATCGAAGGTGGCGTCGAACTGACGGCCGACGGCAAGACGCGGCGGGCAGAACAGGTCGTGCTTTCAGCCGGCGCGTTCTCGCACCAGGTCGCCCGTACGCTCGGCGAGCGTATCCCGCTCGAAACCGAGCGCGGCTACAACACCACGCTGCCGCAGGATGCCTTCGATCTGCGCACCCAGGTAACCTTCGGCGGACACGGCTTCGTCGTCACCAGGCTTTCGACCGGTATCCGCGTCGGCGGCGCCGTCGAACTCGGCGGGCTGAAGCTGCCGCCGAACTTCCGCCGCTCGGAAGCCATGCTGAGGAAGGCGCAAGCCTTCCTGCCGGGCTTCAAGAGCGAGGGCGGCGTGCAATGGATGGGCTTCCGCCCGTCGCTGCCCGACAGCCTTCCGGCGATCGGCCGCGCCCGCGCCACCGGCCGCGTCGTCTACGCCTTCGGCCACGGCCATCTCGGTCTCACGCAATCGGCCGGCACCGCACGGCTCGTGGCCGACCTGCTCACCGGCCGGCGGCCGGCGATCGATATCAGTTCCTTCTCGCCCCAACGTTTCTGACAGAGTTTAGACCATGGCCAACCACACCTTCTCCTGCATCGACGGCCACACCTGCGGCAATCCGGTCCGCCTCGTTTCCGGCGGCGGGCCAAGACTCGAAGGCGCTAACATGCTGGAGAAGCGGGCCCATTTCCTGCGCGAGTTCGACTGGATCCGCACTGGCCTGATGTTCGAGCCGCGCGGCCACGACATGATGTCGGGCTCTATCCTCTATCCGCCGACCCGGGCCGACTGCGATGTCGCCGTGCTCTTCATCGAAACGTCGGGCTGCCTGCCAATGTGCGGCCACGGCACGATCGGAACCATCACCATGGCGATCGAAAACGGCCTGATCACGCCGCGTGAACCGGGCAAGCTTTCAATCGACGCGCCGGCCGGCAAGGTCGACATCACCTATCGCCAGGAAGGCCGCTTTGTCGAAGAAGTGCGCCTCACCAACGTTCCGGGCTTCCTCTACGCCGAGGGGCTGACGGCTGAAGTCGAGGGTCTTGGCGAGATCGTCGTCGACGTCGCCTATGGCGGCAACTTCTACGCCATCGTCGAACCGCAGAAGAATTTTCGCGACATGGCCGACCATACGGCCGGCGAACTCGTCGGCTGGAGCCCGAAGCTCCGCGCGGCGCTCAACGCCAAATACGAGTTCGTGCATCCGGAGCACCCGGAAATCAAGGGCCTCAGCCACATCCAGTGGACCGGCAAGCCAACACAGGCAGAAGCGCATGCGCGCAACGCCGTCTTTTACGGCGAAAAGGCGATCGACCGCTCGCCCTGCGGCACCGGCACGTCGGCGCGCATGGCCCAGCTTGCCGCCAAGGGCAAGCTCAAGGTCGGTGACGAGTTCGTGCATGAATCGATCATCGGTTCGCTGTTCAAGGGCCGTGTCGAGGCGGCGACCAAGGTCGCCGACCGCGACGCCATCATCCCGTCGATTGCCGGCTGGGCCCGCATGACCGGCATCAACACGATCTTCATCGATGACCGCGACCCCTTTGCTCATGGATTTGTCGTAAAATGACCCAATCGATCTCCGCCCGCAGCATTCTTTCCGGCTCCGCCGATGGCCCCATCATCGCCACGGAGGAGGCGCTGAGCTTCTGGGGCGGGGTCGATCCGGCAACGGGTCGGGTGATCGACGTGCACCATCCGCTGCACGGCCTCTGTCTGACCGACGGCATCCTGATGATGCCGTCGAGCCGCGGCTCCTGCACCGGTTCGGGCGTGCTGCTCGACATGGCGCTGACCGGCCGTGCGCCGGCGGCCCTGGTCTTCTCGGAAGCGGAAGACGTGCTGACGCTCGGCGCGCTGATCACGGCCGAAATGTTCGGAAAATCCCTGCCGGTGCTTCGGCTTTCGCGCGACGCCTTCAAGGCGCTGGCGCAAGCAAAGACCGCGCGCATCAGCGATACGGCAATCGAAGCCGATGGCCTGACAATTCCGGTCGCTCCGCCGGCAATGACGGCGCTTGATCTCACCGACGACGATCGCGCCATGCTCGACGGTCGTGACGGCATCGCCGTGCAACAGGCGATGCGCATCATCGCGGCGATGGCGGCGCAGCAGGGTGCGGAAAAGCTCATCGACGTGGTCCAGGGCCATATCGACGGCTGCATCTATGCGAGCCCGGCAAACCTCACCTTCGCCGAGAAGATGGCGGACATGGGGGCCAAGGTTCGCGTGCCGACGACCATGAACGCGATCTCGGTCGACCGTGCCAACTGGCAGGCGCAGGGCGTGCCGGAGAGCTTCGGCGATCCGGCAGCAAGGCTTGCCGACGCCTATGTGCGCATGGGCTGCCGCCCGACCTTCACCTGCTCGCCCTATCTGCTCGACAGCGCGCCGAAATCCGGCGAAGCCATCGCCTGGGCGGAATCGAACGCCGTCATATTCGCCAACACGGTGCTCGGCGCGCGCACGGCCAAACACCCCGACTTTCTCGATCTCTGCATTGCGCTCACCGGTCGTGCACCGCTCTCGGGCGTCTATCTCGACGCGCCGCGCAAGGCGACGCGCGTCATCGACGTGGAACTGCCTGAGAATATCGACGATGCCTTCTGGCCGCTGATCGGTTATCTCGCCGGCAAGGCAGCACCCGACCGCATCCCGCTTTTGCGTGGTCTTGCATCGGCAAAGCCCTCGCGCGACGACCTCAAGGCGCTTTGCGCCGCCTTCGGCACCACGTCCGCATCCCCGATGCTGCATGTGGAGGGCGTGACCCCGGAAGCGGAAGGTGCCGCCGCCAAGGATGCCGACCACACGACGATCACGCGCGCCGACATGGCCGCGGCCTGGTCGCTCCTGAACGACGGTCCGGCGGAGGTCGAGCTTGTCGCCATCGGCAGCCCGCATGCGTCGCTCGAGGAGTGCCGCGCGCTGGCCACAGCCTTCGACGGCCGCAAGCGCGATAGCAACGTCGCCGTGATCGTCACCGCCGGGCGAGACGCGATAGCCGCAGCACGGGACGAAGGTCTGCTTGCCCGCCTTGAAGAGAGCGGCATCCAGGTCCTGCCGGATCTTTGCTGGTGCTCGATCTCCGAACCGGTCTTTCCGACCAAGACCCGGGCGCTGATGACCAATTCCGGTAAATACGCCCATTACGGTCCCGGTCTTTCCGGCCGCGCCGTGCGCTTCAGCAACCTCGCCGACTGCGTCGAGGCGGCGCTCACCGGCCGCGTTTCGGTGCGCCTGCCAGCCTGGCTCGCCTAAAGGCTCGTTCCTTCTCTCCGGCGTCGCCGCGTGGCGGCGCTGTCGAGGCGCCGAGCTCGTCGCCTCCCGACCCCAACTGATCTGCGTGGGGCTCGATGATTCCCTGACGCCGCCTCAAGCGGTGGAGCGCACCTGTGACGAGACGCAGGCTGCCTATCGGGCGGCCGCCGTCGAAGACGACTTATCTTTGGTTGCAGCGCCGGGCATCGGCCATGTCGAGACAGCGACCATGCGAGACGCGGTTCTGGCCCTTCTTTTCCACCACCTCGGCGGACCCGGCGGCGGCTGACGCAACCGAACATGGCGCTCGCACAGAAAACGCCTGGGCGCATGCGGCGCCAATCGCGCACGCCCTGCGTTCAACGCCTTATGACCACCGCTTCGATCAGGTTTTCGTGATGCCACAGTCACGATTTTTCATTCATTGAAACAACCCCTTCGAGAATCACGAGAAAGCGAGTACTCTGAAGGAACATTGCGCATGGGACGCCGTTTATTCGAATGAGCGAGCCGATAAGCAGCGATCCCCGTCTCAGCCAGCGGCCGCGGGAGAGCATGATGCAAAAGAGCGAATGCGACGTCTTTGATCTCTTCTCGGAGATCTATACAAGTGCAGCGCAAGAAGAAATCAGTCTTCAGGAATACCTTCTGGCATGTCGCGACGACAAAAGCATGTATGCCACCGCACAGGAGCGGATGGTTACAGCCATAGGTAATCCAACCCTCATCGATACCAGCGCGGACGAACGTCTCGGCCGCATCTTCTCAAACCGGACCGTCAAGATCTATCCATCCTTCGCCGACTTCTACGGCATGGAAGATACGATCGAGCGCATCGTCGGCTACTTCCGCTATGCCGCGCAGGGGCTGGAGGAGCGCAAGCAGATCCTCTACCTGCTCGGCCCGGTCGGCGGCGGCAAGTCGTCGCTCGCCGAGCGCCTGAAAAAATTGATGGAACTTCAGCCGATCTACACGCTGGCGGTCGGCGGCAAGGTCAGTCCCGTCTTTGAATCACCGCTTGGCCTCTTCCATCCCGACCGCATGGCCGACCTGCTCGAAGACAAATACGGCATCGGCCGACGCCGGCTGACCGGCTTGATCTCACCCTGGGCGACGAAGCGCCTCGACGAAGTCGATGGTGACATCTCCAAATTCAGCGTCGTCAAGCTGATGCCGTCGCGCCTGCGCCAGGTGGCGATCGCCAAGACCGAGCCCGGGGACGAGAACAATCAGGACGTTTCCTCGCTGGTCGGCAAGGTCGACATCCGCCAGCTCGAAAACTACAGCCAGGCCGATCCCGATGCCTATTCCTATAGCGGCGGCCTCAACCGCACGACGCAAGGCTTGCTCGAATTCGTCGAGATGTTCAAGGCGCCGATCAAGGTGCTGCATCCGCTTTTGACCGCAACCCAGGAAGGCAACTACAACGGCACCGAAAGCTTCGGAGGTTTCCCCTATCAGGGCATCGTTGTTGCGCACTCGAACGAGTCCGAATGGCTGCAGTTCAAGAACAACAAGAACAACGAGGCCTTCCTCGACCGCATCCTCGTGGTAAAGGTGCCTTACTGCCTGCGCGTCACCGAAGAGCGGCAGATCTACGAGAAGCTGCTGCGCGAAAGCGAACTGACCAAGAGCCCCTGCGCGCCGGAAGTGCTGGAAAGCCTCAGCCGCTTCACCGTCTCCACCCGCCTTGCCCGTCACGAGAACTCGCCGCTCTACACCAAGATGCGGGTCTATGACGGCGAGAACCTGAAGGACACCGATCCCAAGGCGAAGTCCGTTCAGGAATATCGCGACGCCGCCGGCGTCGACGAGGGTATGACCGGCATCAGCACCCGCTTTGCCTTCAAGGTTCTGTCGGAAACCTTCAACTACGACACCAAGGAGGTCGCGGCCGATCCCGTGCACCTCATGTACATTCTGGAACAGGCGATCCGCCGCGAACAGTTCCCGAAGGAGACCGAAGCGAGCTACCTCGACTTCATCAAGTCCGAGCTGGCATCGCGCTATGCCGAATTCATCGGCCACGAAATCCAGAAGGCCTATCTCGAATCCTACAGCGAATACGGCCAGAACCTGTTCGACCGTTACATCGCCTATGCCGACGCCTGGCTCGAAGATCAGGACTTCAAGGACCCGGATACCGGACAAATCCTCAACCGGGAGATCCTCGACAGCGAACTGTCGCAGATCGAAAAGCCGGCCGGCATCGCCAATCCCAAGGACTTCCGCAACGAGGTCGTCAAGTTCACCCTGCGCGCCCGCGCCAAGAACCATGGGCGCAACCCCTCCTGGACGAGCTACGAAAAGCTTCGCGACGTGATCGAGAAGCGCATGTTCGGCCAGGTCGAAGACCTGCTTCCGGTCATCAGCTTCGGCTCGAAGAAGGACAGCGCATCCGAGAAGCAACACGCCGAGTTCGTCCAACGCATGACGGAACGCGGCTATACGGAGCGTCAGGTCCGGCGGCTGGTCGACTGGTATATGCGGGTCAACAAGGCGGGCTGACGATGCCGAAGCAGGGGATTGGTATATGCCGAATTTCATCGACCGGCGGCTCAATCCGAAGGATAAGAGCCTCGGCAATCGACAACGCTTTCTGAAGCGGGCCCGCGAAGAGCTCAAGCGGGTCATCAAGGATCAGGTCAAGTCGGACAGGATCATCGACGTCGACGCCGCGCATGGCGTGCCGATGCCGACTGATGGTGCCAGCGAGCCCACGTTCCAGCCGTCCCGCGGCTCCGGCGAACGCAACTACGTGCTTCCCGGCAACAAGGAGTTTTCGGCAGGCGACCGCCTGCCGAAACCGGAAGCGGGCGGCGGTGGCGGCGGCAAGGGCAAGCCCGGAACCGGCGAAAGCGACGATGATTTCCAATTCATCCTGTCGCGCGAGGAAGTACTGGACCTGTTTTTCGAGGATCTGGAGCTCCCCGACATGGTCAAGCTCAGCCTCAAGGAAACGGTCACCTTCAAGCCCCGCCGCGCCGGCTTCGCCACGGCGGGAACGCCGACGAACATCAATGTCGGGCGCACGATGCGCAACAGTTTTGGCCGGCGCCTGGCGCTGCACCGGCCGAAGGAGAAGGAACTGACCGCGGTCACCGACGAGATCGCGCAACTGGAAGTGGAGCCGGAGCCGACGGCGAAGAGCCGACAGAGGCTCAAGGAACTGCGGGTCGAGCTGGAAAGGATCGAGAAGAAGCGGCGGCGCATCCCTTACGTCGATCCGGTCGACATCCGCTTCAACCGCTTCGAGCAGCAGCCGCTGCCGAACGCCAACGCCGTCATGTTCTGCCTGATGGACGTCTCGGCCTCCATGGGCGAGCGCGAGAAGGACCTCGCCAAACGCTTCTTCGTGCTTCTGCACCTGTTTTTGAAACGGCGCTACGAACGCATCGACATCGTCTTCATCCGCCATACGGACGAGGCGCGCGAAGTCGACGAGGAGACCTTCTTCTACAGCACCCAGAGCGGCGGCACGATCGTATCGACCGCGCTCGAAGAGATGATCAGGATCGTCGAGGACCGCTACCCCTCGCAGATCTGGAACATCTATGCGGCCCAGGCCTCCGACGGCGACAACATCATCGGCGACAGCGAACATTGTGCGGCACTGCTGCGGGAAAAACTCACGAAGCTCTGCCAGTACTATGCCTATGTCGAGATCATCGACGAGCGCGAGACGGAAATCTTCGGCTCGACGGACAACGGCACCGCGCTCTGGCGCGCCTATCGCACGGTGGACGGCGAGAAGTCGAATTTCCAGATGACCCGGATCGCCAAGCCCGCCGACATCTACCCGGTCTTCCGCAGGCTTTTTGCCCGGCAGCCGGCCGCACGCACCCGGAAGTGAGGGGGAGACCGGATGGCACGACGCACGACCTCAGGTCTCCTGTTCCAGGGGTCCGATTGGAATTTTGCGACGCTGTCGCGTGCTTACGACGCGATCGAGCAAGTCGCGCTCGAAGAAATGGGCCTCAGCGTCTACCCGAACCAGCTGGAGATCATCACTTCCGAACAGATGCTCGACGCCTATTCCTCGGTCGGCATGCCGCTCATGTACCAGCACTGGTCCTTCGGCAAGCGCTTTGCCTATGAGGAGCATCACTACCGTAAGGGCCACCGCGGTCTTGCCTATGAGCTGGTGATCAATTCCAATCCCTGCATCACCTATCTCATGGAAGAAAACACCATGGCGATGCAGGCGCTGGTGACCGCGCATGCCGCTTTCGGCCATAACCACTTCTTCAAGAACAACTATCTCTTTCGCCAGTGGACCGATGCCGGCGCGATCCTGAGCTATATGGATTTCGCCAAGAAATACGTGACCAAATGCGAGGAGCGGCACGGCACTGCCGCCGTCGAAGCCATTCTCGACTCCGCCCATGCGCTGATGGACCAGGGCGTCTTCCGCTACCGCCGCCCGCCACGCCTCTCCTCTGAAAAGGTGCGCGAAAGGGCGCGCGAGCGGCTGGAATATGAGGAGCAGACCTATAGCGACCTCTGGCGGACCCTGCCGCAGGTCGCCGAGAGCCGTGATCCGGCCGAGGCCGAGCGCGACGCTTCGGAGCGCAAGAAGGTGCTCAACCTGCCGGAGGAAAACCTGCTCTATTTCCTCGAAAAACACAGCCTGATCCTGGAGCCCTGGCAGCGCGAGCTGCTCAGGATCGTGCGTGTCATCGCGCAATATTTTTCACCGCAGCGCCAGACGAAGGTCATGAACGAGGGCTGCGCCACCTTCGTGCATTACACCATCATCAACCGCCTCTACGACCAGGGCAGGATTGGCGAAGGTCACATGCTGGAACTGTTGCAGAGCCATTCCAACGTCGTATTCCAGCCGGATTTCAACGACCGGCGCTACCCGGGCATCAACCCCTACGCGCTCGGCTTTGCGATGATGCAGGATATCCAGCGGATTGCCACCGAACCGACGGAGGAAGACCGCGACTGGTTCCCGTCTTTCGCCGGCAACGGCGACTGGATGGAAACGCTGCGTGACGCCTGGGCGAACCATCGCGACGAGTCCTTCATCCTGCAGTATCTGAGCCCGGCGGTGATGCGCAAGTTCCGGCTGTTCCAGCTCTCCGATCGCTCGTCGGATCGTTTCGTCGAGGTTGCCTCGATCCACAACGAGCGCGGCTATTCCGCGGTCCGTTCGGCGCTCGCCAACAGCTACGACGTTGCTGCCAACCAGCCGGACATCCAGGTGATGGACGTCGATCTGCTCGGTGACCGGCAATTGCGGCTGCAGCACAATGTCAAGCACGGTATCCTGCTCGACGAGGGCAGCCGCGACGCGACGATGCGCCATATCCGCCATCTCTGGGGCTATGAGGTGAGCCTCGCCGGCGTCGATGCCCAAAGCGGGCGCACGGTGTACGAGTGCTCGACGGCAAAATCGTCCGAGTGAACGGATAAAAGCCGTGGGTCGTGGCCATCATTAGAATTGGTGGCAGGCATTAGAATTATTTGGTCATCAAGACGCGCCGCCGCGGGACCCGGTTGAGGCGCAGCTTGCGCTGCACGGCCCTGTGGCGGACGTTCAGCCTGCGATAACGTCGGGCGTGGCCGGCAAGGCCGCTGCCTCCTGCTCGGCCGCCGCAGCGAGCCAATCGTGGAAGGCGGTCATCGCCGGCGTGACGGGACGCGATTTCAGCCGCGTCAGCCAGTAGCTTCCCATCGAGGTGTGAACGTCGAAGGGCTGGCGCATCGTGCCGTTCGACAGCAGCCGCGAGAACATCAGTGGTGGCGCCAGCGCCACGCCGATCCCCTGGGCCGCTGCCTCCATCATCGCCAGCGAACTATCGAAGACGATGCCCTTGAGCAGGGGCGCCGGATAGGCGATGCCGGCTGCATCGAACCAGGTCACCCACTCGTCGGCCCGATAGGACCGGAGCAGCGTTTCGTCGAGCAGATCGGCCGGCGTCTTCAGCCGCTCGGCGATCTCGGGGATGCAAAGCACGGATAGCGGCGCCTCGAAGAGCCGCGTCGCCTCGATATTGTGCCAGGAGCCGCCGCCGAAGCGGATAGCGAAATCCAGCCCCTCGGCCGCCATGTCGACGCGGTTGTTGTTGGTGGAGAGGCGAACGTCGACAAAGGGATATTTCGCCTGGAAATCCGCGAGCCGCGGCAGCAGCCAACCGACCGCAAACGTGCCGACGGCGCCGATCATCAGCACTTCGCGAATATGCCCCGCCTCGAAGCGGTCGAGCATGTCCGCCATCCGGTCGAAGCTATCGCGCAGAACCGGCAGCAACGCCTCGCCCTCCGCCGTGATCATCAGTCCGCGCGGCAGCCGCTTGAACAGGGTCACGTTCAGGCGGTTTTCGAGAAGCTTGACCTGATGGCTGACCGCGGCTTGCGTAACGCAGAGCTCGATTGCCGCGCGCGTAAAGCTCAGATGCCGCGCTGAGGCTTCGAAAGCGCGCAGCGCATTGAGCGGAAGATATGGCCTGACCATGAATGCCCTAACTCACCTAATGGGTCTCGCAAATAAACGTGGTTTGTTGCGTAAGCACAATCCCTCTACGGTGAACTTTATCGGCGGTGCGTGCCGTTGCCCGGAAGTCGCCAACTCAGGAAAGGCGCGGTCAGCCGCACCGCTTTCGGAGACCTGATCCATGCGCCGTTTCATCTGGCCCTAGCGGCCGCAGGCACCGTCACCGAGCCAACGTCCGCGGACGTAGGCGCATCCCAATACTCCGCTCCGCATGCGCTGCCCGCCACACGAACACCTGTGTCGGCGACGCTGCCTGCTGCCATGAAGGTCCGCTCTGCCCGTTATGAAGCTCCTCGTAAATCTGCTCGGCACATGCCTCAATCTTACTGTCGTCGTCGCGCTGGCCGCCGCCTCGCTCGTCGCAGCCCTGACGCGACACCTGCCCGATCACCGCACGCTCGCCAACTGGGAGCCGGCGGTGACCAGCCGCCTCTATGCCGCCGACGGCACGATGGTCGCGGAGCTCGCGCGGGAACGCCGGCTGTTCCTGCCCATCGCCACCATCCCCGCACGCGTGCGCCAGGCGTTCCTCTCCGCCGAGGACAAGAACTTCTACACCCATCCCGGCATCGACGTTGCGAGCATCGGCACGGCGCTCTTTGCCAATCTCGCCAACTACGGCTCCGGTCGCCGCATGATCGGCGGCTCGACGATCACGCAGCAGATCGCCAAGAATTTCCTGCTGACGTCGGACCGGACTGTGGAGCGCAAGCTGCGCGAGGCGATCCTTTCGCTGCGGATCGACCAGACCTATTCCAAGGACCGCATCCTCGAACTCTATCTCAACGACATCTATCTCGGGCGCGGTGCCTATGGCGTGGCGCAGGCAGCGCTCACCTATTTCGACAAGCCGGTCAGCGAGCTCTCGGTCGCGGAGGCAGCCTTCCTCGCAGCCCTGCCGAAGGCGCCCAACAATTACGACCCGGACCGCCAGGCGGAGCGGGCAACCGGCCGCCGCAACTGGGTGATCGACCAGATGCGGCAGAACGGCGTCATCGACACCGCCGCCGCCGCAAAGGCATCCGCTTCCTCGCTCGGCGTCAGGCAACGCCAACAATCGCCCGCGGTCGCCAGTTCCGACTATTTCACCGAGGACGTCCGCCGCCAGCTCAACGCCCGATACGGCGATGCTGCCCTTTATACGGCCGGCTTCTCCGTGCGCACGACGCTCGATCCGCGATTGCAGGTCGCCGCCATGACGGCGTTGCGCAAAGGCCTCGTCGCCTATGACCAGGCAAAGGGCTACCGCGGCCCCGTCGCCAGGCTCCCTTCGACTGGAAACTGGGCGCCGGCGCTTGCCAGGCTCCAGCCGCTCGCCGACGTGCCGGAATGGCGGCTCGGCGTGGTGCTGGCGACCGACAAGGATGGAGCAGAGATCGGGCTAAGGCCGACGGTCGCGGAACGAAGCGGTGCTCTTGGCACCAACGAGACGATCCGCCTTGGCCGGGCGGGCATGGCCTGGGCGCTCTGCCGCTCGGCCAAGGCAAAGCGGGGCTGCGCCGCGGGACCCGACGGGGCTCTGGCGCCCGGCGACGTCGTCTATGTGGAAAAGGCGGGCGACGGCTACTTGCTCCGGCAGCCGCCGCTCGTGCAGGGCGCGCTCGTTTCCATGGATCCGAACACCGGCCGGGTGCTGGCGGTCGCCGGTGGTTTTTCCTATGCCCAGTCGGAATTCAACCGCGCAACCCAGGCCTATCGCCAGCCGGGCTCGTCGTTCAAGCCCTTCGTCTATGCCGCCGCCCTCGACAACGGCTATGCGCCGACGACGCTGGTGATGGATGCGCCGATCGCCCTTGCCGACGGCGCCGGGCGAATGTGGAAACCGAAGAACTACGACGGTCGCTTCAGCGGTCCATCGACGCTGCGCGTCGGGCTCGAAAACAGCCGCAACCTGATGACCGTGCGCCTTGCCCGCCATCTCGGCATGGATCTGGTCGCCGACTACGGCAAGCGTTTCGGCATCTATGACGAGCTGAAGCCTTACCTGCCGATGTCGCTCGGCGCCGGCGAAACGACGCTGCTCAGGCTGGTCTCGGCCTATGCGGTCATCGCCAATGGCGGCAGGGCCGTCACGCCTTCGATGGTCGATCGCGTCCAGGATCGTTACGGCCGCACGATCTTTCGCCACGACCAGCGCAAGTGCGACGCTTGCAACGCCTCCGACTGGACCGGCCAGGAAGAGCCCATGCCCGTGGACGACCGCGACTACGTGCTCGATCCGATGACAGCCTATCAGGTCACTTCGATGCTGCGCGGCGTTGTCGAACGTGGCACCGCTCGAAATGTCGGCTCGCTCGGCGTGCCGATCGCCGGCAAGACCGGCACCACCAATGACGAGAAGGACGTCTGGTTCGTCGGCTACACGCCCGATATCGTCACCGGTGTCTTCCTCGGCTACGACACGCCGAAGCCCATGGGCTACGGCGAAACCGGCGGCGGCCTCGCCGCACCCATTTTCATCGATTTCATGAAGGTGGCTCTTGCGGGGCGGGCCGCGGCCGATTTCCACGCGCCAACAGGCATGATGGTCGAGGCGATCGACCGGAAGAGCGGCCAGCCGGTCCCGGCGGGCACGCCGGGTGCCATTCTCGAATCCTTCAAGCCGGGCACTGCCCCTTGCGCCGGCGGCTGCCCGGTCATCGACGGCTTCGAGACGGCGAGCACATCGGCCACGGCCGATGCGGACCTTACGCCCGAACAGCGGGCGAAGCTTCTTACCAACAGCAACGGACTTTATTGAGATGGCACGCAAGGCTCAGCTCCGGCCGGATCCCCGCGGCCGCCTTCTCCTCGTCATCGGCGCCTTCGCGCTCGTCTTCGGCCTCATGCTCGCGCGTCTCGTCCAGCTCGGCGCCGCCGACTACGAGCGCACCGGCTACATACCGCCGCCGCCGTCGCTCGGCCGTCCCTCGATCCTTGACCGCAACGGCAATCTGCTGGCGATCGACGTGCCGAGTTCCGGGCTTTACGCCGAGCCTCGACTGATCGTCGATGTGGACGAAGCAGTCGAGAAACTGACAGCGATCTTCCCTGATCTCGACGGGCGCGACCTCTATCGTCGGCTGAAGAGCGGTGCGGCGTTTGCCTGGATCAAGCGGCAAGTGACGCCGGCCGAAGAGCAGGCCGTCTGGAACGCCGGCCTTCCAGCGATCGGCTTCCAGCGCGAGAAACAGCGCTTCTATCCCAACGGCACGCTTGCCGCCCACGTGCTCGGCGCGGTCGATATCGACAATATTGGCATCGCCGGCATCGAGCGCTGGATCGAGGGCCAGGGGCTGGAGGTGCTTCGCCAGAGCGGCATGGATCTCTCCCATCGCAACCTCGAGCCGGTGAGCACGACGCTCGATATCCGCATCCAGCATGCGCTCGAGGTCGAGTTGCGCAAGGCGATCGCCAAGTTCAGCGCCAAGGCCGGGGCCGGCCTGGTGCTCGACGTCACCAATGGCGAGATCCTGGCGCTCGTTTCTTACCCGGATTTCGACCCGAACCTGCCCGTGGACGCGCTGAAGCCCGACCGTATCAACCGCATCGCCGCCGCCACCTTCGAGATGGGCTCGACCTTCAAGGCACTGACGACGGCCATGGCGCTCGATTCCGGCCAGTTCACGCTCCGCTCCGTCATCGACGCCAGCAAGCCGCTCGCCTTCGGCCGCTTCCGCATCAACGACTACCGCGGCCAGCATCGACCGCTGACGGTGCCGGAGGCCTTCATCTATTCGTCAAACATCTCGATGGCGAAAATGGCGATATCCGTCGGCCCGGAGAACCTGCAGGCATTCCTGACGCGCTTCGGGCAGATGTCGCGGCTGACGACGGAACTGCCCGAAAGCGCCCATCCACAATTGCCGCGACGCTGGGGCGAGATCGAAACGGCGACCGCCTCCTACGGCCACGGCATCGCCGTGACGCCGCTGCAGGCGAGCATCGCGGTGGCGGCGCTCGTCAACGGTGGGCGCCTTATAAGGCCAACTCTGATCAAGGGTGCGGCGCTCGACGAACGCATCATCGCGCGCAATCTGATCAAGCCGGAGACCGGCGAGGCGCTGCGCTATCTGCTGCGGCTCAACGCCAAGACCGGCTCGGCAAAGAAGGCGGAGGTCAAAGGCTATTTCATAGGCGGCAAGACCGGCACCGCCGAAAAGGTGGTCAGCGGGCGCTACTCGAAGGAGCTGAACATCACATCCTTCATGGGCGTCGTTCCCGTCGACAATCCGCGCTATCTGCTTCTCACTTTGCTCGACGAGCCCAAGGGTCTGAAGGAGACCTATGGCTTCCGCACCTCCGGCTGGAATGCAGCACCGCTGGGCGGCGCGGTTTTCGAACGGATCTTGCCGATGCTTGCGCTCATGCCCGATTTCGAAATCGCAGACGTCAGCTTCCCCGAGATCAGCAGCCAGGGCGCCTTTGGCTCCCAGCTCTTTCCGTCTCCGACGAACACAGGCGAGCGCAACAGCGGCGCGATCGACGGAGCGCTTTGATCCCTGCCGCCGCGGCAGGCAATGACGCGCGAGCCGGCAACCGAACCGTCGGCTATGCTTCAAGGAAAGCGCGGGAGAAACCCGGTTCGGTCACTTCGATCGTTCCATCCGGGAGCTTCAGAAAGCGCTCGATGGCGGTGCCGTAGGTTCGCATCCAGCCGTCGAGCATCGCAGCCGCGCCGTCGAGGTCGCCGGCCTCCTGTCGCTGCAAGGCCTTGTGCATCACTTTGGCGACACTCAGCCGCAGTTGCAGCAACATCAGGGCGGAAGCTTCCGGATCGGGCGCATCGAGCGTTCCGTCCGCGTGCCCACGCCGCAGCATTTCGGCGACCAGCGGCAGGCTGACGGCCATCAGCGCCTCGTCGATACGATGATAGAGCGCGACATTTTCGGGCTTGAAGAGGGCGTTGAAGCTGTTCTTCAGCTGCGGCGCCATGTCGAGCTTCAGCCGCCGCGAGCCGGCGAAAAGCGCATTCAGCTGGCCGACTGCATCGAGCGACGGATCTTCGAAAAGCGGCTGCAATTCCTTCAGGTTCCGCTCAGCCAGGCGGGTCGCGACCGCCTCCAGCAAGGCCTCCTTCGAGACGAAATAGTGGTAGAAGGCGCCCTTGGATAGATTGGCCTCGCGGATGACGTCGTTGACCGTCGTATTCTCGTAGCCGTGCAGAAAGAACAAGCGCTCGGCGCAATCGATCAACTCGTTCGATCGGACTTCCGGCGATTTCTTCGTTCTGACCATGAGCGCTCCCAGGACGGCGGCTTAGCACGGGTTTGCGGCGCGGTCCACGACGCTCCTGAAGGTCGAGGAAATCGGCAGCCTTGAAACAAACCGACCGTCGGTCTATTTATACAGAACGGATTGGAAGCGTTCAAGGAGCGTCTCGTGCGGCTCACTCGTTATGCAATCGGAGCGGCCGTTGTCGTTGCCGTCGGTGCGGCAAGCGCCTGGTATTTTCTTCGCCCGGTTCCCGTCTCCGTCATTTCGCCGAAACGCGGCGATGCGGCGGAGATCATCTATGCGGATGGCGTGGTGGAGCCGCGCACCTGGGCGAAAGTCACCCCGACGGTCGCCGAGCGCATCGTCGAGCAGTGCAATTGCGAGGGACAGCGTGTCGCCAAGGGTGACGTGCTCGCCCGCCTCGACGACACCGAGGCACGGGCGGCGCTTGGCGAACTACAGGCGCGGCTGACGCTGGCGCAGGAGGAATATCGGCGCAAGCTGGCGCTCGCCGAACGCAGCACGATCAGCGAACAGGAAGTCGACCGGGCGCGCAGCGAACTCGGCCAGCTCGAAGCGCTCGTCGCCGGCCGCCAGGCGCGGCTCGCGACCTATGTGCTGCGCGCACCGAGCGCCGGCCAGGTACTCAGGCAGGACGGCGAGATCGGCGAGGTCGCGGATCTCGGCACGGTGCTCTTCTGGGTCGGAGAGCCGAAACCGCTGATCGTCACCGCCGACGTCAACGAAGAGGATATCCCGCGCGTCGAAGTCGGCCAGAAGGCGCTGCTCCGATCGGATGCCTTCCCCGACCGCAAGCTGGAAGCGACGGTCGACAGCATCACGCCCAAGGGTGATCCGGTAACGAAGACCTATCGCGTGCGCTTTCGGCTGCCCGACGACACGCCGCTTCGGATCGGCATGTCGACCGACGTCAACATCATCGTGCGGGTCGCCAATGGCGCCTTGATCATCCCGACCGTGGCGCTGGAAGGAGCGAAGGCCGCCGTGATCGACGGCAATCGCGCACGGATCCGAGAACTGAAAACGGGCATCCGCGGCGCCGACGGCGTCGAAGTCCTCTCCGGCCTCAAAGACGACGCGCGCGTCGTCTCGCCCTTCCCGACCGGTCTTGCCGATGGCACGCGGGTGAAGGCCACCCCTTCGCCGGAGAAATGAGCCCGCCATGCGCCTCATCCTCGACATCGCACTGACGCACATCACCGGCCGAGGCCGACAGACGATCGTCGCGATGCTGGGCGTGGCGGTCGGCGTCGGCTTCTCCATCGCCATGGCAGCGCTGATGCAGGGCGGCCAGGACGACTTCGTTCGCCAGCTCGTCGACACGATGCCCCATGTGCAGGTGACCGACGAGCAACGCACGGCGCGCCGCCAGCCGGCGGAAGACCTGTTTAGTGCCGCGGCCATTTCCGGCCTCAGGCCACGCGACGACCGCCGCGGCATCATCAACCCAACGGCAGCGCTCTCCTGGCTCGACGGCTGGATCCCCGGCCGCTTTGCCGCCACCCTCAGGGCGCAGGGCGTCCTTCGCTATTCCGGTCAGGAGGTCGGCGCCGCCGTCATCGGCATCGATCCGCAGGCGGAGCCGCGGGTCTCGCCGATCATCGGAGATTTCAGGGCGGGCAGCTTCGCCGCCCTTGCCGCCGGCGGCAACAATGTGGTGATCGGCGATACCATGGCCTCCCGGCTCGGTGCCAAGATCGGCGACACGATCACCGCCGTCTCTTCGGAAGGGCTCAGCCGCCGCTTCAAGATCGTCGGCCTCTTCCACACCGGCACGACGGCGCGCGACGAGGGCGAGGCCTATGTGCTGCAGAAAAACGCCCAAATCCTCTCAGCCCGGCCCAACGCGATCAACGTGATCAACATCAAGCTCGACGATCCGAACGCCGCCCCGACCGTCGCCCGGCGTATCGAGGCGGAACTCGGCTACAAGGCGATCGCCTGGCAGGAGGCCAACGAGTCGATCCTCGAGGCGCTCGTCGTGCGCAACGTCATCATGTACACGGTCGTCGCTGCGATCATGCTGGTCGCCGGCTTCGGTATCTTCAACATCATCTCGACGATCACGCACGAGAAGGCGCGCGACATCGCCATCATGAAATCGCTCGGCTTCACCGAGACCGACATGCGCATCCTCTTCGTGCTCGAAGGCGTGGCGATCGCGACAGTCGGCACGCTTGTCGGCTGGGCGTTCGGCTTGGCAATGATCTATGGCCTTTCGCTCGTCCGCTTCGAGCTCGCCGCCACCGGCCAGGAGATGACCCGGCTACCGATCGCCTGGAGCATGTTGCACTATCTGATCGCCGCCGCTTTCGCGCTCGGATCGGCAGCGGTTGCCGGCTACCTGCCGGCGCGGCGCGCGGCCCGGGCAAATCCCGTCGATATCATCCGGGGCGCGACATGAGCACGCTGATCGAAACCAAGGATTTGACGCGGATCCTCAGGGAGACCGTACCTGTCACGCTGGTGAAGGACATATCGCTCACCATCGGCGAGCGGGAATTCGTCGCTGTCACCGGCCCCTCCGGTTCCGGCAAGTCGTCGCTCCTCTATCTGCTCGGCCTGCTCGACCGGCCGACGGGTGGCACGCTTATGATCCGCGGTCGCGACACGGAGCGAATGGACGAGAACGAACGGGCAGCCACGCGGCTCGCCAATATCGGATTCGTCTTCCAGTTCCACTTCCTGTTGCCCGAATTTACCGCCCGCGAGAACGTCGAAATTCCCATGCGCAAGCTCGGCCGCCTCGGCCGGAGCGAGATGCGTGGGAAGGCAAGCGAGCTGCTTGCGGCACTCGGGCTTGCCGATCACCTCGACAAGCGGCCCGATCAGCTCTCGGGCGGCCAGCGCCAGCGCGTGGCGGTCGCCCGTGCACTCGCCAACGACCCGCCGCTGATCCTCGCCGACGAACCGACCGGCAGTCTCGACAGCACGAGCTCCGAGCAGGTCTTCAGGATCCTGGAAACGCTGGTGCGCGAAGAGGGCAAGACCGTGGTCGCGGTCACTCATGACCTGGATATGGCCGCGCGCATGGACCGGCGCCTTCATCTCATCGATGGGCACCTGACCACGGAGACGATCAATGCCGCGCGCCAAGACGAAGGCGCAGCTCCGGAGGCCTGACGAACGAGGCCTCAGCCGAAGACGAGATCGCTTTCGGAGAGAACCGAGAGCGAGCTATCCTCGATCAGAATGCCTTCGGTTTCCGAGCCATTGAAGGAGACGAACACGCCATCGGCCGTGTCGCGCGCTGCGGCAAGGAAATCCGCATAGCTGTGAATACCCGTTGTGTCCTGGGCCTCGTGGGAAAAGGCGATGCGGTCACCCTGCCGGCCATCGAAATCGAGAATGCGATCGAGGCCCACCTCGCCGGAGGTTTCCGACGACCAGTAAAAGGTGTCCGCGCCGCGGCCACCCGTCAGCACATCACTGCCGTTACCGCCGCTCAATAGGTCGTTCTCGGACCCTCCATCGAGGAAATCCGCCCCGTCGCCGCCGAAGAGCTGGTCGTTTTCCGACGCGCCCGTCAGCTTGTCATCCCCGCCGCGCCCCTCGAGGATATCGTTGCCGCTCGAGGCGTAAAAAGTGTCGTTGTCGTCGCCGCCGCGCAGTACGTCGTCGTAGCCCCCGCTCGAAACGTTGAAATATTCGATACCGGTGAACGTCAGGCCGGTATGGGTGACACCCCGTGCCGCGTCGAAGTCCATCGCCTCCGGCAGGCCGCCATAGTTGAGGTTCAGGAGGTCCCGGCCTTCACCGCCATCGACCTCGCCGACGTAGCGGGCATTGATCGTGTCGTTGCCCGCGCCGCCGCGCAGGATCGACGCAACACCGAGGCTGCCACCGCCGGGGAAGGTGTCCTGCAGCCAGTCGTCTCCGGCGCCGCCATCGAGCACGTCGCTGCCGCCGGTATTGGCTAGCGTGTCCATTCCGTCGCCGCCATAGGCCACATCGTCACCGGCGCCCGTGACGATCGAGTCGTTTCCGGCACCCCCGTGAATGTAATCATTGCCGTCTTCGCCATAGAGCGCATCCCCTCCGGCGCCGCCCTCGAGGTGATCGTTTCCAGCGCCGGCCTCGACCACGAGATAGGTCAGATCGCCGGCGATCACCCGATCGTTGCCGCTGCCGAGCATGAGGCTCGCCTCCTCGATGCCGCTAATGACGGTGCCGGTCGAGGCCCCTCCGGCGGAGAAGTCGACCGTCAGGTCGCTCGTGCGCTGCGTTTCCTTGATCCATAACCAGTCCTGGCCCGCCCCACCGTCGATTTCTGCCGAATACAGCGTCGAGGTGATCTGATCGCGGCCGTCACCGCCAAACAGGCGATTGGCGCCGAGCCCGTCGATGATCGTATCGTCGCCGACACCCGCGTCGACGAAGTCGTTGCCGCCGCCGGTCTGGATGACATCGGAAAGCGTACTCCCCAGGATCCGGTCGTTGCCGCTTCCCGTCGTCACTTCGATCTTTTCGATGCCGTCATAGGTGACGAAGATATGGCGCTCGCCCGATGTCTGATGACCGATGATGCCGTGGCCGTTTTGCAGGTTGAAGACGACGGGGGCTTTGGCGGCGACGAGATCGATAGCCAGCGTATCGGTGCCGCTGCCGCCGGAGACGGTGCTGCCGGTACCGATGAGAACGAAGCGGTCGTTGCCGGCGCCGCCATTGAGACGATCGTGACCGCCGCTGTTGGTTATGAGATCGTTTCCGCCACCGGCGTAGACGACATCGTTGCCGGCGCCCGTCGAGATGTTGTCGCCTGAGGCGGTGCCGGCGATCCGGTCGTCGCCGCTGCCGGCAAGCACCCGCAACCACTCGATATCGTGGAAGAAGACGTGGCGCCCGGCGAGCGCAGGATCTCCGACATAACCGTGGCCGGACCCGCCGTTGAACACCATGCGCTCGGAGGTTTGTGAGAAATCGACCACGAGACCATCATAGCCGGCCCCTCCGGTGACCGCACCGCCGGTCCCGTTCAGCACGATCTGGTCGTCGTCGGCACCGCCGTCGAGCCGATCGTAGCCGCTCGAGCTTATCAGGGTATCGCGCCCGCCGCCGCCGCTGACGAAATCATCGCCAGCGCCGCCGTCGATCGTGTCGGCGCCGAAAAGCCCCCAGATGCGGTCGCTTTCCGCGGTACCCTTCAAAACGTCGTTCCCATAGGAACCTACGATCCTCGCCATGCGATCACTCCCCTTCAAACAATTTTCAAGAATACTTTGCCACGGAAATATCGACACTTCTATGCGGACTGTATTTATATAAACTCGTAAAGCAATACCGAATAAATACTCGAAATACTGGCAATATAATTCGAGATTTATATTAGTTGTTTCGCGCGTATATTTTCATCCTCGGCGCCGTGCGTCCCTCGGCGTGAGAAACACGCGTGCGAGCTTTTCGGGAAAGAAGGCCACGAGCCTCGATAGCCGGTCGCTGCCGGACACGACGGCTTTGCCCGAAGTTCGGGTGGTGGCTTATGGGAGGTGCCGACCTATCCCTGCACCGGCGCGGCTGCCCAGCGCCTGGTCGCTTCCGCTGCATCGTCAAAGCTTGCCTCGAAGGCTGCGGATGCGAGCACAGCGCGAATGTGGAGCGTTTCGCCGCCGACATTTGCAAACCCGTGCCGACGCAATTTCGGCACGATCAGCGATTGATTGCTGGTGAGGATGAAACGTTCGTCGTCGATCCACATTTCCGCCTGCCCCGCCACCACCGTCAGCACCTCTTCGACGGGATGGCTATGGGTGGGCGCGCCGGCGCCGGGCGCGATCCATTGTTCGAACAGGCACAATCCGGAAGCGCCATTGAGCGCGGAGATGAGCATGCGGGTCTCAACCCCCGGGCGCCACATCTCGATCGGCCAGTCTTCATGCGCGACAGCTCCCATGACGTGCTCCCCGCCGATGAAATCCGGCCAGCAGTTTATCAGGTTGAACCAATCGACACGACCGATCCCGCTGTATGAAGCGCTCAAGGGCACTTGATGCCTCGCCTTACGATAGCTGGGCAAAAGCAAGGGGCGGCGCGGAACGCCACCCCTCCCTGAGAGACTACGGTATGAAGACCGCCTACGGTCAGTTGATGACCTGGACCACCGTTCTCGACTGCGGCTCGACGATCACGCGGTGCTCGTTTACGACCGCATAGGCGTAGCGCGGATTATCGGGTACGGGCGTCAGGACGACGGCTTGCGGGATGGGTTTACCGATCACCACCTGCTCCTGCACGACGACCGAAGGCGGTGCGGGTTGCTGTTCGACATAGGTGATGACTTCCGGCGGCGGCGGCGTCAGCGCTCCACCGAGCGCGCCACCGACCACGGCACCCACACCGGCACCGATCGGCCCGCCGACGACGGCACCCGCCGTCGCGCCGCCAACGATACCTGCGGCCGTGCCGGCTTTCTGGTTGGCATCCTCAGCAAATGCGGATCCTGCCATCAAAGAAACAACAGCCGCGGCGATTATAAGCTTCTTCATGATCTAGTCCTTTCGTTTGATCACCACATCAACGAAAGGAATAATAATTTGTTCCGAATCCACGCTAATTTCAGCGCATCACGCTTGATAAATTTCATTAACAATCAATATATGATCGACATCAACGCCATGCAAATCCACGACGTATCGACCAATACCGATTCTATACTACAAAGAACGGAGATTCACCCTCTATGTGACTAAGAGCGCACTTCGTGCACTCACGGCAAACCCATCTGCCCCCGCCACGCTTTCTGCCCGCACCACCATTAGTCCCGGGGCAACCGGCCAAGAAGCAGTTTGTTCCCTTCCCTGTTGCCGCAGCGTACGCATTTCAGCGCCGGCCCGATGGAATTGAGAGAGACGCCCCATCCGCGCCTGTTTGCAACAAGCCGGCGATCGATCCGCCCCTGGTGGCGGCATTTCCCGCATTTCGCCACGAGCACGTACCATTCCGGCAAGAGTTCCAGGGTCGCCCCGTCATCGGCGGCGTCTTGGCGCGGCATCAGGTCGATGGTTCGACGATGCCTCATGTTCATTCCTCTCGAAGCTTCGACTCGCTTCGCCCGTCATCCAGCTGCCGGGCCTTGAGCGGCCCGCTCCTTCGTCAGCGTGCGGAACCGTCGAGCCGAAGCGAAAGCTGGACACCGCCACGCTTCAGCCGCGGCAACGGCGGCGCCATGTCGATGCGGCCGAAGGTGCGCTTGCGCCATTCGGCCTCGCGTTCCCGCTTCTTTCGGGCGGCCGCAACGGCGGCCATGGCGCGTTCGATCACTTCTTCCGTGTGGGTCATGGTCTCCATCCGACTCATGGGAACCTCCGCTTTGTTCTTGTTATGTTCTTATTTTAGCGTTCCAATGTCAACTCCCCTCATGAGCCCGGACGAATCGCTCTTGCCGTATCGAGGCTTTCTGCGTCGCTCGGCGCCGGGCGCAGGGTCTGATCGGCCGAAGCCAAGGCGACGATGGGCAAAAGAGCGGCTTTTTCGGCCACCCGATTTTCCTTGTTTTCCAGCGGCCGGCTACCGGTCCTCAGCGCCGCCTCATTAACCTTCGCATTGCCGAATTAACCATTTGTTAACCATTTGATCGATACACCGAAGCAACGGAAAATTTACCAAGATGAATGATGTGTTAACCGAATCCCGGCCGATCCGCCTCAAGGGGCGATCCTTCCTTGCGCTAGCGCTGACCCCCGAGCTTCCGCTCGAGGATTGGCTCACCCGCCTCGACCATCTCGCCTCCCGCTCCGCCGGTTTCTTCCTGCGGCGCCCGGTCGTGCTTGATGTCGACGGCCTAGATATCGACCGGTCGCAACTGCGCGAACTCGTCGACCAGCTCGGCAAGCGCAATGTGCGCATCATGGGCATCGAAGGCGCGCGCCAGTCTCTGCTCGGCGCCGACCTTCCTCCCGCGATGACCGACGGTCGCCCGGCGGCGGACTACGAAGCCAAGATGGCGGAACAGGCCGAAAAGAGCGAGACGCCGGAAGCGGAAGCCGCCGCGGAAACCGTGATCACGGCAGAACCGCTTGCCACCAAGGCGACGCCGTCGATCGTCGTCACCCAGCCGGTGCGCTCCGGCCAGTCGCTGTTCTTCCCCGAAGGGGACGTGACGATCATCGGCTCGGTCGCCTCGGGCGCCGAAGTCGTCGCCGGCGGCTCGATCCACATTTACGGCGCGCTGCGCGGCCGGGCGATGGCCGGCACCACGGGCAATGCTTCGGCGCGGATCTTCTGCCGCAAGCTCGAAGCGGAACTGATTGCGATCGACGGCTTCTACAAGACGGCCGACGACATGGAGCAGAACCTGCGTGGCAAGGCCGTGCAGATCTGGCTCGACGGCGAAGAGCTGAAGGCGGGAACGCTCGGTTAGGCCGAGGCAAGGAAAGGTGTGGATGCTTGCCATCCGCATCTGGTGATTCAGGTCGATCCGGCCGGGGTCACGAGGACGTAGGCGAAGGCGAATTCTTAGATACTTGGAGAGACGAATGGGCAAGGTAGTCGTAGTTACATCGGGCAAGGGCGGCGTCGGCAAGACGACGTCCAGCGCCGCACTGGGCGCCGCACTCGCTCAGAACGGCGAGAAAGTCGTCGTCGTGGACTTTGACGTCGGTCTGCGCAATCTCGACCTCGTCATGGGCGCGGAACGCCGCGTCGTCTATGACCTGGTCAACGTGATCCAGGGCGAGGCCAAGCTGTCGCAGGCGCTGATCCGCGACAAGCGCTTGGAAACGCTCTATCTGCTGCCGGCCTCCCAGACCCGCGACAAGGACAACCTGACGCCGGAAGGTGTCGAGAAGGTCATCGCCGCCCTTCAGAGCGCCTTCGACTGGGTCATCTGCGATAGCCCCGCCGGCATCGAGCGCGGCGCGACGCTGGCCATGCGCCATGCCGACATCGCGATTGTCGTGACCAATCCGGAAGTCTCGTCGGTGCGCGATTCCGATCGCATCATCGGCCTGCTCGATTCCAAGACGCTCAAGGCGGAAAACGGCGAGCGCATGGAAAAGCACCTGCTGCTCACCCGCTACGACCCGGTACGCGCCGAGCGCGGCGACATGCTGAAGGTCGACGACGTGCTCGAAATCCTGTCGATCCCGCTGATGGGCATCATCCCGGAAAGCGCCGACGTGCTGCGCGCGTCCAACGTCGGCTCGCCGGTCACGCTGGCCGACACCCGCTCGGCCCCGGCGCTCGCCTATTTCGAGGCGGCTCGCCGACTGAAGGGCGAGGCCCTGCCGATCAACATCCCCGGCGAGAAGCGCAGCTTCCTCGGCAAGATCTTCGGAAGGAAAGCGGCATGAACCTTTTCCGTTTCTTCTCCCGCACACAGTCAGCGCCGGCGGCCCGCGAACGGCTGCAGGTACTGCTCGCCCATGAGCGCGCATCCGCCGGCGATAGCGATCTCGTCACCAAACTGCGCGACGAAATCCTCCAGGCGATCTCCAAGCACATGCAGATCGACGACGACAAGGTCCGCGTAACGATGGAGCGCGGTCCCCAGGTCTCGACGCTCGCCGTCGATATCGAGATCCCCTTCGACGCAAAGAAGGCGGCCTAAGGGCCGCCAACTTGTTTGGGAAGCAACGTTCCTCTCGGCCGACTTCCTGTTTTCAGATACGGCAGCATCCAGCGGGTACTGCCGTATTTTTTGTCTGAGATCAGTACTCCGGGGCGACACCGAAGACGAACTCCACCTTGTCGCCCGTCATGTTGAAATACTGGTGATCGAAACCCGCCGGAATATAGAAGCCGTCGCGCGGGTTGAGCTCGAACCAGACCTGGCCTTCGGCATCGGGCACATGGATGTTCAAGATACCCGACACCACGTAGAGGCATTCGTCCCCCTTGTGGCGCTCCATGCCGGTGCGTTTTCCCGAAAGCAGCGTCGTCTTGCCGACGGTGAGCTGATCGGTCGCGCAATAGAGGCCGGTATAGGCGCCCTGCGTTTGCCGATCGAGGCTTAAGAGCAGATCGGCATCGCGCATCGGATGGATTGTCCTGGCCTTCCGCTGGGCGTCGGCGTCCATCGGCCAGCGACCGATGAACTCGCTCTGGCCATAGCGCGATTGCTCGATCTCGATATAGGGTTTGGTGCGCGCATAGGGGCCCGACGTGCCCTTGGCCGGCGGCGGCGCGAAGAACTCCAGCACGCGGACCTGCTCGTTGCCAAGGTTGAAACCGTGGTGCCAGGTGTCCTTGCGGAAGAACAGCGCCTCGCCTTCCTTCGCGACGCAGAATTCACCCGTCTCGGGGTTGGCAAGGCCGAGTGTACCACTCAGCACGTAGAGAACCTCGTCCGCCCCGAAGATCGTGCGGAAGGCCTCCGTATGCTTGAAGCAGCCGCCGGGCTGCATGCCGAAGACAATCTGGTGAATGCTTTCCGTCGAGGCGTAGATCCAGTCGTCGACGAGACCGGCATTTTCCTCGCCCCAGAGATGCCGCGTGACGCCGGCATAGGGGATGTGGCTAGGACGATCGAAGACAGGACGGGGAGACGGCTTGTATCCCATCGGAAACTCCTTGGTTCTGGGCGCGAAGCGGCGCGCCGATGTGGGGGGATGTCAGCGCGCGATGCGCGCTATTTCGGCGGCGCTTGCGCGTGCGTCCGCTCCAAAAGCCGGGCGGTGACGGCGCGCTTCATCTCGGGGTCGAGGTGCATGACGTTGAAGACTTCCGCAAGCCACATGCCCTCGACCGCCAGTCGCGTGATCGTCGCCTCGACAGGGTCGAGGCCGTCATTTTCGACGGATGCCTGGCAGCGGATGTTCTGCTGGCGCACGATCTCCAGAAGGTCGGGGAAGTTCGACAGCGCCGCGGTGATGCTGGCACCGAGGCGGTCGTACTGATCGCCGGTGCTTGTGGCCTCGCCGAGCGTGGCGCGCACATAGGCGCGTGTATAGCGGCCATGCGGGTCCTCGTCCTCGGTTTCGAGGCCGGAGAGACCGGTCTCAAAACGGTAGACGAAACGTTCGACCATCGCCCGCACCAGCGCGTCTTTGCTGGCGAAATGGTAGAGGATGCCGCCCTTGCTGAGGCCGGTCTGCTCCGCCACTTCGTCGAAGGTGAGGGACGACACGCCCTTGCCGACGACGATCGCTTCGGCGGCGGTGAGGATACGGTCACGTGCGGTTTCGCGTTTTGCCATGTCGATACAACTCAAGTGTGTGAAACGTGTCCTGCTATAGCCCCGAACTCTCGCGCAGGCGACCGACGATCTCGGCCATCAGCGCCAGATCCTGACGCGAATCCGAGAGTGTCGTCTTCGGCTTGGTGCCGTTGACGAGATGGTCGTGGAAGGCGCGCAGCTCCAGGGCGAAGGGGTCGGTGTAATCAGGGCCGAAGGTGCGCGTTTCGGTCTCGGTGTCGGTGCTGTCGATCACTTCGAGCGCAGTCGGCAGGTTGCGGATATAGGGCGTGTCGTAGCTGACGCGCAGCTGCCGGCGATCGGAAAGCACCTCTATTCGGGCATCGAAACGGGCGACGTTGTCGATCATGGCTTCGTAGATCGCGGTGAAGTGGCCGTAGTCGAACAGAGCGACAATGGATTCGCCGTTGCATTTGTGATGCGCAGCAATGACCCGCTTCGGCAGGCCGATCAGTTCGCGCATCGCCGAAAGGCTGTGCGACGAAAGCCCTGTCAGCACCTGATAGGCACGCATCAGATCGGCGGGCGCATCCTCGCCAACCACCTGCTTCAAAAGCGCCGTCGTCTGGGCGCGCGATTCCGCCAGGAACGCCTGGTCGAGATCCGTGGGGTAGAAGATATTGCGGGTCTGGCGGATGAAGAAGGGACCTTCGCAGATGATGTCGCGGACGCGGACGTAACGCACATCGCTCTCAGCCGGCATCATCGCCTTGGCGCGCAGGAAGCTTGGCGAATAGCGGCGCATATAGGCGACGAAGAGGAGCCGGTCCGTGGCGTCGGCCAGCGGCGCGACCGCGTCGATTTCGCCGAGCGTCAGGCAGGCGGGCTTTTCCAGGAAGACGTGTTTCTTCGCCTTCAGCGCCATAGCCAGATAGAAGCTGTGCGTCTGGTCCGGCGTCAGGATGAAGACGGCATCGATATCAGGCGCGGAGACGAGCGCTTCCGCGGTTTCATACGTCTTCGCCCCCGGATAACGGGCCGAACAATAGGCCGTCAGGCTCGGCGACACGTCATAGACGCCGGCGATTTCGAACAGATGGCGATGATCGGCCAGGATCGGCAGATGCATGAGCTGGCTGACTTCGCCAAGCCCGATCAAACCAACACGAACGACACGCATGTGAGTACCCTTTCCGCCTCGAATGGAGGCCATTTCAACCCTTGACCGCACCGGCCGTCAGGCCGGAGACGATATGTTTCTGGAATATCAGCGCGAGAATGATCAGCGGCACCGTGACGATGGTCGAGGCGGCCATGATCGCCCCATAGGGGAATTCGTAGCGGCTCGACCCGGAGATCAGCGCGATCGCCACCGGCACGGTGCGGTTCTCGTCGGTGAGGATGAAGGTCAGCGCGAACATGAACTCGTTCCACGAAGCGATGAAGGCAAGCAGCCCGGTCGAGATCAGCGCCGGCCCCATCATCGGCAGGAAGATGCAGCGCACGATCCGCAGCGGCGAGCAACCGTCCATGATCGCCGCCTCCTCGATCTGTTTCGGCAGGTCGCGCATGAAGGTCGTCAGCACCCAGATGTTGAAGGGCAGCGTGAAGATCATATAGGCGAAAATCAGAGAGCCGATCGTGTTGTAGAGCCCGAGCCAGCGGATCATCTCGAAGAGGCCGGAGAGCAACGCGATCTGCGGAAACATCGAAACGGCCAGCACGAGCAGCATGATCGGCGAGCGGCCACGGAAATCGATGCGGCCGAGCGCGTAGGCCGCACCGACCGCCAGCATCAGCGACAGCGCCACGACCGAGAAGGCGACGATCAGCGAATTGAGCAGCGAGCGCAGGAAGACGCCGTCCGAAAGGATCGCCGCGTAATTGTTGAACTTCAGGTCGGGCAAGAAGGTCACGTCGAAGATCGCTTGGCCCGACTTCATCGACGAGGCGATCATCCAGTAGAACGGGAACAGCGTATAGAGCGCGACGATCCCGAAGAGGGAGTAGATCGCTATTCTGTGCAGGCGTTTGCCGGTGTTGCTCCTGACCATGTCAAACTCCCATGAGGCGGCGATTGAGACGGAAGACAGTGACGTAGATGGCGGTCACCAGCGCGATCATCAGGAAGACGGCGGTGCTGGCGGCCGAGCCGACGCCCATGTCCTGGAAGTTGACGAGCACTTCGCGGGCGTAGATCGAGACCGTCTTGGTGTCGTCGCTGTTGGAGGAGAGCACATAGCTCAGGTCGAACATGCGCAGCGCGTCGAGCAGGCGGAAGAGCACAGCGACCGCGATGCTGGGGGCAAGCAGCGGCAGGGTCAGTGAGGTGAACTGCTTCCATGCCGGCACGCCATCGATCGACGCTGCCTCGTAGATGCCGCGCGGCAGCATCGACAGCCCCGCGAGAATGAGGAGCACCATGAAGGGCGTGGTGATCCAGACGTCGACGGCGATGATCACGGGCATCACCAGCGCCGAATTGGCAGTCCACGCAACCCCACTTTCAATCACGCCGGCAAGCTTCAAAGCGTGGTTCACGATGCCGAACTGGTCGTGCAGCATCCATTGCCACATGCGCGCGCTGACGACGACCGGGATCGACCAGGGGATCAGGATAATCGCTCGCATCATGCCGCGCCCGGCAATATGGGAATTGAGGAGCAGCGCGATCGTCAGGCCAAGTACCGTCTCGATCGAAACGGAAATGACGGTGAAATAGAGCGTGTTGCGCACCGACTGCCACCAGAGCGGATCCTCGAACAGCGCATAGTAGTTGTCGAAGCCGACATAGCTATAGAAGTCCGGCTCGGTGAGCAGGGCGTCGGTGAAGGAAAAGAGGAAGGTGCGGCCGAGCGGCCAGAGCGCCACACCGGTCAGGACGAGCAGGCTTGGCGCGAGAAAGAGCCAGGCGGTGCGAACCCGCGCCTGCCGCAGTCCTGTTGATCGTGAACCCGCCATCATGGCCTCACGCTCCCTTGGCCGAGAGCGCCATGTCGTCGGCACCGAAAATATGCGCCTTCGACGTCAGCCAACCGACGGTGACGTCGGCATTCGGCTTCAGATCGGGTTTGCCCTGCGCCTTGACGACCAGCGACTGGCCGTTGCCGAGACGCGCGTGAACCAGCGCCTCGCCGCCCAGCGGCTCGACAAGCTGCACGGTCGCCGGCAGGCGGACATCGCCGCCGCCGAGGATCAAGTCTTCGGGCCGGATGCCGACGCTGACTTCGCCTTCATAGCCAAGGTGCCCAAGCCCATGGCGGGCGTCGAGCACGTCGAGGCGGCTTCCCCCGGCGTCATTGGCAAGCGTCCCGGCAAGAAAATTCATGCGCGGCGCGCCAATGAAGCTGGCAACGAACTTGTTGGCCGGCCGCTCGTAAAGTTCCATTGGCGTGCCGACCTGCGAGATGCGACCGTCCTTCAGGACGACGATGCGGTCCGCCAGCGTCATCGCTTCGAGCTGGTCGTGGGTGACGTAGACGGTGGTGGCTTTGAGCTCGCGATGGATGCGAGCGATCTCCACCCGCATCTCCATGCGCAGATCGGCATCGAGATTGGACAGCGGCTCATCGAACAGGAACAGCTTTTGCGAGCGGACGAGCGCGCGGCCGATGGCGACGCGCTGCTGCTGGCCGCCCGAAAGTTGCGCCGGACGACGCGCGAGCAGATGTTCGATCTTGAGGAACCGGGCAACCTTCGCTACCCGCTCCTTGATTTCGCCGCCGGCAAGCCGCGCCGTTTCCAACGCGAAGCCGAGATTGCGCTCGACGCTCATATGCGGATAGAGCGCGTAGGACTGGAACACCATGGCGATGCCGCGACGTGCCGGCGCCGTCTCGTTCATGCGCGCGCCGCCGATCTGCAACTCGCCGTCGGTAATTTCCTCGAGCCCAGCGATCATGCGCAAAAGCGTCGACTTCCCGCATCCGGAGGGACCGACGAAGACGACGAACTCGCCTTCTGCGACCGAAAGGTTGACCTTGTCGATCACGGTCAGCGCACCAAAACGCTTGACGACATTGGTAAGGGCAATTCCACTCATTGGCGCACCGTCTGGTTGGCAGTCCTGTTTGCAAGCGCAGCCACGCCGATGGCGCAGGCCGCATCACCGAGGAGGCTTGGAACGATCGGCATGTCGCGCGCGCCATCGGCCCAGATGAATGGCCGCGTCAGCGTGGCGAGCCGCGCATTGACCGACGGGTCGCCGCCGATGCCGCCGCCGAGAATGAGCACGGCCGGATCGAGCGTGTTGACGAGCTGGCCAAGATAGGAGGCGAGCGACAGGAGGCCGTCGGCCACCATCTGTGCGGCCCGCGGGTCCTGAGCTTCGGCTTCGAAGAGCTGCAGCGCGCTTGCGTCCGGTCGGCCAATCATACGGCCATAACGCTCGCCCAAGGCCTTGCCGCTCGCAAAAAGCTCGAGGTTGTGGCGAACCGCCTGGTCCTGCCCTTCGCCCGAGAAGGCGACGAGATCGCTGCCCGAGAAATGGATGGCGAAGCCACGGGCTCCTGCATAGGGCGCGCCGCCGATCACCAGCGAATGGGAAAGCCCGGTGGAGATGGTCACGTAGACGAACGGATCGATACCGCGGCCTGCGCCAATCCAGCCTTCGGCGAAGGCGGCGGCGCGCACGTCGCTGTCGATATGCAGCCGCCCGAAACCGCTGAGACGACCGTGATAGTCGAGGCCGCGCCAGTCGAAGTTCCAGGCGGAGGCCGGCTCGCCGGCGCCGGTCACCAGTTCCGGCAAGCAGACGCCGAGACCGGTCGTCTCGACGCCAAGCGCTTCGCCTTCGTGGCGAATGGTCTCGGCGAGCGCGGCCACCAGTTCCAGCACGGCAGCACCGCCCTCCTGGCAGCGGGTCGGCTCGGTGCGCTCGGCGATCACGGCGCCGTCGGCGAGACGAACAAGGCAGGCCTTGGTCTTCGTTCCCCCGACATCGATGCCGATGGCATGCTGGCCCATCACCGCGCTCCCCACTCACCGGCAGCGTCGGCATCGGCGTAGAGTTCGGCGCTCCGGCATTCGACGGCGATGGTGGCCGGCCAGCTTGGATCGTAGGCACGCGCACTGGTCAGGCGATAGAAGGCGTGGCGCTTTCCTTGACCCCAGACGATCATCGCGACGGCATTCGACTGTTCGGCGATCGAGCCGATGCCGATCGTCACGCCATGGGAGGGCACGTCGTCGATGCCTGAAAAATCCGGGAAGGTCGCGAGATTGTCGCGCCGCGTCTGTTCGGCAAGGGCAACGATGCGGGTGCCGCTGTCGCGGGCAGAGCCCGGCGGGTTGAAGGCGATATGACCATCACCGGCGCCGGAGGCGAGCAGGAAAAGATCGATACCGCCGGCGGCAGCGATGCGCTGATCGTAGCCGCCAGGTGCCGCGATATCCGGCATCCAGAAGTTTTCGGATGGAATGCGGAAGTGGTCCGGCAGGGACGCATTGATGCGGCCGACGATCTCGCGTTCGCCGAAGCCACGGCAGGAGTAATGCGCCTCCGACGGCGGCGGAGCGAAACTGCCACCCTCTGCGGGGCGGAGATATTCGTCCATCATGACGATGATCAGCCGCGAGCAATCGACGGGCTCGCCGGCAAGACGGCGTCCGAGCGCCTCATAGATCGGCAGCGGACTGCGCCCACCCGGGCAGCCGAGAACGTAGCTTCGTCCCGCAACACTCGCTTGCCGGATACCGGCAATGATCCGCTCCGCAAGGCGATCGCCGATGGCAGCGGGCGTATCGTGGATTTCGACCTTCATGCGCCGGCCCCGTTCACAAGAAGATTCGAGACGAAGTCATGGTTGCGCCGGGCGATCGTTTCCGGCGTATCGGGATGGTTCAGTGCCAGATCCTGCTCGACCACCAGCGGGCCGTCGTATCCGGTCTCGCGCAACACCGACAGGAAGGCGACGATATCGACGACGCCGCGATCGAGATCGGTCATTATGCCCTCTTCGAAGGCGCGGTCCGAGTGGATGCCTTCGGAAAGCACGCGCTCGCGGAAGGCACCGTCGACATTCTTTAGATGCACCGAATTGATGCGGTCGCGGTGGCGTCGATAGAAGGCGATCGGGTCGGCCTTCCAATAGGCGTGATGGCCGGTATCGAGGCAGAGCCCGACGAGATCGGGATCAGTATCGGCAAGCAGCCGCTCGATCTGCTCCTCTAGCTCGACACAGGTGCCGACATGCGGGTGGAAGCTGAACTGCAGCCCGTGGCTGCGGGCGATCTCAGCCGCCCGGTTCGTCTGGTCGATCATCGCGCGCCAGCCGGCCCCGTCGACGACCCCCATGCGATCCTTCCGATAGAACTCCGATTCGTCCATCAGGATGAAATGCGTGCCGCCGTTTTCGGCGAGCAACTTGCAGATCGCCTGCGCCTTTTCCTCAAGCACCGGCCAGGTGGATGCATCGGCAAGCGTATGCACATGCGCGGCCGCGACGACCTTGAGGTCGCGGCGCGCCAGCTCAGACGAAAGCACCTTGGCATCCGTGGAGAAGTAGCCGTAAGGGCCGAGTTCGGTGTGCCGGTAGCCGGCCGCATGGATGCGGTCGAGATAATCGGTCCAGCCGAGATCATTCCCCTGGGGCCAGTAGATGCCCCAGCAGCACGGTGCGATCGCAATATTCACGTTAGTTTCCTCAGATCCTGTGGTGGCGGGGTCCGTCACGCCGGACCCCGTATCGTCGAGGCGGGCTTACCAGCCCCGCGCCTTCAGCCGCTCCAGATCGCTGCTGACCTTGACGAGTGCATCCGCAGCACTTTCCTTGCCGCTCAGCACATTGTGCACGCCATTGAAGATCCGCTGCGAAACGCGGTTGTAGGAAGCGCCGGTCACCTGTGACGGCCGGGAGGCGCTTTCGGCATAGGCCTTTTCGGCAAACGCGAGCGACGGATTGGCGGCGAGGATGTCCTTGTCCTCGTAAAGCGCCTTCAAGGTCGGGCTATAGGCCTGAAGCGCGCGGCGCTTCTGTTCTTTCGCGCCAGTCAGGTAACGCACCAGGCTGACAGCCGCATCGACATCGTCGGCATATTTGGAAACGCCAAGCAGGCCGGCACCGTAGCAGCCACTCGACTTCTGGCCTTCCGCCCCGACCGGCAGCGCCATGACGCCGATCTTGCCGCGCAGCGAGGAGTCCTCAGCCTGGGTCGTGCCCCAGACATAGCTCCAGTTACGGTGGAAGACGGAATTGCCAGCCTCAAAGACGCCGCGCGAGCCTTCCTCGTCATAGTTCAGCACGCCCTCAGGGCTGATGTTGCCGATCCAGGAACGGGCGAGATCAAGCGCCTTGACGGCCTCGGGATTGTTCGCGGTGATGGTGCCGTCCGGCGAGATGAAGTTGCCGCCGCCGAAGGAAGCGACCCATTCGAGCGCGTCGCAGGTCAACCCCTCATAGGCGCGGCCCTGCCAGACATAGCCCCACATATCGGGGCTACCGCCGGCGCGTTCCTTGTCCTGGATGAACTTCGCCGTCTCGGTCAATTCCTGCCAGGTCTTCGGTTCGCCCTTGCCGTACTTTTCAAGCAGATCCTTGCGGTAGAACATCAGGCCGGCATCGACGAACCAGGGCATTGCCAGAAGCTTGCCGCCAATGGTGGCGTCGGCGAGCGAGGATTCGAAATGGGCGGAGACTTCGTCGGCCGGAACCTTTTCGCGCAGGTCGACCAGATGCGGCGCCAGCGTTCCGACCCAGATGTTGTCGAGCGTGAGAACGTCGACGTCGCCGGACTTGCCGGCGAGCAGCTGCTGGTAGAGCGGCAGCGCCTCGCCCCAGTTGGCTGGCATCTTGTTGATCTTGACGGTGTTGCCGGTTTCCTTGGCCCAGGCCTCGGAGGCCGACTGGCAAAGCTCGAGCTCGGCGCCGGCCGAGCTGCAGAAAATCGAGACTTCGGCCGCAGCCGCCGGCATGGCGGCAAAAGCGACACCGGCCATGGCGGCCGCCTTGAAGCACTTCATCCAACGCATTCTCGTCTCCTCCCCAGAAAACGTGTTGTTGCGATCAGCGATGATTGATTTACTATACCGTCCGGACGGTACAGTAAAGCGAAAAAACATGGAGGCGAGCAGGAGGG
>NZ_LMJM01000001.1:324536-363978 GCF_001429005.1 Ensifer sp. Root954
TGAGGAGGAATGTGATGGAGAGCACCACCGTGTCGACAAGCCATGGAAATGCGGTTGCCGAAACGAACGCGGCGCAAAGGCGCCCCGGCGACATGGGGGAGCTAAAGAGGATGTTTGCGTCCAGGGCGCTCAGACTTCCGCGGCAGCTCGAACAGATCGCCCTGGTCGCGCTGGCAAAGCCGGACCTCGTCGCCTTTGGCAGCGCCCGCTCGATCGCGCTTGCCTGCGCCGTCTCGCCGACGACGGTCGCCCGTTTTGCGACCGTCCTTGGTTTCGATGACTTCCGCGACCTGAAGGCGTTCTTTCAACAACACCTGCGAAATGCGCGGATGGTCTCCGCCTCAGCATAGAACACTCACGCGGCCTGTTGCGGCAGCGGCCCGACATAGAGCGAACGCGGCCGGATAAGGCGGCCTTCCAGCGCCTGCTCGCGGGCATGGGCGATCCAGCCGACGGTGCGACCGATCGCGAACACGCCGGTGAAGGCGTCGCGCGGGAAGCTCAGCGCATCGAGCAGCAGCGCCGTGTAGAACTCGACGTTGACGTCGAGCGGGCGGTCGGGCTTGCGCACCTTCAGGACGGCGAGCGCCGATTGTTCGACCTCTTCTGCCAGTTGAATGCGATCGCGGTTGGCCGGATGCGCAGCGATCAGTCGTTTCAGCGCGCCCTTCAGCGCATCGGCGCGGGGGTCGCGGACACGATAGACACGGTGGCCAAAGCCCATCAGCCGTTCGCCGTGGTCGAGCGCGTCGGAAAGCCAGGCCGCCGCATTCTCAGGCGTTCCGATCGCGTCCAGCATGTCGAGCACCGGACCAGGCGCACCGCCATGGAGCGGCCCCTTGAGCGCCCCGATGGCGGCAAGCACCGAAGAGGTGAGACCGGCCTTGGTGGAGGCGACCACGCGCGAGGCGAAGGTCGAGGCGTTGAGGCCGTGGTCCGAGATCGTCACCAGATAGGCGTCGAGCGTCGCCACTTCTTGTCTGCTCGGCACCTTGGCACAGAGCATCGCCAGGATATCGCCGGCGTGCGACAGCGCCGGCGTCGGCGCGACCGGAGCTTCACCGCTCTTCATGCGCAGCGCCGCCGGCAGGAAGACGGCCGGCGCGGCGAGCAGACGTAGGGCCGTATCGAGGTCCTCCCCATCCGGGAGCCGGGCGATGAGCGCGCGCATGATGTCGACCGGCGGCAGTTCCAGCAACGCATCGTCGATGGCGCCAATATGGGCGAACACTTCCGCTCGCTTCTCACCCAGACGCTTCGCGAGTTCAACCCGGTCCGGCATCGGCCCCAGCAGCCCCTCGAACAACAGCGCCACGACATCCTCATAGCTTGCGTGGCCGGCCAGGTGATCGAGCGAGACGCCGCGGATGATCAACTGACCCGCCTCGCCGTCAACATGGGAGAGCTGCGTTTCGGCGGCGACGACGTCTTCAAGTCCGTTCTTCATCATCAAGTTTCTCCTTTACGCCGAGGATGATCCGACCTAGACCTATTGACGTCAATCTTGATGCAATTGATCAACATGAATACACTCTGGATCACCGCCGAAGAGGCGCTCGCCAAGCTCGGCAGCAAACGGCAGACGCTCTATGCCAATGTCAGCCGCGGCCGCATTCGCGCCAAGCCCGACCCTGCCGACCCGCGCCGCAGCCTCTACCAGGCCGACGACGTGCACCGGCTGGCCGAGCGCCACGCCGGCAGGCGGCAGGCGGCGGTCGTGGCGGCCGAGACGATCCGCTGGGGCGAGCCGGTACTGCCAACGACGATCTCCAGCATCGCCGGAGGGCAGCTCTCCTACCGCGGCAGCAACGCGATCGAACTTGCCACCACAGCAACCCTGGAGGAGGTCGCCGCCCTGCTCTGGCTGACACCGGCGGCGGTTGTTGTTCCAGCGCACGATCCCGGCAGCAGCCAATCGCGGCTAGCAACGACCTTTACGCTTCTCGCCGGGCGCATCGAAGCCGACCTGCCGGCGCTCGGACGCAGGCCCGCCATCCTGAAGGCCGAGGCCGCCGAGGTGCTGGCGACCGTTGCCGCCGGGCTTGCGCCGTCGCGGGAAACCGTGCCGCTGCACGAGCGCCTGGCGCAAGGCTGGGAGCGGCCGGAGGTGGCGGAGCCGATCCGTCGATGCCTGGTGCTGACGGCGGAACACGAGCTCAACGTTTCCGCCTTTGCAGCACGGGTCACCGCGTCGTCCGGCGCCGCACTTTCCGCCGCCACACTTTCGGGTCTTGCCACCCTCACCGGCCCCAGGCACGGCGGCGCCTGGCTGAGCGTCACGCGGCTTGCCGAACAGGCGGCCGTGGGCGGGGTGCGCGAGGCGATCCGTACCATGCTGTCTTCGGACGGCGTGGTCCGGGCTTTCGGCCACAGGCTCTATCCGGACGGCGACCCGCGCGCGAAGGCCATCATGTCGAGCTTCGACGTGCCGCCGCTCTATGCCGCGCTGGCCGAGGCCGGCGAGGAACTGCTCGGAGAACCGGCCAATCTCGACTTCTCTCTGGCGGCGCTCGCTGCCGCCTATGATCTACCCGATGACGCGCCGATGGTGATATTCGCCCTTGCACGCACCGTCGGCTGGCTCGCGCACGCGATGGAACAGGTCGTCAGCGGCGATCTGATCCGGCCGCGCGCCCACTATGCTGGATCGTAGCTCCCTCCTCCGCGCCCTCAGCCCTAGGCTCGATTGACTAGAAAAGGCGCGGGCGGGCGGCCGCAAAAGGGCCACAATACGCGCTTGGGGAAAGAATATCCGTCAATCGGGAGCGAATTGGCCTTTATTAAATAATGTTAATGAAGCGGATTTCCGGAGATGTTTGCCGAAATATTACGCGTTATTAACATGACGGCGGCGCATGGAAGTAATACCTTCATTTTCGAGGCTGAATATTGCCGGCGACCGCTTCGGCCGTGACGCGACAATAGGAGACAGCCTCGAACGGAAGCGCGCGGCGCTTCCTTCAATTCAGGAGATGCAGTCATGCGCTCGCCTTTCAAGACCACCACCATCGCAACCGTCGCCCTCGTTCTCTTAAGCGGTGCCGCCTTTGCTGCCGATCACCACGATTTCGGCCGCGACAACGACAAGGGTGCCTATACCGGCGATTACTACCAGGGCATTTTCGCCCAGGACGACATGGCAACCCCGGCCATGCCGGTCTACCGGACACCGACCCACATGGCATCGACGCGGCTCGATCACGTCCTGCATGAACTCCGGGTCGACAACCACCGCATCAACGCCGACCGCGAACAGGGCAAGCTGACGGCAGCAAACTACAGGAAGCTTGAACGCGAAGACGGTGCTGTGCGCGCCGACGCCGTCAAGACCGCCGCCGCCCATCACGGCATGCTGCCGGCCCAGTCCTACGCCCGGCTCCAGGGTGACGTTCGCCATCTCGACCGCGACATCGCCCGAATGGCTTGACCGACACGTTGAGGCTCACCCGGTTTCGGGTGAGCCGTAACCGATGGGGCCGGGCCCGCTCAAGGGCCTGGTCCTTCGGCAACCAGACCGCCCACTTAATCCAATGCCGGCCGACGGTGCGCCGCAGACCCGACCTGGCTCGGGCTGCGTCCGGCCAAGTTCGTCCGGCAAACAGGCAGCGAAAGGAACAGGATCATGTCAAACATTCTCACGAGGTATCGAGCTGCCGCCCTCCTTGGCGCAGCCGTCATCATTGCGCCCTTGTCCGTAGCAGCCTTCACAGGCCATGACGTGGTCGCTGCGGCGGCCAGTCCGGCCGTTGCAGTCCCGGCCACATCCGGCGGATCCTTCGCGCCGGTCGTGTCGGCAGACAAGCCGGCGGTCGTCACCGTGACGACCGTGATCAAGGCCGACAACGTGGGCACGAGCGAACCGACGCAACCGGGCGGAAACTCGCCCTTCGACGAACAATTCCGCCAATTCTTCCACGATCAGGGCATCCCCTTGCCGGACCAGGCGCCTGAGCAGCGTCAGCCTCAACGGGCCGAAGCGCTCGGCTCAGGTTTCATCGTGACCGCGGACGGCTACGTCGTCACCAACAACCACGTCATCGACAAGGCATCGAGCATCATGGTGACGCTCGACGACGGCACGCAAGTGCCGGCCAAGCTTGTCGGCGCCGACCCGAAGAACGACCTCGCGGTCCTGAAGATCACGGCGCCGAAGCCGCTCGCAACAGTTGCCTGGGGTGATTCCGACACCTTGCGGGTTGGCGACCAGGTGCTGGCGATCGGCAACCCGTTCGGCATCGGCACGACGGTCACCTCGGGGATCGTCTCGGCGCGCGGCCGCGACCTGCACAGCGGTCCCTATGACGATTTCATCCAGATTGACGCCCCGATCAACCACGGCAATTCCGGCGGACCGCTGGTCGATGCAAAGGGCCAGGTGGTCGGCATCAACACGGCGATCTATTCGCCGAACGGCGGTAGCGTCGGCGTCGGCTTCGCCATCCCCTCGGACCAGGCGCAGAAGGTCGTCACTGAATTGATGAAGGATGGTTCGATCCAGCACGGCTTCATCGGCGTGCAGATACAGCCGGTCACGGCTGATATCGCCGACGCCATCGGCCTTGCCCAGCCGGAGGGCGCGCTCGTTGCCGGCGTCAATGGCGGAACGCCCGCCGCCAAGGCCGGCATCAAGGCCGGCGACATCATCATCGCGCTTGGCGGCAACCCGGTGAAGTCGCCGCGTGACCTGTCGCGCATGGTCGCCGACCTCTCGCCCGGCACCTCGAAGAACCTGAGCCTATGGCGGACCGGCAAGACGAAGGATGTTGCGATCACGATCGGCGACAATGCCGCAGACCAGCAGTAACCGTCGCAAGTACGTCACCGCACACCTTGCCTCCAACCAGCCCGGCCGCACCGCGGCCGGGCATCGCCATGGCATCAGTCAGGCGGCAAGCGCTCCGGTCCGGTTCTGCTCGCGCCAGGCGACGGGGCTCAAGTCGGTGACGCGGCGAAACTCGCGATTAAAATTCGATTTCGTCTGAAAGCCGGATTCCAGCATGGCCGCGGTCACCGACATGTCGGTTTCGCGCAACAGCCGGCAGGCCTCAGCAATCCGGATATCGTTGATGTATTGCGAGACGTTCTTGCCCGCCAGCCGATTGACGGCGGTCGATATCTGCCGGGCGGGCAGGCCCGCGCGCCGCGCCAGACGTGACAAGGTGAGGTTTTCGTCGCGGGCCAGTTTCTGACTGACGAGCAGTTGATCGATCCTGTCGAGGATTTCGCGGTCCTGCGGCTTTGCAACAGGATCCTCGTCGGTGACCGCGCCGGCGGCCGGAAGCGCACGCGCACGGTCCGCGACCATGGCTGTCAGCCCGATGAAGAGCAGGCCCAGCAAGTTCGCGTTACTGACGATGAGGCCGATATTCGCGCCCCTCGTCCATTCGAAATCCAGAAGGATCGCAAGATCGAAGAGCGCCGAAAGGCAGAGCGAGAACGCGGCAATGAGCAAGGCGCGGTGCGCCGCGGCCGCACCTTCGAAGCGCGCTTCCTCCAGCGCATCCGTACCGACGCGCGCCAGGTTCAGGAGCGCCAGCGCGTATCCGACATATTCGACGATCAAGGCGAAATCGATGTAGCGCGGCGCGAACAGCACGAGCGCGAACATACCGATCGTCGGCGCCGCATGGACCCACCCCGCCGCAGCAGCACTGCGCTCGTCTCTGCGGATCAGGCTGTGGAAACTCGCAAGCACCAGCGGCGGCACACCGCTCGCAAGCACCGGCAGCGCAAACTTCAACGCAGTGACGTCATAGCCCCAACGCAGCCCGACGATCACCGACTGGAGCGCACAGAGCGCCACCAGAGCGAGGAACGGCCGGTTGCGCCGCCCTGGCTCGTCGCCATGCAGCATGAACGCAAGCAGGATAAGAAGCAGCAAGGCGACGACGAACGGGAGCGGCAGAAAGATCAAGGCATGTCCTTCAGACAAAGGCGGGCAGACAAAGGCGGGCAGACAAACGGCAGGCAGGCGAGCGGCAAGCAGGCATTTCGATGGGCGGATCATTGCCCAGATCGCGATTCGGGACGACCTCAATCGCGATCGAGGACGCGGACAAGCGGGGCGTCGGTGACGATCGGCCGTCTTTTCCAACACAGCGAGATGCCCAATGCCCCTCCTCCAGTTCATTCCCGCCGCTGCCTTCCTTCTGAGCCTGGCCGCCTCGGCGCAAGCCGATGACGTCGGCGTCCGCGAGATCGACGTTGCCGCACCGAAGCGGGAACGCCAACTCGCCGTCACCGTCTGGTATCCCGCCAAAGCCGGCGGTGAGCCGGTGCTTGTCGGCGACAATCGCATCTTCGAGGGATCGCCCGCATCGAAGAACGCCCCCTTGCGCGAGGGCCGGTATCCGCTGGTGGTTCTGTCCCATGGTTCGGGCGGCCGCGTCGAGGCGATGAGCTGGCTTGCGGCCGAGCTCGCGGCGGCCGGCTTCATCGTCGCCGGCCCCAACCATCCCGGCACCACCAGCGGCGACTCGACGCCTGCCAACACGCCGAAGCTTTGGGAAAGGACGGCCGACCTCTCGGCATTGATCGACACGTTCACCCGGGATCCGCAATGGAGCGCTGCAATCGACCCCGGGCGGATCGCCGTCCTCGGATTCTCTCTCGGCGGCTCGACCGCCATGGAGATTTCAGGGGCAAGAGCGAGCCTCGAGGCCTATGCCGGCTACTGCGACAGCTACGGCAAGTGGGATTGCGCCTGGTTCGTCGGCGGCAGGGGCTATGTCGACGACACGCCGGTCGACGTCGACAAGCTCGATCTTCGCACCGTCGACAAGGCGCGTTTCGAGCAGTCGAACCGGGATCCTCGGATCAAAGGCGCCGTACTCGTCGACCCCGGCCTCGCCCAGGCCTATGTGGAAGACAGCCTCAAGGCGATCGCGATCCCGATGCATTTCATCAATCTCGGCAGCAAGGAGACGATCCCGCTTGCGGTCGCTTCCGAGCCGCTGGCGGCGCTGACGCCGAAGGGCTCCTATGCCACGGTCGCCGGAGCGGACCACTTCAGCTTCCTGCCGATATGCAAGGACGGCGCTGCCGAACTGCTTAAATCCTTCGGCGAGGTCGATCCGATCTGCGAACCGACGGAACGGCCTCGCGTGGAGATCCATGCGGATATCGCCAAGCTTGCCCGTGAGGCCCTGCAGAAAACACTGGCGGATCGATAGCATCGTCATACTGGCCACAGGGCGATGACACGCGTCGCCCTGCGCTCGGTCTGTTCGATTTCGGTCTTGCCCGGAGAGATGGCATCGTCCGAGGAGACGAGAAGCTGCCATCGCTCTGGTCCGCTGCTAGCGCTGAAACGTGAGGTGGACGGTCCCACTCTCGGCCGTTTCTGCCTTGACGGTGTAGCCGGCCTCCAACCCGCGCAGATCGTCCCAAAGACGGATACCCCGCCCGAGCAGGATGGGTGTGATTGCCACATGCAAGCTATCGACAAGGCCTGCCTTGAGATAGGCGCGCACGACCGTGGGTCCGCCGCCAATACGGACATCCTTACCGTCCGCGGCGCTCGTCGCCTGCTGGAGTGCATCGGCAAGGGACGTGTTCAGAAAATGAAATGTGGTGCCTCCGGCCATCTCGATCGGAGGCCGCGGCTTGTGCGTGAGCACGAAGACCGGGACGCGAAACGGAGGTTCTTCCCCCCACCAGCCGCGCCAGTCGGGATCGTTTGGGTGAGCGTGAAATCCAAACATGGCGGCGCCCATAATCTCAGCACCGATGTTTGAGAAGTATGACTGCGCATATTGCTCATCGACGCCCGTGGTGCCCGCTCCGGACGTGTCCTTGAACACGCGCTCCCGCATCGTTCGGGTCGCAGCATAGGCGGCAACCAGACGCGGCCAATCAGCGCCAAACGGATTGTCCGGGGTCTGATCTGTGGTTGTCGCGAAACCGTCCAGGGAAATGTTGAGATCGACACGAACTGACATTGGCCTCTCCTAATGGTAAGGTAGATGCCTTATTAATTTCACCCGAATACAAAGGCAAGTACCTTATTATCATTGACGCGCGTGCGCGGTCCGCTTTAGTGTGGCGCATGCCCTATCATTCGACCCCGCTTGACCTTGCCTTCCATGCACTCAGCGACCCGACGCGCCGCGCCGTTGTTTCACGGCTTGCGGACGGGGAGATGCCCGTGAGTGTCCTTGCCGAGCCCTTCGACATGGCACTGCCCTCCTTCGCCCAGCACCTCAAGGTGCTTGAAGATTGCGGACTTATCGCAAGCGAGAAACGTGGCCGCAGCCGCTGGTGTCGACTGGAGCGGGGGCGCTTCGAAGAGGCGGCAACCTGGATGGAAGCGGAGCGACGACGTTGGGCCGAACGGCTCGACCGATTGGAAGCCTATCTGGACAAGACGTAGGGAACGGCAATGGAACCGATTTTTGAGACCTGGTCGCCCGACCGCGAAATCGTTTTGGTCAAGGTGCTGAAGCACCCGCGACAAAAGGTTTTCGCCGCCTGGATGGACCCGCAAGCGCTGGCACAATGGTATGGCCCGGCTGGCTTCAGCATCGAGAACCATGAGGCTGACATCCGTGAGGGCGGGGTATGGCGCTTCGACATGGTGGGCGAGTTTGATGGTCGGCAGCAGCGCTTCCCCAGTCTGATGCGCTTCCTGAAGATCGTGCCCAACGAATTGATCGTAGTGGACTATGGCACTGCTGAGCCCGACGACCCCGATCGCTTCTATATGACGATTACTTTCGATGAACAGGCCGACGGCAAGACCGTGCTGACCCTGCGCCAGCTTCACCCAAGTCGCGAGCGCCGCCAAGCGGTCATCGACTTCGGCGCGGTGGAGTACGGGCTGCAGACGCTTGACAGTCTGGCCGCCTGGCTCGATGGCTGACGCGGCCCGCCTGGACGTTGGTCGCCGCCTTCATGATTGACCGCTTTCAGGATTGTTCGGAGCCACGTCTGAGCTTGCGACTGGCACCGTCGGCGAAGCCGTCGCCGCTCGTTCCGATCAAGTGACGGATCTGCGCGGCACCTATGGCCGAAGGAAGTCGAGAAGCTCCGAATTGAAGGCCTTTGCCGACTCGATATTGACGATATGCCGACCAGGCAGCGACAGGTGCCGGCCTCGCTGCACCCGGGCGGCGATATATTCGAGGTCCGCCGGCGGGCATACCGGATCGCCGTTGCCGGAGATGGCGAGCACGGGGTTGGCAATCGCTACGATCTCCTCCAGATCCGCGCCCGCGAGCGCGGTGCAGCCACCGATGTAGCCGTCCGTCGAGGTGGCGGTGAAGGCGCCCAGAATGCGATCGACGGCTTCTGCATGGCTGGCTGCAAACTGCGGGCTGAACCAGCGTTCTGCCGTGGCCGCGGCGAGCCCTGCGAGACCGTCCGCCCGAACGCTGTCGATGCGGGTGGCCCAGCTCTCGGGCGTCCCGATCCGCGCCGCCGTGGCACAGAGCACGATCTTGTCGAAACGTTTGCCGGCATGGATACCTAGCCATTGTCCGGTCAGGCCCCCGATCGACAGGCCGCAGAAATGTGTCCGCTCGATCCCCAGGCCATCCATGAGCGCGAGCACATCCTGGCCGAGGTCGGAGAGCGCATAGGGCGGCGGCGGCGCCGAGGACTGGCCATGACCGCGGCGATCGTAGCGCAGCACGCGGAAATGGGGCGACAGATCGGCGATCTGCGCATCCCACATGGAGAGGTCGGTGCCGAGCGAATTGCAGAAGAGCAGCCAGGGCGCGTTGCCGCTCTGGTCGCCTTCGATGCGGTAGTGAAGGCGATGGCTGGACAAGTCGAGATAGGCCATGAAACAGGAACTCCAATCGGGAAAGCCGCCAGCAATGGCGGCTTTGTCGTTCTTGGCGCAACATCGCGCCTCGGGTGGTACGCGCGCTGCAATAGGTAGATATCGACAGCGCGCGCTCAAGGGGCGGCAACCGATCCCTTCGCGGCCCGGCCGCCTCGCCTCGATCTATGCCGCCGCCAGTCGCGCGATCTCCACGCGGCGGGCGTTGCTGACCGCGAAGACCAGCATGGCGACAGCCGAGATCGCCGCCGGTACGGCGAAGATCGCGAAGTTCTGCTGCAGCGGAAGCTCCTGCGCCAGGAGCACGCCGCCGAGCGTCGGGCCGACGATCGCGCCGATGCGACCGACACCGGAGGCCCAGCCCAAACCGGTGGAGCGAACCGACAGGTTGTAGAGCTGCGCCACGCTGGCATAGAGCAGGATCTGCGTGCCGATCGTGGTGGCGCCGGCAACAAAGACCATCAGAAACAGGACACCCGTCGGCGGATTGAAGCCGATCAGCGCGATCGAGAAGGCGGCGGCAACGAAGAAACCGACCACCACCTTGGGCAGGCCGAAGCGGTCACCGAGCCAACCGCCGGCAATGGCGCCGACCATGCCGCCGAAATTCAGCGAGAACAGGCTGAGCAGGCTCGCCTTCTCGGCATAGCCAGCTTCCTGCAGCACCTTCGGCAGCCAGGACGACAAGAGATAGACGAGCAGTAGGCAGCAGAAGAATGCGACCCAGAGCATCACGGTGCGCAGGGTCCGCTGATGGCGGAAGAGTTCCAGCACCGATGCCGAGGCCCCCTTCCTCTCGGAGAAGACCAGCCTGTCGGTGGTACCGAGACGCGCGTTCGGATCGATCTTGGCATAGATGCGTTTGGCCTCTTCCTGCTTGCCCTGGCGGATAAGGAAGCCGAGCGATTCCGGCAGCTTCCAGAGGATCACTGGCAAGAGGAGCAGCGGCACGGCGGCGATGAAGAACATCGGCTTCCAGCCATAGGACGGGATGAGGCCGATACCGAGGCCGGCAGCGACCATGCCGCCGACGGAATAGCCGGAGAACATCAGCGCCACCAGCGTGCCGCGCAGACGCTTCGGCGCATATTCGTTCATCAGCGCCACCGCATTCGGCATCAAGCCGCCGCAGCCGAGACCGGCGAAGAACCGGAAGATCTTGAATTGCTCCGGCGAATTGGCAAAGCCGGTCAAAAGGGTTGAGAGCGTAAACAGCAGGAAGCTGATGGCGATTCCCTTCTTGCGGCCGATCCGGTCGGCGAGCGGGCCGAAGATCAGCGCCCCGAACATCATGCCGAACAGCGCCCAGGCCTGCAGCGCGCCGGCCTGCGGCTTGCTCAGGCCCCATTCGGCAATCAGCGTCGGCAGCACCGTGCCGGCGACGAAGACGTCGTAACCGTCGACGATCAACAGCAGCGCCGAGAGCACTACCACCATCCACTGGAAGCTCCCAAGCGGGCTCCCGTCAATTGCTTCATTCACATCGATCGTGCGCATCATCTCCTCCCCAGGTGTTAGCGCGTTGAAAAAGGTCCGTCAGCCGAGATCGCCGCCGGCGACCGGCAGAACACTGCCGGTGATGTAGGAGGCCTCGTCGGAGGCCAGGAACAGGATCGGCGCCGCTTGCTCTTCGATGCTGCCGTAGCGTTTCATGAAGCTCGACTGCTTCACCTGGGCGACGACGTCGCCCATCCAGGCCTTCTCGGCCTCATTGTCGCCTTCGGCATTGCGCGGGATGCGGCGCGGCGGCGCCTCGGTTCCGCCCGGTGCTGTGGCAACGACGCGGATGTTGCGGTCGGCAAGCTCCATCGCCAGCGACTGGGTGATGGCATTGACGCCGCCCTTGGCCGCCGAATAGGGCACGCGGTGAATGCCGCGTGTGGCATTGGACGACACGTTGACGATGGTGCCGCCACCGCGGGCAAAGAGATGCGGCAGCACCGCATGGCAACAGTAGAGGGTCGGCATCAGCGAGCGGCGGATCTCTGCATCGATCTGCACCGGTTCGAATTCGGCAAAGGGACGCATGCGGATGGCGCCGCCGACATTGTTGATCAGGATGTCGATGCCGCCGAATTTTTCCGCGGCAAAGTGCATTGCTGCGGCTGCCCCCTCGTGCGTTTCAAGATCGGCTACGAAGGCAGCCGCCCATTCACTGCCGGCCTCCGCCGCCACCTCGGACACGAAATCGGCGCGGTCGACAAAGAGAACCTTGCCGCCTTCAGCCACGGCACGCAGCGCCACGGCGCGGCCGATCCCTTGCGCGGCACCGGTGACGACGATTGCCTTGCCGGCAAACCGTCCTTCGAAACGAGCGGAGGTCATGCTGCCTCCTTCGCCACCGCATTGGGCGTGAACTTCTCATAGTGGAAACTGTTGGGCCTTACGCCGGTGTCGTCGAGATGCTTGCGCACTGCGTCCACCATAGGCGGCGGGCCGCAGAGATAAACGTCGACATCGCCGCCGTTCAGCACGTCCTCGGGCATGTGCTGGGTCACCCAGCCCTTGCGCGGATGGCTGGAGGCGACATCCGCCACCACCGTGTCAAAGGTGAAGTTGGCAAGCCGCTTGGTATAGGCTTCGATCTCGTCGACAAGCACCAGATCGAGGTCGCGGGTGACGCCGTAGATCAGATGCACTTTCTGCTCCGGGTTGGTGCGGGCCAGAACCTCAAGCATCGACAGGAATGGCGCAAGACCGGTGCCACCGGCGAGGAAGAGCAGGGGGCGCTGAACCTCGCGCAGATAGAAACTGCCGAGCGGCCCGGTCAATTCCAGTTTCGTGCCGACTTCGGCGTGTTCCAGCCACGTGCTCATCAGCCCGCCCGGGATCTTCTTGATCAGGAAGCCGACGCGCGTCTCGCCCGATGCCGAGGAGAAGGAATAGGAACGGCTCTGGCCGCTGCCGGGCACGTCGATGTTGACGTACTGCCCCGGCAGAAAGGCCGGCGCTGCAGCGCCCTCGATATCCAGTTCGAGCACGATCGCCGCATCGTTGTGCGGGACGACGCTTGCCACACTCGCCGTAAACTTCTGCTGTCCGGTCTTACAGGCCGCTGCTGTCGTCGGCACCGCGATGACGCAGTCGCTCGACGGCTTCATCTGGCAGGTCAGCACCAGTCCGCTTGCCGCCTCGTCCGCTGTCAGCGCATCGTCGATGAAGTCGTCGCCGAGGTCGTAGGCGCCGCTTTCGGCGCGGCACTTGCAGGTGCCGCAAACCCCGTCCGAACAGTCCATCGGCAGGTTGATCTTGTTGCGGAAGGCGGCGTCGAGCACCTTCTCATCGTCCCTGCATTCGACGAAGCGGGTGACGCCGTCCTCGAAATTCAAAGCGATCCTGTAGCTGGCCATGGTTGTTCCTCCCATTCCTGTCAGGCGACGGCCGTCAGATGTGGTAGACGTCGATGACCTGGCGGATGTAGTCGTTCTTCAACACGATCTTCTTCCGTGAGATCAGCAGTTCACTGCCGCTCTTGCGGAGCGTGACGAACATGGTCCCGAAGAAGTGGTCGGTGACCTTGTAGCGGTGGTTGAGCGTGTGGAAGTTGTAGCGGAAGTCCGCCTCCTCGCCGCGATCGGCCACAAGCTCGACATTGGTGACGTTGTGGCTTGTGCGCGGCTCCGGCGTGGACGCTCCAGAGCGTTCGGTCTTGATGCGAAAGACGCGATCTTCCAGGCCATCGCGGCTCGGGTAATAGATCAGCGAGATCTGCGACTGCGGATCTTCGGTCAACTGATCGTCGTCGTCCCAGGCCGGCATCCAGTAGCTGACGTCCGGCGCATAGCAGGTCAGCCATTCGTCCCATTGCCGGTCGTCGAGCAGGCGCGCTTCGCGATAGAGGAAGGCGCAGGCGGTGTCATAGGAGATCGTCATGCGACCGCTCCCTGCTTTTCGGAGGCAAGTGCTGTGCGCATCACCTTCGCCCAATATTCGTGCTGGCGGACAAAGAGGCCTTCGTCTTCGCTGCGCTCGCCCGAGAGCAACGGTGCGATGCCCATGCGCCTGGCGTTCTCATCCGGACCGTCGATCCAGAGCGGCGCACCGCGAGAGAGATCGTTCCAGAGCGCGGTGATGCCGGCGTAACCCTGCTGGCAGGCGCGGAACTCCTCGAGATCGTCGGCCGTGCCCATGCCGGAGACATTGAAGAAATCTTCGTATTGGCGGATGCGCAGCGTGCGATCGGCCGCATTTTCACCCTTCGGCGCGAAGCAGAAGATGCTGATCTCGGTCTTGTCGACGCTGATCGGACGGGTGACGCGGATCTGCGTGCTGAACTGGTCCATCAGGAAGACGTTCGGATAGAGGCAGAGATTGCGGGTCTGGTTGACGATGAAATCCGCCTGCACCTCGCCGACGCGCGCCTTGATCTCCTCGCGGTGGCTGTAGATCGGCCGGACCTCCGGGTTCATGGTGTTGGTCCAGAGCAGGATGTGGCCGTTGTCGAAACCGTAGACGCCGGCAATCGAGCGGCTCCAGCTCGAGGCATCGACCGCCTTTGTGCCCTCCTCGTTGCGCCGGCCCATAGTGGCGGCATAGTTCCAGTGAACGGAGCTGACGTGATAGCCGTCGCAGCCGTTCTCCATCTGCAGCTTCCAGTTTCCGTCGTAGATATAGGAGGAATTGCCGCGCAGTACCTCGAGACCGTCAGGCGCCTGGTCGACGATCTGGTCGATGATGACTTTCGTTTCGCCGAGATAGTCCTCGAGCGAGGTGACATCAGGATTGAGGCTGCCGAACAGGAAGCCGCGATAGCTCTCGAAACGGGCAACGCGCTTCAGGTCGTGCGAACCGTCTTTGGCAAACTGCGGCGGATACTGCGTCGTCTTCTCGTCCTTCACCTTCAGGAGCTTGCCGGTGTTGGAGAAGGTCCAGCCGTGGAAGGGACAGGTGAAGCTGCCCTTGTTGCCGTGCTTGCGCCGGCAGAGCATGGCGCCGCGATGGGCACAGGCATTGATGACGGCGTGCAGTTCGCCCGTCTTGTCACGGGTGACGACAACCGGCTGCCGGCCGATATAGGTGGTGTAATAGTCGTTGTTCTCGGGGATCTGGCTCTCGTGGGCGAGATAGACCCAGTTGCTCTCGAAGATGTGCTTCATCTCCAGCTCGAAGAGGTCTTCGCTGGTGAAGATGTCGCGGCGGCAGCGGAACGTGCCGGCCTCATGATCGTCCTCGACCGCGGTGGCGAGCAGGTCGTCGAGGGCTTGGGCTTTGTCGATAACGGCGGACATGGTTCTTCTCCCGCAAACGGCTGATCCGTGCTCGGCTCTAGCGATTGCAACAATGTCTGATGTCAGGGGGCGGCGGCTCAGTCGGCCGCCGCAGAGGTGATCAGGCGGCAGCGCGCTTACGCTGCTCGTTGATCTGGTTGTCGACGCCGTTCACCAGTGAGGTGAGATGGATGTCGAATTCGATCTCGGCGAAGGGGCCGGAGAGGTTGTTCGCCTTGATGCTCGCCTCGTCGGTCCGCTCGGTGACGTCAGGCACCAAGCCATCCCTCGTCGCATAGGCGAAGTCGTCGTTGACCAGCGGGTCGCCGGCGATGTTGATCTGGGTCGTCAGCTTGCGGTGCCCATCGGCGCTGATGAAGAAATGGATGTGGGCCGGGCGCTGGCCGTGACGGCCAAGGGCGGAAAGCAGCTGCTCTGTCGGGCTTCCCGGAGGCACGCCGTAGCCGTGCGGCACGATGCTTTGAAACTTGTAACAGCCCTTGGCGTCGGTGACGATCGTGCGGCGCATGTTGAACGGCGCCTGCAGGCCGGTCGGGTCGAAGTGCGAATAGAAACCGCGGGTGTCACAGTGCCAGACTTCGACCGTCGCGCCCTTCAGCGGCTGGCCGTCGGCATCATAGACGGTGCCGTGCATGATCAGCGTCTGGCCATTGGTGTCGCGGCCATCGTCGAGACGGGCGAAGCCTTCCGAGGCCGGTGCGCCGGCGACATAGAGCGGACCTTCGATGGTGCGCGGCGTCTGATTCTCGATGCCGAGCGCTTCGTCGATCGCGTCGAGACGTTCATCGAGGAAGTGATCGAGGCCGAGGCCGGGCGAGATCAGGCCGGCCTGGCCGGCAGCGCCGATCTCGTTCAGCCAGGCAATACCGGTCCAGTATTCGTCCGGGGTGATGTCGAGATCGTCGATCGCCTTGAACAGGTCAGACATCAGCCGGTGCACGATCTCTTTGACACGCGGGTTGCCGCCGTCCTTGTCGAGGCCGCTGAGAACCTTCAGGAAAGCTTGAGTCTCCGGCTTGTCGAAAATCTTCACGTTCATATCAATTCCTCCACTTGGATTGTCTTGAAGCTCAAGCCGCTTGCCAAACCTCCCGGCCGCGGCACGCACAAATTCTCAGCTATCGTCCTCGCGGATCGAGGATGGGTGCCGAAGCAGCGGCGTGACCTCGATCTGCATGAACTTGAACAGCGGCAGCCCCGAGAGGATCTCGTGCAGCTCGGCATTGTCCTTCACGTCGAAGACGCTGTAGTTCGCGTACTGCCCGGCGATCCGCCAGATATGCCGCCACTTGCCGCTCTGCTGCAGCTGTTGCGAATAGGCCTTTTCCCGGGCGAGGATCTCCGCCGCCTGCTCGGCAGGCAGATCGTGGGGAATGCGAACATCCATTCTGACGTGAAACAGCATGGCTCAGTCCTTACTTCGCAACGCTGATCGTCTTGCGCAGCCCGTCGCGCGCGAAGAATTTCAGCCGATCTTCATCGAGTTCGATCCCGAGCCCTGGAGCATCCGGCACCGTCAGCTCGAAGTCGCTGTAGTCGAGCGGCGTCGCCAGAATTTCCTCGGTCAAAAGCAGCGGACCGAAGAGCTCCGTGCCCCATTGCAGCTTGGCGAAGGTGGAAAACACGTGGGCTGACGCCACTGTGCCGACACCACCTTCCAGCATCGTGCCGCCATAGAGTTCAATGCCCGCGGCATCGGCGATGACCGCCACGCGCTGCGCATTGAACAGACCTCCGCTCTGTTCGATCTTGACCGCGAAGACGTCGGCCCCCTTGGTCTTGGCGATCTCGAAGGCGCTCTCGGGTCCGGTGAGGGACTCGTCGGCCATCAGCGCCAGCGGGAAACGGCGGACGAGGCGACCGAGCGCTGCGGTCGAAGCCACCGGCTGCTCGACCAGTTCACATCCGGCATCGGCGAGCGCTGCCATGCCGTAGGCGGCCTCAAATTCGCTCCAGGCCATGTTGACGTCGACGCGCACCGCGCCGCGCTCGCCGAGCGCCTTCTTGATCGCCGCCACATGGGCGATATCGTCCTTCAGCGGCCTGGCACCGATCTTCAGCTTGAAGATCCGATGACGGCGTAGCTCGAGCATCTTCTCGGCCTCGGCGATATCCTTGGCCGTGTCACCCGACGCCAGCGTCCAGGCGACCGCCAGGCGCTTGCGCAGTGCCCCGCCGAGCAGTTCGCTGATCGACAGACCCAGGCGCTTTCCATGGGCGTCGAGCAGCGCCGTTTCCACCGCGCTCTTGGCGAAACGGTTTTCCTTGATCGCCTTGCCGATGCGCGCCATCAGCGCCTTCACGTGGGTCGCGTCCTCACCGACCATGACAGGCGCAAAATAGGTATCGATCGCAAGCTTCATGCTTTCCGGGCTCTCGCCGCCATAGGCAAGCCCGCCGATCGTCGTACCCTCGCCAATGCCGACCGTTCCGTCGCTGCAATGGACCTTCACCAGCATCAGCGTCTGGCCGGTCATGGTCGCGACCGACAGCTTGTGCGGCCGGATGGTCGGCAGGTCGACCAGCATGGTCTCGACCCGTTCGATCACGGGGAAGAGGGCTGCTGTCGGGGCGATGGGTGCAAGGGTCGTGTTCATGACCTGAATGTGCGCCCACGCAGCGGGTGACGTCCAACACCAAATAGGTTACCTATGATACCTTGACGGTATAGTATGGCAAAGATTACGCGCATTCATGCGCTTGCCGCACTGCAACATACCGCAACGGTAGGAAAATGGGGGCTGTAACATTGGATCTGCGCCAGCTTCGCTACTTCGTCGCCGTCGCCCGCGAGCGCAACTTCACCCGCGCTGCCGAGCAGCTGCACATCGCCCAGCCGCCCTTGAGCCGGCAGATCCAGCTTCTTGAGGAAGAACTGGGCGTGCCGCTGATCATCCGCAAGAGCCGGCCGGTGCGGCTGACGGAAGCGGGGCGATTGTTTTACGAACAATCGCTGCAAGTGCTCGGCCGGGTGGAACAGATGGTAGAGGCGACCCGCCGCGTCGGTCTCAACCAGAACCGCGTGCTGTCGATCGGCTTCGTCGCGTCCACGCTCTATGGCGGGCTGCCGACGCTGGTGCGCAAGCTCAGGCAGAACGCGCCGGAACTCGATATCCGGCTGTTGGAGATGGTGTCGGTGCAGCAGATCGCGGCGCTGAAGGAAGGCCGGATCGATGTCGGCTTCGGGCGGCTGCATCACAACGATCCCAATGTCGCCGGCATCCTCATGCGGGAAGAGCGCCTCGCCTTGGCGATACCGCAGGGCACGCCGTTTGCCGATGACACATCTCCGCTTCCGTTGAGTGCGGTTGCCGGGCAAAAACTGATCGTCTACCCGAAGGAACCGCGCCCGAGCTATGCCGATCACGTGTTGAGCCTGCTCCACGCGCAGGATGTGCGCCCGGCCGAGGTGCATGAGGTGCGTGAGATCCAGAGTGCGCTTGGCCTCGTCGCCTCGGATGCCGGACTTTGTATCGTCCCGTCCTCTGCGCGTCAGGTCCGCTCCGACCTGCACTATCGCATGATCGAGGGCGAGCGGGCGACCTCACCCGTCATCCTCAACCATCGGGTCGGCGACAATTCCCGTTACATCGAGCTGATCAAGGCGCTGATCGTGGAAATGTATGCGGAAAACCCGCCCTGGCTCGGCCTCGAGCACAATCTGCCGTTCCGGCCGTCCTTCGTTACATGACGAGTTCAGGCGTCCTCAGATCCCGTGCTTCACCCGTCGGGGAATTGGCACTTTCCGCCCAGATCTCGCAGGCCATCTCGCGAAGCAAAAGCGCCTCGGCCCAGCGATCAGTCGTATCGTTACCGTCCCTGTCGGTGATGGCATAGGGCCTTGGGCCGAGTTCGCAGGTCATGACCAGCTCGGCATCGTTGGCAGCGTGGGAGCGCCAGTGCCGGAAGCCGTAGTCCCACCACTCGCGGAAGAGAGCGACCCAGGGCAGATGGTGGGGAAAGGAAAGCTCGATCTGGATCTGCTGGCAGGAGCCGATACGGCCGTGGAAGGCGCCGGCGTTGCGCAGAATGCGTTGGATCTGGGCGTGGCTTTCGTCTTCCACCGGAAAGGCGAATTCCCGGCCAACGAGATAGTGCGAGAGGTCGGCCAAGAGCGGCAGATCGGGCCGCCGGTCGAGCAGGTCGAGCGTGAAGAGGAGGTCGTTGGTGATCCGGTGACGGTGGGTTTCGATATAGACGGGAACATCCATTTCCTCAGCAAGCCTGGCCCAGCCGTCAAGCAGCGGCAGGCAATCCTCGACCCGGCGCGGGCGAACATCGGCCTGCAGATCGATGTGGCTCACCGGAAACTCCGAGGCCAGTTCCAGCGTCAGGCGCAAATCCTCGACGCTTCGAGGAAAACAGACGCCCTCGATCTTCAAGCCCGTTCCGCGGATCACGGCATTGAGGTGCTCGACATCGCGACGATTGGTATAATGCGCGCTGATGCCGTCGAACCCGGCCTCGACGATCATTGCGATGTTCTCTTCGAGACTGCGCTCAAAGCCGTCCGCATGCCGGCGCTCCATCGCCCAGAGCGATTGAAAGACAAGCAGCTTCTGCATCAGGCGGCCCTGGCACTTTTGAGCAGCGCCTTGAGGTTCACGCTGGCGTCGGCGAGCGCTCCCGGATCGGGACTGACGCCGGCAGCAATCAGCATTTCCGAGAGCTTGATATCCTTGGCGAGACCATTGCCGAAACCGAGGCCAGCGGCGGCGACGAGACGCCCGCCATCGAGGTAGAATTCGAGTTCGCCACCATCGAGCTGGCGTGTCACGCTTTGATGGTCCGGATGGGGCAGGCCCGCCACCTGCAGGCCGAGATCGTATTGATCGGTCCAGAACCAGGGGATGGCAGAAAAAGCCTCCTTGCCGCCGGCCATGTTGAGGGCCGCGACCTCGGCCTGGGTGCGTGCATTGCGCCAGCTTTCGAAGCGCACATACCCGCCACCCGGCTGGGCCACGGCGGCGCAATCGCCTGATGCATAGATGTTCGGATCGCTGGTGCGCAGATAGCCATCCGTCAGGATACCGTTGCCGACGGCAAGCCCCGCCGCCTCCGCGAGTGCTGTATCCGGCTGGACGCCGATGGCGGCGACGGCGATATCGGCCGGCACCGGAGTGCCGTCGGAAAGAACAACCGCATCACCGGTGATTTCGGCGATCCCCTGCCCCAGATGGAAGGTGACGCCCTCATCCTGATGCCGGGCATGAAGCTTCGCGGCAAAACGCGGCGGCACCGCGCGACCGAGCGGCTTCGGCGCCATTTCGATAACGCTAACCATGATGCCCTTGCCGCGCAGCACCGCCGCAAGCTCCATGCCGATCAGTCCACCGCCGATGATCGCAACGTGTCTGCCGGCTTCGGCACGGGCGAAGATCGCCGCCGCATTGGCGTAGGTGCGGAAATCCAGTGCGCGCTCGGCCCCTATGCAAGCGAGGCGCCTCGGACGGGCGCCGGTGGCGAGCAACAGCTTGTCATAGGTGAGCGTCCGGCCATCGCTCAAGGTGACGGAGCGGTCACCGGCATCCAGTCGGGATGCAGAAACACCTTGCCGGTAGTCGATACCGGCGGCCTCCAGCGCCTCAGCGCCGCAGATCGGCTTCATCTGTACGGCGCCATTGAGCGGCTTCGACAACGGTGGCCGCTCATAGGGCAGATGCGGTTCCGTGCCGATGAGCGTGACGCTGCCGGCAAAGCCAGTTTCACGCAGGGCAAAGGCCGCGCGCGTGCCGGATTCCCCGGCGCCGATTATGACGATGCGATCCATGGCTTGCTCCGTAGATCATGCGTTGACGTGCGGGGCGGTCGCAAAACCGCACGCAAGATTTGTCAGCCCGTTCAAAAAGGTGGCCGGTGCAGGCAGGAGAAGTGCGCCGGCCCACAGCGCCGCGCATCCGTTCAGACGCGCAAAGGTCGCTGTAAAACTCTGAATTCCTGCATGTTTCTGTGCTTCAATCGGCGACGATTAAGGAAACATGCAGGAGGAGGATCAGTTGCGCGCCGCGTAATCGGCCATGTTTTTCGGCGTAACGAGCTCGAAGGGAACCCAGACGTTCTTTTTGACGCTTTCACCGCGCACCAGCGAGACGGCCGTGTCGACGGCGCTAGCCGATTGCCCCTTGGCGTTCTGGAATACGGTTGCGTCGAGGTCGCCGGCGGCCATGGCGGCAAGCCCGTCCTGGGTCGCGTCGATGCCAACGACGATCACGTCGTCCATCGATACACCGGCGGCCTTCAGCGCCTGGATGGCGCCGATCGCCATTTCGTCATTGTTGGCAAAGACCACGTCGATCGGCTGTCCGGCGGTGATCCAGTTGGTGGTGAGATCCATCGCGTTGGTGCGCGTCCAGGCGGCCGACTGCTCGTCGGCAACCGTCGCACCCTTGCAGTCGCCGGCAGCGAGCGTTTCCTTGAACGCCGAGGTGCGGTCGCGCGAGGCCTGGTGAGCAAGGTCTCCCATCAGGATATAGACCTGCGCATCACTGGCCTTGCCCTTTTCCTTCAGCAGCGAACAGGCAGCTTCCGCGCCCAATCTGCCGGAGTCCGTTTCTTTCGAGCCGACATAGGCCTGCTTTTCCGGCAGCTTGCCGAGGTTATCCGGCTCTAGATTGAGATAGACGAGCGGAATACCGGCCTTCTCAGCGGCTTCGCTGATGCCGGGGGCGGCCGAGGTATCCGTCAGCGTCATGATGATCGCGTCGACGCCGCCCGCGATGAAATTGTTCACCTGGTTGAGCTGCTTGGAGATGTCGGTCTGTGCGTCTTCGATCTGAACGGTGGCGCCGTTGACTTCGGCAGCGCGGGCATTGATGCCCTCACGCAGCAGCGTCTGGAAGTTGTTGTCGAAGCTCTGCATCGAGACGCCGATCGTCTCCGCCGAGGCAGCACTTCCCATCAAGGCGGCAAGTGCTGCCGCCAGGTACATGGATTTCATGATTTCCTCCCGAGGGTGCCGGATCACCCGATCGCATTCCGGAGGCCCGATGGGCCTGATCAATGCTTGCGTGGTGGCCTTAGCCGAGCGCCACACGAACCTCGCCGTCGACGATTTCGGCGGGATAGGTCTTGAGATTCTCGCAGGCCGGAAGCCTGATGGCTTCACCGGTGCGATAATCGAAGGCGCCGGAATGCTTGGGACATTCCACCTCGTAGTCCATGACGAGGCCATCAGCGAGGTGAACGGCCTCGTGGGTGCAGAGCCCGGCGGTGCAATAGACGCTATCGTCGGGACCGCGGTAGACGGCGTAGGTTCGGCCGCCATGGTCGAAGCGGATCGCCCCTTCCTGTTCGATATCGTCCAGCTTGCAGGCTGGTACCCAGGTGATCACGTTGCTCATTCTGCTGCCTCCCCGATGGTGTTGCGTGCCTTGCGGGCTGCGAGTTTTTCCTTGCGTTTGCGGTAGCGCTCCTGCATCCGCGCCTCGCCCTCCTTGGAGCCGTCGTGCCAGGTGCCGAACCAGCGATCGAGCGGGATCAGGGCGTCGCCGTAATTCACCTCGAAATACTTGTGGTGCAGGTAATGCGCATAGGCGTGGCTATCGACGAGCGTCTCTTCACCGACCTCGACCTTGTCGAAGCCGACATGGCCGGGAATGGCACCGAAGCCCGCGTAGTGCAGCTGGTAAAGCATCAGGATCGGGTTGGACGGCAGGATCAGGTGATAGAAGGCGGTGGCGAAGTAGAGCAGGTGCTCGACCGGATGCATCGACAGCGACGACCAGGGCGACGGGTTCACCGAATTGTGGTGGACCGAATGCACCCACTTGTAGAGCAGCGGCGTGTGGATGAGCCGGTGGATGCAGAAGAAATGGAACTCGTGGATAACAGGCACCACCAATGCGACGAGCGCGAGCGTCCAGGGATTGTCCGCGAAGCTCAGCCACGGCGCATAGCCATTGGCGTAGGCCCAGAGCATGGCGACTTCGACGGCGGTCCAGATCGTCACGCCTGAGAGGAACGTGCGCAGGATGTTGTCGAGATTCTGGCTTTCGAACCAGAAGGCTTTGCTCTTCTGCTCGGCCGGAAACTTGCCGTTGTACTTGAACCGGTTTTCCTGCCGTTTCAGCACATAGAGATGCAGCTCGAAAGCGCCGTAGAAGAAGAAGACGCAAACCGCGTTGACCGCATAGAGCCAGGCGATCCAGCCGACGCTCAAGCTCTGCATCGCCTCGACCGGCGGGATCACCCAGGCCCAATAGACGACGGCCGACGCCGCGAAGATCGCATTCCAAGGAAAGAAGTAATGCGGCAGCCACTTGACGAGCGCCAGCAGTTTTGGCGGTAAGGCAAACAGCGGCGCCGTTTCGATCGGCTCGTTCGGCGCCCAGTCGCCGCGCTTGTTGCGGGTTCCATATTTCAGATCGTCCATGGCGCTCTCCTCCCGGCGGACCGCATGCGCTCCGCCCTAAATCCTTCGAAGGAGGTTGCTTTCCGGGTCTGTCGGAGCGCCTCCTTCTTGATAAAAATCTAGCAGGAGGCGGTCGGAACGGCGAAAGCTTGTTTGATCAAATCAGATCAAAGGCTTTCGGCTGTGATGGTAATGAAGCGAATGGGGGCGGTGTCCGGCTCCATCTCGGAAAGCCCGATCCGCCGCAGCATCAGGTCAAGCGAGCGACGGGCCTGTGCCTCCGGCGCCTGGTCGAGCACGACGTCCATGATGCCGTCGCTAAGCGCCTTGCGGGTGTAGTCGGTCAGCTCATGGCCGACGAAGAAGATTTCGGTGCCACGCTTATGTCGGCGAAGCACGTCGATCAGGGCCGCATTCGCGCCGCCGGCATTATAGAGCCCGGCCATATCCGGATACATGTCGAGCGCCCATCGCAACGCTTCGGCGCCATAGTGCTCCTCGTCGCGGGTAAAACCCAGCCACTCGAATCGGCGGTCGCCCGGATGCCCCTCAAAATAGTCCGAGAAGCCACTGAGGCGGTCGCGATGGACCTGATAGATCGGGTGGCAGAGCGCGACGACGGGCCCCGCCTTGCGCGCCATGCGCGCGATGAAGAGTGCCGCCGTTCGTCCGGCCGCGTGATTGTCGATGCCGACGAATTCGCCCAAGTCGTGCGAGGCCCTTGTCACGACATGGACCACCGGCACGCCGCGCACGATCACGGCTTCGACAGCGGCGCTGATCAGCGGATGATTGGGCACGGCCAGGATCAATCCGGCGCGGCTAACCTCGGCTGAAAGGATGCGCCTGGCGATCTCCTCCGGCTTCATTTCCTCGGTAAAGCTGCGATGCACGACGACGAGCGGATCCAGCGTCTCGGCGATCCGCTGAAAGGCCTGCGACAGGCGGCGATAGAAGGTCGTCTCCGGCCGCACCATCAGCACATCGATGCGCAAAAGCCCGCGATGGGTCTCGGGAAGGGTTCGCGGATAATTCAGCGCGCGCGCCGCAACGACGACTTTTTCGACGAGGTCCGGGCGAACACCACCGCGGCCGTTCAAGACCCGCTCGACCGTCGCGGTACCGACGCCTGCCAGTTCAGCAATGTCGCGATAGTTCGGCTTGCTCACCTGGACTACTCCCCACCACACGTGTTCATAGCGCCTTAGCATGTGATCGCCCCTGTTCGACAGAGCAGGCGTCCGAAGTCAGGGCCTCCCCTCGCCGCCGCTGCCGCGGCGCCTATATCAACCGGGTATCGAGAATGGGATCGAGGCATCATGACCTATGAATTGTACTACTGGGACGGCATCCAGGGGCGCGGTGAATTTGTCCGACTGGCACTCGAGGACGCCGGCGCCGCTTATGTCGATGTGACGCGCGCGCCGGGCCGCGGCACCGGGGAGATGCTGAAGCTGATGGAGAGCGCCACCGAGGCGCACGTGCCATTTGCGCCGCCCTTTCTGAAAGATGGCAACCAGATCATCTCGCATGTCGCCAACATCCTCTTCTACCTCGGCCCCAAGCTCAGCCTTGCGCCTGACGGTGAGGCGCTGCAGTGGTTCGCCAATGGCCTGCAGCTCACCGTCACCGACTTAATCGCCGAAGTGCATGACACGCACCATCCGATCGCGACTTCGAAATATTATGAGGAGCAGAAGGCGGAGGCGAAGGACCGCGCATTCGAATTCGTCACCAACCGCATCCCGAAGTTTCTCGGTTATTTCGAGCGGATTCTCGCGCAAAACCCTGATGGCAGCGGCCATGCAGTCGGGAACGCCGTCACCTATGTCGACCTTTCGCTGTTCCAGGTGATCGAGGGGCTACGCTATGCCTTTGCCAAAGCGATGCGGCACTATGAGGAGGACTACCCCAATCTCATGAAACTGCACGCCTCGGTGAAAGCCCGGCCGAACATCGCCGCCTATCTCGCCTCATCGCGACGGCTGGCCTTCAATGAAGACGGCATCTTCCGCAATTACCCGGAACTGGATATCGCGCCCTGACGGAAACTCCCCTCAGGCGGCCGCCGCCTGGTGCTCCCGCAGGAACGCGGAGACGCGCCTCAAGCCTCCGCGTAGAATGCCTTCGTTGTTGGCGTAGCCGATCCTGAGATAGCCTCCCATGTCCATGGCGCTGCCCGGCGTGAACATCACGCCGGTTCGCTGTAGCAGTTGCAGGCAGAATGCCTCTGAAGTCATCGGCAGGTCGTATTTCAGAAGCGCCGTCGTGCCCGACTGCGGCTTGATCCAGGCGATCAACGGCTAAGCACCCACTCAGTCCGAGAGAATGGCGAGGTTGGTGCACCGTCTACAGCTCGGCGCGGGCCTATGCCTACATCAATGACGGCGACGGCGTCGTGACCTTCGTCCGCAACGTCATCTCGTAGACAAGGCCCAAGCTGCCACCCGCTACTCGACGTAGTTCCAGGGGACGAAGCGATAGAGCGTCTCGTCGCGCGCCACATGGCCAACACCGGGGAACGGCAGATGCGCACCGGCGACGAGGTATCGCCCATCGGCCGCATCCGCCAGCGCCACGGCACGCGTCGCTGCCGCCGCGGTGCCGTCGACGTCGAAGCTGACGAAGACGTCAGGCGTGTCGAACTGGATGTAGTCGCCGTGAATGACGTCCCCCCAGAATACGAGGCGCTGGCCGTCATCCGCTTTCAGCACGATCGCGGAATGCCCGGGCGTGTGCCCGGCGCGCAGGGTCGATCCGAGGTTCGGCAAGACGTCCGCGTCGTCGGCGAAACGCTTCACTTTTCCGGCGGCGATATAGGGGGCCAGGGCATCGTGCGCTCGCTGAAAGTCGGTCTTCTGCGCCTCGGTCAGCGCCGTCACGCCCTCCCGCTCGATCCAGTAGCGGTATTCGCGCTCGGCGAGATGGATCTCGGCATTCGGGAATTGTGCTTTGCCGTCGATGGTGAGGCCGCCCGAGTGGTCGGCGTGCACATGGGTCAGGATCACCGCGTCGACCTGGTCGGCGCGATAGCCGGAGGCCGTGAGATGCCTCAAGAGCTTGCCGGCGGCAATGCCGAGCAGGCTCCCCGACCCGGCATCGATCAGCACCAGCCGTTCGCCGTCGTTGACGAGATAGGCGTTGATCGACAGATGCGGCTCCTTGCCGAGGAAGTTTTCGTCCAACCTGCGCTGCAGCTCGCCTTCCGGTTCGTTCTGATAGATCTTTGTCATCGGCAACGCCAAGGTGCCGTCCGACAAGGCGGTGACTTCGAACTTTCCGAAGCGGAAGCGATAGTAACCGGCATTGGCGACGGTCGATAATGGCGCGGCGGAAAAGGCGATCCGCGGTGCGAGCGGCAACAGGGCCGCGGCGGCAAGAAGGCCCAAAGCTTGTCTGCGAGTGGTCATGATCGGCTCCTTCGATTGGATGCCGAGACGCTATCAATTCAACCGTCGGTCGATTATCCTGCGATCGTGGAAGTAATTGTTCCGGAAACGCATGAAATCCCCCCAATCTGCCGATCTCAACAGCCTCAGGATTTTCCTCGAGGTCGCCCGCTCAGAGAGCTTTTCCTCAGCTGCGCTTCGCCTGCACCTGCCACCGAGCACGGTCAGCCGGCGCCTGGGCGAGCTTGAGGCAGCGCTTGGCGTCGCCCTGCTGCTGCGCTCCACCCGCCGGGTCTCCTTGACCGAGGCCGGAAAGCATCTGCTGGAATCGGTCGGGGGCGCCGTCGAGCTCATCGACCGCGGCATCGCCGGCTTCCAACCGGCCGACGGTACGGCGCGCGGGCGCCTAAGGGTCGCGACGTCAGTCGCCTTTGCCCGTACCTTCCTGCCACCGATCCTGAAGCGCTATGCGGAACTCTGCCCAGAAGTCCAGGTCGACATGCAGACCACCCACCAAAATGTCGATCTGATCGGCGAAGGCGTCGACGTGGCCTTAAGGATGGGCGAACCCGTCGACAGCGAGATGATCTACCGCAAGATCGGAACGATCGAGCAGCGCCTCTATGCCTCTCCCGCCTATTGCGCAGGATTGGCGCTGTCTTCGCCCGAGGACCTCATGCACGTCGCCCTGGTGGCACACCGGACGCGCATGCGACGGGAGCTTGCCCATTGGGTGCTGTCAGACGGCAACAGGCACTTTACGCTCGAGCGCCCGCCATCGATCGTCGTCGACGATCCGGCGATCAGCGAGCGGCTGATCGCCGAGGGCCTCGGCATCGGCATGCTGAGCGATGCGCTCGCCGCCGATGGCGTCTCCGCCGGACGGCTCGTTCCGGTTCTTCCCGAGTGGTCGGGGCCATCCACCCATCTTTACTATCTCTTCCACCAGCAACTCGGCGATCTGCCGAAAGTGGCAGAATTCTTGAAGGCCGTGCGCGAAACGTTTCGGATTCGCGACGCGTGACCTCGCGGCCAGGGCACCGTGCGTTCGAACGAGCGCAGTAGCCCTCACTTGAGCGCGGATGCTAGGGCTGGATCTCTTCGATCTTATCCACCCGATCCGGATAGAAGGCCAACCGGTCCTTGATGGCGGCCACCGCCGCGTGCGGGTTTTCATAGGTCCAGACGGCGTTGCGCGACCGCTCGCCGCCCAAGGGGATGCTGAAATAGGAGGCGTCACCCTTATAGGGACAATGGGACGAATGATCGGTGCGCTCAAGCAAGGACATGTCGACATCCTCACGCGGGATGTACTGCACAGCGGGATAGGTTGCCTCGCGCAGAGCCAGCGCATCGCGGGTGTCGGCAATGACGCGCCCGCCGAGGGTGACGACGACACGGGCCTGGTTTCTCTCGGTGGTGATCGGATGATCGGGACCGGGGATCTTGATCGGATTGTCTGACATGGGCGACCGCCTCCAGAACGTTACGGATACTAGGTGGTTACCTCGCCGGCCAATTCCAACCGGTCACGCCAAAAACCCTCAGCTGTTTGCCGCCGGAGAACGGACGGCTGTTGAGGGTTCTACCGCGGCCGCCGTCGGATGGCTCTCGTCGAGCAGCTTGCGCACCTCCATCACGCCCTTGGCCGTATCCGACCAGCTGTGTCTCCAGACGAGAAGCGCGACCGAGCCGACGATGGCGATAAGAAAGGCGATCGGCCCCAGGAACCAGAGCGCGGCGGCAACGGTGAAGTAATAGGAGCGGACACCCTGGCTGAAGGATCGAAGGGCCGGATTGATCATCAGCGACAGGGCGTGGGCCCATGCGGCGATGTCGCGGGCTTCTTCGCGCGAAGGGCTCGCTCCGATCGCTGCGAGGCAATAGTTGATCTGCCGCACCGCCCAGATGAATTCGGACAGCCCGCGCAGCAAGGTCGCCATGACGAGCAGCACCTTGCATTGAAACAGCCACAACGGCTCGATCGGCGCGAACATCGCGATGATGCCCGACTGAAGGCCAATCGTCGGCTGGATGAAAAGCGCACTGCTCATGGCGACGATGACGATGAGATTGGCCGAGCCGAAGAACGAGGCCGAATTGATCGTGTGACCGAGAATGGCGGCGTCACCGATGAAGTTGGTATCCCGCGTCAGCACCTCGCGCATCCAGGCCTGCCGGACACGCACCATGTCCAGCATCAGGCTGTCTGTCCGGCGCGGCCAACCAAGCGCCATCATCGGCTCCAGTCCCACCCAGGTCACGAGGAACAGGATAATCGCAATCCAATCAAGCATCTGCACGGCCAGCCTCCCACCATAGCAGTTCCTAATAGAAGCCGCGGCGAGCGGCGCGTCAACGCGGCGGCGCAAGTCGGGACTGCCGAAGCCGACGGCGTCGCCAGCACTTGCTGACAATCCCTGGGACTTATGTGTCATCACCGGATTGACTCGGCCTGTATCCTGGATACAATTTACCTCGATCTTGGGAGGGATCGATGAACCAATCCTTTGAATGGCGAAGCCAGTCACGCTTGCTCGACGAAGTGGCCCAGGCCCTTCGCGAACGTATTTATGCCGGCATCTATGCGCCGGGCGCGACGCTGCGCCAGGAAAAGATCGCCGCCGAGTTCGGCATCAGCCGCACGCCGCTGCGCGAGGCGCTGCGCGTGCTCGAGCGCGACGGGCTGGTCGTCAACAAGCCGGGCAGCGGTGTCCGGGTCGCAACCGCCGACCTGCCAAAACTGCTGGACGCCTACGCGGTGCGTGAGGCGATGGATGGCGTGGCGGCCCGCAACGCCGCCGAGCGGGCGACAAATGCCGAGATCAAGGATCTGGCAAAGCAGGTGGAGCGCCAGCGCAAGACCGTCGAAAACTGGGATCCAGGCGCCTACACACAGTCCAACGTCGTCTTTCACGAGGCGATCGTTGCGGCCTCGCGCAATGCGTCGCTGGCGCCGCTCGGGCCGCTTCTGCGCATGACCTCGCAGGTTTTTGCCCCGGCCTTTTCGCTTTCGAGCGAGCGGGCGAGCACTGCGGTCGCCGAACACGGGCTGATCGTCGAGGCGATCGCCGCACGGAACCTTGATGAATCCGAGAAACTGGCCCGCGCCCACATCAACGCGACGGCCATGAGATTGAAGGCGCTGCTTGAAGAGCGCGGGACTGACAAAGAGGCATGACTGTGAAGACCTACGGCAATTTCATCGCGAACAAGTGGCAGGACGCAACGGGCGGCGAGTTCATCGCCGTCAGGGATCCTTCCAACGGCCAGGAATTTGCGCGCATCGCCCGGGGCACTCGGGACGATATCGATCTCGCCGTGCGTTCGGCACGCGCGGCACTCTCAGGTGAGTGGGGACGCCTGACGCCGACCGAGCGCGGCCGGGTGCTGACCCGGATTTCGGCCGGTGTGCTGCGCAACATCGACCTTCTGACGGAGCTCGAAGCACGCGATGTCGGCAAGCCGCTGACCCAGGCGCGCGCCGATGTCGTGGCGCTTGCGCGCTATCTCGAATTCTATGGCGGCGCCGCCGACAAGGTTCATGGCGACACCATCCCCTATCAGAACGGCTTCACCGTACTGACCGTCTACGAGCCACATGGCGTCACGGGCCATATCATCCCCTGGAACTACCCGATGCAGATCCTCGGCCGCAGCCTCGGCGCGGCCCTTGCCATGGGCAACGCCGCCGTCGTCAAGCCGGCCGAAGAGGCCTGCCTCACCATCTTGGAGTTCGCCCGCATCGCCGAAGAAGAGGGCTTGCCCTCGGGCGCGCTCAACATCGTCACCGGCTTCGGCTCGGAGGGGGGCGCAGCGCTTTCGGAACACCCCGATGTCAACCACATCTCCTTTACCGGCTCGGTCCGCACCGGCGAGATGGTGCAGGCGGCGGCGGCGAAGAACGCCGTGCCGGTGACGCTGGAACTCGGCGGCAAGTCGGCGCAGATCGTCTTTGCCGATGCGGATCTCGACCGCGCGGTCCCCTTCCTCGTCAATGCCGGCATCCAGAATGCCGGTCAGACCTGTTCGGCCTCGTCGCGCATTCTGGTTGAGCGTGCCGTCTATGAAGAAGTGGTCGCGCGGATGAGCGAACGGTACCGCGCCTTGAAGGTCGGTCCTGCTGGCAGCGATCTCTCGGTCGGCCCGGTCGTCTCGCAGCGGCAGAAGGCGATCGTCGAGGGCTTCCTTGCCGACGCCGCCAAGGATGGCCTGAAGGTCGCAGCGCAGGGCGAGATCGTCGCCGACGCGCCGGCCGAGGGCGCCTATGTCGCGCCGACGTTGCTGCGCGACGTGCCGCACCAACACCGCACGGTGCAGGAAGAGATCTTCGGCCCGGTTCAGGTGATCATGCCCTTCGACGGCGAGGAGGAAGCCATTCGACTTGCCAACGGCACCGACTATGGCCTCGTCTGCGGCGTCTGGACCAATGACGGCGGCCGGCAGTTGCGCATGGCGCGCGCCGTGCACGCCGGCCAGGTCTTCATCAACAATTACGGCGCCGGCGGCGGCGTCGAGCTGCCCTTCGGCGGCGTCAAGAAATCGGGCCATGGCCGCGAGAAGGGTTTTGAGGCCCTCTACGGCTTTGCCAGCATGAAAACCATCTCTGTCTACCACGGCTAGAGCGCGCAAAACCGCAGGCGGCGTTCCACCCGCATCGCGCTCCAACCCATGATCTAAGTCTCCTTGGGAGGAACAACAAAGTGTCACTGGAAGGTAAAGTCGCTCTCATCACCGGCGCAGGCTCCGGTTTCGGCGAAGGCATTGCCAAGCGCTTCGTCGAAGGCGGCGCCAAGGTCATCGTCGTCGATCGCGATGCTGCGGGTGCAGAGCGCGTCACCAAGCAACTCGGCAGCAATGCCATCGCCGTGGTTGCCGATATCGCCAAGGAAGCCGACGTTAACGCGGCCGTTGCGGCGGGTCTCAAGCAGTTCGGGCACGTCGATATCCTGATCAACAATGCCGGCATCGGCCACAAGCCGCAGAATGCCGAGCTGGTCGAGCCCGACGAATTCGACCGTATCCTCGGCGTCAATGTGCGCGGCGTCTACCTGATGACGCGGGCGCTGCTGGCGCACATGAAGGAAAACAAGGCGGGCGTTATCGTCAACATCGCTTCGACCGGCGCCAACCGGCCGCGTCCGAACCTTGCCTGGTACAACGCGACCAAGGGCTGGGTCGTTTCTGCCACCAAGGCGCTCGCGATCGAACTCGCGCCCTTCAACATCCGCGTTGTCGCGCTCAACCCGGTTGCCGGCGAAACGCCGCTGCTGACCACCTTCATGGGCGAGGACTCCGACGAAATCCGCAAGAAGTTCCGCGATTCCATTCCGCTCGGACGCCTGCTGAAGCCGGAAGACCTTGCGGAGGCCGCCTTCTTCGTCGCCTCGCCGCAGGCGTCGATGATCACCGGCGTGGCGCTCGACGTCGACGGCGGACGCTCGATCTGATTATTTCGACCTGATTTCCGGGACCATAAACAACGAAACCGCAAAGCGGGGGAACCATGATGAATTTGACGAAACTGGCGCTTGCCTCGTGCTTCATCGCTGCGTCGCTGACGCCGGCGATGGCCAAGGATACGATCACCGTCGGCCAGGTGCTCGAGCCGCCGGGCCTCGACCCGACCGCGGGCGCCGCCGCACCCATCCGCTACATCACCTACGGCAACCTTTTCGAAGGTCTCGTCCGGGTGGTGGAAGACGGCACGGTGAAGCCGCTGCTCGCCGAGAGCTGGACGATCTCCGACGACCAGAAGACCTACAGCTTCAAGCTCCGCCAGGGCGTCAAGTTCCATGACGGCACGGCTTTCGACTGCTCGGTGGTGAAATTCTCCTATGAGCGCGCCGTCTCGGCCGATTCCACCAATGCGCAGAAGGGCCTGTTCGAGCCGATCGAAAAGACCGAATGCCCGGATCCGGCCACCGCGGTCGTGACGCTGAAGCGCCCGGCCTCCAACTTCCTCTTCAACATGGCCTGGGGCGACGCGGTCATGATCGCGCCGTCGTCGGCCGCCGACAGCAAGACCAAGCCGGTCGGTACCGGCCCGTTCAAGTTCAAGGAATGGGCGAAGGGCGACAAGGTGGTGCTGGAAAAGAACGCCGACTATTGGGGCGAACCGGCCAAGCTCAGCGAAGTGACCTTCAAGTTCATCAGTGACCCCTCGGCTGCAGCGGCCGCCGTTCTTGCCGGCAACGTCGATGCCTTCCCGATGTTCCAGGCCGCAGAACTGGTCAGCCAGTTCCAGAGCGACCCGAACCTGCAGGTTGAGGTCGGCAGCACCTCGGGCAAGGTGGTGCTTGCGCTCAACAATGCGAAGAAGCCCTTCGACGACGTGCGAGTGCGGCAGGCGCTTGCCCATGCGATCGACCGCAAGGCGCTGGTCGAAGGCACTTACTCGGGCTTCGGCACGACCATCGGCTCGCATTATTCGCCGGTCGAACCCGGTTATGTCGATCTGAACGAGACCTACCCCTATGACCCCGGCAAGGCGCAGCAACTGCTGCAGGAAGCGGGCGTTCAGAACCTCGAAATCACCATCATGCTGCCGCCGCCGGCCTATGCCCGCCGCGGCGGCGAGATAATCGCGGCCATGCTCAGCGAAGTCGGCATCAAGGTGAACCTCGTTCCGATCGAGTTCGCACAATGGCTGGATCAGGTCTTCAAGAACTCGAACTTCGACGCAACGATCATCGCCCATGCGGAAGCCCGCGACCTCGATATCTATGCGCGCGACAAGTACTACTTCAACTACCAGAACCCGGAATACAAGGCGCTCTACAAGTCCTACACGCTGGCTGCGACCGAGGCCGAGCAGATGGACCTGATCGGCCAGCTCCAGCGCAAGCTCGCAGCGGACGAACCGAACGTCTTCCTCTACGCGCTGCCGAAGATCGGCGTCTGGAACAAGAAGGTGAAGGGTCTCTGGAAGAACATGCCGGTGCCGGCCGACGACCAGACCCAGACCTATTGGGAAAACTGATCGACTTTCATTGAGCGGGATGCGGACGGAAATCCGCACCCCGCTCCAGCATCTGCCCCTCGTTGGGGCGGACGCAGATCTGCCGTTGATTGACGCACCCGGCGCCGGTCAACGCTCGCTCTTTCCGGGAGGTTGATGTGATTTCCTTCATTGGCGGTCGCCTCGTGTCGCTCTTGCTGACGACGCTGGTCGCCTCAGTCATCGTCTTTCTGCTGATGCAGGTGCTGCCCGGCGACCCCGCCGTGCTGATGCTCGGCATGAATGCCGACGCAGATGCGATCGCGGCGCTGCACCGGCAGCTCGGCCTCGATCAGCCGATCTGGATCCGCTACCTCCACTGGATCGGCGGCTTCGTCGTCGGCGATTTCGGCATGAGCCTCACCTATTCGGTGCCGATCCGGGAGCTGCTTGGCCCGCGCATCCTGGTGACGCTGCCGCTGGCGCTGCTCTCCATGGCAATCTCGGTCGCCGTCGCCATCGCCATCGGCGTCTATGCCGCCGCCAACCGCGGCAAGGCCGGCGACACCGTCGTCATGGGCATCGCCCAGGTGGGCGTCGCCATCCCGAACTTCTGGCTGGCGCTTCTCTTCATCCTGCTCTTCGCGCTGAAGCTCGCCTGGTTCCCGGCCTCCGGCTTTGCCGGCTGGGAAGGTGGCATCTGGAACGGCCTGCATTCGCTCATCCTGCCGGCGCTCGCACTCGGGCTGCCACTTGCGGCCATTCTCGGACGCGTCACGCGCTCGGCCGTCATCGAGACGCTCGGCGAGGATTTCATCCGCACCGCGCGCGCCAAGGGGCTTAGCCGTTCGGGCGCTCTCTGGAAGCATGCGGTGCCCAATGCGCTCATTCCGGTCGTCACCATTATCGGCCTGCAATTTTCCTTCCTGCTTGCCGGCACGATCATCATCGAAAATGTCTTCAACCTGCCGGGTATCGGCCGCCTCGTCTTCCAGGCGATCGCGCAGCGCGATCTCGTGACGGTGCAGACGCTGGTGACCCTGCTTGCCGCCTCCGTCATCACCATCAATTTCCTCGTCGATCTGGTCTACGGTTACCTCGATCCGCGCCTGTCGAGGGGAGGCCACTGATGTCCGCTCCTGCAACCGCCGCGCAACCCAGCCTCATCTCCAAGCTTATCGGCAGCCGAAATCTGACGATCGGGGCCACCGTCACCGTCATCCTCGTGGCGATGGCGCTCGTCTCCTATGTCTGGACGCCCTATTCGCCGACGGCGATGAATTTCCGCGACAAGCTGCAGGGACCGAGCCTTGCCCATTGGTTCGGCACCGACAACTTCGGCCGCGACATCCTGTCGATGATCATGGTCGGCGCCCGCAACTCGATCAGCGTCTCGATCGTCGCGGTTCTCGTCGGTGCCGGCATCGGCGTGCCGCTTGGCGCTTGGGCGGCTGCTCGCGGCGGCTTTGTCGATGGTCTCGTCATGCGCATGAGCGACCTCGCCTTCGCCTTCCCGGCGCTTCTGACCGCCGTCATCATCACCGCGATCTTCGGTCCGGGCGCTACCAACGCGATGATCGCGATCGGCATCTTCAACATACCCGTCTTTGCCCGCGTCACCCGCGGTGCCTCGATGGGCCTCTGGAAACGCGAATATGTGCAGGCCGCGCGCTGCGCTGGCCGCGGCGACGTCGCGATCACGTTTCTGCACATCCTGCCCAACATCAACCACGTGCTGCTCGTTCAGGTGACGATCCAGTTCGCCTTGGCGATCGTTGCCGAAGCCGGCCTTTCCTATGTCGGCCTCGGCACGCAGCCGCCGATGCCGAGCTGGGGCAAGATGCTGAACGACGCCCAGACCTTCATCTATCAGGCGCCCTGGCTCGCGATCTTCCCGGGCCTGGCGATCACCTTCGCCGTGCTCGGCCTCAACCTGCTCGGCGATGGCCTGCGCGACATTCTCGACCCGCGCGTGAGGCGGCAACGATGACCAAACCCTTGCTTCACATGGCCGGCATGTCGGTCGAACTCACCGCGGGCAAAAGCACGGTCGATATCGTCTGCGACATCGATCTCGAACTCAACCGCGGCGAGCGGCTTGGGATCGTCGGTGAGTCCGGCAGCGGCAAGTCGATGACAGCCCTTGCCGTCATGGGCCTGCTTCCGCAGCGCATGCGGGTGCGCGGCGAACTTTCCTTCGACGGCCGCAATCTCGCGGGCTTGGACGAAGCCGACTATTGCGGCTATCGCGGCCGGCGCATGGCGATGATCTTCCAGGAGCCGATGACGGCGCTCAATCCGGTCAAATCGATCGGCGCGCAGATCGCCGAGGGACGGCGGCTGCATCTCGGCGAAACGAAAGCCGATGCGGAGAAGAAAGCGCGTGCGCTGCTCGACCGCGTCGGCCTGCCGGCGCCGCGCTTCGACCTCGATCTCTACCCGCACCAGCTCTCCGGCGGCCAGCGCCAGCGCGTGATGATCGCCATGGCGATCGCCTGCGAACCGGATCTGCTGATTGCAGACGAGCCCACGACGGCGCTCGACGTTACGGTGCAGGCGCAGATCCTTGATCTGCTCGACGAGCTGATCGAAGACACCGGCACAGCGCTGATGCTGATCACCCACGATCTCGGCGTCGTCTCCGAGATGACCGACCGCATCGCGGTCATGTATGCCGGCCGCATCATCGAAACCGGGCGCACGGACGATGTCTTTGCGCGCATGGCGCATCCCTATGCCCGCGGCCTTTTCGCCGCGTCGCCGCATGGCGCAGCCCTTGACTCCCGCCATCAAGGCGGTGGGCGCCCGCGGCTGAATGCCATCCCCGGTATCGTTCCGGATCCCTTTGGCCGTCCATCCCACTGCTCCTTTGCGGACCGCTGTTCCTTCGCTGAGGCCGACTGCCGTCAGGCGATCCCGGCACTCGACCTGATCAATACCGATGGAAATGTGCAGCATCGCGCCGCCTGCTTTCATCCGCGCGAAAGGATGGTGGCACCATGAGCGAGGTGATCCTCAAGACCACCGATCTGGTGCGCGAATACGACCTGCCGCGCCCGTCGATCTTCTCGAAACAGAGCCGCCTGCGCGTGCTCCATGGTGTCAGCGTCGCACTCGCCGCCGGCCAGAGCCTCGGCATCGTCGGCGAAAGCGGCTCCGGCAAGTCGACCCTGGCCCGCGCCGTGATGGGGCTGGAGCGGCCGCAATCGGGCCAGGTGTCGATCGCCGGCAAGGATATCTACGCGCTCGATCGCGCCGGACTGCGAGAGGCGCGCAAGGGGTTTCAGGCGATCTTCCAGGATCCCTACGGCTCGCTCGATCCGCGCCACACGGTTCGGACGATCATCTCCGAGCCGATCGTTTCGCTGGAGCGTGGAACGGGCACCACGGAGCGCAACCGGCGCATCGCCGAGGTGCTGGAGGCCGTCGGCCTACCCTTGGCGTCGGCCGACAAGTATCCGCACGAATTCTCCGGCGGCCAGCGCCAGCGCATCGCCATCGCCCGCGCGCTGATCACCCGGCCGGCCCTGATCGTCGCTGACGAGCCAGTGTCTGCACTCGACGTCTCGATCCAGGCGCAGGTTTTGAACCTGATGATGGACCTGCAGGAAAGGCTCGGCCTTTCCTATCTGTTCATCAGCCACGATCTCGGCGTCGTGCGCGCCATCACCGACCGGGTTGCCGTCATGCATCTCGGCCGCATCGTCGAGGAAGGACCGACGGCCGAGGTCTTCGACAACCCGCGCCATCCCTATACTCAGGCGCTGGTCGCTGCCGTGCCGAAACCGTTTTCCGGACGGCGCAAGCGGGTGCGTTCCGCTGGGCCGCCGCAAACGCCCGTCCATACCGCAACGACCGCAGCCGGCTGCGCCTATGCTGCCGTCTGTCCCCGCAGGCAGGAGATCTGTCTGACCCGAACGCCTGAGGCCAAGCCGGTGACGCCGGCCTGGTCCGCCCGCTGCCATTTTGCCTAGGAAGTGCCCCATGTCCGAACTCGCCGATCTCTCCGCCGTCGATCTCGTCGACGCCTACCGCTCGAAGAAGCTTTCCCCCGTCGAGGTCACCGAAGCGGTGATTGCCCGCATCGACGCTTCCGAGCCAAAGCTGAACGCGCTTTGGGCCTATGACCCGGCCGAGGCGCGCAAGGCCGCCAAGGCATCGGAAGAGCGCTGGGCAAAGGGTGAACCTCTGGGCGCAATCGACGGCGTGCCGGTGACGATCAAGGAAAACATCGCAACCAAGGGCACCGCCGTGCCGCTCGGCTGTGCTGCCGTGTCGCTGACGCCTGCAGCCGCCGACGCGCCGCCGGCAGCCCGCACCCGCGAGGCGGGCGGCATCCTTCTCGCCAAGACCACCATGCCGGACTACGGCATGCTGTCTTCCGGCCTTTCCAGCTTCCACAAGCTGGCCCGCAACCCCTGGGACCTCTCAGCCAATCCGGGCGGCTCGAGCGCCGGTGCGGGTGCTGCTTCGGCCGCCGGTTATGGTCCGCTTCACATCGGCACGGATATCGGCGGCTCGGTCCGGCTGCCGGCCGGCTGGTGCGGCATTGTCGGGCTCAAGCCTTCGGCCGGCCGCGTGCCGATCAACCCGCCCTTTATCGGCCGCGTTGCCGGCCCGATGACCCGGACGGTCGTCGACACGGCACTCTACATGTCGGTGCTGTCGCAGCCAGACGCCCGGGACACGATGTCCTTGCCCTATGCCGATCTCCCCTGGCTCGATCTTGATCGTGATCTGAAGGGTCTGAAGATCGGCCTCTGGCTCGACGCCGGCTTCGGCCAGTCGGTCACGCAAGAAACGGAACAGGCGGTCAAGAAGGCGGCACAGCTCTTTGCCGATGCCGGCGCGATCATCGAGCCGATCGGCCCCTTCCTGACGCGCGAAATGATCGACGGTCTCGACCGCTTCTGGCGGGCGCGCGGCTGGGAAGACGTGTCGCGCCTTTCGCCGGAAAAACAGGCGCAGATCCTGCCCTATATCTTCGACTGGATCAAAACGGCCGAGAATTTCTCCGGCCGCGAGGTCTATACCGGCTTCGCCCAGATCGACGCCATGCGCAACGCGCTGCATGCGGCACTTTCCGGCTATGATTTCATCCTGTCGCCGACGGCCCCGACGGCCTCCTATCCGGCCGAATGGGCCTCGCCGGTCAACGACCCGCAGAAGCCGTTCGAACACATCGCCTTCACAGTCGCCGTCAACATGGGCGGCCAGCCGGCAATCTCGCTCAACTGCGGCTACACCTCAGGCGGCCTGCCGATCGGCCTGCAGATCATCGGCCAGCAGTTCGACGACATCGGCGTGCTGCGCCTCGCGCGTGCCTTCGAGACAATGCGCCCTCAGCAGCGCCCATGGCCAAAGGTCGCATGATGAGCAACACCATGCGTTACACCATCGAAAGCGGCGATCTCGAAAACATCGTTTCCCGCCTGCTCGACATCGTTCGCCGGCTCGGCGTCAGCGTCTCGAAACTCGCGATCGAGGTAGACGGCGGCAACGCCAATCTTGAAATCGCCCTCGCTCCGGCTTCGCAGGCTGTCGCCAACACGCTGCGAGAGCGCATCGGACAGATCGAAGGCGCGAAGGCAGCGGTCTAGCCCGCATCATTATCAACGCGGCCGTGCCGCTTTACACCGACTGAAAACCACAGGAGTGCCGACAATGGCCCGCAAACTTTTCATCCTCCCCGGCGACGGCATCGGCCCGGAAGCCATGGCGGAAGTCCGCAAAATCATCGCCTACATGAAT
>NZ_LMJM01000001.1:364073-364350 GCF_001429005.1 Ensifer sp. Root954
GCGCCCGGAAGCCGGTCTGCTGCGCCTGCGCAAGGATCTCGAACTCTTCGCCAACCTGCGCCCGGCGATCTGCTACCCGGCGCTTTCCGCCGCTTCGTCGCTGAAGCCCGAACTGGTCGAGGGCCTCGACATCCTGATCGTGCGCGAGCTGACCGGTGGCGTCTATTTCGGCGAACCGAAGGAGATCGTCGATCTCGGCAACGGCCAGAAGCGCGGCATCGACACCCAGGTCTATGACACCTACGAGATCGAGCGCATCGCCGGCGTCGCCTTCGAG
>NZ_LMJM01000001.1:364439-560144 GCF_001429005.1 Ensifer sp. Root954
CTCGCTCGGCATGCTGCCCTCGGCCTCGCTCGGCGCACCGGATGGTGTCAGCGGCAAGCGCAAGGCGCTCTATGAGCCGGTGCACGGCTCGGCACCCGACATTGCCGGCCAGGGCATCGCCAACCCGATCGCGATGATCGCGTCGTTTGCCATGTGCCTGCGCTACTCCTTCAACCTGGTGACGGAAGCCGACAATCTGGAGAAGGCGATCGCCAACGTGCTCGACCAGGGCATCCGCACCGGCGACATCATGGCCGAAGGGGCGACGAAGGTCGGCACCACCGAGATGGGCGACGCCATCCTTGCCGAATTCAAGGCGCTGTCGGCGTAAGCGACAACCGATCCCGAACGGCGTCACGCCGACGCCAACAGGCCTACGAAAACCAACACCTCCGGAGCGCATCCGGAGGTGTTTTGCGTTTCACGGCCTTGCGAGAATGCGGCGTCTCAGATCGTGATGCCGCCGTCTATGTTGATTGCCTGGCCGGTAATGAAGGCCGCCTCGTCGGAGGCGAGGAAGGCGCAGATGGCGGCGACTTCTTCGACCGTGCCGAACCGGCCGGCCGGCTGGCGGCTGATGAAGGACCGGTAGGCCTCATCCCGGCTTCCAAGCTTTTCGCCAAGTTCGCCGATGCGCTCTTCCAAGGAGGGTGACGCGACAGTGCCGGGGCAGACCGAATTGCAGCGAATGCCCTGAGAAACGTAGTCAGCTGCCACCGCCTTGGTCAGGCCTATGACGCCACCCTTGGCGGCGCCATAAGCGGCACGCCGCGGGAAACCCTTGATCGAGGAGGCAACCGATCCGATGGTGATGATGCTGCCGCCATTGGCCTTCATCTTCGGGATTGCGCCGGCAATGACGTTGTAAGCGCTGTCGAGCGTAATGTTCACCGAGCGCCGCCAATCGGCGGGCGAGCATTCCTCGATCGTGCCCTGATGCACGTAGCCGACCGCGTGCACGAGGATATCGACCCGGGCGAAGGCGTCGAAATAGGCACCGACCGCCACATGATCCGTCGCATCAAGCCGCGTCGTTGTAACCCCTTCGAGTGTGGCGAGCAGCTCGGCATTGATGTCGCTGGCGTGGACCTCGGCGCCTTCAGCCATCAGTCGTTCGGCGACCGCGCGGCCGATGCCTTGGCCGGCAGCCGTGACCACGGCAATGCGCCCGGTCAAACGTCCCGTCTTTTCCTTCATGGTGAGACCCTTCTGCATGTCTAGAGGGATTGAACGACCTGACGCTGGCGGCCGAGTCCATCGATACCGAGTTCGACCACGTCACCGGGCCCAAGATAGCGCGGCGGCTTCTTGCCCATGCCGACGCCGGGGGGCGTGCCGGTGCAGATGAGATCGCCGGGCTCCAGCACGCAGAACTCGCTCATGTAGGAGACGATGGTCGCGACGTCGAAGATCATGCGCGCGGTCGTACCCGCCTGCATGCGCTCGCCGTTGACGTCGAGCCACATCGACAGGGCCTGCGGGTCCGGAACCTCGTCTTTCGTCACAAGCCAGGGGCCCGTCGGGCAGAAATTCGGGAAGCTCTTGCCCTTCACCCACTGCCCGCCACGCTCCATCTGCCAGGCACGTTCGGAGACATCGTCGACGATCGTGTAGCCGAGGACATGGTCCATAGCCTCGGCGCGCGATACGTTGAGCGCCCGCTTGCCGATGACGATGCCGAGCTCGACCTCCCAGTCCAGCTTCGACATTTTCTCGGTGTGGAGAAGCGGTGCGTTCGGGCCGCAATAGGTGCCGGCCGCCTTGTTGAAGAGGATCGGTTCGGACGGCACTGGCAGTCCCGCCTCTTCCGCATGGTCGGAGTAGTTGAGGCCGACGCACCAGATTGTACCGGGCCTTGCGACCGGCGGCAGGATGTCCGCATCGACCACCGGCATCACAGGGAGCGCCGCGAAATCGGCGCCGGAGAGCACTGCCAAGACACCAGGCAAAGTCTCCGCCGTGAAGTCCTGGACGAGCGAAGACACGTCCCGCGCCTTGCCCTCGCCATCGAGGATGCAGGGCACGGCAGAGCCGTCGACGGTGAGACGCAACAATTTCATTCTCTTGGCCTTTCAGTTGGATATGTCTCAGCGAGCGACCATTCAGCCGATCGGAGCGGCTTCGACGGAAAGCCGATAGCGGGTGGTGAAGGTCTGATCGGGTTCGAAGGCAATCGCCGTTGCAACGCCGGATCCCGCGATGGGGCTGTCGCCCGTGGAGACAGCCGGTCCGAGATCGAAGGCGGATGCGATCGGCTCGACGCCGAGCGCCACGTGCCGCCCATTCCAGGGGTAGGCCTTGCGACCGCGGTTGCTGTACCAGAGCAGCAAGCTTGGGAAATGCTCGTTCTGCCAAGTGAGCCGCGCGCGAAAACCCTCGTCGCGATAGTGGAGCGCGAGGCTGCCGTCGATGCCCGAGAGCTGCAGCAGGTCCTCGGTCTCCTCGACAAGCGGCACCTGCGACGCATCGAGCATGACACCTTTGCGCGTCTCGACCTTGCCGAGCGATAACCATTGCCGATCGGGCGAGAACAGAGCCGCGCCCGGTTCGACATCGCCGGGAAAACTCCAGACGCGATCATGGGCGCCGGGTTCGATCGTGACCGAACCGGGACGGCTCGGCAGTCGGAACGTCGGATGCAGGCCGATCGGCAGGCGGCACGGACGCCGGGCCTCGATTTCCAGGGTGATGTCGATGGAGGGCGCATTTGGATCCGGCACGATCTGCCGCCGCAACAGTCGGATCGGATGGTTCTCCGGATAATGGCATTCCATCGCTATCTGGCGGTCATCGCAGGCACCCCACGCCCAATGGACATTGGAGCTATGGCCATGCGGCACGCCGGCGCCGTCGAAACTCTCACCGTCTACGGACCAGCCTGCAGGAAGCGTGCGGCTGGCGTCGCTGCCGAAAGGCACACACGGCCACTCGCCACGCAATTCCTTCAGGATTTCCGGCAGCGTCTCGCGCTCGGGATCGTTGCCCCAAGGCGCAACTTGCAAGGGGCTGACTTGCCGCCCGTCCGGAAGCAGGAACAGCACCGGGCCGAGCATGCCGCCGAGCGACTGCACCGAGAGGCAGCCATGCGCCCAGGCGAGCGCGCGCCGTGTGGTCTCCGCGCTCACTTTGTAGCCGCCCCGAACCGGTTTTCCGGCATGCCGGCGACCGTGACGCGCATGGCATAGAGGCTGCCGGCGAGACGCTCGGCTGGCCCCGCACCGGCCGTGGTGATGTAAAGCGTCTTCAGGTCGGCGCCACCGAAAGTGCAGGTGGTGATGTTGGTGATCGGCATATCGATCGTCTCGGCAAGGCTGCCATCCGGCGCAACACGGGCGATGCAGCCACCGCCATAACGGCAGTTCCAGAGGAACCCCTCGCTGTCGATCGCCGAGCCGTCGGGCGCGCCGCGATCGAAACCGGTGAAGAAGGGTCGTTCGCCGGAAATCGAGCCGTCCACGGCATGATAGTCGAAGGCGTAAATCTCGTTTGCCAGCGTATCGCCGAAGTAGAAGGTGCTTCGATCCGGGCTCCAGCAGAGCGTGTTGGAAATGCCGAGGCCATGCCGCCATTCGGTGACGGTGCCATCGGGTGCGATCCGGTAGAGGATGCCCTCGCCCGGGGCAACGTCGCCAAGCTGGCCATCCGGAAGCACGTTGTTCTTCATCGAGCCGACCCAGAAGTTTCCGAGGGGATCGGCGCGACCGTCATTCAGCCGAACACGCGGTGAACCGGGCAGGACGAAGCCGTGATCCTGCCGCCGGTCGGTTTCGGGCCACCACCATATGAGCTTCGAGCCGAGAGCGATGAGCAGACGCCCATCTTCACGGGTCAGCGAGATCGCCACCACCGGCTCGTCGAAGAGCCACGTCCTGACCGCGCACGTCGCCTCGTCATAGCGGTGGATCAGAAAGCGGTTGATGTCGGTCCAGTAGAGCGCCGCCTCTTCCGCCGACCAGACGGCGCCCTCGCCGCAGCGGTCGCCGACGGGCGCGACACAGACGAGCTCACGGGCCATCTCCGCCTCCTATTCCGCTGCGATGCTTGTCGGGATCGAACGCGCGGGGCCGAGCGCCTCGGCATTCTGCACAAGCGCCTTCATGTAGCCGAGCGCAAAGGCCTTGCCCGCATGCCAGGAGGCGCCGCAGGTCATGGCCGGCGTATGGTCGGGGATCATCACACCCTGGTAGTTTTCGTCGCGCAGGATGCGGATGATTTCGGCCATGTCGATATCGCCCTCGTCGACGAAGGTCTCGACATAACGCGGCATCTTTCCGCGTACGTTGCGGAAGTGGATGTAGCCGATGCGGCCGGAGCGGGCGAAACGACGAACGTGCTCGTAGATATCCCCTCCCGGCATTTCCTGCAGCGAGCCGAGGCAGAGTTCGAGCCCGTTCGAGGGCGAGTCGGCGATCGCCATCAGCCGGTCGTACTTCTCCGGACGGTTGACGAGCCGCGCGGTGCCACGCAGTTCCTCGGCTGGCGGATCGTCCGGGTGAGCGCCGAGCACCACGCCCGCCTCCTCGGCGACCGGCACGACCTCCTTCAGGAAGTGGCTGAGGCGGTCCCAGAGCTCCGCCGAGCTGACGGAAACGGAGGCAGCGCCGGCGACGCCACGACGATAGCGCATGTTCCAGACCATGCCGTCTGGGATCGGCGCATCCGGGCTTGGCGCGATGCTGTTTTCGACGCCGAAGCCGACGGATTCCGCACCGCCGCGGGCATAGGGGCCGCGGGTCCAGCCATAGACGCCGGCAAGCGAGAAATTGTAGCCGATGCAGGGAATGCCGGCGCGACCGGCGTCGCGAATGAGCTGCTTCAGCCCCTCGATCTGCTGCGCCCGCTCTGGCCCGTCGAGCAACACGTCATGCCAGAAGCGCGGCGAGAAGTTCTCGATCGCCGCCACTTCCAGCCCACCGGCCCGCACGTCCTTCACCAGCGCCGACAGCTCTTCGTAAGTCCAGAGCCGGTCACCGGAGCAATCACCCCAGCCGCCCTGGTCGCCACTGTCGATCTTCGGATCCTTGCCGGCGAAATAGTTGGTGAGATGCGCGACGACGTGGGTCGCGCCCGCCTGCAAGGCAAACTGAAAGTTATCCGGGGTGAGTTGCTCCCGGTAGAGCCCAAGGCCGATTTTCATCTTGTCGTTTCCTATCCGATTATTTGACGCCGATGCCGGCGGTGAGGCCGCCGTCGATGCGGAAGTCCGAGCCGGTGACGAAGGCGGCGCGATCCGAGGCGAGATAAGCGACCAGCTCGGCCACCTCCTCCGGCTCGCCGATGCGGCCGATCGGGTGTGCAGCGCCGAAGCGGGCAAAGGCTTCCGCCTCGCTGACGCCCTCGCCGCCATAGGTGCGGGCTGCAAGCGATAGCAGCGGCGTGCGCACCGAGCCTGGGCTGACCGAATTGACCCGGACCTTCGCCGCCGCATGATCGAGCGCCATGGCGCGGGTCAGCGCATGGATCGCGCCCTTGGAAGCGACATAGGCGGCGACGTTCTGCTGGCAGGCATGACCCTGCACCGAGGAGATGTTGACGATCGCGCCGCCGCCGCGCTTCATCATTTCCGGAATGCCGAAGCGGCCGGTGAGATATATCGAGCCGACATTGACCGACAGGCAGCGCGCAAAGGTCTCGGCGCTGGTGTCGAGCACGGTGCCATAGGGGTGAACGGCGGCGGCATTGACGATGATGTCGAGGCCGCCGTGGCGCAGCACCGCCTCGCGCACGGCCGCTTCGACCTCTGCTTCCACGGCAACGTCCGTCAGTCGGGTCGACATCGGCAAGTCGCGCTCTTTGGCTATGCGGTCGAAGATCTCGTTGGTGGCGACGTCGTTGCCACAGGCAAGCACGGTGGCGCCTGACGAGGCGAGCCGGATCGCCGAGGCAAGCCCGATCCCGGACGTGCCGGTGACCAGCGCGATCTTTCCCTTGAATTCAGTCATGATTGTCTCCGCGATGGATCGCGATGATCCGGGCCGGCGTCGACCCGAGATCATAAGCGTGATCGTTGGTCATAAGGGGGAGCGGGATGCGGACACCCCGCGCCGGTCTCAGCGCACCCGTTCCAGAACCTGGTTCAGGAGCACGGCGCCGAGGATGATCCCGCCGCGCACGACGTATTGCCAATATTCGCTGACATTCATCAGCGTCATGCCGTTGGAGATGCATCCAAGGAAGAGCACCCCGATCAGCGTGCCCCAGATCCGGCCCTTGCCGCCGAAGAGCGAGGTACCGCCGATGATGACGGCCGCGATCACGTCGAGTTCCATGCCGGTCGCCGTCGTCCCGGTGCCGGCCCCGATCTGCGAGGCGATCAGCGTGCCGGAGACGGCGGTTAGCGCGCCGGTCAGGCCCAATGTCAGCGCCTTCACCTTCCAGATGTCGATGCCGGAGAGACGTGCCGCCTCCATGTTGCCGCCGACCGCGTAAACCTCACGGCCGAAGCTTGTGTACTTCATCAGGAAGTGCATCGCCGCGAAGGTCAGCGCAAAGATATAGACCGGGAACGGAATGCCGAAGAGATAACCGCCGCCGAGGAAATCGAAACCGAGCGGGAAGGACGACATCGGGAAGCCGCCGGTGATCAAATTGGCGACACCGCGGAGTGCCGCGAAAAGCGCCAGGGTGGTGATGAAGGTCGGCACGTTGAACCACTGCCGGAAACGGCCGGTGAGATAGCCGAGCGAGAAGCCGAGCAGAAGTGCCACCGCAAAACCGACGGTGACCGCGCCCCAGTCACCGAACGTGTCGGTGAAACGGTCGGCGAACCAGGCAACGATGCAGCCGGCGAGCGCGGCACCGGCGCCGACCGAGAGATCGATCTCCCCGCTGATGATAACCGCCGTCATGCCGAAGGCGATGATGCCGAGCATCGAGACGGTGCGCAGCACGTTCAAGACGTTGCTGGTGGAGGCGAAGCCCGGTGCGACGAAGATCAGGAAAATCACCAATGCGGCGAGAATGATCTCCATCGGGTAGGTTTTCAGAAACTTGAGCGGCGTGTTCTGTCCGCCTGTTTCCGTGGTCTGGCTCACGAGTGTCATTGCTTGGCCCCTTCCATGCACAGGCCGTAGAGTTCGGTCAGGTCGGTTTTCGTCGGATCCACTTCGGCGACGACGGCGCCGTGATGCATGACGAGGATGCGGTCGGCGACTTCCAGCACCTCCTCGAGCTCGGTCGAGACAAAGAGGCTGGCAAGGCCATCGGCGGCCTGTTGCCATATGATGTCGAAGATCTGGCGCTTGGCCTGGACGTCGACGCCGCGGCTCGGCTCATCGAAGAACATCACCGACGGCTGCCGGTTCAACCATTTGCCGATCACCACCTTCTGCTGGTTGCCGCCCGACAGCGACGACACGGGCAGTTCCGGATCGCCGCACTTGATGTGCAGATCGGCGATCTGGCGGCGCACGTGCGGCTGTTCGCGGCGGCGCGAAATGAAGCCTCTGTTGGAGATCGGGCCGAGGCTCGCCATGCAGAGATTGTCGGCGGTCGAAAGCGACTGCACGAGGCCGACCTCCTTGCGATTTTCCGGCGTGTAGCCGAGTCCCGCCTTGCGCATGTCGCGTGGGCTGGCACCGGTCATATCGCGACTGTTGAACGTCACTGAACCGCTGTCGATCCGGTCGGCGCCGAAGATCGCCCTCATCAGTTCGGTGCGCCCGGCGCCGAGCAGGCCGGCGATTCCGAGGATTTCGCCCGGATAGAGATCGAAAGAAACATTCTGAAAATGCCCGGAGCGGCTGAGATCCCGCACCTCGAGCACCGGCCGGGTGCGATCGAGCGTGCGCCGCGGCGGCCGCGTTGCGCGGGCGGCATCGCCGAACATCATGCCGACGATCGCCGAAGGCGTCGTCGCCTTCATCTCGACCGCGCCGATGTAATGGCCGTCGCGGATCACCGTGCAGGTATCGGCAATCTCGAAAAGCTCGCTCATCCGATGGGTGATGTAGATCATCGTCACGCCGCGGGCGCGCAGCCGTTCGATCAGTGCGAAGAGCTGCTTGACCTCGCGCGACGCCAGCGCCGAGGTCGGTTCGTCCAAGAGCAGGATCGACGGGTTGAAGGACATCGCCTTGACGATTTCCACCACCTGCTGCTGGCCGACGCTCAGCGCCGAAACCGGCTGGCGGGAATCGATCGCAAGCCCCATGTCGGCAAGCAATTCGCCGGCGCGCTTGTGCAGGCCCGCCCAGTCGACGACGCTGAAACCGGCGCGACGCCGATGCGGCAGCCGGCCGAGAAAGATGTTCTCGCCGACAGAAAGCTCCGGCACCAGCGAGAGCTCCTGGTGCACGGTGACGATGCCGGCGGCAAAGGCATCATGCGGCGAGGTGAAATGGCGATCCTCGCCATTGACACTGATCGTGCCCGATGTCGGCTCGGTGACGCCGGCAAGCAGCTTGACGAGCGTTGATTTGCCCGAGCCGTTCTTGCCCATCAGGGCATGCACCTGGCCGGGGGCGAAGCTGTGGGTGAATTCGGAGAGGGCGACAGTCGGACCGTAACGCTTGGTCACGGCCCGAAAGTCCAGCCGTCCCTGCACCCCTTGCAACGCGGCTGAACTCGGTTGCGGATAGCTCATGCGGATTTCCTGCTGTGCAAGACGAGGGAGTGGCGGGCGCGATGTCCCGCCGCTCGGCTGACGTCAAAACCCAATCACTTCAGCGCCTTCAGGCCTTCCTTGTAGGCCGCGACCGCCTGCGTATCGGCGCGCGTCAGAGGCAGCACCGGCACGTTGACCTTGGTCTCGATCTTCTTGCCGTCGAGCAGGTTCTGTGCCGCTTCGATCGCCTGCTTGCCGACCTCGAGCGGCTGCTGCGCCGTCGTTGCCTGCAGTACGTTGTCGGAATTCAGCAACATGTTGGCGAGCTGCTCGGAACCGTCGGTGCCGAAGACGAAGACCTTGCCTTCGAGGCCTGCCTTTTTCACGGCCTGGACCGCACCGATCGTGCCGCCCTCGTTGGCAGCGTAGATCACCTGGATATCGGGATTGGCCGTCAGCATGTCGCTTGCGACCGCGAGCGCCTTTTCGGCAAGCCAGGCATCCTGCTGGGCGACGATATCGACCTGGTCCTTGACGACGCTTAAGAACCCGTCGACGCGGGCGTTCGACTGTTCAGGCAGCAGTGCCTTGAAGGCGAGCGTGCCGATCTTGACCTTGCCACCATTGCCGAGGGTCTTCAGGAAGTCGGTTGCGGCGTTGCCTGTGCCGATGCCGATATCGCGGTCCGAGCTCGTCACCGTCGCCTGGGCGACGTCGCCATTGGCCGAAGTGCCGTAGGTGACGACCGTGATGCCAGCATCACGCGCCTTCTTCAGCGCCGGCACCGAGGCATCGGCCGAAAGCGGCGCCACGACGATCGAGTTCACGCCGCGAGCGATGTAGGTGTCGATGAGCTGCGCTTCCTTCTCCAGCTTGCTGTCGCTGTTGCCGGCGAGAAGCTCGTCGCCGGCGGCTTCCGCAGCCTTCTCCATGCCGATCTGGATGCCGCGGAAATACTGGTCCTGCTGGAAGACGATGCCAGCGATCGCCTTGCCGCCAGCAAAGGCTGCGCCCGGCGCAAAGCTGACGGTGGCAAGAAGTGCGGCAAGCGCCAGACGTTTCATGTTGCTCATATTGGTTCTCCTCCCAAGTGCCCTGTTCGTGCCGCCGGACCAACGGGCGAAAATCCGGCAAATGGCTGCCCGCACCGCGTGAAGCGCGGTTCGGACCCAATCTCCAAATGTTTATCGTGGCTGCGAGCTGCCCGGCACGGCATCGACGAAGCGGATGCCGAACTCCAGATGACGGCTCATCAGGTAGACATAGGCGATGCGGTCGCGCGCCCTCAGCGCCCGGATGATCTCGGCATGCGCCTCGAAGGTCGCCGCGTGCACCGGACGTTCGGCCTTGCCGAGCCGCATGACCTCCTCGATCACCGAACGCAGCATGTGATAGGCGGCAAGCGTCGTGCGGTTGCCCGAGAGTTCGACGATCGCCGAATGGAACTCATAGTCGCACTGTGCGGCTGCCTCGACGCTCTCGGCCTCAAGGATCCTGGAATTGATCGCATCGAGCCGGTCGAAATCGGCGTCGCTGGCCGTCAGGATGATGTGTTCGCCGACACCGGTCTCGATGATGCGGCGGAAGCCCTGCAGGTCATGAAACGAGTCCGGTGAGATACCGTTGTGAAAGGCAAAGAGCCGGCGGATCGCCTCGCCGTGGCCACCGCTGATCACGGCGCCCACCTTCGGCCGGGTCTCGACCATGCCATAGGCGCGCAGCACCTGCAGCGCCTCGCGCACGGTGTTGCGGCCGGCCTGGAACTGTTCGCCGAGATCACGCTCGGTCGGCAACGCGTCACCGACACCAAGGCCACGCTCAGAAATCATGTCGCGGATCTGCTCGACCAGCCGATCGACGGCCGAGGTCTTGCCCGGCTCCACGGCCTCGACGCCCGACAACACCTCTTCCCTTACCGAACTGCTCACCGGCTCTCCTCCCTGCGATGCCTTATTTGTTGGTCCAGATTGCAGTTTCCGTCAAGCGAAATTTGAAGGCCTCAGCTTAATCGGTGATTTTCACGCGAAATCTCCGCTTTCAGACTTGAATTGTTGGACCAATGGGACATTATTGCCGGGCGTGGTCCAACAATAGCCACGGAAGCGGGTAGGAGTTCTGCATGAGACTGATGGAAGAGTGCTTTCGCTGGTACGGGCCCAACGATCCGGTGCCGCTCAGCCACATCCGGCAGGCGGGCGCCACAGGGATCGTCTCGGCGCTGCATCACATTTACGACGGCTCGCCGTGGTCCGATGAGGCTATCCTTAAGCAGAAGGCGCTGATCGAGGCGGCCGGCCTGCGCTGGAGCGTCGTCGAGAGCATTCCGGTGCACAATTCGATCAAGCTCGCGACGCCAGATAGCGATCGCTATATCGGCTGGTACAAGGATACGCTTCGCGCCCTGGCACGTTCGGGCATCAGCATCGTCTGCTACAACTTCATGCCGGTGGTCGACTGGACGCGCACGGAACTGATGCAGCCTTTGGCCAATGGCGGCTTTGCGCTGCGCTTCGATGCTGTCGATTTTGCCGCTTACGACCTCTTCGTCCTGCAGCGTCCGCATGTGGAGGACAGCTACTCAACGCAGCAGATCGCCGCCGCCCGCCAGCGTTTCGACGAGATGGACCAGGCGAAAATCGACCGGATCGAACGCAATCTGATCGCCGGTCTTCCGGCCACCGAGCGCCAGTTCAACCGGGCGAGCTTCCTCGCAGCCCTCTCGGAATATAATGGCGTCACCGCCGACATCTTGCATGAGAACCTCGCGCGCTTCCTCAGGGAGATCGTGCCGGTCGCAGAAGAAGTCGGTATCCGGCTCTGCATCCATCCGGATGACCCAGCCTTCTCTCTCTATGGCCTGCCGCGGATCGTTTCGACGCCGGCCGACGTCCGGCGCATTCTCGCCGCCGTCGACAGTCCGGCCAACGGCATCACCTTCTGCACCGGCTCTTACGGCACACGCTCCGACAACGATTTGCCGGCCATGGTGCGCGAATTCGGCCCGCGCATCCATTTCGCCCATCTGCGCAACGTCCAGCGCGAAGAAGACGGATCCTTCTACGAGGCCGACCATCTTGGCGGATCGAGCGACATGCCCGCGGTGATATTGGCATTGATGCAGGAGCAGGAGCGCCGCGTCCGCGAGGGTCGCACCGACTGGCAGATCCCGCTTCGGCCCGATCACGGCCATCTGCTCGCGGACGATATCGGCAAGGAGCGGATCAACCCCGGCTATTCGCTGATCGGGCGCTTGAAGGGTCTCGCAGAAATCAGAGGCGTCATGCAGGGCATTGCAACGGCCATGGCGCACAAGGATTGAGGGAAGACATGAAACATTTTGAAGACGATACCGAACTCTTTACCGCCATGCGCAGCCGGCTGTTCACGGCCGTGGTCGGCGACATTCTCGACACGATGGGCCTGCAGCACCAGTTCCTGCCGCCGCAGATCAAGGCGCTGCGCGACGACATGGTCGCTGTGGGCCGCGCGATGCCCGTGCTGGAGGCGGATTTTTTCGCGACCGCTGAGGCCGGCGGCCATTCGGAATTCAGCGCCAAGCCTTTCGGCCTGATGTTCCATGCACTCGATAGCCTGAAGGAAAACGAGATCTACGTCTGTTCCGGCTCGTCGCCGCGCTATGCGGTCTGGGGCGAACTGATGTCGACGCGAGCAATGAAACTCAAGGCGGCCGGTGCGATCTGCGACGGCTATTGCCGCGACAGCGCCGGCATTCTCGCGCTCGATTTCCCGACCTTCTGCTACGGCTCCTACGCCCAGGACCAGGGCCCACGCGGCAAGGTCGTCGACTACGGCATCCCGATCGAGATCGGCGGCATCCGCATCCGGCCGGGCGACATCCTCTTCGGCGACCGCGACGGCGTGCTCGTCATCCCGAAGGAGGCGGAGCGCGAGGCGATCGCGCTGGCGCTGGAAAAGGCCGAGACTGAAAACAAGGTGCGGCTGGCGATCGAGGCCGGCATGAGCACCGTCGAGGCCTTCGAACGCTTCGGCGTCATGTAACGACAGAATGATGAGGTGCCGGGAGACGGCGCCTCACCTCAACCGGCTCAGATCCACGGGGCGACCGTTGATGATCGCCTCCATCGAGAAGAAGCCGGTGACCGTGGCGAGGTCGAAATTGGTGATGAGCTTCTGGTAGAAGGTGTCATAGCCGCGCATGCCGCGGGTCACCACCTTGATCAGATAATCCCAATCCCCGCCGATGCGATAGAAATCGATCACCTCCGGCAACCGCTCGACATGCTGCCGAAAACCGTCGCTCCATTCCTTGGAGTGATGGCGGGTGCGGATCATCACGAACACGGTGAGATCCAGCCCCAAAGCGTCGAGATCGATGTCTGCATGCGAGCCCCGGATCACACCGATTGCCTGCAGGCGCTGGAGGCGCCGCCAGCAGGCGTTTTGCGACAGGCCGACCTTTTCGGCCAGATCCCGCTGCGACAGCGACGAATCTTTTTGCAATGCGGTAAGAATGTTCAGATCGAAAGCATCGATTTTGAGCGACGATTCGATCATTTGACACAATTCCTCGATGAAACCGCAGAAGATAGGTGAGGTTTTCGACCCTGGACGGGATTACAATTGCTGTCAATGTCCGCTCCGAGGAGTAAGCGCGATGATCGTGCCCGCCGTCCACCAACCCTGCGAGGCGCTCTCGCCGCTCGCCCGGTTCCGCCAGTCCCTGAACCGGCCGGGTCTCGTCGCCGAGCTACGCGACGACCTGGTCGGAGCGAAGGCGCGGATCGCCGGTCCCTACGGCACGAAGGCACTGGTCTATGCCGACTACGTCGCCTCCGGCCGCGCGCTGCGCGTGATCGAAGATTTCGTGCTCGAAGAGGTCCTGCCTTACTACGCCAACAGCCACACCGAAGCCTCCTATTGCGGGGGCTTCATGACCCGGATGCGGCGGGAAGCGCGGGCGCTGATCGGGGAATTCTGCGGCGCCACGGCCGACCATGCCGTGATCTTCACCGGCTCCGGTGCGACCTCCGGCATCAACCGTCTGGTCAAGCTCGTCGGCGTTAGCGACGCGGTTGCTGCCGGCCAAACCGTCCGCGTCATCATCGGCCCCTACGAGCACCACTCCAACATCCTGCCCTGGCGCGAAAGCGGCGCTGAGATCGTTGAGATCGCCGAATGCCCGGCGGGTGGACCGGACCTCACGGAACTTCGCAAAGCGCTGAGCGTTGGCTCGTCCGACCTGACAGTCTGTACCCTCTCGGCCGGCTCGAACATCACCGGCATCACCAGCGACGTGGCCGCGATCACCCGCATGGTCAAGGCTGCCGGTGCGAAGATGATCTGGGACTATGCCGGCGCCGGCCCCTATGTTCCAATCGCCATGTCTCCCGTTTCCGGTGCCGAGATCGACGCCATCGTCGTCTCGCCGCACAAGTTCATCGGTGGCCCGGGTGCTTCCGGCATCCTGATCGTTCGCCGCGACAGTGTCACGACCGACAAGCCGACCTGGCCGGGCGGCGGCACGGTGAAGTTCGTTTCGCCGGATACACACGACTACAGCGCCAACATCGAGGCCCGCGAAGAGGCCGGAACGCCGAACGTCGTCGGTGACATCCGTGCAGCCCTTGCCTTCATCGTCAAACACGCGATCGGGCTTGAGAGCATGGAGCGGCGCAACCGCGAACTGGCGGAGCAGGCATTTGCCGCCTGGAGGGCCATTCCGCAACTGGAACTGCTCGGCTTGCAAGAACCGGACCGGCTGCCGATCTTTTCGTTCCGCATCAGGAACGGCAAGGGCGGCTATGTCCACCAGCAGCTCGTCACCCGCATGCTGAGCGACCGCTTCGGCATCCAGGCGCGCGGCGGCTGCGCCTGCGCCGGACCTTACGTTCATCGGCTGCTGTCGATCGATGCCGAGCACTCCGAACAGATCCGCCAGGCGATCCTTGCCGGCGAGGAAATCGAGAAGCCGGGTTTCACCCGGCTGAACTTCAGCGTGCTGCTTTCGGAAGACAAGGTGAAGTACATTCTCGATTGCGTCACGCAGCTCGCCGCCGACGCGCCGAGCTTCGAAGCCGATTACGATTTTGACCCCGCCCGCGCGATCTTCTTCCCGTGCGCCGCGGCTGAAGAGGCCCTCGCCTATGCATAAGCCCGATGTGACCGGCTTCTACGATCCCCGCACCGGCAGCATCCAATATGTCGTCGCCGACCCGGCGACGGGCAAATGCGCGATCATCGATCCGGTGCTGGACTTCGATGAAAAGTCCGGCTCGACCGCGACGCGGAATGCCGATGCGATCCTCGACCATATCGCCGCCAAGGGTTTGACGGTCGAGTGGATCCTCGACACCCACCCGCACGCCGACCATTTCTCGGCGGCGCGCTACCTCAAAGCGAAGACCGGCGCGCCGACGGCGATCGGCGAACATGTGAAGGGCGTGCAGCGGATCTGGAAGGAGATCTACAACTGGCCGGACTTCGCCTGCGACGGTTCGCAATGGGACCGGCTGTTTGCCGACGGCGAGACGTTTCAGATCGGTGAGCTCAAGGCCCACGTCATGCATTCGCCGGGACATACGCTCGCCTCGATCTCTTACGTGATCGGCGACGCCGCCTTCATTCACGACACGCTGTTCATGCCCGACAGCGGCTCGGCCCGCGCCGACTTTCCGGGCGGAAGCGCTGCCGACCTCTGGCGCTCGATCCAGGCCATTCTGGCACTGCCGGACGAAACACGGCTCTTCACCGGCCACGACTATTGCCCCGGCGGCCGCGAGGCGCGCTGGGAAAGCACGGTCGCCGAACAGAAGGCCACGAACCCGCACGTTGCCGGCAAGTCCGAGGCCGATTTCGTCGGCCTGCGCGAGGCGCGCGACCGCACCCTGCCGATGCCGAAGCTCATCCTGTACGCGCTGCAGGTGAACGTGCGTGGCGGCGAGCTCCCTGTCGCCGAGGACAACGGCCGACGCTACCTGAAGATACCGCTCGACGCGCTGCCCGGTTCGGTCTGGGGGTAGCGGCATCGTGGCGGACCCCTTCCAGCAGATGCTGCTTGCGATCGGCTCCGGTTCGCTCACCGGCTTCACGCTCGGCCTGATCGGCGGTGGCGGCTCGATCCTGGCGACGCCGCTCCTGATCTATGTCGTCGGCATCCGCGACGTGCACACCGCGCTCGGCACCGGAGCGCTTGCGGTTTCCGCCAATGCCTATCTCAACCTGATAAGCCACGCGCTCCGCGGTCATCTCTGGTGGCGCTGCGCGCTGATCTTCACGGTCGCGGGTTCGCTTGGCGCCTTTTTCGGCTCCAGCCTCGGCAAGCTGATCGATGGCCAGCGATTGCTGTTCCTCTTCGGCCTCGTGATGATGTTCGTCAGCTTCGCCATGCGGAAGGTCAGGTGCGACACGGCGGCGACACCGCAGTCGCTTTCGCTCGGCACACACGCCAAGACCGGCTTGACAGCGCTTCTGACCGGCACCTGTTCCGGCTTCTTCGGCATCGGCGGCGGTTTCCTCATCGTTCCCGGACTGCTGCTTGCGACCGGCATGCCGCTCATCAACGCTGTGGGCACGTCGCTGCTTGCTGTCGGCACCTTCGGCCTGACGACCGCGATCAACTATGCCGCCTCTGGATTGGTGGATTGGCGCATCGCCGGCTACTTCATCCTGGGTGGCGTCGCGGGTGGCGTGATCGGCACGATCGTTTCGACGCAGCTTTCGACCCAGCGCGATACGCTGACCAAGATTTTCCGTGCGATCATCTTTTCCGTCAGCCTTTACGTTCTCTGGCGCAGCTACGGAGCCGTGTGACCGGCTTCGCCGTCCGCAATCCATATGACGGCGCGACTGATCGGTCCTTGGCCGGAAACATACGCAGCGAGTCCGGAATCGTACTATCTGGATCATTCAAGACAACGGCGTGGCGTGTTTTAATCCTGTCAGCACTCTTTCGGACAGGAATAATCCAATGACCGTTCAATCCATGGACCTCTCGAACAGCACGCCGTTGACCCGCAGGTCGATCTCGCAGCTTCCGATCAACCTGTTCGCCTCGGTAATGGGCATAACCGGCCTGAGCCTCGCCTGGCGCGAAGCCACCAGGACGATCGGTCTGCCGGCCCTTCCCGGCGAATATGTCGGCTGGCTCGGGACTTCGATCTTTCTAAGCCTTGCGCTCGGCTACGCTTTCAAGTGGCACCGCCATCCGGCCACGGTCGCCGCCGAATTCGCCCATCCGGTTCAAAGCAACTTCTTCGCAACGGTCGCAATCGGCTTGCTTCTGCAGTCAGCTTTTCTGAACCGCTATAGCCCGCTGCTGTCAGAAGTCGTCTGGACGGCTGCGTCGGCGCTGACCTTCGCCCTCGCCTATGTCGTCGCCAGGGGCTTCCTCGGCCGGCAACAGTCGCGCGATACGACGCTGCCGCCGCTGCTCATCCCCGGTGTCGCCACTCTGGATATCGCCGTTACCGGCCACGCCATGCCGTTCGCCTGGGCACATGAGGTCAACATGCTTGCCTTCTCGGTCGGCAGCGTCATCGCCGCAGTCTTCATTGCGCTGATCTTCTCGCGGTTGCGCCATGAAGATCCACTTCCGGCGCTGGCTCGGCCGTCTCTCATGGTTCTGGTCGCCCCCTTTGCCGTCGGCTTCCTCGCCTATACCAATGTCACGGGTTCGGTCGATCTCTTCGCCACGGTCCTGTTCTACTTCGCGCTGTTTCTGATGCTCGTCCTGTCGCCGATGGTATTCCGCTCCCATGTCCCCTTCAGCGTCGGCTGGTGGGCGATCAGCTTTCCGCTTGCTGCGCTCTCGATCGCCTTCTTCCGGTATGCTGCGTCTGCCGAGAGCACCGTCCTCACCGGGCTGGCTGGACTGTTCTTTCTGTTTCTGGCTGGCGCGATTGCGGTTGTCTTCTATCGGACGATCAGCATCATCCTCACCGGCAGATTGTTCGAGGTTCGCTAATGGCCGTTCACAAAGTCGCGATCGTCGCAATGCAGGGCGTCCAGCTCCTCGACGTTATCGGCCCTTCGGACGTGTTCGCGGAGGCCAACCGTCAGAGTGGCACCGACCATTATTCGGTGGAGGTCGTCAGCGCCTCCACCGCCCCGGTGCGTGGGTCTTCCGGGCTGACCCTCCTTCCCGACCGTGCGATGGATGACGGCATTGCCGACATCGATACCCTGCTGGTTGCCGGGGACCCGCTCATTCACGAACGACCGCTTCCGATATCGCTTCTGACTTGGGTGAAGGACGCATCCGCCCGTGCCAGTCGCTTCGGATCGGTATGCTCCGGCGCCTTCGTGCTCGGCGAAGCGGGCCTGTTGAACGGCAGGCGGGCGACGACGCATTGGTCGCAAGCGGCGGAATTCGGCAAGCGCTTTCCGGAGGTGAAGCTCGAGCCCAACCGCATCTTTACCAAGGACGGCAATGTCTGGACCTCGGCGGGCGTGACAGCCGGCATCGACCTCGCACTTGCCATCGTCGAAAAGGATCTCGGCCTGGACATCGCCTTGAAAGTCGCGCGTGAACTTGTTGTCTTCCTCAAGCGACCCGGCGGCCAGACCCAGTTCAGCACGCTCCTTGCCGGCCAGCTTGCGCAGAAGACCCCTATTCGCGCGGCGCAGGACTACATTGCCGACAACCTCTCTGCCGATCTCGGTGTCGGGGCGATCGCCAGGCGCACCGGCATGAGCGAGCGAAACTTCTCCAGGCAATTCAAGCAGGAGGTGGGCATGACGCCGGCTGACTATGTTGAGAGCATGCGGCTTGAGGCGGGGCGCAGATTGGCCGAAGACACAAGCATCCCGCTCAAAAAGATTGCGACCGATATCGGCTTCCATGACGATATCGCCTTCCGTCGTTCCTTCGTTCGTCGATTCGGCACGTCGCCGGCGGCTTATCGAAAGAGCTTCGGCTCCTAAGCCTCGCTCAAGGCCCGCGCCGTTACCGCCACCGGAGAAACCAGCATGTTCGACCTGATCATCCGCAATGCCAATCTTCCGGACGGACGGCTTGGCGTCGATGTCGGCGTCAAGGGCGGCAAGATCGCAGCGATCGAGATGGCTCTTGCCGCGACAGCGGGCGAAGAAATCGACGCCACCGGCCGCCTGCTCAGCCCGCCTTTCTGCGACCCGCATTTCCACATGGACGCGACGCTGTCGCTCGGACTGCCGCGGATGAACATTTCGGGCACGCTGCTGGAAGGCATCGCGCTCTGGGGCGAGCTGCGCCCGATGTTGACCAAGGAGGCGCTGGTCGAGCGGGCGCTTCGCTATTGCGACCTCGCCGTCAGCCAGGGCCTTCTTGCCATCCGCAGCCACGTCGACACCTCCGATCCACGGCTGGTGACGGCCGAGGCACTGCTGGAGGTAAAGGAAAAGGTCGCGCCCTATATCGACCTGCAGCTCGTCGCCTTCCCGCAGGACGGCTATTTTCGCGCGGCCGACGGCGAGGCTTCACTGAACCGCGCACTCGATATGGGCATCGGCATCGTCGGCGGCATCCCGCATTTCGAGCGCACGATGGAAGATGGCACCCGCTCGGTGGAAGTGCTCTGCCGGATCGCCGCAGACCGCGGCCTGCCGGTCGACATGCATTGCGACGAGACCGACGATCCGATGTCGCGCCACATCGAGACGCTGGCGGCTCAAACGGTCCGTTTCGGACTTCAGGGCCGCGTCGCCGGATCGCACCTGACTTCGATGCACTCGATGGACAACTACTATGTCTCCAAGCTGATCCCGCTGATGGCGGAGGCGGAGATCAACGTGATCCCCAATCCGCTGATCAACATCATGCTGCAGGGACGCCACGACACCTATCCCAAGCGCCGCGGCATGACGCGGGTTCGCGAGTTGATGGCGGCCGGCCTCAACGTTTCCTTCGGGCACGACTGCGTCATGGATCCCTGGTACTCGATGGGTTCGGGCGACATGCTGGAAGTGGCTCACATGGCCATCCACGTGACGCAGATGGGCGGGATCGAGGACAAGCGCAAGATCTTCGACGCCATCACCGTGAATGCAGCGAAAACCATGGGCCTTGAAGGCTATGGCCTCGACGTCGGCTGTAAGGCCGACCTCGTCCTGATGCAGGCGGCCGATGTCAGCGAAGCGCTGCGGCTGAAACCGAACCGGCTCTGCGTGGTCAAGGACGGCAAGGTCATCGCCAGGACGGCGCCGCGCATCAGCGAACTGCTTCTCGACGGCCGGCCGGCCTCCATCGACATCGGGCTGGATTACATCCCGCAGACGTCGGCGCCCTGAGCTTTCGGACTTCGATTTCAATCCTCGAAGTCGCCGAAGACGTTCTGTAGCCGAGTAAGCTGGGCGACGCGCTCGCCGACCTCGTCGCCGAGGACGACGATGATGTTGCTCAGAAGCAGGTCCATGACCGCGACGGTCGTTGCTGCTCCATCCCAGAGCGGACCATGGGACCCGGGCACGACGAGGCAGATGTCGGAGACCTCCGGCGCCCAGGGGCAGAACTCGTCGGTGAAGAGGATGACCTTGACGCCGGCCCGACGCGCCTCCTCCGCCAAGGGCCGCGCCTTGGCGGCGAAGCGGCGTACGTCGTGCAGGAACAGCACGCGTCCCTCGACGGAACCGTCGAGCAGCTCGGCATAGGTGCCGTTGAGGCCATCGACGAACTGCACCCGCGGCCGGGTATAGGATAGCTGGCTCGCGAAATACTGCGCGATGCCGCGTACGTTCTGGTAGGCAGCGACATAGACCTCGCTGGCAGCAATCAGAGCGTCGATCGCCTGCTGCCATTCCGGCGCGGTCGTCAACTCATAGATCATGCCGAGATTGTCGATCTGCTGCTGGATCAGGCCGGCAAGCAGCTTGCCTTCGCGGTTGTCGTCGCGCAGACGGCCAACCGATCCCTTCACCTGCCAGGCAGGATTGTTGGAGCCGTCGCGCCGAAGCTCTAGTTTCAGCTCGTCGAGACCGTCGAAGCCCATGCGCCGAAGATAACGCCCGACCGTCATCGGCGAAACTTCAAGCCGGGTCGCGATCGAACGCGCCGTCTCGAAGGGAATGTCGGCCAGATTACGCTCGATGTAGTTGGCGATGAGCTTATCAGATTTCGAGCGTCTGAGCTCGTCGCTGCGCACCAGCTTCAGGATTCGCTGCGCCACGTCCCCTCCCCTTGCATGATCGGAGCGGGACGCCGGCAAGCTAGCGCCGCATATCCCGCTCCGTCGCATCGCCTGTTTATTGCGCCGTCTTCACCTTCGTCCAGACCCGATCGAGCTGGCGCACGCCGGGGCCGAGATCTTCGAAGATCTGCAGCTTCTGCATGGTTTCCGGCGGCGGGTTGATTTCCTTGCTATTCTTGATCTGCTCGGGGGTCAATTGCCGCGCAGGCACGTTGGCCGTGCCGTTCGTCTGCTGCTCGATGTTGAGCGCCGCCACTTCGGGACGCGTGTAGAACTGCATGAACTTTACGGCGTTCTCCTTGTTCGGCGCGGTCTTCAGAACGCAGATATCCTCCTGATACATCGTCGCGCCTTCCTCCGGGATCACGTAGCCGAGATCCTTCGGATTGCCGAAGACGTCGACCATCGAGCCGACGAAGAAATGACCGGCCGCCACATCGCCGGCCGCGACCATCGGGCGGGTGTCATAGGTGAAGGCGGCGACATCCGGCTTCATGGCGATGATCGTATCGGCCGCCTGCTGCAATTCGGCAGGGTCGGTGGAATTGACCTTGTGGCCATTGAGGATGAGGCCGACCGACAGCACCTCGCGCATGTCGTCAAGCAGCGTGAATTTCAGGCCTTTGGCCTTCACGGTTTCGATCAGGTCGCGCCAGCCGGTCACGTCCTTGCCGAGCAGCGTGCGGTTATAAAGGATACCGACCGTACCGAAGGCATAGGGCAGGCAATATTCGCCCTTCGGGTCGCTCTTGGCGCGCAGGAACGTCGGGTCGATATTCTTGAAGCCCTCATAGGTGTTGATGTCGGTCTTTTCGAGCAGGTCGAGCTTGGCCATGATGTCCTGCATGTGCACCGACGGGAAGACGATGTCGTAACCCGTGGCGCCACCCTGGATCTTCGCCAGCATCTCCTCGTTGGAGGAATAGGTCGAGAGGTTGACCTTGATCTGGGTCTCCTCCTCGAACTTCTTGAGGACAGCCGGATTGATGTATTCGCCCCAGTTGTAGATGTTGAGCTCGGCCGCTTGCGCCGTGCCGAAAAGGGCTGTCAGCGTCGCGAGGGACAGTGCCACTGTGCGCGCACGGGTCGCGAAGGCTCTCCTGCCCCCGCGGGTCGTCCCGTTTGTCATCGTCATCGAAATTCTCCTCTGATGGTTCTGGCCGGACGGCCTGACACGACCTTGACCGGCCGCTTCCGGATCACGGCTTCTCGTGGCCGTTGACTCCGATAGGCAAATGGTATCCATATATCGAAAACGCACAAGCGTTATTTGCATAACATTTTGGGGAACAGAAGTATGCAGAATTCCATCGTCCGGCTGGTGGAGGCGAGCAAGGCCTTTACCACTCCGGAAGGCGGCACCGTGACCGCTCTCGACCGTATAAATCTCGATGTCCGCCGCAACGAATTCCTGACCTTGCTCGGTCCCTCCGGTTGCGGCAAGACCACACTGCTGCAGGCGATCAGCGGCTTCGTCGAACTCGACGGCGGCTCGATCCTGATCGACGGCGAGGACATGACCGACCGGCCGCCCTATCGTCGCCCGGTCAACACCGTCTTCCAGAACTACGCGCTGTTTCCACATATGACCGTCGGCGAAAACGTCGCCTACTCGCTGGAGGTGGCGGGCGTTGCCAAGCCGCAGCGCCGGGAAAAGGTCGCGTCCGCCCTGAAGATGGTCGGGCTCGAAGGCATGGAAGCACGCAAGCCGCGCCAGCTCTCCGGCGGCCAGCAGCAGCGGGTGGCGCTCGCCCGCGCCATCATCGCCCGGCCGAAGCTGCTTTTGCTCGACGAACCGCTGTCGGCGCTCGACAAGAACCTGCGCCAGGCCATGCAGATCGAACTCAAGACGCTGCAGAACGAGCTTGGCATCTCCTTCATCTTCGTCACCCATGACCAGCAGGAAGCGCTGACGATGTCGGATCGCGTTGCCGTGCTATCAGGCGGGCGCATCCAGCAGCTCGATACGCCTCGCGCCATCTACGACCATCCGGTCAACACGTTCGTTGCAACGTTCATCGGCGCCAGCAATCTGTTCGAAGGCAGGCTCGACGGCGACCGGTTGATGACGGCTGACGGCATGGCGATCCGCCACCGGCCCTGCGAGCGGAAGATTTCGGCAGAGGCAACGGCGCTGATCCGTCCGGAACAGTTCTTCCTCGCCGAGGACAACGCTCCCTTCCCGACGATCGACGTCGATCTCGACCAGATCGTCTTCGTCGGCTCCACCTTCGAGCTGTTCGGTCGCACCGCCGAGGGCCGCAAGGTCGTCGCCGAGATTCCGGCCAACCGCCGCAGCCTCGTTGGCACGGTCGAGCAGACCCGTAAGGCGCGACTTGCCTATGATCCAGCCGCCGTGCACCTGATTGGCGAAAGCGCAGGTGCCTAAGATGACGATCGCCAGTCGCCGCCGCTTCCAGCTTGCACTCCTGCTCGGGCCCGTCTCGGCCTTTCTCGCCGTCTTCTTCCTCGGGCCGCTCGCGATCATGATCGTGACCAGCTTTCTCGCACCCGGCCTTTATGGCGGGGTGGAATGGACCTTCTACCCGCATAATTTCGGCCGCATTCTCGGCTTCGCCGATCCGATGTTCGAGGAGTTCGATCCGATCTACATCGCGATCTTCCTGCGCTCGATCGAGATCGCGGCCCTTACGGTGCTCGCGACCCTCCTCGTCTGCTACCCCGCGGCCTTCTGCATCGCCCGGCTTTCCGACCGCTGGAAGAACTTCTGCCTGTTCCTGATCACACTGCCCTTCTTCACCAGTCTGATCGTGCGGCTGTTCGTCTGGGTGCTGATCCTGCGCCAGACCGGCCTCGTCAACGAAGTGCTTCTATCCACGGGGCTGATCGAACGGCCGCTCGACCTGATCTACACCAAGGGCGCGATCATCCTCGGCATGACCTATGTGTTCATTCCCTTCATGTTCATGCCCGTCTATGCCAGCGTCGAGAAACTCGACTGGACGCTGGTGCGCGCCTCGCTCGATCTCGGCGCCGGCCCCGTGCGCACCTTCTTGCGCATCATCCTGCCCTTGACCGCACCCGGCATCGCCGGCGGCTCCGTCATCGTCTTCATCCCGGCGCTCGGCAACTTCGTCGTGCCGGCGGTGCTTGGTGGCGCCAAGGTGATGATGTTCGGCAACCTCATCGAGCAGCAGTTCCTCGCCGCCCGCAACTGGCCCTTCGGTGCAGCACTGGCGATGATGGTGATGAGCGTCATGCTGATCATGATGATCGCCCATGTCATCCTTTCCGGACGGCGCGGCGCTGCCGCCGCACTGGCACGGTGAGGCGCCCATGAAGATCGCTCGATCCCTTTTTACCGGTGGCCTGCTTGCCTACACCGGCTTGTTCTTCGCCTTCATCTACATCCCGCTCGTGGTCATCGCCGTCTATTCGTTCAACGCCAATCCGGTGAACATGATGACCTGGACCGGGTACACCACCGAATGGTACGCTCAGGTTCTCGGCTTCAAGACCAAGGTCTCCGAGAGCGCGCTCTACATCGAATCGACGGGGCAGCTGCTGCAGGCGGTGTGGAACAGCCTGGTCATCGCCGCCTCGACAACGGCCATTGCAACCGTCTTCGGCACGGCGATCGCGATTGCGCTCTACCGCTTCGAATTTGTCGGCCAGCGCTTCTACCGGGTGGTGATGTTCATGCCGATGCTGATGCCGGATATCGTGCTCGGCATCGCGCTCCTGATCTTCTTCGTCAATTCCGGCATCCGGCTGGGCCTGACGACGATCATCATCGGCCAGTGCACCTTCCTGATCTCCTACGTCTTCATCGTCGTCTCGGCCCGCCTTGCCGGCATGGATCGCACGTTGGAACACGCGTCGGCCGACCTCGGCGCCAACGAATGGATGACCTTTCGTCGGGTGGTGCTGCCGCAGCTTTTCCCGGCGATCGTCGGCGGCGCGCTGCTCGCCTTCATCATCTCGATGGACGATCTCGTCATCACCTATTTCATCGCCGGCGTCGATGTCACGACGCTGCCGATGTTCATCTTCTCCATGCTTCGGCGCGGCATCAAACCGGAGATCAACGCCATCGCCGTGATGATGCTGACCTTCTCCTTCGTCGTCGCCTCGCTCGGCCTTTACCTTCGCTCCCGGCAGAAATGATCATGAACGACAAAACCTCTACGCCCTCCAGCGCCCGCGCCCGCGATATCGGCCTGCCCTTTGCCGGCCGCACCGGCCGCTTCAACGCCATCACGGATGTCGAAGGCATTGCCGTCGGCTTCCGCACTATCGAGGAGCAAACGCCGCGACCCGGCCGAAAGCGCCCGGTGCGCACCGGCGTCACCGCCATCCTGCCGCATGCCGGATCGGAAACACCGGTCCCGGTTTATGCCGGGGTGCACCGCTTCAACGGCAACGGCGAAATGACCGGCACCCACTGGATCGAGGATGGCGGCTTCTTCCTCGGACCCGTGATGATCACCAACACCCATGCGGTCGGCATGACCCACCACGCCACCATCCAATGGATGCTGGAGCGCTACAGGACGACCTACGACACCGATGATTTCCTCTGGCTGATGCCGGTGGTCGCCGAAACCTATGACGGCGTTTTGAATGACATCAACGGCCAGCCGATCACGGAAGCCGATGTGCACGCCGCACTCGACGCTGCCGCGTCCGGCCCGGTCCAGGAAGGCAATTGTGGTGGCGGCACCGGCATGATCGCCTATGGCTTCAAGGGCGGCACCGGCACCGCCTCGCGCGTCGTTGAATTCGGCGGCCGCGACTACACGATCGGCACGCTGGTCCAAGCCAATCACGGGCAACGCGACTGGCTGACGATCCGCGGCGTTCCGGTCGGCGAACACATGCGCGACGGCACGCCGCAAAGCCAGATGCAGGAGCGCGGCTCGATCATCGTCGTGATCGCGACCGACCTGCCGATGGCACCGCATCAACTCAAGCGCCTGGCGCGACGGGCGGCGATCGGCATCGGCCGCAACGGCACGCCCGGCGGCAACAATTCCGGCGACATCTTCCTCGCCTTCTCCACCGCCAACACCCAGCCGATGGCCCACAAGGCGCCGCCGCGACTGTCGCTGGAAATCGTCAACGACGAGCTGCTTGACCCCGTCTATCTCGCGACCGTCGACAGCGTCGAAGAAGCAGTGGTGAACGCGATGATCGCGGCCGAAGATTCCGGCGGCACAGCCCATGATCGCTTCAAGATCCGGGCGATCCAGCATGAGCCTCTGATGGAGGTTATGCGGGCCTATGGCCGATAACCGACGGACTTGGCGATACCTCTCGGAGCCGGTGACTTAGCCGGCTCCAGGCGAGTTCAACCGCGCGCGGCGCCAGTCGCTCGGGGCTTCGCCGACCCTCAGGCGGAAAAAGCGCGAGAAATAGGCGGCGTCGGCAAAGCCGATCTCATAGGCAATGTCTTCGAGTGGCCGGACCGTAAAGAGCAGTAGGCGCTTGGCCTCGAGCAATCGCCGCTCGTTGATCAGTTCCTTCACCTGCATGCCGAAGGCATCCCTGCTCGCCTTGGCAAGCAGGTGCGGCGTCGTGGCGAGCGCGTCGGTGTAGTGCCCGACGCTCCAGTTCTCGCGGAAACGCAGATCGATGAGCCGGCGCAGTTCCGTGGCCAGCATCGCCTGTGTCGGCTGGGCGGTGGGCGGTGCTGCGGCTGCCAGGCGGGCGATCTGGGTCAGCACGGCGGCGACCAGAGATGCCAGCATCCGCTGCGTGCCCGTGGCACCGCCGGCGTACTCATCAGCGACGATATCGAGCAGTTCCGCAAGACGGCGCCAATGCCGGTCTTCACCGTCGCCACGGATCATCATGGGCGTATCGAGCGCCAGCGTCGTTTGCTCGCGGATAGAGAGCAGCGCACCATCGGCAATCGAAACGACAATCGCGTCGCTCGTCTCTGGATCGACCGAAAACCCGTGCACGATGCCGCTCGGCACGAAGCTGATGGCGGGTGCGGAAAAGTCCAAAGGCTTGTCGTCGATGAAGTAAGTTCCCCCGCCGCTCAGCCAGTAGGTGATCTGTCCCATCTGGTCGTGCTTGTGCGCCTTGACCTGGCCCTGATGCAGGTTCCGCCGCGCCATCACCGTCTCGACATGGAAGAACCCGGGCTCGACCTTCTGCTCCGGTTCGCCATAGACGAAGAAACTTGGAATGCTGCTGCTCATGTTCCACCCGAAAAAGTCCAAGTCATTTTGCCATTCTGTCCATGGCCGCTGCCGATTTCAACGCCTAGCCTTGACGAAACTCAAGGAGGAGAAAATGAGAGCAGAGGATTTCCGCGCCGACAGGGCGCGGCCCTTCACCGGCGCCGAATATCTGGAGAGCCTTCGCGACGGCCGCGAAGTCTATATCAATGGCGAGCGCGTCCACGACGTCACCAGCCATCCGGCCATGCGCAATTCCGCCCGGTCGCTCGCAAGGCTCTATGACGCGCTGCACGACCCGGCGAAGAAGGATATCCTGACGTCACCGACCGACACGGGCTCGGGCGGCTACAGCCACAAATACTTCCGCGTCGCCCGCTCCTCCTCCGATCTTGCGGCACAGCAAGGCGCGATCGCCGAGTGGGCACGCATGTCCTATGGCTGGATGGGCCGCACCGCCGACTACAAGGCGGCGCTGATGAACACGCTGGGCGCCAATGCCAACTGGTACGGGCCGTTCAAGGACAATGCGCTCGCCTGGCACAGACGCGCCCAGGAAGCCGCCCTCTTCATGAACCATGCGATCGTCAATCCGCCGATCGATCGCCACAAGCCGGCGGATGCGGTGAAGGACGTGTTCGTCCACATCACCAAGGAAACGGATGCCGGCATCTACGTCTCCGGCGCCAAGGTGGTGGCGACCTCCTCGGCGCTGACGCACTACAATTTCCTCGCACAGAGCTCGGCGACGGTGACCGAGGATCCCTCGCTCTCCGTCATGTTCATCGTTCCGATGAACGCGCCGGGCATCAAGATGTTCTGCCGGGTCTCCTACGAGCAGACGGCCAACACGGTCGGCCATCCCTTCGACTATCCGCTGTCGTCGCGCTTCGACGAGAATGACGCGATCCTGGTGCTCGACAATGTCTTCGTGCCCTGGGAGGATGTTCTGGTGCTGCGCGACGCCGCCAAGATCCTCTCCTTCCACCCGGCCTCCGGCTTCATGCACGGCTACTGCTTCCAGGGCTGCACCCGCTTCGCGGTGAAACTCGACTTCCTCGCCGGCCTGCTTGCCAAGGCTTTGAGGGCGACCGGCGGCGACGCCTTCCGCGGCAACCAGGCGGCGCTCGGCGAGGTCATTGCCCTTCGACACATGTTCTGGAGCTTCTCCAACGCCATGGCGCATAACCCCATTCCCTGGGCCCACGGCGCGGTGCTGCCCAATCTCGAAGCTGCGCTTTCCTACCGCACCTTCATGTCGGAGGCCTATCCGCGCGTCGTCGAGACGATCCGCAGGGTCGTCGCCTCCGGCCTGATCTACCTGCCCTCCTCGGCGCGCGATTTCGGCAATCCCGAGATCGATCGTTACCTGGCGCAATATGTGCGCGGCTCCAACGACATGGGCCATATCGAGCGCATCAAGATCATGAAGCTGCTCTGGGACGCGACCGGCACCGAGTTTGGCGGGCGGCACGCGCTTTACGAACTCAACTATGCCGGTGCACCCGAAGAGGTGCGGCTGCAGGTGTTGAAGGGCGCCGAGCGCGGTGGGCGCCTGAAGGAGATGGAGGCGCTCGTCGATCAGTGCATGGCCGACTACGACGAGAACGGCTGGACCGGCAATACCTGGCTGCCGCCGCTCGACGACAACGCCACCCTTCGCAGCGCAGCCGAGTGAGGCCTGCCATGGAACCGCTCGTTTCAAAGACCGAGTTTCGCAATGCGATGGCGCGGGTCTGCGCGCCGGTCAACGTCATTACCACCAACGGACCCGCCGGACGCGGCGGGTTCACGGCCACCGCCATGTGCTCGGTAACCGACGAGCCGCCGACGCTGCTTGTCTGCATGAACCGGAACTCCACCCAATGCGGGCTGTTCATCGACAACAGGCGCTTTTGCGTCAACGTGCTCAGCCACGACCATCGGGATCTCGCCGGCCATTTCGCCGGCGCGACGCAGGACATGGCCGCGCGCTATGCCGCCACCGACTGGGTCGAGATGCAATCGGGCAGCTTCGCCGTCAAGGATGCGATCGTTTCGCTCGACTGCGAACTGGCCGAGGCGCGGCTCTTGGGAACGCACCATATCCTCATCGGCCGGGTCGTCGGCATCCGCTCGCGCAGCGATGGCAATGCGCTGCTCTACTTCGACCGCAACTATGTACACGTGCCGACGCAGCTCGGAAGTTTCGGCGGGTAAGCACGGACGCAGCGTCGCTGGTTCGGTGCAAACACGGCATCTTTCGCCACAGAGCCGGCGCAATCCACATCCAGTTGCTGTTCAGCGCCTTTTGTTTTTTCCCTAAAACGCGTCTATTGCCGGGCGTGGAATGAGAAAGGAAAACGGAATGGTGGTTGCTGAGCCAGCCGGACGTCCGACGACGGACGCGAAAGGCAGGGAATTCGATCGCTTGGCCGCCCTTGGACATCTCGATATCCTCGACACGCCAAGGGATGAAGGCCTTGAACGGGTCGTACGGCTGATCAAACAGGTCTTCTCCATAGAGATCGGCATCGTCTCCTTGGTCGATGCACATCGCCAATGGTACAAGGCCTGCTCCGGCCTTTCGGCCGACGAGGTCCCGCGCAAAGAGACCTTCTGCCGATATGTCGTCGTCGCCGAGGAGCCTCTCGTCGTCCACGACGCCACGAAGGATGCACGCTTTTCGCAGCACCCGGCCGTGGCCGGTCCCGAACATGTTCGGTTCTACGCAGGCGTCCCGCTGAAGACGCGGGACGGGCATACAGTCGGGACCGTGTGCGCGATCGATCGCGCGCCACGACAGTTCACTGAGACGGATCTTGCGATCCTGATGGAGTTGGCTGGCGTGGCGATGGACCGGATCGATCTGCTCCGCTCGGCCGCGACGGATGGACTGACCGGGACGCTGACGCGGCGCGCCTTCCGCGAGGAAGCGGACAAGCTGATCTCGCTCGCGGTGCGGCACCAGCATGACCTGTCTTGCATCGTCCTCGATGTGGACCATTTCAAGCGGGTCAACGACACACACGGGCATGCGGCAGGAGACGAGGTCTTGAAGGCCGTTGCCTCCATCTGCCAGTCCAATCTGCGAGCAAGCGACCTCTTTGGGCGGCTCGGCGGCGAGGAATTTGCCGTCATGCTGCCGCATGTCGACGCGACAGGCGCGCTGACGGCGGCGGAAAAACTGCGGGCAGCGATCGCCGCTCAGACGATCCACGGTGAATTCGGCCAGCTCGCGGTGACTGCGAGCTTCGGCACCGCCGCCCTTTCGGCCAATAGCAGGGATAACGCCACCTTGCTCGCCCAGGCGGATGCGGCGATGTATCTCGCCAAGGCCGGCGGACGAAACCGCTGCGTCGAATGGAGCAGTCTCGAAGCCGGCTATCCGCTCGGTCCGCGCCAGCGCGTGCTGAAGGCCGGAACCATTCTCTTCGACGACAGGCATTCACGGATCGACTGCACCATCCGGTCGCTGGGCGCCGATGGCGCGGCGGTTACGGTTTCGAATTCCGCCGGCATACCACCGGAACTCGTTCTGGTGGTCGCCGGCGACGGTTTCGAAACCAAGTGCCAGGTGGTGGCACGGGACCGGCAGAACCTCGAACTCGCTTTCGGATAAGCCTGTTCGCCCGTAAGCAGAGATCACGACACATGATGAAGGGGCGCCGGTTGGGCGCCCCTTCTCGCATCTTTGCGCGGGATGCTATTCCGCGGCCGCTTCCAGGCCCTTCGGCGAAGGTGTCGCCTTGCCCTGGAACTTCCTGAACAGGAAGAAGTAGAGCTTGATGTACTGCCCGACGAGAATGGCGTTCAGGATCGTGCCTTCGCGGATGAACTTGACCTCTGCGAGGAAGAGCAGACCGATACAGGCCGACAGAACCAGCAGCGTGCAGTCGAAGCCGGTCTTGATGTTGCCCCACTTCCAGCCGGTGCGCTTGAAGATGGTGTTGACGAACATGTCGATCGGCATCAGCACCAGATTGGCGCGGATCATCAGGAACAGGCCGAAGGCCAGCGCCGCATCGGCAAAGACCAGCAGCGCCACCCGCAGCGGATAGGCCTCGAGCTTGATGAACTCGGTGATCCCCAGGTTGAAGTCCAAGAAAACCGCGAGCACGAAAGCCGGGATCAGCGAGGCGAAGTTCTTGAGCTTGAAGTCCTTGGGCAGGACCAGATAGGTCAAGAACAGCATGATCAGTTCGAGCATGAAGTTGTACGTGCCCTGGCTGAAGGGCGGATAGACCAGCGTCATGGTCCGCGTCAGGCTGCTCTGGGGTGAAATGCCGATGCCGGCCCGGATCGCCAGGCTGACACCGAAGGTCAGCACATAGATGCCGACGACATACATGATCCAGCGTCGCGTCAGGCTGCCGGTATCGACGATTTCGGCTTCCGCCGCATTGTGTGCCATTGTTTCCTCCCTCGAAACGATGCGGAGCTCCTTACCCCGCCGGCCCATCGCCCCCTCAGCGATGCGCTTTTATATCATTCGGCATGTCCGCCCATTGTCGCGGAAGCACGCCACTTTCCAGGCAGACGGACGCCGAAACGCCCGTCTCCTTTTTCTGAATGGCTCTAGGCCATGAAGCGGAACCGGTGCAACGAGATGAACAGGCTGAGCAGCTTGTTGACCACCGGTTCGCCTTCGTTGCGGTTGCCAAGAGCTTCGAGCGCCGCATCGATCGCAGCGGCACTGGCCGTCAGTTGCTCGACGCTCATGTTCGCCATGACCCCGTAGATCTCCAGCGGCATGACGGCCTTTTCCACCCTGTCGTCGGTGACGATGCAGGCGCCGGCATGGGTATCGACCCGCTTGAGGCAATGGCACATCTCGGCGCTGTCCTGACCGACGACGACGAAATAGGGCTTCGGCGCCGGCCAAAAGGTCGCCACTGCGCCACGATCGACATGAACGCCCTTGAAAAGCCCGTTCACCACATGGCGTTTGCCGTCGGCATAGCGCTGGACGACCGACAGCCGGCTCATCTTCTTGCCCTCATGCTCGACAACGACCTTGCCATCCTTCAGCGGAACCCAGATTTCCTGGTAGAATTTGGCGTGGCCGCGGCCGTAGACATCGAACAAATAGACCTTGGCCTGCGTGCCGTCTTCCGACACTTCCAGGGGCACGATGTCCAGTTGCTCCGGCGAGAGATCGGCGAGGCCGGAAACGCCGTCCTTGCACATGCCGGAATAGTCGATGTCGGCATTCTTCAGCAGCTTACGGTCTTTTGCGACCAGTTCGCCATCCTTGAACACGTAGAGCGGATTGATCTTCGACAGGCTGTCGGTCAAGACGATATCGGCGAACCGGCCGGGCGTCAGCGAACCGATCTTGTCTTCCATGTGGAAAGAACGCGCGGTGTTGTAGGTCGCCATCTTGATCGCGTGGATCGGGTTGATGCCCATTTCGGCTGAGAGCGAAATGATCCAGTCCATGTGGCCCATGGTGAGCAGTCGCTCGATCGAGATGTTGTCGGTGCAGAGCATGAAATTGTCGGTCGGCCATTTGCGGTCGACGATCGCGCGCAACAGCACCTTGATCACCTCGCTGCTGCCGACCCCGAACTTGATGTGCGTCGGGAAGCCGTAGCGAATGCTCTTCTCGATATCCTTCTCGTTCCAGACGTCGTGATTGTTGGAGACGCCGATCGCCGGCAGATAGTTGAGGATCATGTCGGAGAGCGCGGTGACGCCCCAGTGGCCGTTCATAAAGCCGCCCTTGGCGCGGACCCAGGCCGCCTTGCGGAAATCGTCGTCGTTGCCGGAACTGTAGGTGAAGTGCTCGAACTCCCCGAGGCCGATCACCGGTTCCATCTTGAGCACGGCTTCCGTCACCGATGCCGCCGTCTTCTTGCCCGGTGCGAAGGCATAGAGCCGGTAGGGCAGCTGCTCGTAGTCCCGGAAAAGGCTCTCGGCCGCTTCGATGCCTTCCTTGCCCGCGGCGCTGAGCAGATCCAGGCACTCGGCATAGATCGTCGTCGTGCCGCAGGGAACCATCGCCTCGGCGAGCGCCGTCGGGTGCGCGAGCTGGGATTCGAAATGGATATGCGCGTCGATCAGGCCGGGGATCGCATAGAGGCCCTTGCCGTCGAAGACTTGCTTGACCTTCAAGACGGTCTCGTCGGGGTTGAGCGCAACGATGCGCTTGTCGTAGACGAGAATGGACCCCTGGTAGACGGTCTCTCCATGAACATCGAGGATGTTCAGGTTCTTCAAAAGAAGATCCGCCTCCCGCTCGCCGTTCAGGATATCGAAGATGGCGCGCACCTTTTCGTAATGCGCGGCTTCAGTCTGGTTCACGAATAGTCCTCCACTTTCATAGTCGTCGGCGCCTGCCCATAACCCGCCATATTCAGCGGGTGCAGTGCCGGCAGCGCGCCCCTCGCCAACCATAAGAAGTCATTGCACCGCTTCCGAAAAGCAGTATTTTCTGCTCGTACCGTTCGCTTTTCGAGAACGATTAAATGGGGAAGACCATGCTGCATTCACGCGTGCTGCGCTATATCGACGAGGTGGCGCGCTCAGGCTCGATCCGCGGGGCGAGCGAACGGCTGAACGTCGCTGCCTCGGCCATCAACAAGCATGTGTTGCAGCTTGAGGAGGATATCGGCGAACCGCTGTTCGAGCGGCTGCCGCGCGGCCTCAGGCTGACGCCGGCCGGTGAAATCCTCGTCGCGCATGTGCGCCGGACCATGAAGGAATACAGCCAGGTCGAAGCCGAAATTCGCGATATCAAGGCGCTGCAGAGCGGCGAGGTGATCATCGCCACAATGAACGGCCTTGCCGGCGGCATCGTGCCGAAGGTGGCTGCGACCTTCGGCGCACGCCATCCACGCCTCAAGATCACGATCCGGGTAATGTTCGCCCGCGAGATCGTTCAGGCGGTGGCCGGTGGCGAGGCCGACCTCGGCTTTGCCTTCAGTCTCCCGCCGACGCCGCAGGTCGAGACACTCTGGAAGATGGACACCCGCCTCGGCGCGGTCGTTGCTCCGGAACACCCGCTCGCCGGCATGGAATCATTGCCGCTGGCCTATTGCCAGCCCTACCCGCTGATCTTTGCCGACAAGTCGATGCAGATCCATGGCATCGTCGCCGACGCCTTCGCTGAGGCCGGGCTGACAGTCGAGCCGAGCTATCTCACCAATTCCATCGAGGCGATGAAGTTCCTGGCCGCGGCCGGCGACGGCATCGCTTTCCTCAGCAAGTTCGACATTACCGAGGAACAACGAAACGGCGTGCTGACATATCTTCAAATCCGCGACCGGACTTTTGCAAAGAACGTGCTTTCGCTGGTGCAGCGGGAAAGACGCGGCCACGGCCTGGCCGCCGCCATGTTTGCCGAAGAGATCATCCGGGCCTTGCGGGCGACGATGGAATAGCCTTCTTACCCGGCCCAACGCCGATACGGTTTGTCGTCCCGGGGGTCAGAGCTGAATCCAGGCGGTCTTCAGATCGATGTATTTATCGAGCGCGTGCAGCGACTTGTCGTGACCATTGCCGGACTGCCTGACGCCACCGAGCGGCACTGTGTTGTCGGCGCCGCCATAGGTATTGACGTGCACCACGCCGGCGCGGATGCCGCGCACCATGCGGTGCGCGCGTGACAGGTTCGCAGTCCAGACGGCCGACGCCAGACCGTAGTCGGTCGCGTTGGCGATCCGGAGTGCGTCGACCTCGTCATCAAACGGTATGACCGCAAGCACGGGGCCGAAGACCTCCTCCTTCGCCAGCTTCATATCCGGCTGAACGTCGAAAACGGTCGGCTGCATGTAATAACCGCCAGTCTCCTCGAGGATGCGCTTGCCGCCGGAGCGCAACCTTGCACCTTCAGCCTCGGCCTCTCTGACGAAATCGAGGTTCTTCTTGAGTTGAACCTCGCTCGAAATCGCGCCGGCCTCGGTCGCAAGACGCAGCGGGTCGCCGACCTTCACGGATCCTGCGATCGCTGCCACCTTCTCGGCGAAGGCTTCGTGAATGGAGCGCTCGACAAGCAGCCGCGAACCGGCAACGCAGACCTGGCCGGAGTTGCGGAAGATGCCATAGGCGGAAATGCGCGCGGCCTGGTCGAGGTCGGGTGCGTCGGCAAAGACGACGTTCGGCGACTTGCCGCCGAGTTCGAGATAGACGCGCTTCAGGTTCGAGCGCGCGGAATATTCGAGCAGCCGACGACCGACGCCGCCGGATCCGGTAAAGGCGAGAACGTCGATATCGCCATGAAGGCCGATCGCCTCGCCCGTGGTCGCGCCGCGACCGGTCACGACATTCAAGACACCCTCTGGCAGACCGGCCTCGGCGCAGATCTCAGCGAGCCTGAGCAGGCTGAGCGAGGCGCCCTCGGCCGGTTTCAGCACCACGGAATTGCCGGCGGCAAGCGCCGGCGCGATCTTCCAGGCGCCGATCATCAGCGGAAAATTCCAGGGAACGATCGCGGCGACCACGCCAATCGGTTCGCGGTGCACGAGACCGAGAATATTGTCGGCCGTCGGAGCGATCTCGCCATAGACCTTGTCGAGCGCCTCAGCATAGTAGCGGAAGGTGCCGGCGGCACTGCCGGGTTCGGCCTTCAGCGCCATAGAGATTTCCGTGCCATTGTCGCGTACGCCGAGAACGGCCAGCTCGAGTGCCTGCGCCTCGATGATCTCGGCAATGCGCGTGAGAACCTTTTTGCGCTGGGCCGGGGCAGCCTTCGACCAGCTTCCCTTCTCGAAAGCGGCGCGGGCGGCCTGGACCGCGGCATCGACATCACCGGCTGCCGCGTCGGCGATCGTCGTCAGATGCCTGCCGTCGATCGGCGAGACGACATCGAGGCTTTGACCGGAGAGGCTCTCCTGCCAACGCCCCCCGATGAACAGTTTTTGGGCCGCAACGGGCAGGTTGCGCAATTGATCGATCTTGTCCTGCATCGTGTCCTGTCCCGTTTGGTTTGCAGGGATGGCGGCGGGCCGCCATCCCCAAAAGCGATATTCCCGAGAGATCAGATCTCCTGGCCGGCACCCAGGCGGGCGAACTCAATCGGATTGCCCGATTTCAGCGAGGCCGCCAGGAACAGCCCGATGACCCCAAAGATCACGACGAGCCCCGGCAAGAACACCGCGAGCATGCCGGTAGCGCCGGCGAGATCGCCGAAATTGGCCGCGATCGCGATGATGACGGCAACGAGGATCAGACCGGTGATGACGGGGATGACCTTGGTGACCAGCGGGTTCGTTTCAAGCCCAGGATTGCGGTTGAAGAAGGCGACGATCGCAAAGGCGGTAAAGGCCATCAGCGTCATGACCGCAAGCGTGCCGACGTTGGTCAGCCAGGAGAACAGCGCCAGCACCGGGTCCTGACCCGTTGCCGCAAAGAGCGCGACGATTAGCACGGCAATAACCGTCTGGATCAGCGAGCCGACATGCGGGCTGTGGTAGACAGGATGTGTGACGCCGATCGAGGCGGGCAGCAGGCGCTCGCGGCCGGCGACGTAGAGATAGCGGGCGACACCGTTGTGGAACGCCAGCACGCCGGCAAAGAGGCTCGTGACGAAGAGCACGTTCATCAACGGCGGCAGCCAGCCGCCGGCATAGCGTTCGGCGAGGCCGAAGAGAAAAGTGGTCGGATCGGCAAGGCCCTGCAGTTCGGGCACCAGCTTGTCCGCGCCGGCGGCGTTCACCATCAGCCACGAGGTGAACATGTAGAAGATGCCGATGATCAGCACCGAGATATAGGTCGCACGCGGCACGGTCTTCTCCGGATCGCGGGCTTCCTCGCTGTAGATCGTCGTCGCTTCGAAACCGATGAAGGCGGCGAAGCAGAAGAGAATGCCGATCGACGGCGAACCGGAGAGGATCGCCGAGGGCGTGAACGAAACCGTCGTCAATCCGCCGTCGCCGCCCTTGGCAAGGATCGCGACGTCGATGACGAGCACGACCAGATATTCAAGGATGACGAGGACAGTCAGCACCTTGGCGGAGAGATCGACGCGGCGATAGCCGAGAATGCCGACCGCAGCGATGCCGATAAAGGTCCAGACCCACCAGGGCAGATCGATCCCCAAGCCGGCGAAAAGCCCCGCCGTTGCCGCGCCGAAGAGGCCGAAGACGCCGATCTGCATCGCGTTATAGGCAAGGATCGCGATCATCGCTGCGGCACCGCCCATCAGCCCGCCGAGGCCCTGTGCTGTATAGGCATAGAAGGCGCCGGCATTGCGGATATGCCTCGCCATGGCGACATAGCCGACCGAGAACAGAAGCAGGATCGCGGTGACGATCAGGAAGGTGCCGGGAATGCCCGCACCGTTTCCGAGCATCATCGACAATGGAACGCCGCCGGCAACCGCGGTTAGCGGTGCAGCGGCGGAAACGACGAGAAAGGTGACGGCGCCGACGCCGAGGGCGTTCTTGCGCAATTGGTTCGCCCCGGTCACGGGCGCAGGCGAATTGGTCATGGTCTTGGCTCCCCTTGCTGGCGCGAACGCCTTTTCGCCTCCGGTCCTTCTCTCCGTCGGCGGCTCCCTGAAGCGGACTTGAGGCGCGGGGCTTGCTTTTTGTCTTTGCCGCGCAAGTCTTTCGGTTCATTATTTGAACCTTAGCTTCAAATATAGACTTGCAAATTGCATCTGGCCCTGTCAAGTTATTTCGCATGTTAAGTATCTCGACCCAGAACGACCGGGAGAGCGGGTCTACCGCTCCTTAGGAGGGAACAGGCGAGAGGACTGACGGGGCGCTCGACAACGGAGGAATGGATGAGCACCATCGGTAAGGCCCTGACTTTGCTCGACGCGATCTCGCGCCTTGAGAAAGAGGCGGGGTTGAGCGACATCGCCCGCCACTGCGGGCTCGACAAGGCGACGGCCAGGCGCTTCCTCGTCGAACTGGAAAAACACGGCTTCGTCGAGCAGGACGTGGAAACGCGCCGTTATCGCCTCGGCGGTGCACCGGTGCGGCTCGCCCGTATCCGCGAGGCGCGCTTTCCCTATCTGAGCGTGGCGACCCCTTTTGCGCGGGAACTCGCAAGCCTTGCGGGCGAGACCGTCCACCTCTCCGAATACGCCGCCGGCCGCCTCTCGACCATTCATGTGGAGGACTCGCAACGGGCGCATCGTGTCATCGTCGACGTCGGCAGCATCCTGCCCTTCCACGCGACCGCATCCGGCCTCGGCTTTCTCGCCTTCTGCCCGCAGAAGGAGATCGACGCGGCCCTGTCGGCGCCGCTCCAGGCCTTCACCGACCACACGCTGACGGATCCGGCCGCACTCCGCCAGACGCTCGGCGAGACGCTCCGGCGTGGCTACTCGATCTGCCATCACGGGCTTGAGACCGGCGTCGTCAGCGTCGCCGCTCCGATCCGTGCGCCCGGCACAACGCCGGTCGGCGCCATCGCTATCGCCGCACCTGCAACGCGTGCCGACAAGGAGACGGTGGAACAGATGGGGCGCGCCGCTATGGCTGCGGCAAGACGCATTTCCGAAAGACTTTTCGGGTTGGAGCAGGTTGCTGCCGATCCGCTGGCAAGGAGGGCCGGCTGATGAATGCAATGAACCGTCTCCCCAATATCCTGGTCGTGGGTACGGGAGACACCAAATGCGACGAACTCCAGTTCATGGCGTCCGTCATCCGCGAAGCCGGCGGACTGCCTGTGATGATGGATGTCAGCATTCTCGGCGACCCGCCCTATCAGCCTGATTACTCGCGCCACGACATTGCCGAAGCAGCCGGCGTCTCGATCGCGGCCATCGCATCCAGCGGCGACGAACACAGCGCCATGGCGCTGATGGCAACAGGTGCCGCCGCCCTTACCCGTTCGCTCTACGAGGCCGGCCAGGCCGATGGCGTCATCATTCTCGGCGGCTCCATGGGCACCGATCTGGCGCTCGACGTCGCCGCGGCGCTACCACTCGGCGTGCCGAAATTCATCGTCTCGACGATTGCCTATTCGCACCTCTTGCCGCCCGAGCGCATCGCGCCTGATCTGATGATGATCCTCTGGGCTGGCGGGCTCTATGGTCTCAACGGCATCTGCCGCTCGGTGCTCTCCCAGGCCTGCGGCGCGGTCGTCGGTGCTGCGCGGTTCGGTACAAAGCCGGATGGATCGCGGCCGCTGATCGGCATGACCTCGCTAGGATCGAGCTGCCTCAAATACATGAAATACCTGAAACCCGAACTCGAGCGCCGCGGCTACGACGTCGCCGTCTTCCATTCGACCGGCATGGGCGGGCGCGCTTTCGAGGCGATCGCGGCCGAGAAGGGTTTCACGGCCGTCTTCGACTTCTGCATCCAGGAGGTCAGCAACCACCATCACGGAACGGTCGTCACCTCAGGGCCGGACCGGCTTGAAAATGCCGGGCGAGCCGGCATCCCCCAGATCGTCGCGCCCGGCGCCGTCGACATGGTCGACCTGCCGGCTTGGCAGCCCGTTCCGCAAGCCTTCGCCGACCGCCCCTATCACGCCCACAACCGGCTGCTCGGCTCGGTCACCACGTCAGCCCATGGGCGGCGCGAGATCGCTCGCGTCATCGGCGGCAAACTGGCCGGCACCGGCGCCGAAGTCGCCTTCATCCTGCCGCTCAAGGGGATTCAGGAGTGGGATCAGCCCGACGAGCCGCTCTTCGAACCGGAGGCGCTCGACGCCTTCATCGACGAGATGCGCCGGTCGATCCCGTCAGGCGTCGCGCTGCTTGAGGTCGACAGCCACATCAACGCCCCGGAATTCTCGAAAGCAGCACTTGCGATCTTCGACGACTGGGTGTCGCGCGGCATCGTGCCCGAGGGTCGGCCATGACGAAGAACATGACCGACAAGGCATTGATCCTCGACTTCGGCGGCGTCGTCACCCGAACGCTATTCGAGACCCACGACGTCACCGAGCGCACACTTGGCCTTGCGCCGGGCACGCTCACGTGGCGCGGCCCCTTCGATCCGGCGACCGACCCGCTCTGGGCCGCCATGCAGCGGCGCGAGATCACCGAACGGGACTACTGGACGACACGCACGCGCGAGGTTGGACAGTTGCTCGACGAAGACTGGAGCGACATGAAGACCTTCGTGCAGCGGGCGCGCGGGGCCGAACCGGAGCTGGTGCTCAGGCCCGAGGCACGCGACGCGATCCTTGCCGCTCACAGGGCCGGCATCCGCCTCGCGATCCTCTCCAACGAACTCGACCTCTTCTATGGCGTCGCGTTCCGCGAGCGTTTCCCGCTGATCGAGCTCTTCGAGATTATCGTCGACGCCACCTACACCAACATCCTGAAGCCCGATCCGCGCGCTTACGAACTGGTGCTGAGCCAGCTCAGTTTGTCGCGCGAAGCCTGCGTCTTCGTGGATGACCAGTTGAAGAACATCGAGGGTGCGCGGGCCGTCGGCCTGCCTCACGTCCATTTCGACGTCACCCGCCCCGCAGAAAGCTATGCCAGAGCGCTTCAGATGCTCGGCCTCGAGCTGACAGGAGCATGAGCATGCGCGAAACCAACTTCCTCATCGAGAACAACGCCCGCCACCTCTGGCATCCGATGGCGCATCCGGCCGAGATGCAGGCGACGCCGCCGCGCATCATCAATGCCGGCGAGGGCGTCGAGATCGTCGACATTCACGGCAAGAAGGTGCTCGACGCGGTCGGCGGTCTCTGGAACGTCAATCTCGGCTATTCCTGTGAACCGGTGAAGGAGGCGATCCGCCGCCAGCTCGACGACCTGCCCTATTATTCGACCTTTCGCGGCACCACCAATTCGCCGCTGATCGAGCTGTCCTACGAGCTCGCTGAATGGTTCCGCGAGGACGGGCTGACGCGCTCGTTCTTCACCTCGGGGGGCTCGGATTCGGTCGAGACCTGCCTGCGTCTCGCCCGCCAATACCACAAGCTCAACGGCCAGCCGGAGCGCACCAAGTTCGTCGCCTTGAAGAAGGGCTATCACGGCACCCATTTCGGCGGCGCCTCGGTCAACGGCAATGCCAATTTCCGTCGCAACTACGAGCCGCTGCTGCCCGGCGTCTATCATCTGCCGGCGCCCTATACCTATCGCAACCCGTTCGACACGACCGACGGCGCTGTCATCGCCAAGTCGATCGCGCGACTCTTCGAGGACGAGATCGCCTTTCAGGGCGCAGACACCATCGCGGCGCTGATCATGGAGCCGGTGCTTGGCGCCGGCGGCGTGATCGTGCCGCACGAGACCTTCATGCCGCTGATGCGCGAGATCTGCGACCGCCACGGCATTCTGCTGATTGCCGACGAGGTGATCACCGCCTTCGGCCGCACCGGCGCCTGGACCGGCTCACGTCTCTGGGGCGTGAAGCCAGACTTCATGTCGACCGCGAAGGCGATCACCAATGGCTACTATCCCTTCGGCGCAGTGATGATCGCCGACAAGGTGGCCGAGGCTTTCGAAAGCAACAAGACGGCTGCCGGATCGATCGGCCATGGTTACACCTACTCCGGCCATCCGGTCGGTGCTGCGGCAGCACTCGCAACGCTGAAGGAGACGCGCAAGCAGAACGTGGCGGCGAATGCCGGTGCCCGCGGCGAGGAACTCATCGCCGGTCTCGAAGCGCTGAAGGAGCGGCACGAACTGATCGGCGACGTGCGTGGCAAGGGTCTGATGTGCGCGCTCGAACTGGTCTCGGACCGCGAGAAGAAGACCGCTGCGGCGAAGGATGTGGTGCAGAAGGTCCAGGACGTGACCTATGACGCCGGCGTCATGGTGCGAACCTCGGGCGCCAATGTCATCCTCTCGCCGCCACTCGTCATCACCGCCGGCGATGTCGCCCGTATTCTGACGGCGCTGGACGCCGGCCTCACCGCCGCACGGGGATAAACCATGACAGGCAACGCGGATCTGATCGCGCGCCGCGAGCGGCTGCTCGGGCGCAACATGTCGCTGTTCTACGAGGAGCCGGTGCATCTGGTGCGCGGCGAAGGCGTCTGGCTCTTCGACGCCGATGGCCGCCGCTATCTCGACTGCTACAACAACGTGCCGCATGTCGGCCATTGCCATCCGCGGGTGACCGAGGCGATCGCCCGGCAGGCCTCAACCCTCAACACCCACACCCGCTATCTGCACGAAGGCATTCTCGACTATGTCGAGCGGCTGACCGCGACCTTCGACAAGAGCCTCGACGCGGCGATCCTCACCTGCACCGGCAGCGAGGCGAATGACGTGGCGCTGCGCATGGCTCAAGCCGTGACCGGCAAAACCGGGGTGATTGCCACCGACCACACCTATCACGGCAACACCGCGGCCGTGTCGCAGCTTTCGACCCGAATGCCGCCAGTCGGCGGCTTCGGCGGCCACGTGCGCCACGTGCCAGCACCCGACAGCTACCGACCGCTCGGCGGCGAGCCGGGTGACGCATTCGCTGCGGCCTTCACCGCCAAGGTCGAAGAAGCGATCGCCTCGCTTGAGCAGAGCCCGCACGGCTTCTCGGCGCTGATCATCGACCCCTTCTTCGCCAATGAGGGCTTTCCGGAGTTGCCATGGGAATTTCTCGACGGGGCTGTCGCCGCGGTCAGAAAAGCCGGCGGCCTCGTCATTGCCGACGAGGTCCAGCCGGGCTTCGGCCGTACCGGCGGCCATATGTGGGGACACCAGAAGGCCGGCATCGTGCCCGATATCGTCACGCTCGGAAAACCGATGGGCAATGGCCATCCGATCGGCGGCGTGGTTGCCGGCGCCGACACGCTCAACGCCTTCCGCAAGGCGTTTCGCTACTTCAACACCTTCGGCGGCAACCCCGTATCCTGCGCTGCCGCCATGGCGGTGCTCGATGTGATCGAAAGTGAGAAGCTCATCGAGAACGCCGCTGCCGTGGGCGCTTACGCCAAGGCGGGTCTCGCGCGGCTTGCGGACAAACATGACGTGATCGGCGACATCAGGGGCAGCGGCCTGTTCTTCGGTGCGGAACTCGTCACCGATCGCAGCGAGAAAACACCGGCGAGCGGTCTCGCGACAAAGGTGATCAACGGCATGCGAGGGCGAGGCGTGCTGATGGGCAAGCTTGGCGTCCACCAATGCACGACGAAAATCCGGCCGCCGATGCCGTTTACCCGCGAGAATGCCGACGTCATGCTGTCGACGCTCGACGACGTGCTCTCGGGTCTGTGAGCCGACGATGATCGCCGACCTGCCTCCGCAATTTCGCGCCGCGCTCGACAGGCGGGCCTGCCAGGCGCTCTCGCACTGGGGCGTCGCCGACCAACGGCCGGAACTCCTGAAATACCGGGAAAACGCGGTGTTTCGCGTATGCCTCCCCGATGGTCGGTCGGCGGCGCTGCGGCTGCACCGCGCCGGCTATCACGGCGAAGCGGCCCTTCGCTCGGAACTGCAATGGATGGCAGCACTCGGCGATGCCGGTCTCGCGGTGCCGCGGCCGATCGCAACGGCGGACGGATGCCTGCTTGTTGCCCTGCCGGAAGATGAAGCGTTTGCCGCGCAGCACGCCGATATCATCGGCTGGATGGACGGACAGACGCTCGGCGAAAGCGGAAAGCCGCTGTCCCACACACCCGAAAAGCTCGGCGCGATCTTCTCGGCACTCGGCGCCACCATGGCCGAGATGCACAATTTCGCCGACCGCTGGACGTCGCCGGAGGGATTCTGGCGCCCCGCCTGGGATGCGGAAGGACTGCTCGGCGAGCGGCCGCTCTGGGGACGGTTCTGGGACTGCGACGGCTTGTCTTCGGCGCAGACAAGAGCACTTTCGGCGTTGCGCCATGATCTCCGGCGGCGCCTGGCAACGATGCCGACTCCGGCGCAGGATTTTGGGCTGATCCATGCCGATCTCGTTCGGGAGAACGTGCTCGTTGCCGAGAACGGCGTGACCGTCATCGATTTCGACGATGCCGGCTACGGCTTTCGCCTCTTCGACATCGCGACCGCACTCCTGAAAAACCGGCGCGAGCCGGCATATGAGACGATCGAGGCTGTGCTGATCTCAGGCTATCGAAGCCGCCGCGCCCTGCCGGACGAAGCGTTTTCCTGCCTGCCGCTGTTCCTCGTGCTTCGCAGCCTCACCTATATCGGCTGGTTTGCCTCGCGGCCGGAGTTGCCCGCGGCGCGCGACCGCGTCCTGCGATATGCCGACGAGACGCTGGCGCTTGCGGAAGAACTGGGGGTTCGATGATCAGGGCGCCGTCGAAGCACTCAGTCGTTGAGACTGGCGAGTTCGTCCAGCATATCGAGCAGGACTTCGACGCGCTCGTGGCCGTAGCGAGCTTCGAGCTCCTCGTAGATCGCGCGGCTTTCCGGGCTGACGTCGGCGATCACCCGCATGCCCTCGGGCGCGATCTCGAGCAGAACGCGCCGGCCGTCGTCGGCGTCCTTATGCTTGGTGATCAGGCCGCGCTCCTCGAGCGAGCGGATGATGCGCGTCAGGCTTGGCGCCAGGATGAAGGCCTTGTCGGCCATCTCGGACGCATCGACCCGGCCGGCTTCGGCGAGAATGCGGATCACCCGCCATTGTTGCTCGGTAATATCGTGACGCGCCAGCATCGGTCGAAAATGCGCCATGACGGCTTCGCGTGCGCGCAGAAGCGCGATCGGCAGCGAACGGCGCGTGTTGTGCGGCAAAAGGGCGTCGTGGCCCAGGTCGGTGGGAGGCTTTTCGCGGCTCATAGGCGTTCTATCGGACATTTTCTTTCGTTCTGCAATCGGCAGGCGCAGCTGCGGGAAACGGGCTGCTTGACACTGTCGGCAATTTCGTTAACGTGTTAAATATATGAGAGCGCATCGGGAGGAAAGATGCCGCATCTGACAATCGAATATTCCGGTAACCTCGACACTCGCGTCGACTTTGCCAAGCTGTGCCGCACGGTGCACGCGACCATCCTCGGCACCGGCCTCTTCGAGCTTGGCGCCATCAGGGTGCGCACGATCCAGAGCCGCGACTATGCGATCGCCGACCTCCTGCCGGAAAACGGCTTCATCGACCTGTCCTTCCGCATCGGCCGCGGCCGCACGGAAGCGGAGAAGAAGGCGACCGGCGACGCGATTTTCAAGGCCGTCAGCGAAGAACTCTCGACGCTCTTCTCGACGCCGCATTTCGCCCTCAGCCTGGAGATCCGCGAGATCGATCCGGAGCTGAGCTGGAAGAAGAACGCCATTCACCCCAGGCTGCGCGCCTCCAACGGCTGAGCGCGGCCCTCCCACAAAAACACAGCAGTGCGCGGCGAAGTCTGCGCCAGCATCGGAGACCATCATGTCCAAGCTCGCCGAAAACCTCGCCAAGGCGGAACGCTTTCTTGCCCGCTTCAGACGCGAAGGCGTGCTCAACTACATCAACGGTGAAGCCCTTCCCTCGCTTGATGGCGAGACTTTCGAGACCATCTCGCCCATCGACCTGAAACCGCTGGCGAAGATCGCGCGCGGCAAGGCAGCCGATATCGACCGCGCCGCCAAGGCCGCGAAAGCAGCCTTCGCCGAATGGGCGTCCATGCCCGGCGATACGCGCAAGAAGCTCCTGCATAAAATTGCCGATGCGATCGTCGCGCGCTCCGAGGAGATCGCCTTCGTCGAGTGCGTGGATACCGGACAATCGCTGAAGTTCATGGCCAAGGCGGCGCTGCGCGGTGCGGAAAACTTCCGCTTCTTTGCCGACCGGGCGCCGGAGGCACGCGACGGCAAGATGCTGCGCGGCGGCAACCAGATCAACATGACGACGCGCGTGCCGATCGGCCCAGTCGGCATCATCACGCCCTGGAACACGCCCTTCATGCTGTCGACCTGGAAGATCGCCCCGGCGCTCGCCGCCGGCTGCACGGTCGTCCACAAGCCGGCGGAGTTCTCGCCGCTGACCGCACGGCTGCTGGTGGAGATCGCCGAGGAGGCCGGGCTGCCGAAAGGTGTCTGGAACCTGGTCAACGGTTTCGGCGAAGACGCCGGCCGGGCGCTGACCGAACACCCCGATATCAAGGCGATCGGCTTCGTCGGTGAAAGCCGCACCGGCTCGATGATCATGAAGCAGGGTGCCGAGACACTGAAGCGCGTCCATTTCGAACTCGGCGGCAAGAACCCGGTGATCGTCTTTGCCGATGCCGATCTCGAACGCGCGGCCGACGCCGCCGTCTTCATGATCTATTCGCTGAACGGCGAACGCTGCACCTCGTCCTCGCGCCTTTTGGTCGAAGACAGCATCTATGACCGGTTCACCGCGCTCGTCGCCGAGAAGGCCAAGCGCATCAAGGTCGGTCATCCGCTTGACCCCGAGACCGTCGTCGGCCCGCTCATTCACCCCGTGCATGAGAAGAAGGTGCTCGACTATATCCGAATCGGCCGCGAGGAGGGTGCAACCATTGCTGCCGGCGGCGAGAAATTCGACGGTCCGGGCGGTGGCTGCTATGTGACCCCGACGCTCTTTACCGGCGCCAATAACGGCATGCGCATTGCCCAGGAAGAAATCTTCGGGCCGGTGCTGACGGCGATCCCGTTCAAGAACGAGGCGGAGGCGCTGGCGCTTGCCAACGACACGCAATACGGCCTGACCGGCTATCTCTGGACCTCCGACGTCACCCGCGCGTTCCGCTTCACCGATCATCTGGAGGCCGGGATGATCTGGGTGAACTCGGAGAATGTGCGCCACCTGCCGACGCCGTTCGGCGGCGTCAAGAGCTCGGGCATTGGCCGCGACGGCGGCGACTGGTCGTTCGATTTTTACATGGAAACCAAGAACATCGCCTTTGCCAGCTCGGCGCACGCGATCGCCAAGCTCGGCGGCTGAGCGCGCTGGCAAAAAAAACTGGAGGAGACATCAATGCCCTTGCCGAAACCGAACCTCTACCCGCCCTTCAACATCGTGCGGCTGAGCCATGTGGAGCTCGCCGTCACCGATCTCGCCAAATCACGCGCCTTCTATGTCGACGTACTCGGCCTGCAGGTCACCGACGAGACGGCGGACACGATCTATCTGAGGGCCATGGAGGAACGCGGCCACCACTGCATCATTCTGAAGAAGGCGTCGAGCGCAGAGGCTCGCGACCTCGGCTTCAAGGTCTTTGGCGACGAGGATCTCGAAAAGGCCGCGCATTTCTTCAAAGCGAAAGAATTGCCTGTCGAGTGGATCGAACGCCCCTACCAGTCACGCACCTTTCGCACCCGTGACCCGCAGGGCATCCCGCTCGAATTCTATTCGAAGATGGACCGTCTGCCGCCAATCCACCAGAAATACGCGCTCTACCGCGGCGTCAAACCGCTGCGCATCGACCACTTCAACTGCTTCTCGCCCAATGTCGACGAAGCGGTCGCCTTCTACAACGAGATCGGCTTCCGGGTAACGGAATACACGGCCGATGAGGAGACGGGACGTCTCTGGGCCGCCTGGACCCATCGCAAGGGCGGCGTGCACGACATCGCCTTTACCAACGGCCGCGGCCCGCGCCTGCACCACACCGCCTTCTGGGTACCGACGCCGCTCAACATCATCGACCTGCTCGACCTGATGTCGACCTCCGGTTGGCTCGCCAATATCGAACGTGGCCCCGGCCGCCACGGCATTTCCAACGCCTTCTTCCTCTATGTCCGCGACCCTGATGGACACCGCATCGAGATCTACTGCTCCGACTACCAGACCGTCGATCCGGATCTGGAACCGATCAAGTGGGACCTGAAGGACCCGCAGCGCCAGACGCTCTGGGGCGCGCCGGCACCGAAATCCTGGTTTGAGGAAGGCAGCGCCTTTGCCGGTGCCGAGGCGAGGGACTCGATCCTGAAAGCCCAACCGATCGTCGCGCCGTGACGTTTGGCGAGTGGATCGGGTAAGGGCCTCGCATCGAACGGGAGTAGAAAATGGACGAAAAGAGTTTCACCGAATGGTCGCTGAAGGCGGCGAAATGGGGTGCGGACTATCGCGCCTCGCTGCGTGACCGCCCCGTGCGGGCGCAGACGGCACCGGGGGCAATTGCCGCCCAGATCCCGGCGCAGCCGCCGCGGACCGGCGAGGACATGCAGGCGATCTTCGAGGACTTCGAAAAGATTATCCTGCCGGGCATGACACATTGGCAGCATCCGCGTTTCTTCGCCTATTTCCCCGCCAACGCCGCCCCCGTCTCCGTCGTCGCCGAGTATCTCGTTACCGCCATGGCGGCGCAGTGCATGCTCTGGCAGACCTCGCCGGCGGCGACAGAGCTCGAAACCAAGGTGATCGACTGGCTGCGCCAGGCGATCGGACTGCCCGAAGGATTCTCTGGTGTGATCCAGGATTCGGCGTCCTCGGCGACACTCTCGGCCGTGCTTGTCATGCGCGAGAAGGCGCTCGGGTGGAACGGCAACAAGAAGGGCCTCGCCAGCCAGCAGCAGCTTCGCATCTATTCCTCCGATCAGGTTCACACCTCGATCGACCGGGCGATCTGGGTCTCGGGGATCGGCGAGGAGAACCTCGTGCGTATCCCGGCGAACGGGCCGCGGCGGGCGATGGACTGCCAGGCGCTCGAAGCGGCAATCCTCCGCGACAAGGCAGCAGGCCTCGTGCCGGCGGGCGTGATCGCCTGCACCGGAGGGACAAGCACGGGTGCCTGCGACGACATCGCCGAGGTTATACGGGTCGCCCATGCGCACGGCCTCTACGTCCATGTCGATGCCGCCTGGGCCGGTGCCGCGATGATCTGCGAGGAGTTTCGCGAACTCTGGGCCGGCGTCGAAAACGCTGACTCCGTCGTCTTCAATCCGCACAAGTGGCTGGGCGCGCAGTTCGACTGCTCGGCGCATTTCATCCGCAGTCCCGATGATCTGGTGAAGACGTTGGCGATCCAGCCGGAATATCTGAAGACACACGGCCGCGACGGTATCATCAATTATTCCGAATGGACGATCCCGCTCGGCCGGCGTTTCCGAGCTCTGAAACTTTGGTTCCTGCTGCGCTTCCATGGTCTCGAAGGCCTGCAGACGATGATCCGCAACCACGTGCGCTGGTCCCGGCAACTGGCGGAGCGGCTGGCCGAGCACCGGGAATTCGAGATCGTGACCGCACCGATGCTGTCGCTGTTTTCGTTCCGCCATCTGAGCGAAGGGGATCCGGACGCCCACACCATCGCTTTGGTCAATGCGATCAACGATGACGGCCGCATCTACCTGACCCAGACGCGCGTCGATGGTCGCGTGGCGATCCGTTTCCAGGCGGGCCAGTTCGACATGACGCAAGAGGATGCCGAGACGGCGTTCGAGGTCATTGTCGAGGTCGCCGCCGCGCTCGACGGACAACACGAAAAAACGAAGGCTTCCCGATGACACCTCCCCGTTTCGTCACCTTTTCGGCCGGAAACAGGCGGGGCTACGGCCTCGTTTCCGGCAATGGATTGATCGACCTTAGCACACGATATGGATCGACCTTTCCGACGCTGCGCGAGGTGATCGAAGCCGGTGCCCTTACCCGGCTTGCCGACGAAGCGGCCGGACTGCCGGCGGACATTTCGCTCGATGACATCCGCTATGAAATCCCGGTGCCGGCACCGGAAAAGATCATTTGCGTCGGCGTCAATTTTCCGGACCGCAATGAGGAATACAAGGACGGGCAGGCGGCGCCCGCCAACCCGTCGCTGTTCATCCGCTTCCCGCGCTCGTTTACCGGCCACAGTCAACCACTGATCCGCCCGCCGGAAAGTCCGCAGCTCGATTATGAAGGCGAGATCGTCATCGTCATCGGCAAGGGCGGTCGTCGTATCCCCGAGGCGACGGCGCTCGACCACGTCGCCGCGCTTTCGCTCTCAAACGAAGGCACGATCCGCGACTGGGTGCGCCATGCCAAGTTCAACGTCACCCAGGGCAAGAACTTCGACCGCACCGGCTCGATCGGTCCTTGGCTGGTGCCATTCACCGACGAGGCCCAGCTTGCCGACATCAAGCTGGAAACCCGCGTGAACGGCGAGGTTCGCCAGCAAGACCGCACCAGCCGGATGATCTTCTCCTTCCGCAAGATCATCAATTACGTCTCTACCTTCACGACGCTGGTGCCCGGCGACGTCATCGTCACCGGCACGCCGACTGGCGCCGGTGCCCGTTTCGATCCGCCAATCTGGCTGAAGCCTGGCGACATCGTCGAGGTCGAGGCCCAAGGCATCGGCACGCTCATCAACCCAGTTGCCGACGAGGCCTGACCCATGCTCGACAAGAACCAGATCGAGTCAGCCGCGACGGCACTCGACATCGCCGAACGCGAGCGCGTCCAGACCGGACTGCTGTCGCTCCAGCATCCCGACATGACCATGGACGACGCCTATGCGGTGCAGGCCGCCTGGGTGAAGAAGAAGATCGCCGCTGGACTCCGGGTGATCGGCTGGAAGATCGGCTTGACCTCGAAGGCGATGCAATATGCGCTCAACATCGACATCCCCGATTCCGGCGTGCTCTTCGATGACATGCTGTTTGAGGACGGCGCGCGCATTCCGGGCAATCGTTTCATTCAGCCGCGCATCGAGGCCGAGATCGCCTTCGTGATGAAGGCGCCGCTTTCCGGCCCCAATGTCACCGTCTTCGACGTGTTGAACGCCACCGATTACGTGACGCCGGCGCTCGAAATCCTCGATACGCGGATCCTGCGCGTCGATCCGGAAACGAAGAAGGCGCGCACGATCGTCGATACCATCTCCGACAACGCCGCCAATGCCGGCATCGTGCTTGGCGGAAGACAGATGCGGCCCGATGCGATCGACATGCGCTGGATGGGCGCGATCGTCTCGCGCAATGCCGAGGTCGAAGAGACAGGACTGGGCGCCGGCGTGCTCAACCACCCGGCCCGCGGCATCGCCTGGCTCGCCAATCGCCTGGCGCTCTACGGCGACCGTATCGAGGCCGGCCAGATCGTGCTTGCCGGCTCCTTCATCCGCCCGGTCGAGGCGCGCCATGGCGACACCATCGTCGCCGACTTCGGCCCGTCCGGCACCGTCAGCTGCTTCTTCGAATAGGACCGACCATGCCCGCTCCGCGCAATACGTTCAAACAGGCCCTCACTGACAAGCGCCCGCAGATCGGCCTCTGGCTGGCGCTCGCCAATCCCTATACGGCCGAGATCTGCGGCGGCGCCGGGTTCGACTGGCTGCTGCTTGACGCCGAGCATGCGCCGAACGACGTGCCGCTTCTGGCAGCACAGCTCCAGGCACTCGCCGCATCGCCAAGCCACGCCATCGTCCGGCCGCCGATCGGCGAGACCTGGATGATCAAGCAGATCCTCGACATCGGCGCGCAGACGCTGCTGGTGCCGATGGTTGAAAGCGACGAACAGGCCCGCGCCCTGGTGCGCGCCGTGCGTTATCCGCCCCATGGCGTGCGTGGAGTCGGTGCCGCCCTTGCCCGGGCATCGGCCTTCAACCGTATTCCCGACTATCTGCAGACCGCCAATGACGAGGTCTGCCTGCTCGTGCAGATCGAAAGCCGCGCCGGCCTTGCCGCCCTCGACGAGATCACGACCACCGACGGCGTCGACGGTGTCTTCATCGGCCCGGCCGATCTTGCCGCAGACATGGGCTTTCTCGGCAAGCCCGGTGCGCCGGAGGTACAGCAAGCAGTCGAGGCGGCGCTCCTTCGCATCCAGTCGCACGGCAAGGCGGCCGGTATCCTGACCTCCGATCAGGCCCTTGCCCGCCGCTACCTAGAACTCGGCGCGACCTTTGTGGCGGTCGGCAACGATGTCGGCCTGCTGGTCGGCGCCACGTCGAAGCTGGCAGCGGAGTTCAAGGGTACCAGAGGCGAGACCGAGACGACGGCTGGAAAAATCTACTGATCGGCATCGTCTGCGCCGCGACCGGAGGAGCCAGTCGGGCCACCACCAACCGCATGCGTTGGGCGGTCACGACTTTCCCTCGTCTCTGTCTGGGGGTATAGCGGTCTGACGCCCACCAGCATTGGATTCCCGCCATGACCGATACCGTTCTCGACCGCTTCCTTCGTTATGTCGTCATCGACACCCAGTCCGACGCCAAGTCGAAGACGCAGCCGTCGACGGAAAAGCAGAAGAACCTCGGTCGCGTGCTCGTCGAGGAACTGCTGACGATTGGCCTTGCCGACGCCCATCTCGATGAAAACGGCTACGTCTATGCCACCATTCCTTCGAACGTGGACAAGCCGGTGCCGGTCATCTGCTGGTGCTCGCACATGGACACGGCGCCGGATTTCACCGGCACGAACGTCAAGCCGCAGATCGTCAGCAACTACCAGGGCGGCGATATCCGGCTCACTGGAGATCCGCAGCAGGTGATCCGCGTCGCCGACCACCCGGTTCTCAACGACCAGATCGGCAATGACATCGTCACGACCGACGGCACGACTCTGCTCGGCGCCGACGACAAGGCCGGGCTTGCCGAGATCGTCGCGGCCGCTCAAGTTCTCGTCGACAATCCCGAAATCAAGCACGGCACGATCAAGCTGCTCTTCACCACCGACGAAGAGATCGGCCGCGGCGTCGACAAGGTCGACTTGAAGAAGCTTGGGGCCCAATTCTGCTATACGGTCGATGGCGAAACCGCCGGCCATATCGAGGACGAGACCTTTTCCGCCGATGGCGTCGAGATCGTCATTCATGGCGTCGCCATCCACCCGGGCTTTGCCAAGGACAAGATGGAGAACGCCATCAAGATCGCCGGCAACATCATTAGCCGGCTGCCGCGGGAGGTTTCGCCCGAGGGCACCGAGGGCCGCGACGGCTTCGTGCATCCGACCGGCGTGACCGGCTCGATGGACAGGGCGCAGCTCGGCCTCATCGTGCGCGACTTCGACGAGGCGGGCCTTGCCTCGAAGGAAGCCATGCTCGAAGGCATCGTCAAGGACGTGATGAAGGCCTATCCGGGCTCCACCTACAGTTTCGAGGTCAAGCAGCAGTACCGCAACATGAAGGCCATCCTCGACCGCCATCCGGAGATCGTCGAAAACGCCATCGAGGCGATCCGCCGGGCCGGCATGCAGCCGGTGCGCGGCAGCATCCGCGGCGGCACCGACGGTTCGCGGCTCTCCTTCATGGGTCTGCCTTCGGCCAACCTCTTCGCCGGCGGCCACGCCTTCCATTCGCCGCTCGAATGGGTCAGCCGCCAGGACATGGAGCGCAGCGTAAAGACGCTGGTCGAGCTCGCCAAGATCTGGGCCGAACGCGCCTGACATAGTCCGGAAAACGGGGCGGCTTGGGTGCAATAGCCAGCCGCTCCTTCTCCAAAGGAGACGACCGATCGACACGACGCGAAGGAGGGTCAGGCGATGAGTACGGCGCGGGGCCCAAAACGCGCGCCGGCAAAGCCCGCTTCGCTCGCAACCAACCCGCCGACCTTCGAGCACATCGTCACCGGCGTCAACGAGACGTTCCTATGGCGTCTCGACAACTATCCCTGGGAACGGAACGTCTGGAACTTCCATCCGGAGATCGAAATCCATCTCATCCGCAAGGCCTCGGGCCTTGCCTTCGTCGGTGATCATATCGGCCAGTTCGGTCCGGGTTATCTCACCGTCATCGGCAGCAACCTGCCGCATGACTGGGTAACGGTTACCGAACCCGATGAGATTATCGAAGGCCGTGACATCGTCATGCAGTTCCACCCGGATCGCATGCGCGAGATCACCGACGCCCTACCGGAATTTGCCGAGCTTGAGGCCTTCTTCGCCCGCGCCGAGCGCGGCCTGGTGTTTCATGGCGAAGCCCGCGCCAAGGGCACCGATCTGATCGAACGTATGGGCAGCCTGAAAGGGCTCTCGCGCTTCTCGCTGTTCATCCAGCTGCTCGATCTGCTGGTCAACACCGAAGAATACGAGTTGCTCTCCTCGCCGGAATTCGCGCCAGAACTCGACCAACAATCGCTTGACGTGCTGCGCGGCGCTCTGGCCTTCATCTACGAGAACATCGCCACCGACATTCATCTTGCCGATCTTGCCCGGCAGGCCGGCATGAGCGAAACGGCCTTTTCCCGTTTCTTCAAGAAGAATACCGGCAACACCTTTACCGACCACGTCAACAAGCTGCGCATCTGGCAGGCGTGCAAGCTGCTTGCCGAAACCGACGTCCCGATCACCGACATCTGCTTCGAGGTCGGCTACCTCAACATCTCCAATTTCAATCGCACCTTCCTGCGCCAGCACAAGATGACGCCTTCGGCCTACAGGCGGCTGACAGGCCAGCGTCGTACTTCCCGTTCTTAGGCGCGTTTCACCCACCCAGGCGATGAATCCTTGCGTTTGCTGCGCTGCAAACGGCTGGCATCTGGAAATTTTCTGCAAGAAAGTACAGAATTGCCGCATCGCGCACGCTAGTTCGGCAGAGCGTAAGGCCTATCATCGAACCCAGCGAAACGGTTCGCTATGAGGAAAACGCACTGGATCTGAGGAGTATCCGGCGCGCATCGCAGACCTGGGGAGGTCTTTTCACAATGAAAAAAGCCAAAACGCTCGTTTCGAGCATCGCCTTCGCATGCCTTCTTTCCACAGGCCTGACGACTGTTGCGGTCGCTGCCGAATGCTCCGGCACGATCAAGGTGCTCGCCCAGCCGCGCGACGGCCTGACGCTGCTCGAAGACTACAAGTCCGAATTCGAGAAGCTCTCGGGCGGCGCATCCTTTGAGATCGACTATCTCAACGAAAACGACCGCCGCGCCAAGACCAAGGCGGACGCCTCGACCATCGGCAAGTACAACGTCTATTACATCGACGAGGCAAATGTGGCGCTATTTGCGTCGGCCGGCTGGGTCGCGCCGCTGATGGACTATTATCCTGATGACTACGACTACGCCGATTTCGATCCGGGCCGCCAGAAGGTCGCGACCTATGACGGCAAGGTCTGGTTTGCGCCGGTCACTGGCGGCGGGGACCTCATGGTCTACCGCAAGGACTTGCTCGAGGCGGCCGGCATTACGCCGCCGAAGACGCTCGACGAATATGTTGCCGCAGTGAAGAAGCTCAATCAGCCCGACCAGGGTATCTACGGCACAGCCCTTCGCGGCCAGCGCGGCTCGGGCGCCAATGTCTGGCGCTGGATGCCCTTCTTCAAGGGCTTCGGCGGCAACTGGTTCGACGGCAAGACGCCGGTCTTTGACGGCGAACAGGCGGTCAAGGCGACCGAGACCTATCTCGAACTCTTCAAGTACTCGGCACCGGGCAGCCAGACCGGCGGCTGGGACGAGGCGGTTGGTGCTTTTACCTCCGGCCAGGTGGCGATGCTGATCGAATCCACCCCGCTCGTCGGCATGGCGATCGATCCGAAGTCCTCGAAGGTGGCCGGCAAGGTCGGCTACCTGCCGCCTCCGGCACCGTTGACGGGCGGCGGCTACGGCCATGGTCTGGCAATCGGCATGAAGGCCAACAAGGATGAGGCCTCCAAGGCCTGCGCCGGTCTGTTCGTAGCTTGGGCGACCTCGAAGGAAAACGAGGCCCGGCGGCTCGAAGCCGGACAGTTCAGCGAACTCAATCGCACCAGCATCATGACCAGCCCGAAATTCGCCGAGCTCTACGGCCCCGATCTCGGCCAGGCGCTTGCTGATACCGGCAAGGTCACCGCCGTCAACTTCTGGCAGAACCCGCAATGGCCTGATCTTGGCGACCGCTGGGGCATCATCCTCGAGGAGCTGATCACCGGAACGCGCACCGACATCAAGGAAGGCCTCGACGAACTCGACGGCTTCGCCAAAGACCTGGTTGCCCGCAGCCAGTAAGCCGGTTCCTCCCAAGGGCCATCGGCCGGCAAAGCCGCCGGTGGCCCGCACCATCGGGGGCGTTCAAAGCCCAGCCGTAGGACTGATCACATGAAGCAGAAAAACAGCCTGCCGGCGGTGTTCCTCACCCCGGCCATGGGCATCCTTGCCGTTCTCGCCCTCGTGCCGACGGCCTATGCGATCTACATATCGTCCCAAAACCGGGAACTCAGCCGTCCGGACGGCAGCTTCGTCGGTTTCGCCAACTATATCGACCTTTTCTCGGACCGCCGCTTCATCAATGCGATCGGCGTCTCCCTGACCTGGGAAGCCGTGACCGTCGGTATAACGCTCGCCATCGCCGTCGGCCTTGGCATCCTGCTGTTCGAATGCGTCTCGCCGCGCACGCGCAACCTGCTGGCGCTCCTGTTTCTGGTACCGGTGATCCTGCCACGCGTTTCGGCCGCCTTCGTCTGGAAGTTCGCCTTCCATCCGCTCTATGGCATCGCCACCTATCCCTACAAGGCAATCACCGGTCAGCCACTCGATCTCCTGTCCAATCCGGCGACTGCACTTGCGACAGTCGCATTGGTCGATGTCTGGCAATGGGGCCTGTTCTTCGCCGTCATCGTGCTGAAGCTCCTGGAAACGCTGCCGCCCCAGCCATTCGAAGCGGCACGGCTGGACCACGCCCGCACCTGGGAGATTTACGCCTTCATCGCGCTGCCGATGCTGAAGGCGCCGCTGAGCTCGCTTGCCTTCGTCAAGATGATCGAGTCGCTGCGCGCCTTCGACCTGATCTACGTCATGACCCGCGGCGGCCCCGGCATCGCGACCGAAACGCTCGACATGTACGCCTTCTCGCAAGGCTTCATCGAGTCCGGCCGGATTTCCTACGCCTCAAGCATGGCGGTTCTGATGATGATCGCCACCTCGATCGCCTTCACCTTCATCTGGAAGAGGGTTCAGTGATGACCGCCCACGCCCTTGGCCGCTTCATTGGCCGGCTCATCCTTGCCGCCGCCGCCTTCTCTGCCGTGTTTCCAATGTTCTGGACCGCGCTCAATGCCTTCAAGAACCGGGTCGACATCGTGACACCGACCCCGCTCTTCTTCTTCGAGCCGACGCTCGACAACTTCGCCTATGTGCTCGGCCGCGAAAGCGTCTTTGCCGGCCTCGTCAATTCGCTGCTGATATCGGGCGCTGCGGTGCTGATCGGTGCCGCTCTCGGCCTGCCCGCCGCCTATGCGATCGCGCGCTATCCCAACCGCTGGTCCCGCGACATTCAGTTCTTCGTTCTGTCGCTGCGCTTCCTGCCGCCGGTCGCGATCGCCATTCCGCTGATGGTGATCTGGCTCGATTTCGGCCTCTATGACACCCGCCTGTCGATGATCGTCACCTATTCGCTGCTGACGCTCGCGACCATCATCTGGCTGAGCGTCCCGGCCTTTGCGCGAGTGCCGAAGGAAGTCGAGGAGGCTGCCCGCGTCGATGGCTACGGTCCTTATGCGATCTTCTTCCTTATCGCGCTGCCGATTGCCCTTCGGTCGCTGATCGGAGCGGTCGCCTTTGCCTTCGTGCTCGTCTGGAACGAATTCCTGATTGCGCTGATGCTGACGACGTCCGACGCCAAGACGTTGCCGATCGTCGCCTCGGAGCTGACGCAACTCGGTCGCGACGTGCCCTGGGGCATCCTCAACGCCTCCGTCGTGCTGCTCTCCATCCCGCCGCTGCTCTTCATCGGGGTTCTAAGTGGCATGCTCAACAGCGCCTTCAAGCGCAAGACCCAATGAATCCCAAGACTGGAAAAACAAGGAAATCCTTCATGCAAGCGTTGGTCCTCGAGCAAAAAGGCAAGCTCGCAATCCGGGAGATCGATCTCCCGCTGGAACTTGGTCCCGATGATGTCAAGATCGCCATCGACACGGTCGGCGTCTGCGGCAGCGACGTGCACTACTACACCCACGGCGCCATCGGCCCCTATGTGGTGCGCGAACCGATGGTGCTCGGTCATGAGGCGGCCGGCACCGTCGTCGCGGTCGGAAGCAATGTCGAAACGCTCGACGTCGGCGACCGGGTCTGCATGGAGCCGGGTGTTCCAGAACTGACCTCCCGGGCTTCCAAACTCGGCATCTACAATGTCGATCCCAAGGTGCGGTTCTGGGCAACGCCGCCGGTTCATGGCGTGCTCGCTCCCTTCGCAGTCCATCCCGCCGCCTTCACCTACAAGCTTCCCGACAACATCTCCTTTGCCGAAGGCGCGATGGTCGAACCGTTCGCCATCGGCATGCAGGCAGCCGCCCGCGCGCGGATTGCACCGGGCGATGTCGCCGCGGTGATCGGCTGCGGGCCGATCGGCATCATGGTGGCGCTCGCAGCCCTTGCCGGTGGCTGCAGCCGTGTCTTCATCTCCGATTTCAGCGCGGAGAAGCTGGCGATCGCCGCTCAGTATCCGGGCATCATCCCGGTCAACATCGCCGAGCGGCCTTTTGCCGATGTCATCGCCGCGGAAACCGGCGGCTGGGGCGCCGATCTCGTCTTCGAGGCGAGCGGCAGCGCCAAGGCCTTTTCCGGGATATTCGATCTGGTCCGCCCGGGCGGTGCCGTGGTTCTGGTGGGCCTGCCGGTCGAACCGGTACAATTCGACGTTCCGGGCGCAATCTCCAAGGAAGTCCGGATCGAAACGGTGTTTCGTTACGCCAACATCTTCGACCGCGCCCTGCAATTGATCGCGTCCGGCAAGGTCGATCTGAAGCCGCTGATCACTGAAACCTTCCGCTTCGAAGACAGCATCAGGGCATTCGAGCGGGCCGCATCCGCCCGACCGACTGATATCAAACTACAGATCCGCATGGACAGTGGGAAGGATTGAGCCATGGCGAACATCGTCTGCTCCAATGTCGACAAGCAATACGGCGCCGTTGATGTCATCAAGGATTTCAACCTCGATGTCGCCGATCATGAATTCATCGTGTTTCTCGGTCCATCCGGCTGCGGCAAGTCCACGCTGCTGCGCATGATTGCCGGTCTCGAAGACATATCCGGCGGCATCGTCTCGATCGGCGGGCGGGCGGTCAACGACCTGCCGCCTCGCGACCGCGGCGTCGCCATGGTCTTCCAGAACTATGCGCTCTACCCACACATGACGATCTACGACAACATCGCTTTCGGACTGAAGCGCATGAAGGTGCCGAAGGCGGAGATCGATACGCGGATTCGCGCTGTTTCGGCAACGCTCGGCCTCGAGCCCTATCTCGCCCGCAAGCCGACCGAGCTGTCCGGCGGGCAGCAACAGCGCGTCGCTATCGCCCGCGCGATGATCAAGACGCCGCGGGTCTTCCTCTTCGACGAGCCGCTCTCCAATCTCGACGCGAAGCTGCGCAATCACATGCGGGTCGAGATCGCCCGGCTGCACCAGAAGCTAAAGACCACGACGATCTATGTGACCCACGACCAGTTGGAGGCGATGACACTTGCCGACCGGATCGTCCTGATGAAGGGTGGCGCGATCGAGCAGGTCGGAACGCCCGCCGAGATATACGAACGCCCGCGCACGCTCTTCGTCGCCGGCTTTATCGGCACACCCAACATGAATTTCATCGACGTGACGGCCGAAAAGACCGAAGGCGGCTGGCTGTTGCGCAGTGCGGGCGCCAGCTTCGCGATCTCGGACGACAGGTTCACGCTTCGCCATGGCCAGACGCTAGTGCTGGGCATACGTCCCGCCGACCTGGCGCCGGCGGAAAGCGGGCTCAATCGTATCGAGGGCATCGCCGACCTGGTCGAGTTTCATGGTAACGACGCGCTCGTGACCTTTCTGTTTGCCGGCAAGGAAATTGGCGCACTGGTCAAGGCCAGCGGCTGCCCCAGGCCGGGGGAAGCCGTATCCTTCACAATCGAGCCAAACGGCTTGCACCTGTTCGACCGGGAGAGCGGTCTCTCGGTGCTGAGTACGTGAGCGGCAAGCAACAGCCCTGCCCCGACAGGACTGTTTGCCTTCAGGCCGCGTTGGCGAATGAGGCGGCCGGGAGCGGCCCGGCCGTCATCATCGTAAAATCGAAGGGCGCGCGAACGTCGGCATCGAGCACGTATTGGCGGTGCACACGCAGGAAGTCGCGCTTGATCCGGCCATAGCGCTCCGGTGACAGCATATGCTTGAGCCGGATGAAAACGATGGGCGGCTGGGGCGCATCGCCGTGTCCGGCAAGCGCCACCACCTGGCATCTGTAGAAATTGATCGCGTCGGTCAGGCACTGGACGTCGAACCAGAAGATATCCTTCACCCGGGCGATGGCGCCGACGCGCGCGCGCAACACTTCGGCTGAGCGCAGCAGCGCACATTGCAGGATCGCGCCGCCGAGCGTGACGAAGACGATGCGTTTTCCGGCAAAGAGGCCTGGCTCCCGCTCCACCAGGGCGCCGATCACTTGGGTGGCGATGCTGGAGCCCATGCTGTGAGAGCTGATGACGTACTCGTCGGCCGGTTCGTTGAGCGCGGCCCGCACGGATGCCAGGCTGTCTTCAACCCATTGCTTTAAATATGGTTTTTCCAGACGCGCAACGGCAACCGCCAGCTCCCAGTCGGAAAAGAGATGCAGGGTATGCCACCGCTCCGACCAGGGGAGAAACAGCTTGAAAAAGACCAGGTAGGCGACGATCGCGCTCAGGACGAGAAGCGATGATTCAAGCGCAAGCCAGTAGGGGGCGGTGCCGATCAACACGCTCCCCGCGACGCCAATTGCCACCAGCAGGAACGGAAAGAGAAAGAACAGGCCGAACCGCCAGGCATGCCGGAAGTAGCCGAATGCGCCGCCTTCCCAGACGACGCGCAGGGCGCTCAGGTAGCCCGCGACCATTCGATGCAGCGTGCCCCGGCCATTCAGGCGTCGGACGATCTCGTCGTGATCGAAGATGTAGACGCGGCTGGCCGTCTGCCAGTCGGCGCCCTGGCTATCCACGTCGAAATAGCGGCCGGGTCCCTCGCTCTCCACCTGCCCGACCTGAACATCGAAATCCTGAAGTCTCGCCGTCTTGACCGCCGATCGCTTGTAGCGCGCCTGATGCTTGACGGCATCCAGCGGCTCGAAGCCCGGAAAATGCAGCACGATGCGTTTCTTGACGTGCCCGGTCGATTTGTCGTGTGACAAGTGTTGATCTTTCAAAAGGCGCAAAACGCCCGTCCCCGGGCCTCCGAAGAGGTGCAGGAGCGGGCGCTCGATGAGCGCCGGGTGGTCCCAGCCTGCCGGAGACGTCAACGATCTCGATGTCGAGAATATGGCCAAATGAAACGATGCAACGGCGTGCATGACAATTTCAATCGCGCCATCGCCTGACTACCCGTCACGCCACGGTCGCTGCTCGGCAAGAGCGCAGGCCACAGCCGCCAAACGACGACGCATGGAACCCGACTTTGGTCCTAAGGGAATCCGACGATTGTCCGGCCGTCGCCGGGGAAAGGTCTGGGAAAGCGTAACCGGCGCAGACGCGCGTTGACTGGCCATGCCGGCCATGAGCAAAGTCGAACTTGCCGGTATCCGCCGGAGCGTGCCCACCCTGTGCCGCGACATCGCCAGAGGACTGAAATGCCCAATCGCCGGATTTTTCTTGCTGCATTCTTCTGGCCCGCGATCCTGTTGGTGACGACCCTTCCCTACAAGCTCGATCTGACCCGCGCAGGTCTGTCGATGACCGAGACGGTCGCCCTCGCCAAGAACGGCAATAATGGCGGCGGCAACGGCGGTGGGAATGGTGGTGGTAATGGCGGAGGGAACGGGAACGGCGGTGGCGGCAATAACGGCAATGGCGGTGGCAACGGCAATGGAAACGGGAATTCCAACGAAACCCGTTCCGGCGGAAACTCCAAGGCCTCCCGTGCCAATGAAGACGCCACCGACGATGGCGAAACCGGTATCCGTCACAAGGGCGGCATAACCGAGCAAGTCAGGAAGGGGCGCTACATCATGAAGGATGCCCGCGGACGGACGATCATCAACCGCCGCGCGACATCAGCCGACAAGCAGCGCATGGAGACCCTGGCGCATTAGCACGCGCCGCCGATCGGCGTCGGCGGTGCGACGGTATCGGTCGGTCTTAGAGACTAAAGCTCGCGCGCGTCGCGCAGAACCATTGCCGCTTCGGTGCGGTTTGCGACCCCCAGCTTCGTCATGATCTGCGTCATGTGATGCTTCACGGTCTTTTCCTGCAGGTCCAGCTCGATGGCGACATGCTTGTTGCTCATGCCGGCGGCCACCAGGTGCAGAACCTCTTTCTCGCGGGGCGTCAGGGTTGCGACCAGACCGGATTTTCCAGGCTGGGCCGGGCCCTTCGTCGACAAAAGCTTGGCCGAAAGGGTCGGCGCCACGTAACGCTCGCCCGAAGCGACAGTGCGAATGACCTCGGCGAGCGCCGAGGCGCCGACCCCCTTCAGCACATAGCCGGTGGCACCCCGGTCGAGCGCCGTGGTCACGTCATCTCCGTCTTCGGAAACCGTGAGCATGATGATCTTCTGCGACGGAGCGACCTCCAGGATCGCCGGTATCGCCTCCAGCCCGCCGCCCGGCATGGAGATATCCATGAGCATCACATCCGGTCCGAGGCTTTGCGCGATCCCGGTCGCGTCGTCCTTCGAACTGCCCTCGGCGACGATCTCAAACCCCTCGATCTCCGACAGGCTCCGGGTCACGCCTTCGCGAAACAGAGGGTGGTCGTCGACCACGGCAACGCGTATCCTTGACGTCATGATTGTCAGATCTCCTTGACGCTGGTCGTCATGCGAACGGTGGTGCCGGTCGGCTCGATGATGAGCTCAAACGTTCCGCCGAGACTTTCGATCCGTTCGCGCAGGCCGGCAAGACCAAGACTTGTGGGCGGAACTTTGTCCGGATCAAATCCGGGTCCGCCATCGGCGACCTCGATGGTGACACGGTCGCCGACTGTTCGTTGCGATACCTGCTGCCTCACGCCGCCGGCATGCCGGTAGCCGTTGTTGAGGGTTTCCTGCACGAAGCGGTAGATGCAGATCTTTGCCGCCTGCGACAGACGGTCCGGCGGATCGGCCAGGGCGAGCTCGACCGCCGCCCCTGTGCGCTGCTGATGGGCCTTCACGCAACGCTGCAGGATCTCTGCCAATCCGGCCGTCTCGATCTGCGGCAGGACCAGGCCGCCGCAGATTGTGCGGATCTCCTGCATCGCCTCGTCGAGGCTCGCCTTGATCGCGCCGATCTCGCGCGCACGGGTGGCCGCCGGCGTCGCGTCGCGCTTCAAGGTCTCGCTGCCCAGTCTTAGCGAAGCATAGGCGACGAGTTGGGCGGGGCCATCATGCAGGTCCGCGCCGATGCGCCTCAGATAGCTTTCGTTCAACGCGGTGGCGCGCTGCGATGCGCGCTGCAGCCGGCCGCGCAACGTTTCGTTCTGCGCCAGCGATGCCGAAAGCTCGTCGACGCGCTGGGCGAGCGCATGCCGCTGGCTCTCGATCGTCTTGCTGCCCCGAAGCACGATCGCCGACAGCACGACGAAGAAGGCAAGCGTGAAGGCTGCGACCGCCAACCAGGTGTGTGCGCGCGCCTGATTGAGGCTTTGTTCGAAATCATTGGCCACCTCATGAAATTCCGACACGGCCACCACCTGGCCGGACCAGGGCTGGAGCACCGGATTGTAGATGGCAAGCGCCGGCTCGGCCGTAGCCCTGTCCGCCGTCCCATCCCCGGCCTGGTCGAAGCGGGCGACCATTTTGCCTGAAAATGCCGTCTGAAGTTCCTCGCTTGGCTCCACCTTGGTGCCGACGGCCGCCTGGTCACTCGAATAGAGAAGCGTGCCATCCGCACGCCAAAGGCGGAACGAGAGGAGGCGTTCGCCGAGCGCGCCCTGGCCAAGGGTCTCGTCCAGCGCACGGGCAACCGTTTCATCGAGCACTTCATTCGTCTGCATATCGGGCAGCAACGGCGCGATCACGCTGTCGACGTAAAGCGCCGTCGTTGCGGCGGAATTCCGGGTGACTGCGTCTTCGATCCTGTTCGATACGAAGGCGCCGACCAGAACCATCGCACAAGCGGCGACCGCTCCTCCGATCAGCAGGAACTGGGTGGCTAGAGATTGAGAATTCCAGCGGGTGATAAGCTGTTGGACGCGCACCAGGTCTCTCGGATCGGGCCGCCGGCTCGTGCGGCGCGACGATTGTAGCAAGGCCGCGCCAACCTAACCACTCTCATGACAGGGTCAATGGCGCAGCCATCGCGACCGAACTGTTCGGACCTTTGATGCTGCGGAATAGGACCTAGGTCCTAGGCGAAAAGGCAATGGTCGGGGGCCGATGGCGCCGTCTCGGAGGCGCAGATATCGTCTTCACATCGAACGTCGTGTCTCGATCCGTAAGCAAATGAGAACGACCAGTTGGAAATGAGGAGATATCTATGCCTGTGACGAAGCTGATCGCCCGGAGCATCATGGCGCTGACGCTGGCAGTCGCGCCAATGGCTGCCGGTTCCCTGAGCCTGATCGATTCCGCCTACGCCAAAGGCGGCAATGGCGGCGGTGGTGGCAATGGTGGCGGCGGCGGTAACGGCGGGGGCAACGGTGGTGGCAATGGCGGGAGCCACGGTGGCGGTTCTGGCCACAGCAAATCCGACACTTCCCGCGGAAGCAAGGAAACGAGCACTGGCAAGTCCAGTGGAAAATCGCAGCACAAATCCGGGACCTCCGGCAGCAAGACCAAGGCGACCAAGGCAGCCAAATCGGCAAAAGCCGAGAAACCCGCCAAATCGGTCGTGGTTGCATCGGACCCGGTGGTCGATCCGGTAGTCGATCCCGTTGTGGCGCCCGAGTCTAAGCGAGGGTTCAACTCGCTCAACCGCAACTACCACGCCTATCTCAATTCAAACGATCCGAAGATGGCGGCCGTTTCCGCTTACGCAATCGCCTATGCGCAGTTCGAGGCGGAAAATGGCGTCGACGCCATCCCAGCCGATCCTGCGCTGAGCGACGAAGCGCTGCGCGAGGCGCTAGCGGGCTTCACCAAGGATGGCGTGGTGACCGACGACATGGTCGACGAAGCCAAGGGGATTCTCGGGGTCGGCCCCGCCGTTGGCAAGATCGACGAAATCCGCGGCACGCTGCCGCCGCAGACGGTGGTTGTTGTCGAACCGGAGCCGGAGACCGCCCAATAACGAGGAACTGGCCACCGGCTCACTTGGTGAGCCGGTGGCTGCATCCGGACCCGCGTCCAAGCCAATGGAGTTTAAATGTTTGACCGTGTTGTGGAAATCTTCGACCACGCAGCAAAAGAAGGGCGCGTCGGGTTTTCACTTCAACACGTCAATGCCGTCGCCGATGTCGGCACCGTGCTCTATTCGGAGTGTCTGGGAAGGATCATCCGACCCGACGGCGAGGTCATGACCGCCAGCGAGTTCATACGCTATCTGGAGGCGGCCGGCCGCATTGCTGCGCTGGACAGGCACATGCTCACGCTCGCCTTCGACTGGTTGGCGCATCATCCAACCGGCGACCTCGGCTGCAACATCTCGGTCGAAAGCATCTGCGATGAACGTAACCGGACGCTGCTCCTGGATCTGCTGTCGACCCATCGGGGGCTGGCACCGCGCCTCGTGCTCGAACTCGCCGAAAGCCTACCGATCTCAGCGCTCCCGACGGCCGGGTGTTTCGTTCGAAGCGTACGCGAGCTTGGATATCGGGTCGCCGTCGATGACTTCGGAACGGGATTTTCGACGCCGGAGGCACTTTTGTCCCTGCCCGTCGACATCGTGAAGATCGACGGCTTCTTCCTGCGGCTCGGACGTCCCGACGCGGAGCGGTTCCTTCTGCACATGGTGGGTCTGGCGTCCTGCGTCGCTCCCGTCGTTGTGGTCGAAGGTGTTGAAACTTATGCACAATTTGAGGCCGCGCAAGGCGCCGGCGCAACGCACGTGCAAGGGTTCCTGCTCTCCGAACCGACCCTCAGCCCACTATTTGGCGGCGAGTTGCGTCCAGCTCAAACCGCGATGCTCTGCTAGCGTCGCGCGCAATCATTCAAGCGCACTGCACTCCCTCCCCTTATGCTTTCCTGATCTTTCCATCCCATCTTCCCAGGCGAAATCCTATGCAGATCTGCGCGATAGAAGGAGCGGGCGGCAATGTGCCTGTAGGTCGTTTTGCCTCAGGCATGCTGCCATGCTGGTGCCGCTTTTGGATGGCTTGAGACGTGCCGCGCCGCAACACCCGGTGCCGCAGCATTCACCTTTCCTGTGATCGGCCGGATTTGCGTTGGCGGCAACCCACCCGGCTTCGGACGCGAAAGCAACAGAACAGCGCAGACGCTTGCCAGTACCGGCATGTCCGGTTCCGAAGGCGTCACAGACGAGCAAGACTATGAAATTCACAAACGGGTTCAAACTCTCCTCCAGAGCCAGCCGCCGTCTGCCGACGGAATATTTCATGCTGGTGGATGTCGCGTTCGAGGGCGACGTTATCGGCTCTCTGGGCAGTTGTCCGATACGGGAATCCGTGCGCGACGGAGAGGGCCTTGTCTATCGTTTCGTCGGCGTGGCACCGCGCCTGGTGAGCGGCGGCTTTGATGTACTGGCACTTCGCACGGGCGAGTGGATCGTCAAGCCGGGCCTGGTTTACGCGGCTGATCGCAAGGTAGCGCAAACACGTGACACAGACCGCGCTGCCTAGGAAGTATGCAGCGCTTCTTCGGCAGTAACGACATCCGTTGCCCCCGCCACCGGCTTCGTCGGCGCAGCTTTCGCCAGCTTCGCGCCGGCCCTGCAATGCCCCTGTAATCTTGGCCCTTTAGCTCCCGGTCAGCCGTCGCATCGCTCCGGATCGCAGTCGTTCCGGACGGGCGGCACGTCAACGACAACTGCTGGCTTCGCGCGTCCCGTGGACGACTGGCGCTGCAGGAAAACCGGGATCCGTCATGCTCTCCATTAAGGGGTTTTGCACCCTCGCCTGCTTCGCCGCCACCGCCGCCCTGCTGGCCGGCTGTGCATCCGATACGATGAAGACCTATATCGGCCAGCCGGTCGAATCCGTCATCATCGACTATGGTCCGCCCACCAATGTTCTCGATCTCGGCTGGAACGAGCGCGCCTATCAATGGCGCAAGATCTCAACGAATGTCGTCTCCGGCACATCCAGCGGCGAAATCAGGGACACCCGGCGCGGAATGCGCTACGAGGAGTATTCGACGCCGGGCTATGTCGAGGAACAGGAGTGCTTCTATAGCTTCTACGCCCGGATGCAGCACGGCCGCTGGTACATCACCAACTTCCGCCAGCCAAAGCTGGAATGCGAGTGACGCCTCGGGCAGTCGACGTGACGGATCAGCGACCCGCATAGATGCGGGCACAGAAGGGAAAGTGGCATGCGCATCTTGCTGCTGGAAGACGAGCCGGAGATGGCCTCGGCCCTCAAGGCTGCCCTGGCGCGGCGCCAGGTGATCGTCGATCATGTCTCGACGCTCGCCGACGCCGAGGCCGTTGCCGAACTCTGGCCCTATGACGTGGTCGTGCTTGACCGCCGGGTGCCGGATGGCGAGGGGCTGGATCTTATCCCGAAGCTCAGAAGCCTTGGCGTCGAGGCGCCGATCCTGATGCTGACGGCATTGGGATCGATCAACGACCGGGTCAGCGGGCTCGATGCCGGTGCCGACGATTATCTTTCCAAGCCTTTTGCCGTCGAGGAACTGATGGCGCGGCTGCGCGCGCTTGCCCGCCGTCCGGTCACGCTCAAATCGGAGCAGACCAAGGTCGGGCGGCTCATCTACGACTTCCGCCACCGGGAGGCCGCCGTGGACGACAAGCCTCTCGACCTTCTGCGCCGGGAACGGCTTGCGCTCGAAGCGCTGATGCGGCGGCCCGGCCGAACCGTGCTCAGGGCGACGTTGGAAGAATCGGTCTACGCCATGGAAGACGAGATCGAATCCAACGCGCTCGACTCCCATCTTTCGCGCCTGCGCCGCAAGCTCGACGACGTCGGCGCCGGCGTCGAAATCCGGGCGATCCGCAATCTCGGCTATCTCCTGCGCGCGACGACATGATCAAGGTTCGTCCGCGCTCGCTGCAATGGGTCCTCGTCCGTCGGCTGATCCTCCTGCAGGCGGCCACGTTGTTCGTCTTCATCGGCCTGCTTTTCCTGGGCGTGTTCATCGCCCAGCCACGGTTGCTCGTCGACAACGAAGCCGCCTTGGATGTGCTCGACCGCGCCGTCGGGCGCGACGCGAACGGCGTGCTGGCCGTGCACGAGACCGAGGACCTGCGCGAGCTTCGCCAGTCCTATCCCAATCTCTGGTACATCGTCCGCGACGCCGCCGGCCAGGTCGTGCGCTACGGAAACGTCCCTGCCCCCTATGAAGAAGCCGGTGGCGACCTGCTGCAACGGGTGGAGGGGGCGAAATTGCTTTTCGAAGAAGGCGGTACGCTTCCGGACGCTGTCCTCCACAATGTCGAGACCGAAGCCGGCCGGGTCCAGATCCTCGCGGCGACAGTTTCCTCCCGCCGCGACAATGAGCCGTTGGACGTGCAGATCAGCATCAATGTCGATATGGCGCGCGACCTCGACGGCAGGACGGCGTGGATGGAGGTCATGCCGACGCTCGTGCTTGTTGTCCTTTGCTTCCTTTTGCCGATCGTCTTGGTCATGGGCGTCTCCACTCTGCTGACGACGCCGGCCGTCGTGCGCCGTTCGCTCGCGAGCCTCGTCTCGACCGCCGACCAGGCGGGGCGCATCGACATCGACAACCGCGCGGTGCAGCTCGAAACCGAGGAAGTGCCGACCGAAATCGCCCCTTTGGTGCGGGCCTTCAACCGGGCCCTGGCGCGACTGGGAGAGGGATACGACCAGCGCAACCGCTTCCTGACCGATGCGGCCCATGAATTGCGCACCCCGATCGCGATCCTGCGGACCCGCGCCGAGCTTCTGCAGGAAGACCCCGAAACCACCCGCCTGAGGCTCGATATCGAGCGCCTGTCGCATCTCGCCCAGCAGCTTCTCGACCGGCAAGTCCTCGAACATGCCGGCGGTCCGCTCGAGGTGGTCGACCTCGTTTCTCTCGGGAGGGTCATGGCAGCGGACTTCGCACCGCTTGCGTTCGAAGCCGGCTACGAGCTGGCATTCGAAGCCGAAGCGCCGGGCGCCCTGGTCAGCGCGCGGCCGCGGCAGATCGAGCAGGCTGTCGCCAACCTTCTGCGCAACGCCATCGAACATGGCGGCGGTGCCGGCACGATCACCGTTCTGGTCGATGCCGCCGGCGGGCTCGAAATCCACGACGAAGGCCCCGGCATTCCGGTAGAGGAGCGCGATCGCGTCTTCGAACCTTTCTATCGCTTGCGTCCGCGCTCCACCGGCGCCGGGCTGGGGCTCAATCTCGCGCGCGAGATCGCCCGGCTCCACGACGGCCGTATCGACATTCTCACCGGTCCATGGCGTGGCACGCGGGTGCGCCTGCACTTGCCGCTGATCGACGGAAGCCGACCTGCGGCCGCGCCGGCACGCCCGATCGTCTGACAGAAGCGGCGGCATGCCGCCCCAGATTTCTCAAAAGCTTTTCAGGTTGCCCCTTATCAAGGCGGTGCCGATGCTCCACATTTGCTGCGATACATCGTTCGGCTTAAGCGGCTTCACCCGCTTGAGCGCCATGGAGAACAGCAGATGCAGACCCCATCTGAGGCCCCCTCGCCTTCACCCGAGGATGGCAGCTTTCCGGCTCGACGCCAAGGCGTGCTCGACTGGCTGATCATCGAAACGCGCAACGAGCGCTTCATCGACAATATCCTTGTCGAGTTGGGCGAACGGCTGCAGGCCGCCGGTATTCCGGTTGCGCGCGCCACGTTGCACTTCCGCATCAACCATCCGCAATGGCTCGGCGCTCGCATCCTGTGGCGCAAGGGGCTGGCCGAGGGCGAAATCGATCTCTACGACTATGGCACCCAGAACACCGCTCTCTACCTCAACAGCCCGCTCTACGTGATCAATAACGGTGGCACCGAGGTTCGAACCAACCTCGAGGACTTGACGGAAGAGCAGGAACAGAGCTCGCTCTATGTTGACCTCAGGGCCGAGGGCCTGACCGAATACATCGCCTGGCCGCTTGAGCACACGCTCGGCAAACGCCACATCGTCACCTTTGCCAGCGACCGGAAGGGCGGCTTCGAAGACGAACATCTGGCCTTTCTCGCGAAGATCGTGCCGGCGCTGGCGCTGGTCAGTGAAATCAGGCTGAAGAACCGTTTCGTCCGAACGCTGCTCGAAACCTATGTCGGCCCGCACGCGAGCGAACAGATCCTTGCCGGCGCCACCACACGGGGCAGCGGCGTCACCGTCGGTGCCGCCATCCTGATCTGCGACCTGCGCAATTTCACAAAGCTTTCCGATCTCTGGCCGCGCGACGACGTGATCGAACTGCTGAACGCCTATTTCGACGCCATGTCGGAACCGATCGAGCGCCATGGAGGCGAGATCCTCAAATTCATGGGTGACGGGCTGCTGGCGATCTTTCCGCTAAGCAACCCCGACGCCGCGGAGAATCTGCTCCAGGCGATCCGGGAGGCGGAGGCAGCCATCGCCGTCCTGAACCAGGACAACCTCTCGAAAGGTCGCGAGCCGCTCGGCTACGGCATCGGCGTGCATGTCGGCGACGTGATGTATGGCAATATCGGCTCGCGCCGCCGGCTCGACTTCACCGTCATCGGCCCCGCCGTCAACATCGCCTCAAGGCTTGAGAGCCTGACCAAGGAAACCAAACGCCCGGTGCTGTTGTCGCGCGCCTTCGTCGAGCTGGCCGGCTGCGCCTCGAGCATGGAGCATCTCGGCGCCTACCCGGTCAGGGGCATCGGTGAACCCATCGAGGTCTTCGCTTTTTCCGGCAACGAACCGGCACCGAAGCTGCGCCTCGCCGCAGGATAATCGGCGCGGAACCGCCGATCGAGGGCCTGCTTCATCGGTTGTCCGCGGACAACCGATCCTTCGACTAGCCGATGGGGCTGGGCGCGAACTGCGCAACGAGTTCGTGGCGGTCGCCGGGATAGGTGAGCCGCACATGCGTGACCGGCGCCCGTCCGCTCCAGGTCCGCCGCTCGATGACGAGGCAGGCTGTGCCGGTGGCGATACCGAGCGCCTGCGCTGCCGACTTGCTGGCCGCCACGGCACGAATGCGGTGTTCGGCCGTGCTCCACGGTACCTTGCCGAGCAGCCACGAACCGGGCGCCGCGGTCTCGAATGTTTCCTCTTCGGCCTCCGGAACCGCAGAAAGGCTGATCAACCTCTCCTCGAAGCAAAAGGGACGCGAGCCGGCAAAATGCCGGCACGTTACGTCCAGCAGCTTGCCCGAGCTCGGGAGATCCAGGCGTTCACGATCCCGGCTTTCGACCTTGCGCACTTTTCGCTCATCCACGCGGAAGCTGTAATCGAGCCCCAGCGACTGGACTTCGAGTTTAACGTCGTGGATCTCCATGACGGCGGACTGGACCTGCGGAAAGGTAACGTAGCTTCCCGACTTGCGCCGCCGCTCGATCAGCCCGCGCTTGACGAGTTCGGTCAGGGCCTTGTTCACCGTCATGCGCGAGCAGTCATATTGCTCGGTCAGTTCGTGCTCGAACGGGATGCGGTGTCCGGGTGGCCACTCCCCGGAAAGAATGCGCCCTTCGACGTCACCGAGGATGCGCTGGTGCAGCGATAGCACCTGCCCCTGACTGTCGGCCGCATCGCCAGGCGGGTCACTTGAAACGGATCGATCTTGCTTGGTGTCCATGACAGCGAACTTAATCAATTCGCAGCCGCGAAACAGCCCTTCCCTCGCCGATTTGCGCTTTTCCACGGCGGCTGAAACGGCTTTCACGTTGACAGCTGTCAACGCTTGGGCGGCGCAGTTCGGCGCCACGCCTCACTCCTCAGTAAAGGAGGTGCCACGGCGTCAGGAACGCGCGCGCCCATTCCTGATTACGATCGGACTCTTCGCACGTCGCCTTGTCGAGCGTCGTCGAGGCGACATCCACTTCCGCCTGCCGCTTTGTCTTCATCGCCTTCGGCACAGGCGGGGGCGGCTCAAGATAGCCAAGGGTCATTCCACCGAGATAGAACATCAGGAAGCTCCATGCATCCAATCGCCAACTGAACACAATCCTGACACAATCAGATCCGCTGTCAATAGTCTATTAAATCTATGCTCTAATTGGAGATGCGCGAACGTGCCCGAAGGGAAGTTGTCCGCGGACAACTCGGCCGCTTCACAAGCTCGCTTTCCACCGCAAGGGCAGCACCTCCGTCAAAACGCTATGCATTTGTAAAACCGCGCCGAATCGGAGCATAGTGCATCTGCGCATATTGTCCGGATATGACGATTTTTGCGCAGTTTTCGGGGATATCAATGTTGCAGCAAAAAATTCAAAGCCAGGACGCACAGGAGCATCTGCCGACGCTTCTGGCTGCCGATGCTTTGGAGCTTGCCCATCAGCTGCAGCAGCACCAAAAGAAAATCTTCCCCCCGCAAGCGCAAAAGCAGATGCGTCTCTTCAGCCCTGCCGAAGCGGCAGCCTTCATCGGAATCGGCGAAGGCTATCTGAGGCAGGTGGCCTCAGAGGGCCACGGCCCAGCGCCCTTGTCAAACGGTCGGCGCATGTATGCCGTTTCCGACATCGAACGCATTCGCCGCGTTCTCGACGATGGCGGCAAGTCGGGCAAATATGTCCCGCACCGGCGCGGCGATGAAAAGCTGCAGGTCCTGTCTGTGATGAACTTCAAGGGCGGGTCGGCTAAGACGACGACCTCAGCCCACCTCGCCCAATATCTGGCACTTCGCGGCTACCGCACGCTCGCGATCGATCTCGATCCGCAGGCTTCGCTTTCCGCCCTCTTCGGCCATCAACCGGAGTTGGATGTCGGAGAAGGCGAGACGCTTTACGGCGCGATCCGCTATGACGCCCCGCGGTCGATCGCCGATATCGTGCGGTCGACCTACACCGCCAATCTGCATCTCATTCCCGGCAATCTCGAACTCATGGAATTCGAGCACGAAACGCCGAAGGCGATGATGACGGGCGGGGCTGCAGAAACCCTTTTCTTCGCCCGCATCGGCGATGTGCTCGCCGATATCGAGAGCTTCTACGACATCGTCGTCATCGATTGCCCGCCGCAGCTCGGCTTCCTCACCATGTCGGCGCTCTGTGCCGCAACGTCCGTCCTGATCACCGTGCATCCGCAGATGCTCGACGTCATGTCGATGTCGCAGTTCCTGTCGATGACAAGTGAGTTGATGAGCGTCGTCGAAAAAGCCGGTGGCCGCACCAGCTATGACTGGATGCGCTATCTCGGAACACGGTTTGAGCCGAACGACGGCCCTCAAAGCCAGATGACCGGTTTCATGCGCGCCATTTTCGGCAATCGCATGCTGCAGAACGCCATGGTGAAGTCGACAGCTATCTCCGACGCCGGCGTAACAAAGCAAACGCTTTATGAAGTCGAGCGCTCGCAGTTTGTCCGCGGCACCTACGACCGCGCAATGGACTCTCTCAACCTCGTCAATGGCGAGATCGAGGACCTGGTCCGCAAGGTCTGGGGGAGGAAGTAATCCATGGCCCGTAAGAACCTGATCGGGATATCGGAGGAACGCGTCGACGATGCCAACGGCGCACCGGGCAACGACCGCCCGATCGCCGGGCTGATGGCCGGTGCCCGCCCCCCGACTGCTGTCGGTGGCATCACCCGGTCGCTGTCGAACATCACGCAGAAGGTCGAACGCGCCCAGGAGCTCGAGCGGCAACTTGCCGAAGGGCAAGCGGTCGTCGAACTCGATCCGGCGCTCATCGACGCATCCTTCATCGTCGATCGCCTCGGGATTGCGGCCGACGCGCAACTGAGCCTCGCTGAACAGATGCGAGAGCACGGACAACAGGTGCCCATCCTGGTCCGGCCGCATCCAACCATCGAGGGGCGATACCAGGTCGCCTACGGCCATCGCCGCCTGGCTGCTGCCCGCGACATCGGTAGCAGTGTTCGTGCGGTCGTTCGCAATCTCAATGACGAGCAATTGGTCGTCTCGCAGGGACAGGAAAACAACACCCGTTCCGACCTCTCCTTCATCGAGCGCTCGCTCTTTGGCGGCCGCCTTGAGGATCGCGGGTTTTCGCGTGAGATCATCATGTCGGCGCTGGGTGTCGACAAAGCCGCCCTGTCGAAGATGATTTCTGTTGTTCGCCGGCTACCGATTGCGCTGATCGAGGCCATCGGACCGGCACCATCGATCGGACGGCGCCGTTGGTTTGAACTCGCTGAGCTTCTCGCACAAGATGGCAAGCCGGAGGCCGCAGCCGCCTTCACGCAAGGCCGAGAATTCCAGAAGGCCGGCAGCGATCAGCGTTTCGACGCCTTGTGCACCTTCTTAAGCGCCTCCAGGGCGCGTGCCCGGCCTATCCCATGGCTGGCGCCAGACAACACAATCCCGGTGCGTATCCGTGAAACGCACGTCGAGACGACGCTTGCCTTCAACAGCAAGACGGCACCAGGCTTTGCAGATTTCGTGAGGCAGAGGCTCAAATCTCTGTACCTCGAATATCAAGAGGAAACAGGAGACTAACTGAGCAAAAGAAAAAGGCTTCCGAACGACTAGCGCTGCGGAAACCCTTCTCTCGTGTAGCAACTAGAGAATCCCATTTCCGCGAATCGGTGTCAAGAGTTTTCAACGTCGTTTCGGCGAACGGATTTCTTTTGCCTTGGAAAAGGTGAAGAAGAATGGATCGTGGGATTGTCACGACGCCCTTCGGGCGGCGGTCGATGACGCTTGGGATGTTGGCATACCAACTTTCCAGCGCTCCGGCCGTCGACGACGGGAGCGTCGACAAGTGGAAATTGTTTCGAACGGTATGTGCCGCCAAGACAAGCCTTGGGGTTTCCGACCGTTCGCTTGCGGTGCTGAACGCACTGCTGTCCTTTTACCCAAAGAGCGAACTCGACCCGGCCGCCGGCCTCGTCGTGTTTCCGTCGAATGCGCAGCTTTCGCTCCGTACGCACGGCATGGCCGAGACAACGCTGAGGCGGCATCTGACGGCGCTTGTCGAGGCTGGGCTCATCCTCAGGCGCGACAGTCCCAATGGCAAGCGTTACGCCCGACGTGACCGCAAGGGCGCGATCGGCCAGGCCTTTGGCTTCGATCTCGCACCGATGCTTGCACGGGCGTCAGAGTTCGCAGCGGAAGCGGCACGGCTGGAAGCGGATCGTCGCTACCTGCAGGTGATGCGCGAACGTCTGAGCCTTTGCCGGCGCGACATCGTCAAGCTCGTCGAGCTCCTGCGCCAGTCCGATGTCCTCCAAGCGGAAGAAGCGGAAACGCAGTGCCAGGCGGTCTACACTGCACTGTCGCGCAAGCCGCTGATCACCGAAGTGGAGCGCGCCCTCGCCGTTTTGTCGGCGCTCCGCGACAATCTGACTAATTACCTGGAAAACTTGCTGAAAACGCAAAATACGGCTGCCAATGAACGCCAGTATGAGCGGCACATACAGAGTTCAGAATCCGATTATCAATCTGAATCTGAAAACGCTTGTGAAAGACCTGAAGCGGCATTTTCGGATCTGGCTGGCACCAAGACGTCATGCACCGCGGTTGATGATACCGTTGCAGGCAGTGCAAAGTCGCCCGGCCTTTCTCGCCTTCACGATCATATCGGCGCGCTGCCGGTGGTGCTGAAAGCCTGCCCGCAGATCCGTGACTATGGACCAGCGGGGCGAATTGGCAACTGGCGGGACATGTTCCTAGCCGCAACCGTTGTCAGGACGATGCTCGGCGTCAGCCCGGAGGCCTACGACGAGGCGTGCACGGTGCTTGGTCCCGAAACGACGGCAACGGTACTCGCCTGCCTTCTTGAACGATCCGAGCACATTCATTCGGCCGGGGGCTATCTGCGGGACCTGACGCGCCGCGCGAGAAACCAGACATTCACCGTGTCGGCGATGCTGTCGGCGCGCTTGCGAGCCCAGGCCGGAGTGGTGGCCGTGAGCGGATGAACAGCGACAGGGGGCATGAGCGTCGCCTCTCGCGGAAACGCTTTGGCTTGTCTGTGACGTTGAAATGCGGGACACTGTAAGTGCAGGGATTCGTTGACATCTCTACGTTATTCTTACGTCTGAGATTGTTTTCAGACCCTCGCCACCCATCAGAAAACATTGCTGTTTCTCCTTCTTTTGGAAAGGAAGGGGCGGTTCAGTTCCGTTGCGCGGACTCAGCGTACAAGACTTCGAATTTCTCGATCTCGAGCCGAATGATTGAGCGTCCTCCCTTGTTAGAGCCCGTTCTAGCGGCAGAATCCGTTCAGGTGGCGAACTCGCGGGCTGTTGCCAGCTGTCAACAGGTTGCTGGTTTAAAGCCGAGCGCCCTCCCCCCAAAAAGCTGGGTCGCGAAAGGGTAAACTAAAGCGACAAAGCACCAAGCATAGTTGGATCTCACTGCCGCGTGATTGCGAACACGGTATGGCTGGGGGAAACAGCGAGTATGGTACTCAACTCACTGACCGGGTTTGGCGTTGATAGACGAGACATCAACACGGTTGACAGCTGTCAACACATTGGCGTGCGCCGAGACACATGCAAGTCCTGTTTGAATAGAAATATTCGCCCCGTCGTCGTTTGCGAAATCAGGCGGCGCAGCTTGCTGGTCTTCAAGCGGTGGAGAAAGCGTCTCCTGCCTGTGGGGGAAGTGATTCTCATGTTACGTTCCACATCCGCAGGAACCGTCTATTTTCAAAATGCGATACCAGTCTCCCGATCCCTACCATCCAACGCTGATCCCGCTGATGATTTCGGCGGAAGACGCCTTGGCGCGGCTCGATGAGCGCACGAACCGTCATGTCGTCGAAGACGGGTACCGCGAGCGCGGGCATTTCTTCGATGCGACGGCAGCACTTTGGGTGGCGGGCCAACTCGTTCATGTCGAGGATCTTGTGCTGCACGATGCGCACATGGACGCCCGAGCGCCGACCCACGAGTTGACCATCGCCCATTCGGTCCTGAAAGTCCGCCGCCGCATCTGGCTCGGCGAGCCTGGTTGGGCCCTTTCTGCCCAGGGGCTTGCAACACTCAGCGGCGAACAGAGCCCAGCCCCGGAGCTCGATATCCCTTCACTTGCGCCGGCCGAAACACGGCAGGCGGCGGGTGTCGATCGTGAGCCGGAGCGGGGCGAGCCGGAGGACGACGGCGACAGCAATCCGATGGCGGCCGAATTCGCGGCCATCGACGCCGCCATCGCTCGCTCGCAGCGCCTGCTCGATGCGCATGACCAGGACACGCTGGAAGTCGCAGAACGGACGGCGTTAGCGACAGCCCGCGAGCCGATGGGACAGCTCGGCCTGCTCTTCGACGAAGAGTGGGATGAGGAAGTGCGTCTTGACGAATGGCGCCAGATGGTGGCAGCGGCTGATCAGCTGCCGCCCTGTCTTGGAGCCGCCTTGCTCTTCGATGCCTGGGAGCGGAGGGAGCCTCTGCGCCGTCAGCATTGGCTGGGGTCATTGTTGGTCGGCGCTTACCTGCGCTCCAGAGGCAAGGTCACCTCGCACCTGCTGTCGTTCAACACCGGGCTAAAGACCATCCGCTATGAGCGACGGAGGTCCCAGGACGCACTGACCCGTTGGAGCGCCTTTCTGGAGGCGATGACGGTGACGGCGGATCTCGGTCTCAAGGAACTCGACCGTCTGTCGCTTGCGAAGACCCAGATGGACATGCGCATTCGCGATCGTCGTTCCAACAGCAGTCTGCCGGCCTTGATCGACCTGGTTCTGTCGCGGCCGATCGTATCGGCAGCTTTGGTCGCCAAGCATGTCGGGGTGACGCCGCGCGGCGCGCTGAACCTCGTTCGAGAGCTTGGCATCCGCGAGATGACCGGCCGCGGGCGTTACCGCGGCTGGGGCGTGCTTTGAACCGGCGGCAGCGCGGAAAGCTTGCCGCCGGACCGTATAGGCGTCAGCCCATCGTGATCACGATCAACAGAACGAAGATCACCGGCACCAGCGTCAATGCCGGAATGATGATCGCCGGGTAGCCGAAGGCGACGATGGCGAGCAGCCAGAGCAGCGCGCAGTTGATCAGAAACAGCACCTTGGCCGTCTGTGAACCTTGCACGGCCTCCTTGAGCATCCAGCCGAACACCGGCACGTGGTAGACAAGTCTCGCAATCATGGTTTTTCCTTTGCGTGGGTGGCCGCATTGGGGGGACAGGCGGCGCGGGTTTTATTCAAGGGCGTGTCGTCTCGCCGGTCTGTTGTCGGGTGAAGCCGGCGGTCGTTTCGAGGCGTTCGGGATCGAGGACACGCATTGTCTTCGGGTGGCTGAAGTCGATCAGGCCCTCGCGCTTGAAACGGTTGAGACGGCGGCTGACCGTTTCGACGGTAAGGCCAAGCCAATCCGCAAGGTCGGCGCGGGTGAGATGGAGATGAAAGCTCAACCGGGCAGGGGCGCCGTTACGGCCGGTCCGATTGAACAGGCGCGATAGTTCCACCAGCGCACTGGCGACTTTCTCGCTGGCGGTCTTGCGACCAAGCAGCGTGGCATGGATCTGCATGCGGTGAAGCGTCGTCTTCAACTCGCTGGCGACGGCCGGATTGGTGGCGTTGAGATCCGCGTCACCCAGAGGCTCGATGCGCGCGATACTCAGCGTTTCGGCGGTGGCGATGTTGCGGCCGTCGATAGTGAAGCCGAAGAGCCGGCCCGGTCCGAGCACGTCGGTGATCTGGCGGCGACCGTCGTTGAGAAGTTGCGAAAGCACGACGCAGCCGTCAACGACACGGTAGAGCGCGCGGTTGCGTCCGCCCTCATAGAGCAGGGTCAGGTTTTCGCCGACGACACGACTACGCGAGGCCGGGCGAGGCGGCCTTATCGAGGACGCGCGAGGGGGAGCCGCTGGCGCGGCAGTGGTGATCAGGGTTTCTGGCATGAAAAACGTCCGCATGACCGACGCAAGGAGGCGTGATGCCCCGATGCCGACGGGCGTCGAAGGAGGATGTTGACAGCTGTCAACGGAGGTCAAAGCCGGATGACGACCTGTGGCGGGCCTCGCGGACGGGCATTGGGTGCGTGAACTTGTGGCACCGGTCGAACTGCCGCAACCCGGATCGCAGGTGTGCGGTTTGCCTCCAGGCGCTCGCTGAGAGAACCGTCCGGCGGCGTCAGCAGCGCCCAGAAGAACCGACAGGCGCTGCAAACATGTTTATGGCCGGGCTGGTCTTTGCCGTCTTCACCCAAACCGGTCTGGCAAAAATCGGGCAGGGACCCGTCGGGCAGGGCATAGAGCGCCAGTTCGGCCGCCGGCAGGCGAGTGGCCAGGGCAGGGCCGAGATGGGCAAAACCAAGCAGGAACAGCGCCGCGGCGCAAAGCATGCGCACGGCATTGTTCCATCTGATCTTCTCGCGACGTGTCATCGCCCCGGCTCGTTCCTGTTTCGATGGGGCAGAGATTGGCGACCGGCTTGATAAAGCTCAATGTGGCAAACCGCGCAGGGGCAGAATGCCGCAGCCAGAAGAACGCCGCGCCTCCGATTGGGGCGCGGCGATTAACCTATTGAATTATATTGTTATTGTTGCGAAATTGGCGGGCAGGGATCAATCCTCCTCGACAAAAACCTCGTGGCGCTTGGCCTTCACACTCGGCAGGAACACGACGACGAGCACCAGGGCTGCGATCAGAAGCAGGATGGCGCTGATCGGTCGAGTGACGAATGTCGTCGGGTCTCCGCGCGACAGGATCATGGCGCGGCGGAGGTTTTCTTCGAGCAGCGGTCCGAGCACGAAGCCGAGCAGCAGCGGAGCGGGTTCGCAGCGCAGCTTCAACAGCAGGTAGCCGACGAGGCCGAAGAAGGCGACGGCATAGAGGTCGTAGACATTGGAGTTGACGCTGTAGACCCCGATCGAGCAGAACGCCATGATGATCGGGAAGAGCACGTAATAGGGGATCTTGAGCAGCTTCACCCAGAGCCCGATCAACGGCAGATTCAGGACCACGAGCATCAGATTGCCGATCCACATCGAGGCGATGATGCCCCAGAAGAGGGCGGGCTGTTCGCTTGCGACGTTCGGACCAGGCACGATGCCCTGGATGATCATCGCGCCGATCATCAGCGCCATCACCGGGTTGGCGGGAATGCCAAGGGTGAGCAGCGGAATGAACGAGGTCTGCGCGCCCGCATTGTTGGCGCTTTCCGGACCGGCGACGCCGGCAATCGCACCGTGGCCGAACTCTTCGGGGTGGTCCGAGACTCGTTTCTCCACGGTGTAGGAAGCGAAGGCCGCAAGGATTGCGCCGCCACCGGGCAGAATGCCGAGCGCCGAACCGATGATGGTGCCGCGCACGACCGGCGCGAACATGCGCTTGAAGTCGTCCCTGGTCGGCATCAGGTCGGTGACTTTGGCCATCAGCACCTCGCGGGTGCGTTCGTTTTCAAGGTTGCGCAGGATCTCGGCGATGCCGAAGACACCGACGGCGAGCGCTACGAAGTTCAGGCCGTCGGCATATTCCCGGATGCCGAGGGTAAAGCGCGGCGTGCCGGAATAGATATCCGTGCCGACGAGGCCGAGCAGGAGGCCGAGGGCGACCATGGCCAGCGCCTTGACGATCGACCCGTGCGCGAGTGCGATCGAGGAGACGAGGCCGACGATCATCAACGAGAAGTACTCGGCAGCGCCGAACTTCAGGGCGATTTCGGTCAAGGGCGGCGCGAAGACCGCGACGAGGAAGGTCGAGACGGTGCCGGCAAAGAATGAGCCGAGGGCAGCGATCGCCAGGGCGGCGCCGGCCCGACCCTTGCGGGCCATCTGGTATCCGTCGATCGCGGTGACGGCTGACGACGATTCGCCCGGCATGTTGATCAGGATCGCCGTGGTCGAGCCGCCATACTGCGCGCCGTAATAGATGCCGGCGAGCATGATCAGCGAGGAGACCGGCTCGAGCTGGAAGGTGATCGGCAGCAGCATGGCGATGGTCGCGGTTGCGCCGATGCCCGGAAGGACACCGATCAGGGTGCCGAGAAGCACTCCGATGAGGCAGAAGAGCAGGTTGGCGGGGGAACCGGCGGTTACAAAGCCGAGCGCGAGATTGTTGAAAAGATCCATTGCGCGTCTCCTAGAATTGGACCCAGGGGCCGAAGCGCTGGAAGGGCAGGCCGAGACCATAGCTGAACACGGCGACGGAGAAGGCCGTCAGCGCTGCGGAGAGCGCCAAAGCCATGAGCGGCGTCATGCGGCCGGAGGCAAAGCAGGCGATGAGTGCCGTGAAGAACAGTGCCGGGACGAAGCCGAGGCCGCGGACCGTGAGGCCGAAGAAAACCGGCGCCGGCAAAATGAAGAGCATGCCACGCAGCGCAATCGCGCCGATCGGCTCCCCCTGGACGCGGGTGGACTGTACGAGGATCACGATGCCGAGGAGCGTCAGGATGATCGCGAGCACGAGGGGGAAATAGCCAGGCCCCATGCGGAAGGCCGTGCCGAGCTCTAGGTTGAAGGCCTGCCAGGCGAAGAACAGGCCGACCGCGGTCAGGATCCCGCCGCAGAGCGCATTGGTGCTATCGAAGGAGAGTGATTTCATCGTGTCCCCATTTGTTTTCGCGGGGTAGCCGGGCCGAGGCGTCGACGGCCTCCCGCATTGGCATTGCCGGCTCGCGCCGGGTTCGCACATTGGGCAACGTCGCGTTGACAGCTGTCAACCGCTGTTGACGGCGCCTGTCCGGACACCGTCGGGAACATGCCCATGTCAGAACCGCCGCACCCCGAGATGACTCGAGAGCGCGGCGCGATGAGCGGTGGATTAGTCGGCGTACTGGCCGGCCGCTTCGATCACCGGCTTCCAGCGGGCGATCTCGCCTTCGAGCTTGGTCTTCAGCGCGGCGGGGGTGGCGTCGCTGTCCGAAGACGGCTCGGTGCCCAGTTCGCCGAAGCGGGCAACCACGTTCGGATCCTTGAGCGCCACCTGCAGCGACTTCGACAGGCGTTCGGTCACTTCAGCCGGCGTACCCTTCGGCGCGTAGACGCCGTGCCAGATGCCAACCTGCAGGTTCGGCAGACCACCTTCGGTGGTCGTCGGCAAGTCCGGGAAGACCTTCAGGCGTTCGGGCGAGGTGACGGCGTACGCCTTGATCGTGCCGCCCTGAATCTGCTTGGTGGTGTTGGTCGTCTGGTCGCACATGATGTCGACCTGACCGCCGAGGAGATCGGTCATCGCCGGACCGGTGCCCTTGTAGGGAACGGTGGTCAGCGGCGTTTCGATGGCGCTCATGAACATCATGCCGCAGAGGTGCGAGGCGGCGCCGATGCCGGCATTGGCGACGGTGACCGTGTCCTTGTTCGCCTTCACATATTCGACGAGACCCTTGAGGTCGGTCGGCTCGAGGTCCTTGCGCGCGACGATGGTCATCGGCACTTCGGTGACGAGGCCGACATATTCGAAGGCGTTCAGCGTGTCATAGGCGAGTTTGCGGTAGAGCGTCGCGCTGGTTGCCATGCCGATGTGATGGAGCAGCACGGTGTAGCCGTCCGGATCGGCCTGGGCGACGCGACCGGCGCCAAGCGTACCGCCGGCGCCGCCGACGTTCTCGACGATGATCTGCTGGCCGAGGTCCTTCGACATGGATTCAGCAACCAGGCGCGCAACCGTGTCCGTCGGGCCACCGGCGGAGAAGGGCACGACCATGGTGATCGAACGTTCGGGGTAGGTCTGTGCGTTGGCGGAAACGGCAAAAATGGAAAGGGCGGCAACGGCGCCGAGCAATGCGTTGAGGGTTTTCATCTTCTTCCTCCCGGATGAAATATGGCCAGCCGGCAAGGTTTCCTCCCACGCCGGTGCTGGATGCCCCCATTTGCGGACGCAATCTTAGCACAGACAACGGGCTGTCCGCACGATCCGACGCATTTGTCAGGAGCCTGGATCGGCTTTGGGTGGATTCGGAAACATGGCGGTGCTCGCGTGGGTGGATTTCCACCCATCGCGCGTTTGGCTGCGCGCCGCGGGAAGGGCCTAGAGGCCGGTGCGCCGCTTCAGATCGGCGATTTCGTCGGCGGTGAGGTTACGCGCAGCACCCTTCGGCAAATCACCGAGAGCGATCGTCCCGATCGAAACCCGCAGCAGCCGCAGCACTTCGAAGCCGAGCGCATCGAGCATGCGGCGAATCTGGCGGTTTCGACCCTCTTCGAGTTCCACCTCGATCCACATGTTGCGGCCGCCCACCCTTAGGCGTTCGGCCCTGGCGGCCCGCAACATCTCGCCGCCTTCGTCGATGCCGGCGACCATTTGCGCAAGCTGCGCGTCGTCGATCTGCCCGGTCAGTTGCACGTGATAGACCTTGCCGACATGGGTTTCCGGATCGAGCAGCCGCTGCGCAAGCACCGTGTCGTTGGTGAACAGCAGAAGGCCCTCGCTCGCCTTGTCGAGGCGTCCGACCGGCGACAGATGGGTGGAGTCGATGTTCTTCAGGCAGTCGAAGACCGTCGGCCGGCCCTCCGGGTCATGCCTGGTCGTCACCAGCCCGCGCGGCTTGTTCAGCATCAGGTAGACCTTCTCTTCGGCAAGCACGGCCTTACCGTCAACGGCGAGACGGTCCTTGTCGACATCGACCCATGCGGTGAGGTCAGTTGCCTTGCGCCCGTTGATGCTGACGCGGCCTTCAAGCACCAGTTTCTCGGCCTGCGTGCGCGAGCAGTAACCAAGCTTGGAAAGGGCGCGGGCGACCGTCACGCGTTTTCCCGTATCGGCCGCGGGGCGGCGGCCGGTATCTCGGGCGGCTGTCGGTCGCTTCTGTTTCACGTTCTGGTCTTCCGGTTATGGTCATCTTGTGCCGCATGGTCCCGCCTGCGAGCATCGCCGGCGACGCGATCTCGACATCAGCCGATCTTGCTATAGTCGATCCGCCGGGCGAGCCAGCAGCCGATCGTCAGCCCCGTCACCTTGCCTTCTGCGTCACGCGAAACGACTACGGTCCAGTCTCCCGGTGCCGGCGCGTCCATCGAGCGTTTGCAGCGCAGCAGCCAGACATCTTCGGCGAGCGGCCGCAGGGCGTGCATGGCGCCTCTGCCAAGCGATCCGTCGAAACCACCATAGAAGACGCCGTTGGTGGAGACGATGTCGAGATCGGCATCGAGTTCTGCCGCATGGTAGCGGCCGGCGATATCAGGCTTGGCGGCGCCGGAGATGCGCGCGGCGTGAACCGTCAGGTTCTCACGCGGGCGCTCCATGTGTAGCGAGGCGCCTTCCACGCGAAGGGTAACGGCCGCTGACTGCGCGCTGCCATCCGGACCGACCGCAAGCGTTTCGGCACCCGTGGCGAAGTTCAGCGCGACGCGGGATTTGCCGGCGGGCCTGGTAACGAGTGCGAGGCCCGTTTCCGGATCCAGATAGCTGCCGGTGCCGTCGGCATCCCAGTTGCCTGTCGCGGGCTCTGCATCGCTGTGGCCAAGGGCGACCTTCATCAATGCGGTCGCCGCCGCATGGGCGTCGGCTTCATGGTTGAACATCACCACGACCGAAAGGCGCTCAGCGGGCGCGTAGAGCCTGCGGCTGCGGAAGCCGCGCAGCGCGCCGCCATGGCCGGTGATGGCGACGTCGCCGATCTTTTCATGCGCAAGGCCGAACCCATAATGGGCCGGGCGGCCATCGGCATAGGTCTGCGGTACGGACAGGCGGCGATAGAGACTGTTTTCGTCATTCCGCGTCCGGTCGATGAAGCATTCCCAGGCGAGCATATCGTTGAGCGAAGCGGAAACACCGGCATCGCCGGCCCAGTAGATGTTGTTGGCCGCCTCGAAATAGCCAGCCGTCTCATTGCCCTCGTAGCCGACGATACCGTCGGGGGGCAGGCTCGTATCGGCGGTGAGGGCAGCGGTCTGCATGTCGGCCGGGCCGAACACGGAACGCTGATAGAGCTCGGCCATCGAGCGCCCGGTATGCGCTTCGATGAGGTCGGCGAGAATGCGGAAATTACCGTTCGAATAGGAGTAACGCGTGCCCGGCTCGAAATGGGTCGACCGCGCGGAGGAGAGCAGGGACCGTGCGTCCTCGCGGCGGAAGACGCCGTCGTGCCTGGCGCCTTGCAGCACGGTCAGCGCCCAGTAGTCGCGCAGCCCCGACTGGTTGTGACAGAGATGGGCCACGGTCGGGCGCTTGCCTTCGAGCAGAGGCAGGTAGGTGTCGAGCGCGCGGTCGAGCTTTGCCGGTTCGCCGACGGCGTCCAGAAGCACGGCGCAGGTCATCTGCTTGGTGATCGAGCAGATCGGTACGCGGGTTGTCGCCGTCATCGGCCTGCGGGCGGTCAGGTCGGCATAGCCCCAGCTGTGGCTGAGGATCACCTGACCATCCCGGACCACACCGGCGACGCCGCCGGGACCGGGATAGTGTTGGGGCAGGGCTTTTAGGGCGCGTTCGAGAGCGGAAAGTTCGGAAGTGGTCATGGCGCTGAAGAATCGGTCCGACGAAGGGCAGGGCGGTGTCTGCCTTCGTTCGTACCGTCCCCTCCCGGCACTTGCAATGCCGCGCCGACAGCTCTCCTCAGCCGGCGCCTGCCTGGGCGTGATAGAGGCGGCTGTAGGCGCCCTTGGCGGCCAGCAGCGTTGCATGCGGTCCCTGTTCGCGAATGCCGCTACCGTCGACCACGACGATGCGGTCGGCATCGCGGATCGTTGCCAGCCGGTGCGCGATGATCAGCGTCGTGCGCCCCTTGGAAAGCTCGGTAAGAGACTGCTGGATTGCTCTCTCGGTTTCCGTGTCGAGCGCCGAGGTGGCCTCGTCGAGAATGAGGATCGCCGGGTTTTTCAGGAACATGCGGGCGATCGCCAGTCGCTGTTTCTGTCCGCCGGAAAGCTTGACGCCGCGTTCGCCGATCACCGTGTCCATGCCGTCGGGCAGGGCCGCGATCATGCCGTCGAGCCGGGCGCGCCGCGCCGCTTCCAGGATGTCGGCTTCGTTTGCTCCGAGCCGGCCATAGGCGATGTTGTCGCGAATGGTGCCGGCAAAGAGGAAGACATCCTGCTGCACGATGCCGATCTGGCCGCGCAGCGACGACAAGGTGATGTCGCGGATATCTGTGCCGTCGACAGTGATTGCGCCTTCCATCACTTCGTAGAAGCGCGGCAGAAGCGAGCAGATCGTCGTCTTGCCGGCGCCCGACGGGCCGACGAAGGCGATCGTCTCGCCGGCGCGGATCGTGAGGTCGATATTCTGGATGATCGGCTTTTCGGCGCTGTAGCCGAAGGAGACGTTGCTGTAGGTGATGTCGCCCTTGAGATCAGCGACGTCGGTCGCACCGGGACGATCCTCGATATCGGGCTCGGTCTCCATCAGTTCGAGGAAGCGCTTGAAGCCGGCGATGCCCTTCGGATAGGTCTCGATCACCGAATTAATCTTCTCGACCGGCCGGAAGAAGACGCCGACCAGAAGCAGGAAGCTGACGAAGCCGCCATTGGTCAGCTCGCCCGTCAACACGAAGTAGCAGCCGGTAATCATCACGATCAGCTGCGTCAGCCGCATGCTCATGTAACTCAGCGACGTGCTGGCCGCCATGATACGGTAGGCCTCAAGCTTGGTGCGGCGATAGTTCTGGTTGTCGGTCTCGAACAGGCTGCGCTCATGGGCCTCGTTGGCGAAGGCCTGGACCACGCGCATGCCACCGACATTCTCCTCGATACGGGCGTTGAAGTCTCCGATCCGGCCGTAGAGATTGCGAAAATTCCGGGTCATGCGCCCGCCGTAGCGGCTGGTTACCCAGGCGGTCAGTGGCACGACGGCGGCGGTAATCAGCGCCAGCTGCCAATGCACCATCAGCATCAGGATCAGCGCACCGATGAAGGTCATGACGGCAATGAACAGATCCTCCGGACCGTGATGCGCGACCTCGCCGATTTCTTCCAGATCCTTGGTGAGGCGGCCGACGAGATGGCCGGTCTTCTGGTTGTCGAAGAACGAGAAAGAGAGCTTCTGCAGATGATCGAAGGCCATGCGCCGCATGTCCGTCTCGATATTGATGCCGAGCATGTGGCCCCAATAGGTGACGGTTGCCATCAGGCCGGTGTTGAGCAGGTAGACGATCAGCAGCCCCACGGAGGACAGCAGGATCAGTGTCCATTCCTGGCTCGGCAAGAGCTGGTCGACGAACAGCTTCACCGCAATCGGGAAGCCGAGTTCAAGCAGGCCTGATAGTACGGCGCAGGAAAAGTCGAGAATGAACAGGCCGCGATAGGGGCGGTAGAACGCGAAGAAACGCTTCAGCATGCACGTGCACTCACTGGGGGCGGGGGCGCCATGGGCGCTGATAGAAAGATGATTTTTAATGTCATGTTTTTGGATCGAAACCAACCCAGAAAAGCGTGAAAGCGTGTCGGCCACGTGACGCGACCGATGTCTCGTGCACCTGCGAGACGCAATCGGTTCACTTCGGCACCGGTGGGAAGGAAACGTTAACCATAGGCTTCGTAGAAATGGAATCAGCAGAGCAAATCGCCTTCGGTTGGGGACACCGGAAGCGGAGCCATTGCTCTATATCACTACGCGTAGGGCGTCTTTGTGCGTTCGCGTCAACGCACGAAGTCCAGGGGGCAAACGAGACGATGGCAAGCAATCAATCAGTGGAAGCCACGGAAACCAACACCATTGTTCCGTTTCCGGTGGTCAGGAGATTGCATGCCATTCGCAGTGCTGCCGCCGAGCTTGAAGATCTGCACGGTGCCGAAGCGCTGCAATTCTGGCGCCGCCGCTGCCGCGCTCTAGCGGATGAGCTCTTTGCCTGCGGATGTTCGGAAGACGAAGTGCGCCATCAGGTTCTGGTTTTTCAGGACGAGGTGCAGATCGAGCTGCAGCATCGCCACCTCTCGCGTCTTTCTGCAGGCGCGATGAGCCAGTAGCCGCTGCGTCTCAGGCCATCGGCAATTCCGGATCCCAGGTAAACAGCTCCTTGGCCCTCGCGATGCCGCGCAGCGCAAAGCGGCCGAGCGAGACTGCGTGGACCCGTTCATCCGGCGGGCAGGCTTCGACGAAATCAGACGACATGATCATGTGCCTCTCGACGGAACGGCACATCGAGGAAATGCGGCTCACCTCATTGACCGCCGGGCCGACCACGGTGAAATCGAGGCGGGTCTGGCTGCCGATATTGCCATAGAAAACTTCGCCGATATGGAGCCCGAGATAGACCTCGGTGGTCGGCTTGCCTTCGGCCTGCCGGCGGGTGTCGAGTTCCGCAAGCATGCGGCGCAGCTGCCGTTCGGCGCCGATTGCATTGGCGCAGGCGGTCCCCGGATCGTCGGCATTGAAGATCGCCAGAACACCGTCGCCGATCAGCTTCAGCACGCTGCCGCCATGGTCGTGAATGGCGGTGATCACGGTTCCTGAATAATCGTTGAGAAGCGGGATGATCTCGTCGGGTGCTGCGGTGTCGGAGATGCGCGTATAGCCGCGCAGGTCGGAAAACCACATGACCGTTTCGATGCGTTCGGCCGAACCGCGGGCAATGCTGCCCTTGACGACGCGCTGGCCGGCATCGGCGCCGAGATAGACGTCCGCAAGCGTGCTGATGATCCGCACGCATGAGCCTGCCTTCACCGCTAGCGCAAGCGTTGGCAGCAGGATACGGAGTGCTGCGATGTCATCCTCGCTGAAGCCACCGTCGTTCCGCGTCGTCCAATAGGAATAGAAACAGTCCATCTCGCCGACGCGGCCCTGGTCGGTGAAGTGGTGGATCATGCTGACGCAGTCGGTGTGGCCTTCGTCTTTCAGCTTGTCCAATATGTTGTAGGTGGTGCCCTCGTCGGAGGAAAGCCGGATGCGGCGCTCCGCGGTTCGGTCGCAAAGCATGTGGTAGAAGATCGAATTCTGCCAGTTCAGCAGCGCCTCGCCCGTGGTCGTCGAGCCGTATTGGATGACCTCCGGCGTGATCTCGCTTTCGTCGTTCCACTGGAACGCGCGCCCCTCGAATTCGGGATGCAACGTGTCGATCAACCCGAGCGCGCGGGCAAGGTCGAGACCGGCTGCCCGACATTGCTCGCAGAAGCCGGCAAACAGCTCCGGCTCGTCCAGTCCCTTCAGGCCCTGTTCTGAAAGCCAGAGCACGATATCGCGTAGCTGTTGGTCGTTCATGGCGCATCCCGCTCGGCCGAGGTCGACTGCCTGATGATGTGGTGCATCATCCATAGCCGAACCAGGGCTCAGAGCGAAAGATGCAGTTTGCCCGTTTCGCTCTCCGCCGGCACGGCGCAACAGATCAGCGCTTCGCCTTCGCCGACCGGGAAGGAGGGCTGCGAGGGGTAGGTCACCCTGCCCTCCAGCACTGGCGTCCGACAGGTGCCGCAACTGCCGTTGCGGCAGCCGTATTCCGGGTTCAGGCCACGCGCCTCCGCCAGATCAAGCAGCGTGCCTTCGCCCGGCTGCCAGCGCGCCTCCTTGCTCGACTTGGCAAAGACGACGTGAACCGGGGCGTTCGCCGCCGGTACCATCACCGGGCCAGAACCGCCGTCCGGTCGCCGGGTCAGCGACGACAGCCCGAAGGCCTCCGCATGGATGCGGGCATCGGCGATGTTGAGCGCCCGCAAGCCGTCATAGAGCGACTGGGTGAAGGCGGCCGGGCCGCAGAGATAGAAATCGTAGTCGTCGAAGGGCAGGGTGGCCTTGAGATGGGTGAGGTCGATGCGACCGGCAATGTCATAGTCCTGGCTTTCGATGGCCGTTGCCGGCTGGCTCAGCGCCCGCACCAGACGAATATTGCCCTCGCCTTCCGCGACCAGGTCGGCGATCTCCCGATCGAAGGCGCGCTCTTCCGGCGAGCGGGCGGCCTGAAAGATCCAGGTCGGGCGCGTGCGCCGCTTGCGGCGGCTTTCGGCGACAATGTGCTTGAGCATGGCAAGGATCGGCGTGATGCCGACGCCGGCGCCGATCAGCACGGCGGGCCGCCGCTCGGTTCCATCGATCGTGAAGCTGCCGGCAGGCGCCCGCGCCTCGATCCGGTCTCCAGGCTTCAGTCCGTGCAAGTGCCGGGAAGCCACGCCGTCCTTCTTGACGCTGATGCGGTAGAGACCATCCGTCGGTGCCGAGGACAGCGTATAGCTCCTGACGAGCGGTCTTTCGCCGTCTCCGACGTTGATGCGGATCGGCAGGTGCTGGCCGGCCTGATGGGCCATGAGCCCGACGCCATCGTCCGGCGCGAGGTAGAGCGAGCGGATCGTCGTGCTCTCGTCCTCAACGCGGGCAATCCGGAACGGGCGCCACGCATCGGCAAGGGCCGCGGCGTCAAGCCGGACCTTCGCCTGATCCCAGTCGCCGGTGGAATTGAGGCTGGGAGACCAGCCGCCCTCCTCGAAGGCCCAACGAAGCGGCAGGCCGTCCTCGCGATAAATGACCTTCTCCGGCCGGAAGCGCCACAGGCGTTCGGCGCCCTGAAATGCCGCGACCTCCAGAGAAGACAGGATCACCTCGGCGCTGCCGGTCATCTGCAGCATGTCGCCGGTCGCAAAATCGACGAACAGCAGTCCTGCGCGCGGGTTGACCATGAAATTGCCGAGCGTGTTGAAGAACAGGTTTCCGGAGAAGTCCGGAATCGTCAGCACGCCGTCCTCGCCGATCTGTACGAAACCCGCCTTGCCGCCGCGATGCGAGACGTCGACCTGGCGCTCGCCGCTGTCGCGATCGACGTAGGACGCGACGAAGAAGGTGTCGGCCTTGGCGATGATGGCCCGGGCGCGGGCGTCGAGCACGCGACCATGCACCGGGCGCACCGAGGCCGGCTGGTGCGGGTCGCGAACGAAGGCGAACTGGCGAAGCTGGATATATTGCGGGCAGTTGCCGAAGCTCTGCCGGACGCGGAGCGTGAAGCCGTCGTCGGCATCGCGCCGGATCGCGCCGTTCAACCGGTTCCTGCGCCGGGTTTCGAGCTGGATGCCGAGCATGCCGATGGAGTGCGCGTCCTCCATGCCGGCATCGGCCGGATCATCCCTGTCACGCGGCAACCGTATATCGAGATTCCAGGCGTCCGGCGCCTGCATGAAGCCGGGGGCTGCCGCGCGCATCGTCGCCCAGACATCGCCGCTCGCGTCGACGGCCCCGAACATGGCGAAGGGCAGCATCGGGAAGAATTGCTGGTGCTGCTCCGGCATGAAGCTGCGCACGAAATTGCGCCCGGTCGCATCCATGCGCTCGGCGACGCCGAGGCTGCGCTGGATGGCGAGTTCGCCTTCGTGCCACGGCGAATCCGGCTTTTTCTGCTGTGCGTTGTCCGGCATGGTCGGGTGTCCCGGTTGGAAGGGGGCCGGGGCAGCGCTGCCGCCCCGGGGAGCTTGGATCAGGCGGCGAGGCCGACGGCGGTCTTCTCAAAGCCGACGAAGCCGGGCAGGCGCTCGATGCGCGAAAGCCAGGCACGAACATGGGCGTAGTCGGAAAGGTCGACATTGCCTTCCGGTGCTGCCGACACGTAGCTGTAGAGGGCGACGTCGGCGATGGTCGGCCTTGCGCCCACGAGGAAGTCGTGGCCGGCAAGCTCCGCATCGATCTGTGCAAGCACCCGGTGGGCCCTGGAGATAGCCCCTTCTGCATCCAGATTGGCGCCGAAGACCGTGACGAGACGCGCGGCTGCCGGACCAAAGGCGATGTCACCGGCGGCAACCGAGAGCCATTTCTGCACCTTCGCCGCCGAGGCCGGATCTTCCGGCAGCCAGTCGATGCGGCCGAGCTTCTTGGCGAGGTAGACGAGGATGGCGTTGCTGTCGGCGATGACCGTGCCTTCGTCGTCGAGCACCGGAACCTGACCGAAGGGATTGAGCGCGAGGAATTCCGGCGCCTTGTGTGCCCGCGCCTTGAGGTCGACGTCGATCAGCTCGTGCGGCACGCCGAGCAGCGACAGGAAAAGCTGCGCCCTGTGCGAGTGGCCGGAGAGCGGATGGCGGTAGAGTTTCATGGGAGATGTCCTCGAAGAGCTTGAGAACCGTCACGGCCCTCCGGCGGTTCGGAATGAACCGCCTTCGAGATCAATCTATGACTTTCCAATTTTCGGCAGTAGAATGCGATTTCGATAGTCTGATTTCCGAATTATGGAAGGATAAAAGTGGACCGTCTCGACGCCATGGGGGTTCTGATCGCCGTCATCGAAAACGGCAGCCTGTCGGCAGCCTCCCGGCACCTCAAGGTGCCGTTGGCCACGATCAGCCGGAAGGTTTCCGAGCTTGAAGCGCATCTGGGCGCGCAACTCATCACCAGGACCAACCGCAGGATCCAGCTGACAGAGGCCGGCCGCGTCTATGTCGAGGCTGCCAAGGAGATCCTTGCCCGCGTCGAAGAGGCGGAACGGGTGGCAGCCGGCGAATACAGCACGATCAAGGGCGATCTGACGGTCTCTGCGCCCATCGTCTTCGGACGCCTGCATGTGCTTCCCGTCGTGGTCGATTTCCTCAAGGCCCATCCCGAGGTCGATATGCGGCTCGCCTTGGGCGACCGGTTCGCCAATCTCGTCGACGATCACATCGACGTGGCGCTGAGGATCGGCAACCTGCCCGACAGCAATCTCGTGGCGACGAAGATCGGCACGGTGCGCCGGGTGGTCTATGCAAGCCCCGATTATGTCGCGCGGCATGGCGTGCTCCGGCACCCCAGCGAACTTGCCGATCACGATTGCATCACCTTCGAAAACGTTACGGCCGCCCATGTCTGGCGTTTCCTCGACGGCGGGCGCGAGCTGGCCGCGCCGATCCGGTCGCGGCTTATCGTCAATACGGCGGAATCCGCCGTCGACGCGGCGATATCCGGTCTTGGATTGACGCGGGTGCTTTCCTATCAGGTGGCGCGCCAAGTGGCGGACGGCCTGCTCGTGCCGCTGCTGGAAGACTTTGAGCACCCGGCGCTGCCGGTCCAGCTCGTCTATCTTCCGCAGGGGCTGGTGCCGATGAAGCTCCGGGCCTTCGTCGACTTCGCCGCCCCGCGGCTGCGCGCGGTCCTGCGATAGTGGGCGGCGGCTAGTCCGGCTGGCTGCGTTCGCCGGTCGTCGGGCGGATGTGTCGGGCGTAGGTTCGGCCGACGCGGATCTCGCTGCCGTCGGAGAGAAGGGCGATGAGCGCGGCGAAGGGGGCCTGCTTCAGCCCCACGATACAGTCCCGGCGCACGATCGAGCTGCGATGCAGCCTGAGGAATTCTGCGGGATCGAGGCGACGCTCGAGCGAGGCGAGGCTTTCGTGGTGCAGATAGGACCGGCCCTCGACGTGAATGCGGACATAGTCGCGTTCCGCCTGAAAGCGCACGACCCGGTCGAGCGCGATCCGCACGAATTCTCCCCGGGCCTTGATCCAAAGGTCGCCGGTCTGGGTTTCGTGCTTGCGCAGCGCCTGGCGCAGCGCCGTCACGGTTTCGTTGAGTTCGAGCACCCGCTCGGCGCTCGTGCGTGCCGCGATTGCGAGGCGGGCGCGCTCGATCGCGGTGCGCAGGCGGCTGGATTCGATCGGCTTGGTGACATAGTCGACCGCGGCGGCTTCGAAGGCGCGCAGCGCATAGTGGTCGAAGGCGGTCACGAAAACGACTGCGGGTGCGTGGTCGCCCAGCCGTTCCAGGACATCGAAGCCGGTGCCGCCCGGCATCTGGATGTCGAGCAGGATCGCGTCCGGCGAAAGCTCGGCAACCATGGAGCAGGCCTGCTGCACGTTGCCGGCCGTTCCCACCACCTCAACGGCGGGCATGGCGCCGAGCAGGCGCAGAAGGCGCCGCCGCGCCAGCGGCTCGTCGTCGATGACGAGGATCGAAAGCGGAACAGTCTGGATTTCATTCATGCAAGCCTCAGCGGCATTGTGATTGCAGCTCTGAAACGACCGGGCGTGACGAGACCCGAAACGCAGGCGCCGACGCCGGGAAAACGGGCCTGGACGCGATCGGCTACATTCTTGAGGCCGATCCCCGTGCCCGGTCTCCGCTCGGTTTCGGGAGTTGCCGCAATGTCGTTTTCGACGGAGATTTCCAGCGCATGGCCCACTTTGGCGGCGCTGATGACGATTTCCACCTGATCCGGCGAGCGGCTGACCCCGTGCTTGACGGCATTTTCGATCAGCGGCTGCAGGATGAGGCTTGGCACCAAGGCCTCCTCGAGACCGGTGTCGATGTCCATTCGGAGCCTCATGCGGTCGCAATAGCGCTCGCCCTCGATATGCAGGTAACCGGCCTGGAGCGCGAGTTCGTCGGCAAGCCGCACGTCGTGCAGCGGGTCAAGCTCCAGCGTCGTGCGCAGAAAGTTGGACAGCGACATCACCATGCGCGTCGCGGCAAGGGGCTGCCCCTCCTCGATCAGGCCGGTGATGGAGTTCAGTGTGTTAAACAGGAAATGCGGGTTGACCTGGTAGCGCAGCGCCCGCATCTGTGCGGCGAGTGCCTCCTCGCGCGTGATCGCCAGGCGTCGCTCGCGCTCGCGCAGTTCGAAGCTGTAGAGCAATGCCACGAAGAAGAAGGACCAGCCGACGAAGGTCGCCATGCTGTAGACCAGCGTGTAGCCGATGCTGGTCCAGTCCGGCGTGATCGGGTCGGGACGCACGATGAAAAGATAGAGAAGAAAGTCGACGCCGGTATTGGCGATCGCAGCCATCAGAGCGGTCGTAAAGCCGACGACGATCTTCAGCGCGATGTGTTGATGGCGGACGCCGAACATCGCAGCGGCGATGCCATAGGAAAAGACCATGCCGCAGGACATCAACAGGAGCTTGCCTGGCGCGGACATGATCGGGTCGATCCCGAGGATCGCCCAAAGAATGCTGCTGATCAGGAATTCCACGAACCAGTAGAGAAAACCGAGCCAGAGCGTCGCGCGCCGCACGCTGGCGATGTAAGCGCTCTCGTCCACCGATCTTGCGTCGTCCTCAGGTTTCATGGCCATTTTTATCCTTCAACCGGCCGCCGATGTCGATTGCCGTTCGTCGGCCAAATCGAGCGGTTTGCAGAAAGGCCCGGACTTTCGACCTTTGCCGGCCGTCGTTGGCCGGAGAGCGGCGATCAGACCAGCCGCAGCGGCATGGTGATCGCTGCCCGAAACCGGTGCGGTGCCACGAGGCCGGATATGAAGGCTCCGACCTCGGGGAACCGGGCCTTGATGCGGTCGGCGACATTCCTCAGTCCGGTGCCGGTCCCGGCAGGTTTGTTCGCCGGGCGGGGCGGCTCGTTCGCCATGTCGTTTTCGACGGAAAGCTCCAGCGTCTCGCCTTGCCTTGCCGCCCGGATCACGATCTCGACCACGCCGATCGAACCGCCCACGCCGTGCTTGATCGCATTTTCGATCAATGGCTGGAAGGATGAGGCTCGGGACCAGCGCCTGCTCCAGGCCCGGTGCAATGTCGAGCTTGACCCGCATGCGGTCGGAGAAGCGTTCGCCCTCGATGTTGAGATAGCCGAGCTGCAAGGCCAGCTCGTCGGCAAGGCAAACGTCCTGCATCGGATCCAGCTCGAGTGTCGTGCGCAGGAAGGAGGAGAGCGAGAGCACCATGCGGCGGGCGGTCGTCGATGCGCCCTCTTCGATCAGCCCGGCAATCGAGTTCAAGGTGTTGAACAGGAAGTGCGGATTGACCTGGTAGCGCAGCGCCCGCATCTGCGCCGTCAGCGCTTCCTCCCGTGTCACGGCAAGCCGGCGTTCCCGCTCGCGCAGTTCGTAATTGGCGAGAAGGGCGATGTAGAGAAACGCCCATCCGTGAAACAGCGCCATGCAATAGATGAGGGTGTAGCCGACATTGGTCCAGTTGATTGGGCCCGGATCGCCATGCTCGATCAGGCCGTGACTGAGGAGATCGACGCTGGCATTGATCGCTGCGGCGACGAGCGCCAGGGCGGAGCCGAGCAGAAGCTTGAAGAGGATGGACCTGCCCCGGAAGCGAAAGAGTGCCACTGCCATCGCATAGGACATGAGTGTCCCGTTCAGCATCAGGATCAGGGTGATCGGCGCGATCGCAATCGGGTCATATCCAAGGAAAGCCCAGAGCGTACTGCTGATGACGAACTGCATGAACTGGTAGAGGAGCCCGAGGAAGAGCGTCGCCCGCCGAACGCTTGCGGCATATCCAGCCTCGTCAGGCAAAACCGTCTCATGTCCTCGCACCATGCGAGGTTTTATCCTTCAAGTCCATATGGTTGTCGACCGCCGTTCGTCGCCGAAAACAAGCCGTTTGCAGAAACCCACAGCCCTTCGACGCCGCAATCTGCCGTTTGCAGAAAGCCGAATTCTCGCTTTTTGCGGGCTTGCTATAGCCGCCCCATGACCCGTGCTTTCCCGGCGAATCCGTTCGCCTGGGATTTGTGCGCCCACGAATGAAAAGGAAAAGGGGCAGACATTGAATACCTGTGCGAAGGCGGACGTTTTGAGGATCAACCTTCTGAGTTCGACGGCGCTCGGTCGCGCCGGCCTGCTCTCACTGGCTCTGGCCGCCGTGCCACTCGTGCCGTCGCCGGCAAAGGCGGCCGGATTGCTGGTTCCAAACGACACAACGTGGTCCAGCGACCATACGATCAACGGCAATCTCGTTATCCGCGGCGGGCCGGGCGGCGCGACACTGACGATCAACAATGGTGCCAAGGTTGAGAGTACCGATGGTTACATCGCAGACAGTCGCGGCAGCGTCGGCACGGTCGTCGTCTCCGGGCCGGGCTCGACCTGGGACATCGTCGATGCCAATCCCAACGGCGACCGCATGCTCTTTGTTGGCGGCTTCGAAGGCGGTATCTATGGCGGCAAGGGCACGCTGATCGTCGAGAACGGCGGCAAGGTTTCGGCTAAGGAGACCTATGTCGGCGCCCTGCAGGAGGGCGACGGAACGCTCGTGGTGCGCGGCGCGGGTTCCATGCTAAACACCGAGTTCCTGGGGGTCGCTTACGGTGCACTGACGCTGAACACCGCTACAGTTCGGATCGAGGACGGCGGCCTCGTCAACACCAACAAGACCTACTTCGAAAATGGCACGGTGCTCGTCACCGGCGACAATACGCGCTGGGTCAACACCGGTGAATTCACGATCGGCGACAGCTTTACCGTCGAGAAGGGCGCTGTCGTTTCCACCAACACCGCGATCCTGCGTGAGGACGAGAGCACCGACACCATCCAGGCCGTTATCGACGGCGCCGGCAGCGAACTCAAGGTGGCCGACAAGCTGACGATCGGCGAGGCTGGTCGCGCCAATCTTTCGGTCGCCAACGGCGCCAAGCTTTCGGTTGGTGGCGACATCGTGCTTTCGGGCGTCGGCGGTATCAACAATGAGGGCATGGGCAATCTGACGATCGGCGGTGCCGTCGATCTGAACAATATCGCCGAACCCGTTGCACGGCAGGCGCAGGGCGCCGGCACGGTCAACTCGTCCTCGAAGATCGATTTTGGGCCGCGCCGGGGCTACGTCAACTTCAACCATACGAACACCGGCTACGAGTTCGGCAATGTCATGGTCGGCAAGGGCATGATCTCGAATTTCTCCGGCGAGACCATCCTTACCGGTGACCTGTCGAAGTTCTATGGCAAGGTGAACGTTTCCGGCGGCAAGCTGGTGGTGAAGGGCAACGTCGACACGATCGACAATGACTCGGATAATGGCCCCTTGGACTATAGTGAGACCAACTTCGAGGTCACCAATGGCTCGCTGATCGTCGACGGTGCGACGGGACGCATCGAGGGCGACCGTTTCTATACCGGTGAAGTGAACGTCTGGGGTGAATCAAGGAGCAGTTCGGCCTTCGGCCGGCTTGGCGGCTCGGGCACGGTGGGCAACACCTATATCGACAAGAAGGCGATCATTTCGCCCGGCAACAATTCCACTGGCACGCTGACGATCATGGGTCGGCTGGATATGGCGACCGGCTCGATCTACGAGGCCGACATCGCCGGCGACGGCCGCTCCGACCGCATCGTCGTCAAGAGCATCGGCACCAACGACAACACCGGCATCGCGAAGATCGGCAGCGGCACGAACGTGCAGGTCACGGCACTCGATGCCAATACCAGCTATAAGACCGGTCAGACCTATACGATCCTGACCGCCGATCGGGCAATCGAAGGAAAGTTCGCCGAGGCGATCTCCAAGTCTGCCTTCCTCGAAGTGTCGCTTGACCAGCAGGAAAAGCAGGTCGATCTCAAGATCAAGGTCAAGAACGGCGGCACGAAGCCGGGAGAAGAACCCAAGCCGGGCGAAGAGCCCAAGCCCGGCGAGCCGAAGCCGGGTGAGCCCGAACCCGGTGTCTTTGAAGGTGAGGCGAACACCGGCAACCAGCGACAGACGGCGCTTGCCCTCAACACGCTCGCCCAGAGCGGTCCCTCGCTCGGGCTCTACAACGCCCTGATCCTTCAGGATGGAGATGCAGCACGCCGCGCCTTCGACCTGTTGTCCGGCGAGGTCCACGCTTCGGCGCAGACGGCGCTGATCAACGACAGCAGTCTCTTGCGCAACGCCGCCAACAACCGCATTCGCGATGCATTTGGCGACGTGGGTGCGGCAAACGTTCCGGTTCTCGCTTACGGTCCAGAGGACAAGATCACGACGGGTGCTGTTGCCGCCGTCAACGCTGTACCCGTCGCGCCGCCGGCAATGGTCGGCTGGGGACAGGTGTTCGGGTCCTGGACCAACACGGACGGCAACGGCAACGCCGGTGCGCTCGATCAGTCGACCGGCGGTTTCGTTACCGGTTTCGATGCGGCTATCTCGGACAATGCGCTCGTCGGTATCATGGCCGGCTACAGCCGGACCAACTTCGACGTCGACAGCCGCTCGGCGAGTGGCAACAGCGACAATTACCACCTTGGTGTCTATAGCGGCAGCCGGTGGGGCGACGTCGCACTGCGCTCGGGCCTTGCCTATACCTGGCATTCGATCAACACGTCGCGCAATGTCGCCTTCCCGGGCTTCAGCGATCAGTTGAAGGCCGATTATGACGCAGGCACCTTCCAGGCCTTCGGTGAAGTCGGCTACCGCATCGACCTGCCGAGTGTCGCGCTCGAGCCGTTCGCCAACCTCGCCTATGTCAGCCTGCACACCGACGGCTTCACCGAGCGCGGTGGTGCGGCGGCTCTGTCGACCCGGAGCAACACGACGGATACGACCTTCACGACGCTCGGTCTTCGCGCTTCGGCTCCGCTCAGCCTCGGCACCACGGAAGCGAAGCTGCGCGGCATGCTCGGCTGGCAGCATGCCTTCGGCGATACGACCCCGTTCTCGGCGATGGCGTTCGGCACGGGCAGCGCCTTCTCGGTCGCCGGAACGCCGATCGCCGAGGATGCGGCGATCATCGAAGCCGGCATCGACTTCGCGCTGACCGGCACTGCGAGCCTCGGCATCACCTATACCGGCCAGTTCGGTTCGGGCACGACGCAGAACGCGGTCGACGCCAAGCTCGACGTGCGCTTCTGATGCGAAGGTTCGTCTGGCTCTCGACAATGCTGATGGCGACGTTCGTCGCCATCACGCCGCTTCATGGGGAAGACGCCGCCGGCAAGCCCGCGGCGCCCTCCCAGCTTTCGGAGACCTACGAGGACTGGAGCGTCGCCTGCGCCGAGATCGAGGGAAAGAAACATTGCCTCCTCTCACAGCGCCAGTTCCACAAGAGCGGTCAGCATGTGCTGACGATCGAGCTTCGCACGGCGGCCGAAGCCGGGCTTGAGGGGAGCCTCGCGCTCCCCTTCGGTCTTTATCTGGATAAGGGCGTGACGCTTGGCGTCGACGACGCGACCGGCGGCAAGCCGACCCGCTTCCGCACCTGCTTGCCGCTCGGCTGCATCGTGCCTTTGACCTTCACCGAAGCGACGGTTGCGCTGCTTCGTAGCGGCACGGCATTGAAGATCGGCGCGTTCGCCAGCGACAGCCAAAAGGACGTGGCGTTCGCTGTCTCGCTCAAGGGCTTCGCTGCAGCACTCGACCGGGTGATCGCCCTGTCCGGAAGGAGCTGAGGCAACGTCACGGCCTTCGCTTCACCGCCAGGCTTTTGGCCGGTTTTTTTAAGATGCGTAGCCTCCCGGGGCGGGCCCGGTCGTGCGAAAGAGCGCGGCCGGGTCTTCTCCATGGGGGGAACCGAGTGTCGCCATCCGGACGCGCCACCGTTGGTGGGCGCTTTCGGCCTATCGGGAGGACACGTCGATCGCATCGCCGATGGCGTAGAAATGCCCGCCCGCCACATAGTGCAGGCTGCGCAAGGCCGGATCGGCCGTCTCGAACATCCAATGCCCGTCGCGAAACACGCGATCGTCGGCCCAGGCCGCGAAGACTTCGCCGATGAACAGGTCGTAGCGGCTCTCGATCGACGGCTCGCTGATCAGCCGGCAGGCGAGCCAGGCGGAGCAGCCGGTAACAAGCGGAAGATCATAGTCCGGCATGTCGAACAGTTTGACGCCGGCGTTGCGAAGTTTGTCGGGATCGTCGTGAAGGCTCGTGGTGCCCACCGCATGGGTCAGCAGCGCCTGGGCGGCGGTCGGCACCTGGATGACGAACACGCCCGCTTCCTCCGCGAGGCTGCGGGTACGGGTGGCGCTGTCGAGCACGACCGTCAGCTTGGGCGGATCGTAATCGAGCGCGCAGGCCCAGGCTGCCGCCATCACATCCTGAACGCCGCCATGGCGGGCGGAAACCAGGACTGTCGGGCCATGGTTCAGCAGCCGGTATGCCTTTTCGAGAGGAACGGCACGAATATGCGAAACCATCAGACTACCTCACCGCCATTGGCGGACATTGACCGATCATGCCTCTTCTATAGGGGCGCTGCATTTCGCCAACAAGCGCAAGCTTTCGCGGTGCCGGAGGGGCGGTACGGCAGCGGCTGCAAGGCACTTGAAAGGGATGGGGGCCGACGAAACATAAGCGTTTGACAAACGCATATCCGATTGGCTATACGTCGTCTCATAGCCAATCGGGTATGAGACATGACTGAGTTGCAGGACGCGGTTTTTCGGGCGCTCGCCGATCCCACACGCCGTGGGCTCTTCGAACACCTTTGCCGCCAGGGGGATACCACGGTCGTCGGCTTGTTGGCCGATGCCGGGGTTTCGCAGCCGGTCGTGTCCAAGCATCTCAAGATCCTGAAGGCTGCAGGGCTCGTGCACGACCGGCATGAGGGCCGCTACACCTATTACAGCGCCCGGCGCGAAGCGCTCGCGACGCTGGTTGACTGGACGACGGAGATGGCCGGCTTCTGGCAGGACCGCTTCGACGATCTCGATGATCTCCTGAAGAGAATGGACCAATGATCGAAACAACGGAAACCACCCGCTCTGTCGTCGTCGAACGCGACTTTCCCCATCCGCCGGAGAAGATCTGGCGCGCGCTGACGCAGCCGCATCTGATTGCCGAATGGCTGATGCGCAACGATTTCATTCCCGAAGTCGGCCGTCGCTTTACCCTTTCCGCCGATTGGGGCCAGGTCGATTGCGAGGTTCAGACGATCGAGGCGAACCGCTCGCTCGCCTATCGCTGGGACACCAAGGACTTGACCAGTGTCGTCACCTGGACGCTCGCGCCCGCCAGGGGCGGCACGAGCCTGCGCATGGAACAGCGCGGCTTCAGAGCCGACCAAAAGGCCTATTTCCAGGGCGCGACGGTCGGATGGCCACGCTTCTTCACTCAGCTGGAAGACGTCGTCGCGAAACTCGACTGATCGCAGCCATTGACGACCGTTGCTCAAACCCAAGGTGCCAGAATGACCGCCCTGATCCGGAAAATCCATCGCTGGACGTCGCTGCTCTTCTCCCTGGCCGTCGCCGCCATCTTTGCCGGCATGCCAGTAATGACGCTCCCCGAATGGGTCTACTACCTGCCCCTGCCGCCGTTGGCGGTGCTGCTACCGACCGGCATTTACCTTTTCGTGCTGCCCTATCTGGGCAAGCCCGAGGGCAGGATGCAGGCGGCGGAGTAGGGAATAGCGCCAGCCCGGCTCAATCCGCGGACAGAGCCGGGCTGGCAAAGCGCTTGCGATATTCGGCCGGCGTGACGCCGACATGTCGCATGAAGGCGCGCCGGAGCGTATCGGCATCGGCAAAGCCGCAGCGGGCGGCGACCTGCTTGGGGGCGTCCTGCCCCTGCTCGAGCAGGCGCCGGGCCGCCGCGACACGTGCTTCTACGATCGGCCCACCATCGGGCATAAGCGACCAGCGAAGCAGATAGGGCGCAAAATCGCTGCTGATTGTCATACTGCGGATCCGCTGATTGCGCGCGGTGGCACCACGGCCACGGCGCGAACTGACGAGCGCTTCCCTCAGGCCTGCTCCACGAGGCAGTCGATCAATGCTCGGGTCGCAGCCGGTAGGTTTCTGTGCGGCGGATAAATGAGGGAGAAGGGGCGCGACCGGCCACCGAATTCCGGCAGAAGCTCGACCAGGCTGCCGCGCGCCAGGCGGTCGCGCGCGATGAAATCATAGGTTTGGCAGATCCCGAGGCCTGCCTCCGTCAACGAGACGGTGCCGAGCACGTCGTCCTCCACCTGGATCGGGCCATGGGGTATCCAGTCGAGGTCGGCTCCGGCGACGCGCAACAGCCATGGGGCCGGACGCCCGCTGCTCGGCATGATGAAGGGCAGGCAGGTATGTGCTGCGAGCTCGTCGACAGAACGCGGCATGCCACGCCGCGCGACGTAATCGGGCGAGGCGACCAGCCTCAACGGCGCGTCTTCGAGCCTTCTGCCGATCATGCCGCTGTCGGGGAGCTGGCCGAGGCGTATGGCAAGGTCGTAGCCCTCGGCGACCAGATCGACATTGCGGTTGGCAATCGACAGCTCGACGGTGACGGATGGATGCCTCGTCGCGAAGCGGGTCAGCTTTTCCGGCAGCTGGAAATGGCCATAGGTCGTGGGCGCACTGAGCCGAACGCGTCCGGCAACAACGCCGTCGCCTTGAATGGCGCGTTCGGCCTGATCGATTGTCTCGAAGGCCGCCCGCACCTGATCGAGGTAGACCCGCCCGGCGTCGGTGAGGCTGATGCGCCGCGTCGTCCGCCGCACCAGCTGCGTGCCGAGTTTCGTCTCGAGCCTGGTGATGGCGCGGCTCAGCACGGAAGGCGTCGTGGCCAGCGCGACGGCTCCTGCGGTCATCGACCCCTTGTCCATGACGGTGATGAAAGCCTCGACATCGGCGAGGTGATCGAAGCGACGCATTTTTGCCTCTGAAGACCAGATCATTTCCTGCGCGGCGCATTTATCGCCGCAGATGGAAGCAATAAATAAGCAGCATCAATTGAGAGCCGCAATGTCAGGCTCGCTTCAACCAGGAGAAAATGATGCCAGAGACGACATCCGTTCCGAAAAAGCCTGTGCTCTTTGTGCTCACCAGCCATGGCATCAAGGGGGAGGGCGGCCAACCCACCGGCTTCTATCTTGGAGAGGTCACCCACCCGCTTGCCGTGCTCGAGGCGGCCGGCATTGCCGTCGAGTTTGCTTCGATCAAGGGCGGCGAGCCGCCGGTCGACGGGCTCGACCTCAATGACGGGACCAATGTCCGCTACTGGAACGACGAAGGGTTCCGTGCCGCAATCCGCACGACGGTTCGGCTCGATGATATCGATCCCGACCGCTACGCGGCCATTTTCTTCGCCGGCGGTCATGGCGCCATGTGGGACCTGCCACAAAGCCGCGCCGTCGACCGGGTGACGCGTTCGGTGTTCGAGGCCGGCGGTGCTGTCGCGGCGGTCTGCCACGGACCGGCAGCCCTCGTAAACGTCAAGCTTTCCGACGGCCGCTATCTGGTTGCTGGCCGCAACGTCAGCGCCTTCACCGATTCCGAAGAGCGCGCCGTCGGCCTCGACAAGACGGTCCCGTTCCTGCTCGCAAGCACGCTTGTCGAGCGCGGTGCGACGCACCATCCGGCCGCGGACTGGACATCGAAGGTGGTTGTCGATGGCAGGCTGATCACCGGCCAGAACCCGCAGTCGGCGACTGGGGTCGGCGAGGCGCTTCGCGATATCCTGAGTGCCTGATCCCGCGTAGCCGGGCACTTGGAAAGGTTCGGCAAGTCTGTCCCGATCGTGCTGCCGGCGATGCGTCGCCGACAGCGTGAGGCGAACCGGACAGGTGGGGCGCTCGACTGCCATTGCGTTGGCCATGGCGGGAAACCGGAAAAACCGCCATGTTCACCATCCCTGTCGCGTCCGGTTGACACTGCCCGCACACCATTGGGTAAGCCGTGTCGGGCCGGAAAGTTCCGTCGGAGCGGAGGCTTCAGCCGCGCCGCGCCGCCTCGATCGCAGCGACGTCGATCTTGCCCATGGTCATCATCGCCTCGAAGGCGCGCTTTGCTTCGGCACCGCCGGCCGCCAGGGCATCGGTCAGGACCCTTGGCGTGATCTGCCAGGAAATGCCCCACTTGTCCTTGCACCAGCCGCAGGCACTCTCCTGTCCGCCATTGCCGACAATGGCGTTCCAGTAGCGGTCGGTCTCCTCCTGGTCGTCGGTGGCGATCTGGAACGAAAAGGCCTCGTTGTGCTTGAACATCGGCCCGCCGTTGAGGCCGAGGCAGGGAATTCCGGCGACCGTAAACTCCACCGTCAGCACGTCTCCCGCCTTGCCGGACGGAAAGTCGCCGGGCGCGCGATGCACGGCGCTGACCCGGCTATCGGGAAAGATCTCGGCGTAGAAGCGAGCGGCGGTCTCGGCCTCCTTGTCGTACCAGAGGCAGATCGTGTTCTTGGCCATGACGCGTCCTTTCGTTTTGAAGCCGGAGGGGCCGTTTCCTTCGCCACCTGCTCTGCGAGATAGGTCGGCGCCCCCGTTTCTCCACCCTGAAATCTTCCCGCACTTGCCTTTGCCCGGCGGAACGCGCGTCGAAGGCATGTGCGCCGGGTCGTCGCATCCGGCGCTTTCCCGTTGGAAATTCAACCGCTGATACCTAATTGTGCGGCTTCGACACGCGCGTCGGCCTTCTCTTCGCGCTTTAGGGGATGCGGATGATACAACTGAATGAAACTGTTGCGGTGGTTACGGGCGCTGGTCGCGGCCTCGGAGCGTCCCTGGCCTATGCCCTGGCAGAAGCGGGGTGCGATCTCGTGTTGTGCGGGCGCAGCCAGAGCGCTCTCAAGGACGTGGCCAAACCGATTGCCCTCAATCTCGGGCGACGGGTACAAACCGTCGCGCTCGATCTTGCGGATGCGAAAAGCGTGGCTGCGGCAGTCGAGGGCATCAAGTCCGAGAACGGACGCATCGATATCCTCGTGAACAACGGCGCCATGTGGCTCGAGGACAGTGACGAGGATCATCCTGATGACGCGGTGCTCGGCGTCGTCAACGCGGCGGTTACCGGGACCTTCCTGTTCACCCAGGGGCTGCTGCCTTTGCTCGCTCACTCGCCCCGCCCGGATATCGTCACGATCGGCTCGATCAGCGGCCTGCCTAATGCCGCACTCCAGACCGTGTCCGTGCCCTTTTATGCTGCCAAGCGGGCACAGGCCGCCCTGGCCGATGGCCTGCGCCAGAAGCTTGCCGGTACGCCCACCCGTTCGATCGTCGTCCACCCGCCATACATTGAGGACATCTCGCCGCTTGATGGCGCATGGGAGGCGGCCGGCAGTCGACGGAAGGGCGAGGCGGCGACGAACCGGGACATCGCCGAGGCAGTGCTGTTCGCGCTGACGCGGCCGCGGCATGTAACCTTGTCGATCACCGTCGATGCCGACGATGGCGGCCTCTATCCGTCTCCGGCTCGCTCCGCCTAGCGGCAAGGCCCTGCCAGGGGCCGATCTCGCACATTGCCGAACGCCCCAATGGCGTTCGGCGAAAATCAGGCATCGTTCGCCGAGATCCTTCAATCTCGATCGTCCACATATGCAGACGATAAGTCCAATTTAGGCCGACTACAGAGGCGCCGTCCACGTCGATATATCCATGACATCAACAATGGAGAAACGACATCATGCACAGTGTCTCTGAACCGATCTTCACCTCAGGCTTTCCACTCGGAAGTTCCGCCGGCCTGGTCACCGCCTTCGAATGGCTCGGCCAGCCCTATCGCCTCACCCGCGTCGACATGCTCGGGGAAATGCGCACCGACGCCTATGAGCGCTTCAACGGTCGGGTCGAAACGCCCGCTCTCGTGACCGACAAGGGCGACGTGCTGACCGAGACCATGGCGATCGCCTTATGGCTGGAGGGGCGCGATCAGGAGCGTCGCATCAGCTTCGCCCCGGGCACTTTCGAGGCGGACCGCATGCACCAGTTCATCGCCTTCCTCAACACCGGCTTCACCGGCGCGTTCTTCTCGATGTGGGTGGCGCTGGAATCCGAAGACGCCACGGAGGAATACCGCGAAACCTTGCGCGCCTTCGGCCGCGAGTTCGTCGCCAAGCGTCACAAGCAGTTGGAAGCGATGATGGGCGACAGCAATTACCTCATCGGCGACCGGCCGACGCTTGCCGATGCGGTCTTTGCCGGCGTGGCCCGCTGGGTCGATTTCCACGAGGCGATCGATCCGAAGGACTATGCGCGCAACTATCCGCGCATCCACGCGCTGCGCCAGCGCATCGAGGCCGATCCGGCCTTCCGCTTCGCAGTGGCGATCGAGGATGGCGAGCCCGTTACCGGCAGCGGTGCGATGAAGGGGCTTGTCCCGCTTGAGGATGTGTTGCGGATGACGGGCGCACTCCGCGCGTGATGTAAAAAAGTGAGGTGGCGCACCGGCAGGCGGTGCGCCACCTCAAACAGTTGGAGCGGCCAGCCGCCGCCGACATCACACCTCGAATACGTCGACGAACGATTCCGGGAAGCTTTGCCGGGCAACCTTCTCGTTGATGACGAGCAATGCTTCGTAGGACACGGGATCGAAATCCTTGTCGACCGGCAGCACCTCGCGTCCGAACAGGAGGTTCAGCCGGGCGGCATCGAGATTGCCGCGCTCGAATGGTTCCGCGCCGAAATGATGCCAGAGGGCGTGGAGGAAGGCCGCATCGATGCGGTGCGCCCCGGAGCCGGGCCGGGCATGGCGGGGCAACGCCTTGATCGGCGTTGCTCCCTTGGGGTTGGCCCGACGGATGACGAACTGGATGCCCGTGCCCGGCATGGCGTAGGGAAAACCCCGGTGTTTCGTCATATCAGCCAGCTTGGCCATTCTATTCTCCTTAGGCGGTCTGCTTCTCGACGATCTTGTCCTCAGTCTTCGTATCGAAGTCGGAAGCGTCGTGACGCTCATGCAATTGTTCGGACGGGTTGCCGCTCAAGCGGTTGACCATGCGGCCACGCTCGACGGCCGGCCGGGCGGCGATCTCGGCCGTCCAGCGCTGGACGTGCTCGTAGCTCTGAACCTCGAGGAAAGTACCGGCATCGCCATATACCTGCCCGAGCGCCAGATTGCCATACCAGGGCCAGGTGGCCATGTCGGCAATGGTGTATTCCGAGCCGGCGAGGAAGCGGTTCTCCGCGAGATGGCGATCGAGCACGTCGAGCTGGCGCTTCACCTCCATCGCGTAGCGGTCGATGGCGTATTTGATCTTCATCGGCGCATAGGCATAGAAATGGCCGAAGCCGCCGCCGAGGAACGGTGCCGAGCCCATCTGCCAGAACAGCCAGTTCAAGGTCTCTGTGCGGGCGCGAAGCTCGCTCGGCAGGAAGGCGCCGAATTTCTCGGCGAGATAGGTGAGGATCGAGGCCGATTCGAACACGCGCACCGGCGCGCCGCCGCCCTTGGGCGCATGGTCCATCAGCGCCGGGATCTTGGAGTTCGGGTTGACGTCGACGAAGCCAGAACCGAACTGGTCGCCGTCTCCGATCCGGATCGGCCAGGCATCGTATTCGGCGTCCTTATGGCCGGCCGCCAGCAGCTCTTCGAGCATGATCGTGACTTTCACGCCGTTCGGCGTCGCCAGCGAGTAAAGCTGCAACGGATGCTTGCCGACGGGCAGATCCTGATCGCGCGTCGCGCCGGCGGTCGGACGGTTAATGCTGGCAAACGCGCCGCCATTGCCCTTGTCCCAGGTCCAGACCTTGGGAACGTCATAGCCGGCGGGGAAATTGTCAGCGGGGGATTTTTCGGTCATCAAATCTGTCCTTGTCTTGGCGGAAACCTCGAACGTCGTGTTCGCTTATATAGGAAGTTTATCAAGCCACCACATCGACTTGGCTGCGAGGACGACCATGCTCAAAGGCCAGACGCTGGAGAATTTTTTTATCGAAGTTGGATGAGACCGGCATCCGTCGGCACGAAACCGCACCGGTCGACGTAGAATTCGCGCAGATGCGGGTCGAAGTCTACATGCAGCCATTCGCAGCCCGAGGCCTTGGCGTGCGTTACGGCCTCTTCGACGAGCAGCGTGGCGTAACCCTTACGCCTCAACGGTAGCGTCACCATCGTATCGAGCAGGAAAGCATGCACGCCACCGTCCCAGGCGACATTAACGAAGCCTGTCAGTGCGCCCGAGATCCGCATGGTGACCCAGCCGAGGCTGAAGCGGTTGACCTGGCTCCACCAGTCGTCATCGGTCAAGGCGTGCTCGAAGCATTCGGCGTGCAGGGTATTCAGTTCCTTGTTTTCAAATGCGCCGCGCCAGGCGAACGCGGGTACTTCAGTCGGATTCTCTACCGTCACGGTTCAACCTCAGAGTTTGCCGGGATCGATTTTGACCACCAGGGCTCGGCTGCCAGCAAGCGCGGCCGAGTTCTTGAAAAAAATCATGGGCCTCCCTTGATACCGGAAAACCGAGCTCCTATCTGCCGCCTAACCCGCTGGTCCGGGCCCCTCTGGCGAGAGCTTCGGCACTCTTGCGATGTCGGACCTTATTCCGACAACATGTGCCGATTGGGGACCCGTCTGTGGACTTTTCCTTCATGTCTGTAGTGTGGCTGGGAACGCCACTGTGGCTGTGGGCGAGCTTTTTCGCCCTCGTGATCGCTATCCTGTCGTTCGACCTTGGTATTCTCCATAAGGAGAACAAGGAGATCAACGTTGCCGAAAGCGTCAAGCTTTCCGCCTTCTATATCGCCCTCGGCCTGAGCTTCGGCGGCTTCGTCTGGTGGTATCTCGGTGCCGAGTCCGGCCTTGCCTATATGACCGGCTTCGTCGTCGAAAAGACCCTGGCGCTCGACAACGTCTTCGTCATCGCCCTCATCTTCTCCTTCTTCGCCGTCCCGCGCATCTACCAGCACCGCGTTCTCTTCTGGGGTATCCTTGGCGTTATCGTGCTGCGCGCGATCATGATCGGCGTCGGCGCGACGCTCGTCGCCGAATTCTCCTGGGTTCTCTATATTTTCGCTGCGTTCCTGGTCTTTACCGGCATCAAGATGCTGGTGATGAAGGAGGCCGAGCCCAACGTTTCGGACAACGCGCTCGTGCGCTTCATGCGCAGCCGTTTCAACGTCACCGAGGAACATCACGGCGAGCGCTTCTTCGTGAAGCTCGTCAACCCGAAGACCGGCAAGATGACCTGGTTCATCACGCCTCTTTTCATGGCGCTCGTCATGGTCGAGGTGGCCGACGTGATCTTCGCCGTCGACTCGGTTCCCGCGATCTTCGCGATCACCACGGACCCGTTCATCGTCTACACCTCGAACATCTTCGCTATCCTCGGCCTGCGCGCCCTCTACTTCGCGCTCGCTGCCATGATCCATCGCTTCCGCTACCTGAAGCCGGCGCTGGCCGTCGTCCTGATCTTCATCGGTTCGAAGATCTTCGTCGCCGATCTCCTGGGGCTAGAGAAGTTCCCCGCGGCCCTGTCGCTCGGTGTCACCTTCGCGATCATCGCTTCGGGTGTTGTCTGGAGCCTGGTCAAGACCAAGGAAGAGCAACTGCCGGCATAACGCCCGGGCTCATCCGACCGTGACGAGAAACGCGGCGGCCTTCGAAAGGGGGCCGCCGCGATCTTTTTGGCCTTGCCGAGCGTGGGGTTGACCCTCGCCCGGACGACCCGTCGGGTCGAGCCGTCCGGGCGAGGCATCACCCGATGATCGCCTTCGGTTCGAGGAAGGCGTCGAGGCCGAAGGGACCGAATTCGCGGCCGATGCCGGATTGCTTGAACCCGCCGAAGGGCGCTTGAGCGTCGGCCGGGGTTTCGTTGATCACCACGCGCCCCGCCTCCAATTGTCGGGCGATGCTGCGCATACGTTCGGCGTCGGTGCCAAGAACGTAGGACTGCAATCCGTATTCCGTGTCGTTGGCAATCGCGATCGCTTCCGCTTCCGTTTCGTAGGAAAGAACGCTGAGCACGGGGCCGAAGACTTCCTCGCGCGCAATCCGCATGTCGTTGGTCACACCGGAAAAGACGGTCGGGCGGACGAACCATCCCCGTTGCAGCCCTTCCGGCCGGCCTTCGCCGCCGACAAGAAGCGTCGCACCCTCTTCCTGCCCCAGGCGGATATAGGCCTGGACACGCTCCCACTGCCGGGCGCTCACCATCGGGCCGATGTCGGAGGCCGGATCGCTCGAAGGTCCGGGTCGCAGCGCGGAAACGGCGTGCGCAAGGCGCGATATCACCTCCGTATGTCTTCGCTTCGGAACAAGAAGCCGGGTTCCGGCGATGCAGGCCTGCCCGCTGTTGCGGAAGGCCGATGCCAGAACATGCGGGATCGCCCGGTCGAGGTCCGCGTCATCGAGCAGGATCTGCGGCCCTTTTCCGCCCAGTTCGAGCGTCACGCGCTTGAAGCTTTCCGCTGCATTGCGCAGGATCTCCCGACCGGTCGTGGTGGAGCCAGTGAAGGTGATCTTGGCGATGTCGGGATGCCGGCTGAGTTCCGCGCCGACCACGTGGCCGTAGCCGTTGACGACATTGAGGACGCCATCGGGCAGTCGCGCTTCGTGCAAGACTTCGAGCAGCACCTGGGTCTGGATAGCGCTCATCTCCGACGGCTTGATCACGATGGTCGTGCCGGCCGCGATCGCCGTGGCGAGTTTGGTGCAGATGAAGCCGATGTTGCTGTTCCAGGGTGTGATTGCCGCGGCCACGCCCACGGGTTCCATCACCACCTCCGCATTGCCGATACGACGGGTAAAGGCGTAGTCGGCCACGGTCCTTGCCGCGACGTCGAACACGTTCGCGGCGTGCGGCACGGAGAATGCGAGGAACGACTGCGGCGCGCCGTATTCGATGGTCATGGCCGCACGAAGCGCATCGGCGTTGGCGGCGACAGCCTTCGCCAGCGTTTGCAGCATGGCGATGCGTTCGGCCGGTGTCGTTTGCCGCATGGCCGGGAAGGCCCGTTTCGCGGCAGCAATGGCCGCGTGCGCATCCCGATTGTCGCCCAGCCGGACCTCGCCGATCTTTTCCTCCGTGGCGGGATTGAAAAGCGCGAAGCGCTCGTCGCCGTGAGGCGCAACGAAAGCGCCATCGACATATATCTGCTCAATGATCTTCATCGTCCGATTTCCTGTTGCGATGAAAAGGATATGCATCGGAACGATCGTCAGGATAAGATCATCAATCACAGACACTCTGATGAAGAAAATAGCGCAATGAAGGCGAGCCTGTCCGAACTGGAGGCGGTGGCGGCAATCGCGCGGCTCGGCGGCTTTCGGGCCGCTGCCCGGGAACTCGGGGTTTCGTCCTCGTCGTTGAGCCATGCGGTCCTGGCGCTGGAGGCGCGCCTCAATGTGCGCCTGTTCAACCGCACGACGCGATCGGTGGCGCTGACGACGGCAGGCGAGGCTTTCGTTGCCGAGATCCTGCCGGCTCTTGCCGCCATCGACGGCGCCGTCGAGCGGGCGACGGAGTCTCAGGCACGACCGAGCGGCATGCTGCGGCTCAACACCTCCCCGGGAGCGGCGAAGATGGTTTTGCGGCCGCTACTGATCGAGTATCTGAGGCGATATCCAGAGATGGCGCTGGAGGTTGCGACCGACAATGCGCTGGTGGATATCGTAGCGCTCGGTTTCGACGCCGGGTTTCGTCTCGCCGAGGCGGTTCCTCCGGATATGGTCGCCGTTCCGGTCGTGCCTCAGTCGCGCATGATCGTCGTGGGTTCGCCGGACTATTTTCGCGAAAGAGCGGTGCCGCTGCTGCCGGGCGATCTGAGGCAGCACGCCTGCATCCGGGCGCGCATGGCAAGCGGCAGGATCTATCACTGGGAGTTTTCCCGGCGCGGGGAAAGCGTCGAAATCGATGCGCCGGGACCGCTCATCCTCGACGACAGCGAACTCATGCTTCAGGCGGCTCTCGGCGGGGTGGGACTGGCCTATCTCTCCGATCATCACGTCCGCGACGACGTCGAGGCCGGGCGTCTGGTTCCGGTGCTGGAAGAGTGGACGCCGCCCTACGATGGGCTATGTCTCTATTTTCCTGGCCGCCGGCATGTACCGGCGAAATTGCGTGCCCTGATCGATCTGGTCCGGGAACTGCGTTCCGGCGGCCCCCGCGCGCCCGCTCACACCCCGCATCGCCAGCCTTGAAATTTTAACATGAGTATTACAGACAAGTTTATTTCTGCGTGCTAAGAGACACGGCGCTCGATTGGTCCCTTGGCCATAGATCGCCTCTCGGCAGGGGTGCGCACGCCGCGCCAAATCGAAATTATATGATCGGATCAGACACAGTGGTCGACATCGATACGCGCCATCAGGTCTATTTCGCCAACCGTACTGCCCTGGTCGCCTATGCCACGCGGATCGTCGGATCGCGGGAAACGGCCGAAGATATCGTGCAGGAGGCCTTCATTCGATTTGCGCCGGCAAACACCGGCAATCCGCCTTCTGCCGGACCGTCCGGGCTTTCGCTCGCGTATCTCTACAAGATCGTCCGCAACCTGTCCCTCGACCTCTTGAAGCGCCGCAAGATCGAAGCGCGGGAAGAGCAGAGCGAGCCGCCGTTCTGGTCGATGCCGATCGAGGTGCCGACGCCCGAGGACATCATTCTCGTCAGCGACGAAATCAGACGCATCTCCGGCATTCTCGAAGACCTTCCCGAGGAAGTGCGGGTCGCGCTCGAGATGCACCGTTTCGGCGGCTACACCCTCGAAGAGATCGCCGCCCATCTCGACATCTCCGTCGCGACGGCGCACCGCCACGTGCGCGCCGCCATGATGCGGGTTGCGACAACGCTTGCGGGTGGGGCCTCCTAGAATTTCAGGGGTCCCCGTGTGAAAAAAAATCGGGTGCTGGTCGTCTTTATGACAGAGCGAAAGTATCACGGAAGCGTCCCGCTTCCCGGTGACGCCGCTTGACGGGGTTGGGGGCTACAGAAACAAAGTGCTAGGGCGTCGAACATCCAAGCGGCAGGCAGGGCTTTGACCAAGGACAACCACATATCGGAGGCGCTGCTCGAAGAGGCCATGGATTGGTTCCTCGAGTTGAAGGCGCGCCCGAACTGTCGCGACACGCAAGCCCGGTTCCGCGCCTGGCTGGGCCAGTCGGAATTGCATGGCCAAGCCTGGCAGACGGCGTTGCGGACCTGGCAGCTGCTCGGTGAGGTGCCGCCGGTGCACGAGCATCTATGGCGTGGGGCAAGGCCGTCCGTTTTCGTCGAGCCACCGGTCCGCCAACGTCGCCGGATGGGAACGGGCGGCTTGGTCGCCGGCGTGGCGCTGGCGCTTGCTGCCTGCCTCGTCCTCTTCGTCTCCCTGCCGTCGCTTCTCGTGTGGTGGCAGGCCGATCACGTGACCGAGACGGCGCAAAACAGGACGATTACGCTTGCGGACGGGACGATCATCGAAATGGGCGGCGGCAGCGCCATCGCCACCGACATCAGCGCCGGCACCCGCCATGTCAGGCTGCTGAAGGGCGAAGCCTATTTCAACGTCGCCCGCGATCCCTCGCGTCCCTTTGTCGTCGAGGCGGGTGGCGTCGAGGTGTCCGTGCTGGGGACTGCGTTTGATGTGCAGCTGGCGAGCACGGAGACGACCGTCGAGCTGGCGCACGGCACGGTGGCCGTCTCCTATAGTGCAAACGCGCACAAGCAGAATTTCGAACTGGCCCCGGGAGAAATGGCGACGGTGAGCCATGCGACCGGCGCAGTCTTGCGAAGCGCGATCGCGGCGGATGATATCGGCGCCTGGCGAAGCGGCAGGATGTTCGTCAATGATGTCACGGTCGCCGCTGCCGCCGAGCGGCTGCAGCGCTACCATTCTGCCTGGATTTCCATTCCGCAGCCGGATCTGGCAGGGCGGCGTGTAACCGGCGTCTACGATCTGAAGGATCCGGATCGGGCGCTCCAGGCGCTGGTGCAGCCTTTCGGCGGCAAGGTACGCGAGGTGACCCCCTATGGCCGCATCCTGACGCGGTTTTAATTGGAGTAAAAAAATCAGGAAAAAATCGCGCGCCGGTGAAAAAAAATCCGGGGCCGGTCGTCTTTGGTTGGAAACGCGCGCCCGCAAGGCCGCGTGGAATGCCGAGACGGGGGTAAAATGCGTTCGCCGAAATGCCGCAAGGGACATCTGAAATTCGATACGGGACGTCGCCGTGAAAGACGGCGCCTGCTGACGACGACGGCGATCGCCGCGTTTTCCTCCCTCGCGCTGATGCCCGTTTCCACGGCCTCCGCCCAGCAGACCACGTCGCGCGTCAGCAACGCCCGCAGCTTCGACATCCCGTCGCAGCCGCTTTCCACCGCGCTCAACGCCTTCGGGCGGCAGTCCGGCCTGCAGGTGACCCTGGCGGCTTCCACCTCGCAGGGGCTTCGCTCGGCGACGGTCAGCGGAACGATGACGGCGGACCAGGCGCTTGCCCGGCTTTTGTCGGGCACCGGCATTTCCTACAGGATATCGGGCGGCACCGCGCTGGTCGGCTCGGCCGTGTCGGCGGGTGGCAGCGCTGCTGTCGCTGCGGACGGAGCAACGGTCCTCGATCCGATTTCGGCCTTCGGTGCCGGGCCGCTCGGCGCCGGCGAGATCGTCATCTCGTCGGAAGACCTGAAGCGCAAGAACCCCGCCAACATTGCCGACGTGTTTTCCGGCGAGCCCGGCATTTCGGTCGGCAGCTCGTTGCCGATGTCGCAGAAGGTCTACGTCCACGGCATCGAGGAAACCAGCCTCGCTGTCACGATGGATGGCGGCCGACAGAACAACAAGGTCTTCCACCACAACGGCACCAACCTCATTGACCCCGGCCTGCTGAAGGCCGTCAACGTCGATGCCGGCGTTGCGCCGGCCGATGCCGGTCCCGGGGCGCTTGCCGGCGCGATTGCTTACGAGACGATCGACGCGCGCGATCTGCTCGATGGCGACGGCTTCGGCGGCTTTGTCACGTCGAGCTACAATTTCAACAGCGACACGGTGACGACCGGGATCTCCGCATACGGCATGCGCGACGGGCTCGAGTTCCTCGGCTACTTCAATTTCGGCAACGGCAACGATTTCACCGCCGGCAATGGGCAGGACGTGGAAGGCACCTCGACAGACGTGTTGAGCGGGCTTGGCAAGCTTGCCTACGAGTTCGACAGCGGCGACCGTTTCGAGATCAGCCACGACCGCATTCGCGACGACGCGCCGCGTCCGTTTCGCGCTAATATCGGCTTTATCGACGGACGCCCACCATGGGAGCCGCGCGTGCGCGACTACATGCTCGACCGGCAGAACACGGTGTTTACCTATACCGACAGCACGCCGGAGGGCTGGTGGGATCCAACGCTGATGCTCGCCTACTCCAGGACGGAGGTCGAAATTCCGATCATCCTGCCGCCGCGCCTCAACATTCCGCCCTATCCCGCCACCGGCACCACGAGCAGCTTCAACGGCAAGTTCGAGAACAAGTTCTCGTTCGACATGGGTAACGTCATTGCCGGCGTTGACTTTTATGACGACAAGGCTGACCTCGACGACATGTTCGATGCCAGCACCGAGAAGGCGCGCAATGTCGGCATCTATGCCCAGGCCCGGCTCGAGCCCTGGGAGAGAACGCGCCTCTCCTTCGGTGCGCGCGGCGACACGCAGCAGTTTACCGGGACGACGGGAGAAGAGTGGAACAATTCGGGCCTCAGCGGCAACGTCTCGGGCGAGTACGACCTCATCGAGGACCTGCTGACCGCCAAGGCGGGCTATTCGCACGTCTGGGCAGGCATTCCGCTCGCCGAAAACTTCATCATGAATCCCAACTGGAACTATGGCAGCGGTCCGAAGCCGGTGACGGCGGACAACTATATCCTGGGCCTGGAGGCGAACTACAACGACTTCACCGTCGAGGGCAGCGTCTTCCAAACCGATATCGATGACGCGCGCACGCCGCGTTATGCGGTCACGCGCGGGATCGAAGCGCATGACGTCCGCTCGCGCGGCTTCGAGATCGGCGCCGGCTACAGCTGGGGCGATGGTTTTTTCAAGGTGAAATACGCCAATATCGACGTGGAGATCGACGGCAAGCCTGCCGATTCTGATCTCGGCACCTATCTGGCCGCGCCGGCCGGCCAGATCATCACGCTGCAAGCGGTCCACACGCTGACGGACTGGGGCGTCACTTTCGGGGCCGACGCGGAAATTGCGCTCGACTACGACGACGTTGCCGACGGCAGCAAGCCCTTCGAGGGCTACCAAGTCTTCAACGCCTTTGTCGAATACGTGCCGCCGGAGCGGCCGAACCTGTCGCTGCGCGCCGAACTGAAGAACATTTTCGACGAAACCTATTCGGATCGGGCGACCTACGGTCAGGAGTTCGGAACGGTGACGCCACTCTACGAGCCGGGCCGTTCCTTCATCCTGACCGCCAAGGCGACTTTCTAGGGCGTCCGCGACCGCAACGGCCGCCGCCTCCAGGTGGCCGTTGCCTCAACAAGCGGAGGCGGCCACCCAAGCGCCGCCCACGCAAGCGAAAGCCGAAACGGGAGTTCCAGATGCAAGAAGCCACCACCCATTTTGCGACGGAAGACGGCCAGAAATACCTGACGCAGCTCTGCAAGCATTTCGCCCACAAGGTCGACGTCGAACAGGAGGGCCCGCGCGCCGAGCTCAGGTTTTCCTGCGGCACCGGCTACCTCCATGCCACATCAGAAGGCTTGAGCATCCGCGCCCGCTCACCCGATGACGCCAACCTTGCGGACACGAAATCGGTGATCGAAAGCCATCTTCTGCGCTTCGCGTTCCGGGAAGAGCCCGATCCGCTTGCCTGGCAGCCCGCCGGCTAAGCGAACCGCTCGCAAGCTAGTTCCGACAAGAAAATTCAATGTGTTGGTCGAAAGCGCCCAACGCAATTGCGCGGCTATGCGTGTCGCGTGCCGAGGATCAGGATGCAATCGTCTAGGCAAATAGCAGAAATCGCCACCTTTCAAAGCTTCGCAAACTGCTACCTGCGCGAAGTCAATCCGGGCATCCGGGCCATGCATCGCGCCGCAGGCGGCGCCGTCGACTGCGTGGAATGGTCTCTGCCCAGGCAGCAGATGATCCTGCGCGCCGAGGTGACATCGCCGTCGCTCTGCGGCCCACACCATTTCGGCAGGGTCTGGGGCAGGGGCGTGTCCGACGCCACCTGGCGCCATATCGAACTGATTTCGGCGCTCCATATCCTGGTGCACGAATGCTACCGCCAGGTCGACGAGGCCAAGGCCGACGTTTTGCGCGGCTTCGAGCTCGAACTCTTGATGCGCGTGCTCGAAAGTTACCAGCAAACGGCACTCTATATCGACAGGGCCGCGCCGGAGCCGGCGGACGGCGGTCATTTCATCGAAGCGGAGCAGTCGCTCGTCTTCGGCCATTGGCAGCACCCGACGCCGAAGAGCCGCCAGGGCATGACCTATTGGCAGCAGGAGAGCTACGCGCCGGAACTGCGCGGCCAGTTCAGGCTGCACTACTTCGCGGCAAAACGCGGCGACATCAGGCACGATTGCGCGCGCGCGGTTGCAGCGCCCGAGATCGTGCGGTCCCTCGTCGGGTCGGATGCTAACGGCATCGCGCTCGGAGACGACGAGTATCTGTTGCCGATGCATCCGCTTCAGGCTGAAGCCCTGCTGCTTGATCCCGATATCCGCGGCATGCTGGGGGAGGGGCGGCTGCGGCATCTCGGCCCCGCCGGCCCGGCCTTTACCGCGACCTCGTCGGTGCGCACGGTTTACGGCGCCGATGCCGGCTGGATGCTTAAATTTTCCCTGCCCGTGCGCATCACCAACTCTGTGCGTCTCAATCGTCGTCAGGAGCTCGAAGCGGGTGTCGCAATGGCGAAGCTGATCGACCGGATCGGTTTTGCCGAACGCTCGCGAAACTTCCGCATCATTCAAGACCCCGCCTATATCACGCTCGAGCTGCCCGGACGCAGCGAGAGCGGCTTTGAAGTCATCCTGCGGGAGAACCCATTTGCGGACGGCGGTGGGCGGGGCGTCGTCACCGTCGCGGCCCTGACGGCCGATCCGCTACCGGGGCAGGTTTCGCGCCTCGAACGGCTGGTTCGGACGGTCGCCGCCCGTACGGGCGAGAGCCTGCTCGATGCGACGCACCTCTGGTTTCGCCGGTATCTCGATTGCGCCGTCGAGCCGCTGATCCGCCTCTATGACGATTATGGTATAGCGCTCGAAGCCCACCAGCAAAACAGCCTGCTGGACGTCGGCACCGGCTATCCGTCCGTCAGCTACTATCGGGACAATCAGGGCTTCTATCTCTCGGAGCGGTACCGCAGCCTGATTGCCGGCCATGTGCCCGAGACGCAAACGATCGCGTCCCTCTATTTTGCCGAGAGCGAGATTCGGGATCGCTTCGCCTATTACCTGATCGTCAATCAGGTCTTCTCGGTGATAAGCCGCATGGGCCATGACGGGCTCTGCGATGAGAGCCTGCTCCTGCGCGAACTGCGCGGGCATCTCGAGCGCTATGCCAGCCGAATGAGTGGCGCCGGGCGTGACTTTGCCCGTCACGTGCTCGACCTGCCGACGATCGTCTCCAAGGCCAACCTGACGACGCGTCTCTACGACGTCGACGAACTGCAATCCAGCAACGCGCCGTCCCTCTATCGCCCCGTGCCGAACCCGCTGAGGGCGCCGGCTGTTCTGACTGCGCCGAGGACCGACCATGCCATTGCCTCTTGATCTCAAGGGCCGCCCGGACGAGCGGGTGCTTCGCCAGCTCGTTGCCGCGCTGCTGTTCGAAGGTATCGTTGAGGCCAGCGAGCACACGGATGGGGATGTCACCACCTTCCACGGGTCGATCGGCGGCCGGCAGTTCCGCTGCCACGGCGCTATCGGCCCCTTTGGCCGGCTGCGGCTGGCTGCCGGATCGGTAGAGATGCGCGATGATGCGGACGGCTGGGTCGTGCCGCCGCTGGCGCAGCTGGTATCCGTCCTGCCGGGCAGCGGACCGACGCGCGGAAAGCTGCTCAACGAACTCACGCAGACGATCGCCTTCAGCGCCTGGAACGAGCGTCAGGTACCGGCGCGGCTGCGCCGCGCTTTGTCATTTGCGGAGTTGGAGGGAGCGCTTGAGGAGGGCCATCCCTATCATCCCTGCTACAAGGCGCGTACCGGCTTTTCCGTCGCCGACCATGCAGCCTATGGGCCCGAAATGGGAGGAGCGTTCCAGCTCGTCTGGCTTCTGGTGGCGCGCAAGCATCTTCGCTGCGCGATCCCTGGTGACGAGGATGCCTTCTGGGAAGCGGAACTGGGGGAGGAAACCTGGTCCGAACTCCGGGCGAAGCGGCAGGAGCGCGGTGTTTCGCCTGATGCGTTCGGTCTCGTACCGCTACATCCCTGGCAATGGCGCGAACTCAATGAGAGACAGCTTTCTGGCTGGATCGCCGCGGGCGAAGCCCTTTGCCTCGGCCCGGCGGGGGACCGATACACGGCGACGCAGTCGGTCCGATCCCTGTTGAACCGGGACCGACCGTTGGCCGCGAGCGTCAAGCTGCCGCTCAACATCGTCAACACCTCGTCGCGCCGTACCCTTGAGCCGCATTCGGTCTGCACGGCGCCGGTGATCTCGCGCTGGATCGCCGAGATGGTTGCCGGAGATCCGGCCTTTCGCGACCGTTATCCGCTCACCGTCCTGCAGGAATATGCCGGCATCATAGCCGACAGCGACGGCCCTTTGGCCGGACAGGTCGCAGCCATCTGGCGCGAGAACGCGGAAGCGACGCTTGGCTCCGGCGAGGCCGTCATTCCCTTCAACGCGCTGATGATGGTCGAAGCGGACGGGCGTGCCTTCGCCGACGACTGGATCCAGCGCTTCGGCTTGATGCCCTGGATCAACCGCCTGATTGAAGTCGCGGTCCTGCCTGTCTGGCACCTGCTGGTGCACCATGGGCTTGCGGTAGAAGCGCACGGGCAGAACATGCTGCTCGTCCATCGCGATGGCTGGCCGGCCCGGCTGATCCTGCGCGATTTTCACGAGAGCATCGAGTTTTCGCCGGGCTTTCTGCGCGCGCCGGAAAAGGCGCCGGATTTCCTGTCGCTCGAGCCGATCTACCGGGAGGCGGAGCCCGACCAGTTCTATTGGACGGACAACCTGGATTCGCTGCGCGAATTGGTGATGGACACGCTGTTCGTCTACAATTTGAGTGAGATCTCCCACCTTCTCGACCACTGCTACGACCTGCCAGAAACGCTCTTCTGGCAGCGCGTTCAAACCGTGCTTGCCGCCTACGAGGCGGAGCACGGCGCGACGGAGCGGCTGGCGCAGCTCGGCTGCAACCAGCCCCGCATCCTGACCGAATCCCTGATGACGAGGAAGCTGCTCGCGCTCAAGCCGGAATACCACCACGAGGTGGCAAACGCCTTGGCCGCAAGGATGCTTCAACGAAGGAGAAAGCCATGATCCGTATCGATGACAGGCTCTATGACGAGGCCTATTTCAGCGCCAGATCGGCCGAACTCGCAGCCGAGATCGGCCTTGGCGCACAGGACACCGGCCGCTACGCCGTCTGCTTCTCGGAGACGGTCGATTGGCTGGCTCTGTTCTTTGCCATCCGCAAGGCGGGCGCGAGCGTGCTGCCGATCCATCCGGGCACACCCTATCCGGCCGCGCGCAAGCTCGCGATCGGCGCCGGCTGCGACCGGCTGTTCTACAACAGCCTGACGGCCGAAGTTCTCGAACCATCCGACCTGCTTTCGGCTGAGGGCACGCTGTTGCAGATGAGCTCCGGAACGACGGGCGCGCCGAAATGCGTGGCGCGCAACTGGACGGAAATCGATGCCGAGATCGAAAGCTATGTCGCCACCTTCCGCGAACCGGAGGACATGACGCCGGTCGTCGCCTGCCCGACCACCCATTCCTACGGGCTGATCTGCGGCATCCTGGTGGCGCTGAAGCGTGGGCAGACGCCGGTCATCGTCAACACCGCGAACCCGAAATATCTCCTGAAGGTGCTGCGCGAGATCGAACGGCCGCTGCTCTATTCCTCGCCGGCGATCCTGCACACGCTGGCGCGGCTGACGCCCGCGGGCGAACAGATCCACGCGACGATGACGTCGGGCACGCTGCTTCCCGATCCGTGGTTTGCCGACATTCGCACCAAGAGCCGGTTCATGTTCCAGCAATATGGCTGCTCGGAATCCGGCTGCATCGCCATCAATCCGGATGTGACTTCCGCCGGTGACATGGGCTTCGTCCTGCCGCATCTGATCGCCGCCACCGGCAACAGCGCCGAGGACGCGGGTGAGATCGTCGTTAGCAACGGCGACGGCGCGCCGATCCACACGCGTGACCTCGGCTACCGGCGCGCCGACGGCATGCTGGTCTTCGTTTCCCGCCTGGACGACATGATCAACGTCTCCGGCCTCAACGTCTATCCGAAGGACGTGGAGGATGCCGTCATGGCGATGCCGGCGATCACCGACGCCGTGGCCTTCCGCAAGGCCGATCGTTTTGCCGGCGAGCGCGTGGCGCTGCTCTTTAGCGCCGAGGCGCCGGTGGCGCCGCAGGCCGTGCGCGAATGGTGCAGCCGACACCTCGCATCTCACCAGTTGCCGATGGAAATCCTGCAGATCGATGCAGTTCCGCGCCAGGCGAACGGCAAAATCAGCCGCCGCGATGTCGCGGCCCGTCATCTGGCAGGCGAATTCAACAAACCGATTGCGGGAGCCGCATCATGACCGAAAGCGAAGTTCTGGCGGCGATCGAGGCCGTCCTGACCGACAAAATGGCGCATGGACATATGGACGGCTTCGGCCTCGATGCCCGTCTCAACGAAGATCTCTATCTCGACTCCGTGCTGATCCTCGAAATCTTCCTCAATCTCGAGCTCGAATACGGGTTGTCGGTGCCGGAAGAGGCGATCGCAAAACAGGAGATCGAAACGGTCGCCGATCTCGTCGCGCTCTATGTGCCGAAGCCGACCGCCGCCATCGTGCCCGCCTTTCCGCTCACCGGCGGGACGACCGACGAGGGGGTGCACGGCGAGGCCTATTACGACATCAAGGTCCATTGCTTCGTCAGTTGCGTCTCGGACGGCCTGAAGCGAAACGGGCTCGATCAGCGGCCGTTCTATTTCGGTGTCTGGGACGCGAAGTTCGCGGTCAGCGAGCGTTTCGAGCTTCTCTATCATGCGCCCGATATCACCCAGGAATTCTTCCGTGGCTGGTTCGAGCGGCTTTACGGCGTTTCCGTTGTCGAGTGGTACGATCCGCAGCGCACCAAGCTCGACAACCTCGCAGTGCTGCTCGGGCTGATGAAACAGCGCGGCGAAACCGGCTCGGTCATGGTCATGCTCGACATGTTCCACCTGCCGGAGCGGGAGAACAAGTTCAACCAGAACCCCTTCCCGCACTATCTGATGCTGCAGGAAACGGCCGATCCCGACACATGGTTCGTGCACGATCCCGACTATCGCTGGGAGGGCGAGATTGCCCGCGAGAAGGTCGTTCACGCCATCATGCAGCCGACTGTCGGCGGCGGTTATGTCTTCGACAATGCCGAGGCGCGCGCGCCGTTTGCCGAAGATCTGAGGGCCTATTTCGAGGCCTGCTTCGTCCGGGACCGCAATCCGCTGGTCGATGCCGTCAGAGCGATAGTCGCCGCGCATCTCGACGGGACGAACGGTGTCGCACTCACTGATCTCGGCGCCGCGGTGCGGGAACTGCCTGTTATCACCATCCGAAAATACGCCTATGAGCACGGCTTTGCCTTCTACTGGCGGGCGCTGAAGTTGCCGGCCGCCGAGTTCGAGGGCTGGTGCGGGGAGATCGAGGCGCTGGTTCAGTCGCTGAAGACGCTGCACTACGCCTGCATGAAGCTCGCCCAGACAGGCGATCGCTCGCTGTTGGGCGCCGTCATCGAGCGTCTCGACGAAGCCGACCGGCTGGAGACGAAGCTGAAGGTCAAGCTCGCAGAGGTCTTCGATCTCTGGTGCGATCTTGCCATCCCCCAGGAAATCCGTCCCTTGAAGAGAATTGCGCGATGAGAGTTTCGCTCTGCACCATCACTTTCCGCCACCATCTGATCTCGCTCGACGAGATCGCCGCCTGGGCCGAGGCCAACGACTTCCAGGGTATCGAACTCTGGGGCGCGCATGCGCGCAACCTCTCGCCGCGCGCGGATCGCAACGCCGAATGGCTCGACGGCTACGGCCTCTCGGTGCCGATGATCAGCGATTACCTGCCGCTCGACGGTGACGTGGAAGCGCTGCGGCACAAGGCGGTCGAGCTTTGCCGACTGGCGCGCCGGTGGCGCACCCGCAAGATCCGCACCTTCGCGGGAAGCCGTGGCAGCCTTGACGTCAGTGCTGACGAGCGGCGGGAGATTGTCGAGCGCCTGAAGGAGATCTGCACCATTACCGCGAGCTACGGCATCCAGCTGCTTGTCGAAACGCATCCGAAGACGCTCGCCGACACGGCGGCCTCGACGATGCGGCTCATCGACGAGGTGGACCATCCCTCCTTCGCCATCAATTTCGACACGCTGCATATTTGGGAAGGCGGCGACGACCCGGTTGCGGTCCACCGGTCGATGAAGCCGCATATCCGGCACTATCACTTGAAGAACATCGTCGACCGCGCCGACCTCACCGTGTTCGAGCCGGCCAATGTCTATGCCGCCGCCGGCAGCCGGCGGGGCATGACGCCGCTGTTCGAAGGCGCCGTCGACTACGACCGTTTCCTCTCGGAAATTGCAGGTGACCCGCAGGCCGATGCGTCGCTGGAATGGTTCGGCAACGATTGCTTCGAGACCCTGCGTCGCGATCGCAGGCAGGTCCGCGAGGCGGTTGACGGGACCGAGCCGAACCGCCGGGCCGCCGGCCAATAGGCGTTACGCATCATGATGGCCCGGACGTCTGCGCGCCGGCTCGTGTCGGCTCGGGGCCTATTGTGTCTGAAGCCTGTAGATCTCGGTCTCTTCGCTTCGGCCGGCCAGACAATGTTTGCCGAGCTGGGCGAGATCGGAGCGATCGTCATCAGCCACCAGACCGAAGGTTTCGCCGCTCAGGAGGATCATTACCTCTTCACTTGGCGCGATCGATTTGCCGAGCTGCTCCAGCCGGTTGCAGGCGTTCACCGTGTCGCCGACGATCGTATAGGCCGACCGACCGGTCATGCCGATATTGCCGGCAACGACCGACCCGGAATGGATGCCGATGCGCACCCTGAGGGGCGGCAGGCCCTTTAGGCGTCGCTCGGCGTTGTCGCTGGCGATCGATTTGGCGATCGCCCGCGCTGCCCGGATTGCCCGATCTGCATGGTCCATTTGCGCGTCGGGTGCGCCCCAGAAGGCCATGACGCAATCACCGATGAACTTGTCGATGGTGCCGCCTTCGCTTTCGATGCAGTGGCCGAGCAGGTCGAAGTGGCTGTTGAGCAGTGCCGCCACGTCGCCGGCGCTGGTCTTTTCTGCCGTCGCGGTGAAATCGACCACATCGGTGAACATGATGGTGACGGTGCGCTGGGTGGATGCCAGGTCCTCACGACCGATCAAGTGGCGCACGAGCTTCTTCGGCACATAGGTCTCAAGCCAGCGCAGCCCAGTCAGCATCGTGTTGTAGGCCTTAGCCTGCTCATCGAGTTCGGTGAAGAGGCTGCCGGGAAGCGGCCGCAGAGCGGCAAAATCGAGCATGCCGACGGCACGGACCTCACGCGCCATGCTGGTGACCGGGCGAACGATCAGGCGACCGACAACCCACGCGATGACGATCGCGACGAACAGCACCGCGAGGCCGGCAATGCCGGCCCGCAGCAGGTCCCACACCGGCTTCTCGACCGCCTCGATCGGAACCTCGACACCGATAATGAGCGGAGAGGGAGCGTAGCCGCGGATCTCGCGCGTCAGGACGACCCGTCCGTCGTCCCCGAGCTTGACCGCGCGTATCTCCATGTCCGAATCGTCGAAGGTCTCGGCCGGTTCTTTCCACAGTGCGGCGAGAAAAGGGTCGCCCAGTTCGTCGAGCTTCGGCAACCGATGCTCCGCCGAAAGGAGCGGATGTCCCGCGGCCATCAGCGGATGGGCGAGAACCTGGTCGCGGCCGTAGAGGACGAAGGGCGTCGCCCCCGGGTTCGAGACGGCAATCTGGCGCAGGAAGTCGGACATGGTGTCGACCGTTATCGTGGCACGGAAAACGCCGGCAAATTCACCGTTGTGGTTTGCCGGTTGCTGCAAATTCGTGACTGACGTGCGTATCGCCGGATCGGGTACGAAATAGACGGGCCCCCAGTGAGGCGTGCCGCTGCGCCGCGCTTCCTCGATCTCCGCGCGCTCGTTGTCGCTCGTGACCTGGTCGGTATAGGAAAAGACACCCTTTGGACCCTGCGTAACGCCGATGATATCGCCGTTGGGCTTCACGAAAGAGAGTACTCGAACTTGCGGCGTTGCCGCCAGAGCGCCCGTCATCACGCGTTCGAACTTCGGCGAATCCTTCGGGTCGAGGCGGCCGGCACCGACCTCTCGCGCCAGAAAGGCGAGCTGATCCTCCACAGGCGAGAAGCGGCTGCCGATTTGCGTCTGCACCGCCTCCAGGCCGAGATGCGCCGATTGCACGAGCAGGTCGCGGGTCGTGCCCGCTGACATGAACCAGACGACCGAGAGGATGACGGCTGCGGTCAGGGCGACCAGGGCTGCCATCACGATCGCCAGGGTGCGCGACAGGGAGATGGTTCGGTTGGGTGTTTCGGCGTCAGTCGCCTTGGTCGTCTGCACCAGCATGCCTCATGTTGCAGCAGGTGCTCGCCATTCGCGCGGCCCCGCAAGGAATGCACCCTCTTCTAGCTGTTTTGGGCGTTTTTCCAAGCGTGCGCCGGCCTTTCCCGTTCTGCGTCAATCTGTCCCTTGCAGCCGCCGGCTGATCGGCTCGAACTCCGGGGTCGCCTTGCGCGGCGTCGTGTCGCGCTCGTTGGCCTCCATCTGCTGCCAGTATTTCCAGCCGACCTTTTTCGCGCCGAGCTCGTAGTCCATGCCGTCCCAGGCATCCTCGCGGAAACTGTAGAAGGCCCAGTGCAGACCGTCCCTGTCGAGCGTGGTCAGCACGTCCTCGAGGTAGGTCTTGCAGCCGGACCACAGGCGCATGCAGCCGAACTCGCCGGCCACCAGCCGATTGAGCGGCACGCCCTTTTCTTTTGCCCATCGCACCGGCTCTGCGAGATAGGCTTCGACCCGCGCCCTGTCCCACGTCTCTTCGCCGTCGCCGAAGGGCACCTTGCCGGGGTAGGCGTAGGGCTTGTCGCGCTTCACGTTCGGTGCGCTGGTCGCGGCATAGGGCTCATACATGTGGAAGCTGTAGAGCACCTTCTGGTCGGTGAGCGCTGCCGGCCAATAGGAAAAGGCGTCGGCGGCCGCATACCAGCCGGCATCCGCCATGATGGGCGTTGCCGGGTCGACCGCCCGGATGGCGGCGATTACCGTCTCGTAGAAGGCCCTGAGGTCCGAGGCGCTGCCCGCCTGGTCGCCGTACCAGGCTTGCATCGTCTTTCGGTCGGCATGTTCGGCAAGGCCGTTCCTCTTTTCAGGCGCCGGCTCGTTGACGATGTTGTAGGCGGCGACCGCGGGATGATCCTTCAGCGCGCGGGCCAGATCCTGCCAGAAGGCTGCTGCCTGGCCCCACCAGATCTTGTCCTGCCAGAGACGGCCGTCGAACCGGTTGCCGTTGTTCTGCGCCCAGCGCATGCCGGGCAGCGACAGCGGCGCGATGACGACCTTGAGGCCCGCCTTGTCGGCCCGGTCGAGGGTCTCCTTCAGCGTCTTGAGGTCTGCCGCCGGTATGCCTTCGTATTTGTCGGCGTCGCCGATCAGATAGTCGCGCTTGGCCGGCTCCCACTTGTCGTAGGACAGGCGCACCCAGGTGGCGCCGTAGCCGGCCAAGGCCCTGAAATAGGCGTCGTCCGGGGGCAGCCGGTTGAAGCTGTTGCCGCCATGCTGCGGCTTATCCCAGAAGGTGATGAGATCGGCGGCACTGGCGGAGCCCGCAAGGCTGCAAGCGAGGAGGGCGGAGGCAATCAGGCGCATTCGGTCGGTCCTTCTGGAGTTCTTGGCCTTCGCGGCTCTTGGTTTGGCGCGGCCAACCTACCGGCGGATCGTTTCGCTGAAGTTCCCTGGGGAACAGCGTCAGGGTTCAAAGCGAGTTTGCGAAACCCATTGGCGGTGACTGATGCCTAGCGGTTTCGTTCTTCGCGAGAAAAAGGCCTCGCAGCGGATCAGTGATCCGCTGCGAGGCCCGCTTGCCTGGATATCTTCGCGATCAGTCGGAAAGCGCTGTCGCCGCCTTCTCAATCAGTTCGGCGACGGCGGCCGGCTGGGACAGAAAGACCGCATGACTTGCCTTGACCTCGACCGTATCGCTGCCGGCACGCTTGGCCATCGTCCGCATCAAGTCCGGATGAATGGCCCGGTCTTCGGTCGCAATCAGCGCCCAGCTCTTCTTGCCCTTCCAGGCCGGTGCCGTGATCTTCGTCTCGAAGGCAGATTTTGCCGGGAAGACCTGGGAATGAGCCATGAAACGGGCTTCTACCTCGGGAACGTCGGCGGCGAAGTCCGCGGCGAAGACTTCCGGATCGAGATAGAGATATCCGTCGTCCGTTGCCGCGATGCCCTTGGTTGCAGCCGGCTTCCTGGCTGCCAGGTCAAGCAGAGTTTCGCCAGCATCCGGCTGAAAGGCTGCGACATAGACGAGGCCGGCGACGTTTTCGGAAGTCCCGGCTTCGGTGACGATCATGCCGCCATAGCTGTGGCCAACGAGGACCGATGGGCCGTCCTGCAGGTCGAGGATGCGTTTGGTTGCCGCGACATCGTCGCCAAGCGAGGTCATCGGCGGTTGGACCACCGTGACGGTGAAGCCTTTGGTGGTCAAAAGGTCGAAGACCTTGCGCCAGCTCGAGCCGTCGGCGAGTGCGCCGTGCACGATGACGACATTCTTGACGGGTTCGGCCAGGGCATGCCCAAGCGGGGCCGCCGCCAAAGCCAGGAGTGTGGCAGCCAGGATTCTCATCTTTCGCATTCTTAGGTTTCCTTTCCTTGAGAGCGGAGTGATTGTTCCCCGACAAGCGGCGCCTTCTTCGGGTGACGCTTCTGGATTTTGAGAGGCGCACGCATGCTCTGGCCGCGGGGTCCGCGGCGCATGATGGTGCGTCTTCGATAGTTCGGACGGCTATTGCTGAACTATGGGAAGAGGAGAGCCGCTTGTCCGGCAGCGGTTCGCCGGCCTGCCGTCAGCGCCATTGCGGATGCCGCGAGCGCGTTGCGGTCGAGCCGGAAGTGGCGGTAGAGATCGCCGATCGTGCCGGTCTGGCCGAAATGTTCCACGCCGTGCGCGATGGTGCGGTGGCCGGCGACGGCACCGAGCCACGAGAGCGCTGCCGGATGGCCATCGAGCACGGTGACGATCGCGCAGTGGCCGGGCAGCGGATCGAGCAGCCGCTCGATATGGCTTTTCGCACGGGGGTTGCCACGGGCCCGTTCGCGCTGGGCGGCCGTCCAACCGGCATTGAGACGGTCAGCCGAGGTGACGGCGAGCACGCCAATGTCGCGGCGGACCTCGCCTATAAGTCCGGCAGCGGCAATCGCCTCGTCGGCCACCGCACCCTGGTAGGCAATGACGACATCGCAGTTTGGCCCTGGCTTGCGCAGCCAATAGGCGCCGTCGATTGCACCCTGGCCAAAATCATCGTCGACGCGCTTCAGCGGCTGTTCGAGCGGCTTGGTGGTGAGCCTCAGATAGACGGAGCCGCCGGTCTCGTCGCGCAGCCAGGTGCGCTCGTCCGGATCGTTGTCGCCATCGCGCTGCATGTAGTCGAAGGCCCATTCCATGATGACGGCGAGTTCGTCTGCAAAGGCTGGTTCGAACGCTGCCAGTCCGTCCTGGCTGATCCCAATCAGCGGCGTGCCGATCGACTGGTGCGCGCCCCCTTCGGGCGCCAGCGTCACGCCCGAGGGCGTGCCGACGATCATGAAGCGGGCGTCCTGGTAGCAGGCATAGTTGAGCGCATCGAGGCCGCGGCAGACGAAGGGGTCATAGACAGTGCCGATCGGGATCAGCCTTTTCCCGAAGAGCGAATGGCTGAGGCCGGCGGCGCCGAGCAATAGGAACAGATTCATCTCGGCGATGCCGAGTTCCACATGCTGGCCCTCCGGAGTGAACTCCCACTTTGCCGTCGATGGAATGCGGTGCTCGATGAAGGCGTCGGCGAGCGGCTGGCGGGCAAAGAGCTTGCGCCGGTTGACCCAGGCGCCAAGACTGGTGGTGCCGGTGACATCGGGCGACGTCGTGAGGATGCGTTCGGCCAGGTCCGACTTGCCCTTGGCGAGATCGTCGAGGATCTTGCCGAAGGCCATCTGCGTCGACACCTCGCGCTGGGTCTCAAACGCGATCGGCGGCACCTCGAGCCGGTGCTCGGCGTGGCGGCGTATGCCTTCGGCAAAGAAAGGGACCGCGGCGAGGAACGCCTGGAGCGCTTGACGATCCGCCACTCCGGCGAAAGGCTCCCATTCCTCGCCGCGCCCGACACCCATATGCGCCTGCCATTCGGCGAACTGGGTCGTCGTCATCAGGCCACCGTGATTGTCCTTGTGGCCGGCAATCGGCGTGCTCCAGCCCTTGATGGTATAGGCAAGGAAGCAGGTCGGCCGATCATGGTCGATCGCTGCGAAGGTTTCGGCCATCGTCTCGACGCAGTTGCCACCGAGGTTCTCCATCAGCGCTGAAAGCTCGGCATCGCTGCGCCGCTCGATGAGCGCCGAGACGTCACCCTGGTCGCCAAGATCGTCGGCAAGCCGCTTGCGCCAGACGGCACCGCCCATGAAAGTCAGCGCCGCATAGTCCTGATTGGAGCAACCGTCGATCCAGTCGCGCAGCTTCTCGCCGCCCGGTTCGGCAAAGGCCGCGCGCTGTAGCACGCCATATTTCACCCGCACCACGTCCCAGCCGAAGGCGTCGAAGATTTTCTCGACGCGCTCGAACAGGCCCTCGCGCACGATCCCGTCGAGCGACTGCCTGTTATAGTCGATGATCCACCAGCAGTTCCTGAGGGCGTTCTTCCAGCCCTCCTGCAGCGTCTCGTAGACGTTGCCTTCGTCAAGCTCGGCATCGCCGACGAGCGCGACCATGCGGCCGATCTTGCCCTCGCCCCATTGTTTGGCACGGACGAAATCCTGGACGATCGAGGCGAGCGCGGTGATGCCGACGCCGAGACCGACGGAGCCGGTCGAAAAATCGACATCGTCGACATCCTTGGTCCGGCTCGGATAGCTCTGCGCCCCGCCAAAGCCGCGGAAGTTCTCAAGTTTCTCGCGCGTCTGTCGGCCCATCAGATAGTGCATCGCGTGGAAGACCGGCGCCGCATGCGGCTTGACGGCAACACGATCCTCCGGCCTGAGCGCCGAGAAATAGAGCGCGGTCATGATCGAGACGACCGAGGCGCAACTGGCCTGATGCCCCCCAGTCTTGATGCCGTCGACCTTCGGCCGGATGTGGTTGGCGTGATGGATCATCCAGTGGGAGAGCCAGAGCAGGCGCTTTTCAATGGTCTTCAGATGGGTCGTGTCGGTCATCGCCAGGTTCCGATGGAGAAGGACGTAAGGTGACAGTCTAGGCCAAGGACTCAGCCGTCCTTGTAGTAGTAGCTGTAGCCGTTGAGCGCCGGTGCGCCGCCGAGGTGGGCGTAGAGAACGCGAGACCCCTCCGGGAAGAATCCCTTGCGGGTAAGGTCGATCATCCCCTGCATGGATTTGCCCTCATAGACAGGGTCGGTAATCATCGCTTCGGTGCGAGCCGCGAGCCGGATCGCCTCGTTGGTTTCCTCTGATGGTACGCCATAGGCGGGATAGGCGTAATCGGGATTGATCACGATCTCGTCTTCGCGGATCGCCCTGCCGAGGCGAACCAGTTCGGCCGTCGAGTCGACGATCTTTCGAACCTGGGAGCGGGTCTGCTCGAGCGTGCCCGATGCGTCGATGCCGATCACCCGATTGGCGCGGTCCTGTGCGGCAAAGCCGACGATCATGCCGCCCTGGGTGGAGCCGGTGACGACGCAGACGACGATGTAGTCGAAGGTGAAGCCGAGCTCCTTTTCCTGTGCCGCCACCTCTTCGGCAAAGCCGACGTAGCCGAGTGCGCCATACTTGTGCACCGAGGCGCCGGCCGGGATCGGGTAGGGCTTGCCGCCGGCATCCTTAACCGACTGGATCGCATCTTCCCAGCTCTTCCGAATACCGATGTCGAAACCGTCGTCGACGAGTCGACTGTCCGCCCCCATCAGCCGTGTCATCAGGATGTTGCCGACGCGGTCATAGACCGCATCATAGTGCGGCACCCATTTTTCCTGGATGACGACGCATTTCATGCCGATCTTGGCAGCAGTGGCGGCGACCATGCGGGTGTGGTTCGACTGCACGCCGCCGATCGAGACCAGCGTATCGGCGCCCGAAGCGATTGCGTCGGGCACGATATACTCAAGCTTCCGGAGCTTGTTGCCGCCCGTGGCGAGGCCGGAATTGCAGTCGTCGCGTTTGGCGTAAATCGCGACCTTTCCGCCGAGCGCCGCCGTCAGTCGCGGCAGATGCTCGATCGGCGTCGGGCCGAAGGTGAGGGGGTAGCGTTCGAACTTCTCAAGCAGTGACATGATCCAGGCCTCCGTGTGAAAATTGTAGGAGAAGGATAGGCGAAGTCTCGTGAAAGGTGCTCTCTAAATTGCTGTCAAAATTTCGCTGGATAGAATACAGTTCCGATCAAGTTTTGATTTTCTTCAATAAACGGGATAGATAATGAAAGATTCTTCCGATGATGATTTTGACCGGATCGATCTCAAGATCCTGCGTGCCCTGCAATCCGAAGGACGGCTGACCAACGCCGACCTTGCCGAGCGGGTAAACGTCAGTCCGGCGACCTGTCATCGGCGAACACAGAGGTTGTTCGAAGAGGGTCATATCACCGGTGTGAGGGCGGAGGTCGCGCCGGCAGCGGTCGGTCTCGGAGCGTTGGTGATGGTCGGCGTTGTGCTCGATCGTTCGACGCCCGAGAGCTTTGCGGCCTTCGAGGGCGCGGTGCTGGAGATGAAGGAAGTGCTCGACTGCAATCTCGTTGCTGGCGACTTCGACTATCTTTTGAAAATCCGGGTCCGAGACATGGCGGACTTCAACAAACTGCACGGTCAGAAGCTGATTGCGCTACCGGGGGTACGCCAGACGCGCACCTTCTTTGTGATGAAGGAAGTCAAGGAGAACGCCCGGCTGCCGTTCTGACGGTCGTCGAACGATTGGCCTTTCGCATCGAAGGGCACGCGAGACCCGGTACGTCTTCAGCGTGCCGGATGCGGCCCGATAGGTGCAACCCGGTCAGACCTGGACGAAGTGATCGTCTGCGACCTGCTGAAAGCGCCGCGTTTCCGGAACGTAGTTGGGCGCGCGCAAGGGGCTCTTCAGCTCGTCGCTCGCGACATTGCGGCGCGCATGGCGACGGGTCGGATCGGCGATTGGGACGGCGGCCATCAGCTTCTTCGTATAGGGATGCTGCGGATTCTCGAAAACCTGCGCACGCGAGCCGATTTCGACGATCTCGCCGAGATGCATCACGGCGACCCGGTGGCTGACGCGCTCGACGACGGCCATGTCGTGCGAGATGAAAAGATAGGCAAGGCCGAGGCTCGCCTGCAGGTCGAGCAAGAGGTTGATGACCTGTGCCTTGATCGAGACGTCGAGTGCCGAGACAGACTCGTCGGCGACGATCAGCTTCGGGTCGAGCGCCAAGGCGCGTGCGATGCAGACGCGCTGGCGCTGGCCGCCGGAGAACTCGTGCGGGTAGCGGGCGGCCATGTCGGCCTGCAGGCCGACGCGTTCGAGCAGGTCGGCGACCTTCTCACGCGCCTGCCGTGCCGTGCCGAGCTTGTGTTCGAGATAGGGTTCGGCGATCGCAGCGCCCACCGTCATGCGCGGATTGAGGCTCGCGAAAGGATCCTGAAAGATCATCTGCATGGTGCGGCGCATTTCGCGCAGCTGCCTGCGATCCATTTTGAGGACGTTCTGGCCGTCGAGCGTCACGGAGCCGCTTTCCGGCTCGATCAGCCGCATGATGGCCCGGCCGGTCGTCGACTTGCCGCAGCCGGATTCGCCGACGAGCGACAGCGTCTCGCCCGGCTGCAGACTGAAGGAGACGTTCTCGATGGCGTGGACGCGGCCTTTGAGCTTGCCGAGCAAGCCGGCGTGGATGTCGAAGCGCTTGACGAGGTTCTTGACCTCGAGGATCGGCTTGCGGCCGGCCTGGACCGTATCGGTGGCTTCCGCCGTCGCCGAAGGCAGCCCGGTCGCGGCGTCGATGACGGGAAAACGCATCGGCTGGCTTTCGCCCTTCATCGAGCCGAGCATCGGCACGGCCGAGAGCAGTGCGCGGGTATAGGGGTGTTTCGCCCGAAGGAAGATGTCCTCGGTGTTGCCGGTCTCGACCGCGTCACCGCGGAACATCACCACCGTGCGGTCGGCGATTTCGGCGACCACGCCCATGTCGTGGGTAATGAAGAGCACCGAGGTGCCTTCCTCCTCCTGCAACACCTTGATCAGGTCGAGGATCTGGCCCTGGATGGTGACGTCGAGCGCCGTCGTCGGCTCGTCGGCGATCAGGAGCTTCGGCCGGCTCGCGAGCGCCATGGCGATCATCACGCGCTGGCGCATGCCGCCGGAGAAGCGGTGCGGGTATTCGTCGAAGCGCGAGGCGGCGGAGGGAATGCGGACCTTTTCGAGCAATCGGATGGTTTCCGCCCGGGCGTCGGCCTTCGACATTGGCCTGTGGCAGAGAAGGGCCTCGGAGATCTGGTCACCGATGGTGAACAGCGGATTGAGGCTGGTCATCGGCTCCTGGAAGATCATCGCGACATCGTTGCCGCGCACGCGGCGCATCTCAGATTCCGGCAAGTCGAGGATGTTGCGCCCGCCCATCATCACCCGCCCTTCGACGCGGCTCGTCTCCTTCTGCAGGAGCCGCATGATCGAGAGCGAAGTGACGCTCTTGCCCGAGCCGGATTCGCCGACGATCGCCACGGTTTCGCCGGGCGCGACGGTAAACGATATGTCCCGGACGACAGGCTTCCAGGCGCCGTCGACCAGGAAAGAGGTCGTCAGGTTCTCGACGGAGAGAACGGGCGCCGTCGAACGGTCCGGCTGGGCTTTGGTCTCGGTCATCTCGTTTCCTCCGTCAGATGCTGCGCGTATCTTAGTTGGTCGTCGGGTCAGTCGGGCCAGCGCAGCAGGCCGGCGAAGCGGCGTGCGTTGCGTTCGGCGAGCGACGTGGCGATGATCTCGTTCGAGGCTCTCGCCTTGTCGAGCTCCTCGGCGAGGCGGCTGGCGACGATCTTCTCCTGGCCCGGATGCAGGTTACAGGGGTCGAGGTAGAAGTAATTGTGCTCGGCCTCGTGGTCTCGCACGATGATCGGCGGCGCGCCGCGGGCCAGCGCATCGGCGAGATCCCAGGCGGTGATATGGGCTTCCTGCGGGTCGATGTTGACGCGCAGCCGGTCGAGCGGGTTGTTGGTCGGGTCGGCCTCGATCACCGGCTTGATGCCGGGACGGCCGTCGAGCGTCTCGCGCCAGAGGTTCAGATAACCGGTTTCGCGCTCGCGGATGCCGGCATGGTCGCGGGTTTCCCAGGCTTGAAGTGCCGCCATCACGCCGAGCATGCTTTCCTTGCCCACCTTCATGCCGCGGCCGATGCCGAGGTTCTGCAGGAAGGTGTTGCGCACCATTTCCTTTTTGCCGGCGACGATGCCGGAGGTCGGGCCGCCCAGGAACTTGTGGCCGGAATAGAGCACGATGTCGGCGCCCTCATCGAGGAAGATGCGCAGGTCGTATTCGGAAGCGGCGTCGACGATGACCGGCACACCCTTCGAATGGCAGACCTCGGCAAATTCCCTGAGGCCGACGAGACCGTATTGCACCACGTGATGCGAGACGACGTAGACGGCGCAAGCGGTGCGCTCGTTGATCGCGCCTTCGATATGGTAGCGATAGGCCGACGTCGCCTGGCCGACGATCACCGGCTTGGCGCCGGCAAGCCGGATCGCCTGGTCGACGGGCGCGCCGTAGCTGACCACATGGCCCATCTGCAGAATGACTTCATTCTTGAGGCCGGTCGTATCCGGCAGGCGCTCGATGGCGGCAAGGTCGCTTCCGGTCATGGTGCCGGCAATGGCGAGGCTGATGCCGGCGGAGCAGGACGCCGTGATGAAGCCGGCCTCGGCACCCGTCAGCCGAGCAATCACCGGGCTCACCTTGCGCTGCAGGTCGTTGATCTCGACGAACTGCGGCAGTATGCCTGTCATGGCCGCGATCGCTTCCGGGACCACGATCGATGCGCCGAGGCTGGTCATCGTGCCGGAGACGTTGATAACGGGACGAAGTCCGAGAGCTTCGCGAATGTCACGGTCAGGCATAGTGGTCTCCATATGATTTTCTGGCGGTCGAAGCGGGTAGACTATTCCGTCTTCGCGGAATATCTACCATAGTAATGAAGTATGAGTGAGGCTTTGCGCTATCTGACGCGGCCGCCATCGGCGGCGCGGCGGCAGCGGAAGCCGAGATTTTACCGGCAGCACGCCCTTCGAGCGGTGCAGGAGTGAAGCAGTGGACAAGACGATGACCGGCGTCGAGCCGACCGACGATATGGAAACGACCGGCAAGCCGCGCCGCTCGCGCGTGAGCGGCATGGATCGCGCCTTGCAGGTGCTCGATTTCCTTTATGAGACGGGTTCCCCGAGTGGCGTCTACGCGATTGCCAAGGCTGTCGGCGCGCCGCTGTCGACCGCTTATGTCATCGTCGACGACATGGTCGAAAAGAACCTGCTTAGCCGCGATGCCGATGGGCTCGTCTGGCTCGGCGACCGGCTCTATCACTATGGCCTTGCCTATGCCCGCTCGCTCGATTTCCTCGGCGTCGCCACCCGCGAGATGCACGACCTCGGCCGTGAAGTTGCCGAGACGATCCAGCTTTGCGGCCGCGACGGCGACTACATGCAGGTGCTCGCCATGGCCGATGGTCCCGGCCATTTCCAGGTGACCTCGCGCGTCGGTACCCGCGTGCCGCTCAACTGGACGGCGTCGGGCCGTCTTCTGGTGGGGCATCTGCCCGCCGACGAACGGCTGGAGCTGTTCCGCCGCTGCGCACGAACCTCGCCGACCGGCCGCGCCGATATCGATCCGGCCGCGCTCTCCGCCCAGGCTGAAAGCGCGCTTTCCGCAAGGCTGTCGATCCAGGCGGGCGAATCCGACTATGCCGTCGCCTGCGTCGCAGCCCCGATCCTCGACGATAAGGGCAATTGCGCTGCCACGATCTCGATCGTCCTGCCCGAGCAGAAAATCCTCGACGACCGGGCGTTCTACGCCGATCACGTCAGGGTTTCCGCCGAGCGGATCGAAAAAATGATGGGCTGGCGCAGCCACTGATCCGACCTCCCGTCGTCACTCGTGCAGAGCGACGATCGCCTCGATCTCGACGGTGATGTTGCCGGGTAACGACCCGAAACCCACCGCCGAGCGCGCATGGCTGCCGGCCGCTCCAAAAACGTCCATCATCAGGTCCGAGCAGCCGTTGATGACGCGCGGATGTTCGGCAAAATCCGGAACGGCATTGACCATGCCCAGGATCTTGACGATGCGCTTGACCTTTCCGAGGTCTCCGAGCGCATCATGCATGACCGCAAGCAGGTTGATGCCGGTTAACCGTGCGTGGTCATAGGCGCTGTCGATGTCGACATCGCCGCCGACCTTGCCGGCGTAGAGATGACCGTCGGGCTCGCGTGGGCCCTGGCCGGAGAGATACAGGATGTTGCCTTCGCGCACATGCGTCACGAAATTGGCGATCGGCGGTGGCGCAGGCGGCAGGTTGATGCCGAGGGCCTGAAGGCGTTCGTAGGGTGAGACAGCGACGGGGCTGTCGTTTTTCGGGTCCATACTGTTCACGCGTTGTCCTGTCATTTCTGTATTCTGTCGCCCTGGCTTAGCGGTAGCTGAAGCCGTGGCTGTGGTCCGGGCACTCGATATGCTGCGGCTGGTAACGATTGGCGGCAACCACGTGGGTGCCCATGACCGCGTAGCGCGGCTCGAAGAGGCGGTTGAGGTGCGCTTCGGCGCCGAGTGAATCGAAGACCCGAAGCTCGCTATCGACGAGGTCGAAGAGGGTGAATTCGGCGCGGGCGCCGACGGTAAGCAGATTGTCCATCGGCAGGCGGATGACCGAGGCGGGCGCTTGGGTCACGGCCTCGACCACCTTTTCGAAAGGCATGCCGACGCTCAAGAGCTTCGACATGGTGGTGCCCAGGTCCCAGACGGACTGGTTCATGCTGCGCAGGTGCACGTCGGTGGAGATCGAGAAGGGGAGCAGACCGCGGGCGATCGCCACTTCCGCCACGCGGAAGGAGAACGAGGCGCCGCCGTGGCCGATGTCGAGGCGGATGCCTTCGCCGGCGCAGCGTTCGGCAAGCTCAAACAGGTCCTCGTCCTCGATGATGCTGGAACCGGCCTTGCCGTTGAAGCAATGGGTGACGATGTCGCCGGGCCCGAGGATTTCCAGAACCTCGTCATAGAGCGCCGGCGGCTCGCCGACATGCACCATGACAGGGATCTTCAGGATTTTGGCGATCTTCTTGCCGAGCTTCACCGGCGTCACGCCCCAGGAACCGGTGATGACGTGGCTGGCGCGCACCTTCAGGCCGACGATGTGCTCGCGGTTTTCCTGGTAGCAGGCGATGATACGGTCGATGTCGATCGAGCGGATGTCGGAGAGTTCGCTGACGCGGTTGCAGGCGACAAGCCCGATCGAGCCGAGATTGAGGAACGCCTTGATGCGCTCGCGCGACGGCTCGATGATGTATTCGCGAAAGCCGTGGAAATTGGCTTCACCGGCCGAACCCGCGTCGACGATCGTGGTGACGCCGCGCTCCATGCCGCAAAGCTGCGGGCGCACAGAAATGTCGGTGCCGCCGTGCCAGACGTGGGCGTGCAGGTCGATCCAGCCGGGCGAGATCCAGGCGCCCTTGCCCTCTATGCGACGCACGTCGCCTGATGCCTCCAGGTTCGGGCCGAGGGCTGCGATGCGGCCTTCGTCGTCGACGAGGATGTCGGTGGTTTCAGCCGGCGCGGCCATGCCGAAGGCGACGGGCTTCACCTGCCGGATCAGCACCGGACCGGCGTTCGATGTTGCGGTCGTCATGACTTACAGGTCCTTTCTGAGGCGGGGATCGAGCATATCGCGCAGGCCGTCACCGACCATCTGCAGCGACAAGACCGAAAGCACGATGGCGATGCCGGGGAAGAGCGTTACCCAGTCGGCCTGGCCGATATATTGACGCCCCGAGGCGATCATCGTGCCCCAGGTCGGGATTTCCGGGCTGACGCCGACGCCGAGGAAGGAAAGCCCGGCTTCGGCAAGCATCGCATGGGCGAAGAGGAAGGTGCCCTGCACGAGGACGGGCGAAAGCAGATTGCGCAGCACGTGACGCGTCATGATGTGTGGCGTCGAGATCCCGAGCGCGCGGGCCGCCTCGACATAAGGAAGCTCGCGGATGACCAGTGTCGAGGCGCGCACCACGCGGGCGAGCCGCGGCGCATAGACGATGCTGAGCGCGATGATGACGGTCGTCAGCGAGGGGCCCAAGGCCGCGACCAGCGCGATCGCAAGCAGGATGTCCGGGAAGGCCATCATCGCGTCGATGACGCGGGCGATCGGCGTGTCGAGCTTCGGAAAGAAGCCGGCGAGCAGACCGAGCACGACGCCGATCACGGTTGCAAGCGTGACGACCGCCGCACCGACAAGCAGCGACAATCGGCCGGCATAGATGGTGCGGGAGAAGACATCGCGGCCGAACTCGTCGGTGCCGAAGAACCATTGCAGGCTCGGCGGCTGCAGCCGGTTGACGATCGACAGCTTGCCGGGCGCATAGGGTGCGATCAGCGGCGCGAAGACGGCAAGCAGCACGAAGACGGTGAGCACGATCAGGCCGAAGGCAACGGTTTTGCGCTTCAACAGCCGGCGGACGAACTTGCGGCCTTCGCTCTCGGTGGGGGCAGATACGGTGATAGACATCAGTAGCGCACCCTTGGATCAACGAGGAGATAGAGCATGTCGATCACGAAATTGATCAGCACGTAGAGCGCGGCAATGACGAGCAGCGCGCCCTGGATGACGGGATAGTCGCGGCGAAGCACGGCGGAGACGACGAGATTGCCGACGCCGGGCAGGCCAAAGACGGTTTCCGTGACAACCGCACCCGAGATCAGCACGGCGGCGGTGAGGCCAATGATCGTCAGGATCGGGATCAGCGCGTTTTTCAGTGCGTGCTTCATCACCACCTTGCGTTCGCCGAGGCCTTTGGCGCGGGCGGTGCGGATGAAATCGTCGCCGAGCACGTCGAGCATCGATGCACGGGTAAAGCGCAGGATCAGCGCCGAGGAGACGACGCCGAGCGCGATCGCCGGCAAGGTCAGGTGATACATGCGCTCGGTGAAGGAGGATCCGGGGCCGCCATAGCCGGAGACCGGGAACCAGCCGAAACGCACGGCAAAGACCTGGATCAGGATCAGGCCAAGCCAGAAACTCGGTATGCTGGCGGCGAGCATGGCAAGCGTTGTTGCCGCCTGGTCGACGAAGGAGCCGCGCCTGTAGGCGGCATAGATGCCGATCGGCAGCGCGATGGCGCAGGCGATGACGATTGAGAACAGGGTCAGGAAGAAGGTCGGCTCGGCACGCTCCGCCAGTGCTGACGTGACCGGCTGGTTGAGGAAGATCGACTGGCCGAGATCGCCCTGCAGCAGTTGTCCGATATAGTAAACATATTGCAGGCCGAGCGACTGGTCGAGGCCAAGCCGGCTGCGCAGCGCCGTAATGTCTTCCTGGGTTGCTTCCGGACCGAGCATGACGGCGGCGGGATCGCCGGGCGTCACGCGGACGATGACGAAGACGATCGTGACGACAATCGCCATGACGACGATCATGCCCATCAGCCGTTGGAAGATGTAGCGTAACATGGTGGCCTCGAACCTTTCCTGTGCGCTCCGCCGCAAGGGTGGAGTGACGCGCCCCTTCGAGCGGGCGCCAGGCGCATGGCCCGGCTGCCCGCCGAAGTCCCTTGGGAGGGGGAGCTTACTTCTTGATCGAAGCGTTCCAGAAGTACGGCCACGGGGCCGGCGAGACGCCGTCGAGCGACTTCGACTTCGCCGAAAGCGCGTTGAAGTCGCCGATCTTGATGAACGGCACTTCCTCGAAGATCACCTTCTGCACGTCTGCCCACAGCGCCACGCGCTTGGCCGGGTCGGATTCGGCGTTGAAGGCATCGACCGCCTTGGCGCGCGCCGGCGTATCCCAGTTGCCGGGCGCCTTGGTCGACATCATGCCGATGAGGGCCGGTTCCGGCAGGAAGGGGCTGTGGGTGATGTAGATGTCCCAGAGCGTCGGGTCGGCACGGCGCTGGGTCAGCGTCGCCCAGTCGACCACCTGCAGATCGACGGTAAAGCCGGCGAGCTTCAGATACTCGGCCGCGACCTGCGCCATCTTGTAGTGGAACTCATACTGGCGGCTCGTCAGGATGCGCAGCGGCTCACCCTTGTAGCCGGCGGCCTTCAGGAGTTCGCCAGCCTTTTCCGCATCGGCGATGTTGTAGGCGCCTTCGGTGCCGGCATCGGTCCGCCAGGTAAACTGCGACGGGTAGAGAGCGGCGTCGAGCGCATAGAAGTCTGTGGTGCCGAAGGCTGCCGCCATCATGTCTTCCATGCTGAGCGAAGCGCGGATCGCCTTGCGCAGGTCGAGGTTCTTGGTCATGCCGTTGCCGGAGTTCAAGACGAAGACAGGCCAGCCGAAGGGCTGCAGCATGACGGGTTCGGAAGCGCTCGAACCCTTGACGCGTTCGAAGGATTCGACCGGCAGAGAATCGACATAGTCATACTGGCCGGAAACGGCCGCTTCGACGCGGGTGTTCGGGTCCGGAACCGGCACGAAGCGGATTTCGTCGGCATATTGGTGGCGGGCGCCGCCATAGCCGTTGGCTTCGCCTTCCGGCGACTTGTAGGCATCGTACCGGGTGAGCTGGATGTACTGGTCCGCCTTGCGTTCCTTCAGCTGGTAGGGGCCGGTGCCGACGAAATCAGTCATCGGCTCGGCCTGCTTTTCGGAAGGAAGCACGATCGCCGCGGAGTTGTTGAAGGCGAGCAGCGAAACGAGCGGCGCGTAAGGGGTGGTGAGCGAGATCTTCACCGTCAGCGGGTCGATCGCTTCGATGCCGGAAATCGTCGTTGCCGTCTGCTTGCCGCGCGAGGCGACCTTGGTCCAGCGCTCGAGCGAGGCGACGACGTCCTTCGAGTCGAGATCGGTGCCGTCGTGGAACTTGACGCCCGAGCGCAGCTTGATCGTGTAGGTCTTGCCGTCGGCGCTGATCTCCGGAAGTGCTGCCGCCAGAAGCGGGGTCGGCTTCCAGTCCTTGTCGAAGGTGTAGAGCGTCTCGAAGATGTGTTGCGAGACTATGCCGACGAGGTCGGCCGTCGATGCCATCGGGTCGAGGGTCGGCGGCTCACCGACCGTCGCGACGTTGATCACGCCGCCCTTTTCCTGCGCAAAGGCGAGAGTTGCCGATGCCACCAATGCGGTTCCAATAAGCAATGCGAGTTTAGTCGATTTCATATTTTCTCCTCCTCATATTCCATAGTTATGCTATGTCGTTCTTTATTTTGGAATATAAAAAGGCACGAAGCCGGAAATGTCAACCGGCTGTCGTCGTCTTGTCACAACCGCCGGCAGCGGCGGGCCGGAACCCTTGTCCTGGAGGGTGCATAAGTGGGCGGGAGCTATCGCGAAGGCGCGGGATTTGTTAGCCCGGAGTCCGGATTGAAAAGGGAGAAGAGAATGAAGGTCATCGGCCTGATCGGCGGCATGAGCTGGGAGAGCTCGGCGGAGTATTACCGCATCATCAACGAGACGGTTCGCGCGCGCCTCGGCGGCGTGCACTCGGCGAAATCGCTGATGTGGTCGATGGACTTCGGCGAGATCGAGCGCCTGCAGCATCACGGCGACTGGCCGGCCCTGACGGGAGAGATGATCGCCGCAGCGCGACGTCTCGAGGCAGGCGGCGCCGATTTCCTGATGATCTGCACCAACACCATGCACAAGATGGCGGCGGACGTTTCGGCAGCCGTCTCCATTCCGCTGCTGCATATCGCCGACCCGACGGCGGAGAAGATCAAGGCGGCGGGCCTTCGCAAAGTCGGCCTGCTCGGAACGGCCTTCACCATGGAACAGGACTTCTACAAAGGTCGCTTGGCGGAAAAATTCGGTCTCGATGTGCTGGTGCCGGAGGTGGAAGACCGGGCGAAGGTGCACGAGATCATCTACCGCGAACTCGTTGCCGGTATCGTCAAAGACAGCTCGCGCGACGCCTATCGCGCCATCATCGCGCGGCTTGTCGATGCGGGCGCGGAAGCGATCATCATGGGCTGCACCGAGATCATGCTTTTGATTTCACAGGCTGATAGCCCGGTCCCGGTGTTCGATACGACCGAGATCCACGCGCTTGCTGCGGTCGACCTCGCGCTCGGGGACGCCTGACCACGGCCGACTGGCCGTCGGCCGTGGTTGCAAGGGCTAGTGCAAGGTGAATTCCCGGGGTTCGCCCGGAAACAGGCTGAGAAGTGCTATGCCCTGCTGCAAAAGCAGTTCGGCGGCTGGCAAGTCGCCGACCACCAGGTCGTCCGCACAGCCGATGATGATGTTGGCGAGGCTGATCGAGTTCTCGGCGAACCGGTCGTCGCCGATCTCGTAGGCCTTCTCGGCCGTTGCCTCGAGCGCTTCCGCTACCAGCGCCATCATGTTCGAGCGTTCATCCAGCGTCATGGCATCCAGTGTCTTGGCGTCGGGAGTTTTGGCAGTTGTCTGCATGATTACCTTCCCTATTGTTCAAGCCGAAATGGCCGCGCCGGCCGAAGCCGGGGGAAAAGTCTACGACTGGGGTGAGTCCAGGAGGGGAGCCGGCGTCGAACGCGGCTTCTCCAATAAGATCGTGCGTTGCGGCGCGATATGCAAGGAATGGCTACTATGCGGCCAGCGCATGGGTCCGCGGAGGGCGGCCGCCGGGGTAGCACGTCAAGGGAGCCCGTTGAGCGCCGGATGCGTTAGGCCGTGATATGGGGTGGCCTTGCCGGCCATGCCAGGCTTTCGTCGATCGCCAGGCGATCGGCGGCGCATTCCTGGGCAAGAAAGTCGATGAAGGTGCGAACGGAGGGCAGTAGCCCGCGCCGCGAAGGAAAGACGGCGTGCACGACGCCGGACGCCGGGCGCCATTGCGGCAGCACGGGCACCAGCGTGCCGGCTGCCAGGTCCTTCCAGATCATCATCGTCGGCAGTTGCACGATGCCGGCGCCGTCGAGCGCCGCTTCGCGTAGCGCCGCCATATCGTCGGTCAGGAAACGTGGCTCGTGGCGGATGACGGCCCGTTCTCCATCGGCGCTTTCCAGCCGCCATTCATAGGTGTGCGTGGCCGAAGTCCAGGCAAGACTCGGCAATCCCGTCAGTTGCGCGGGCTCAGCGATCGGCGCCTTCAGAAATCCGGGCCTGGCGACGAGATATTGCGAACTGTCGTCGAGCTTGCGCATCACCAGCTCGCTTTTTTCGAGCGGCGGGAACCGGACACGGATCGAAACGTCGAAACCTTCGGCGATCACATCCACGCGCCGGTTGGTGCTTTCCAGCTGCAGGCCGATCCGCGGATGGGCGGTCATGAACCGGGCAAAGAGCCGGCCGAACTGGAACGAGATCAATGCGGTCGGGCAGCTCACCCGGATGATGCCCTGCGGCTCTCCCTGATGCTGCGCGATGAAGGCATCGGCCGCTTCCGCCTCGATTAACACCGCGACGCAGCGCTGGTAATATTCGCGGCCGACATCGGTAACGAAGAACCGGCGCGGCGAACGCTGGATCAGCCGAACCCCGATCCGGTCTTCCAGCATCGCAATGCGCCGGCTCAGCCGGGATTTCTGCGTACCGGTTGCCCGTGCCGCAGCCGCAAAGCCGCCATGATCCACGACTTGGACAAAATAATAGAGGTCGTTCAGGTCCTGCATCGTTCTATTCATAGGACGCTGCGTCGAAATTCACAATCTTTTGGCGGCAACGGTCCTGCAGTAGCTTACGTTCAATCACAGCAGATCGGCAACGAAGGCCGCTGGCGGTGATGAAAACAAAACGAAGGAAAGGACTTCCGATGACCAAGCCCTACGTACGCCTCAACAAGGATGATGTTGCCGTCCTGCTCGTCGACCATCAGACCGGCCTGTTGTCGCTGGTGCGCGACTTCGACCCGGACAAGTTCAAGAACAATGTCCTGGCGCTCGGTGATCTCGCCAAGTACTTCAAGCTGCCGACGGTTCTCACAACCAGCTTCGAGGATGGCCCGAACGGCCCGCTGGTTCCGGAGCTGAAGGAACAGTTTCCCGATGCGCCCTTCATTCCCCGTCCGGGCCAGATCAACGCCTGGGACAATGAGGACTTCGTCAAGGCGGTGAAGGCCACCGGCAAGAAGCAGCTGCTGATCGCCGGCGTCGTGACCGAGGTCTGCGTGGCGTTTCCGGCGCTTTCGGCGATCGAGGAAGGCTTCGAGGTCTTCGTGGTGACGGATGCTTCCGGCACCTTCAACGAGGTGACCCGCGATTCCGCCTGGTCGCGCATGACCGCCGCCGGCGTTCAGCTGATGACCTGGTTCGGCGTTGCCTGTGAGCTGCATCGCGACTGGCGCAACGACATCGAGGGTCTCGGCACGCTATTTTCGAACCACATCCCGGACTACCGCAACCTCATCACCAGCTACAACACCATGGCGGCGCGCAAGTAAGACACGCCAGACGATGAACGACGAAAGCCCCGGCCTGGGATGGCCGGGGCTTTTCGTGTTGTCTGTTGCCGTGGCCTTTATGCGCGGCTGGCGGCCTGCGGGGCGTCGTCTTGCACGTCCAGACGGGCCGCGGGCTTGATCCGGCCGGTCAAGAGCAGGCTGACGGCGAGGAAGGGCACGAGCACGCCAAGACCGAAGCGCATGTCGCTGTATTCGGCGATCAGGCCGATCAGCGGCGGCCCGAGCAGGAAGCCGAGCAGCGCGATGAAGGACAGAATGGCGACACTCGCGGCCGCCGGCCGGTCCTTCTGGTCGGCAGCGGCGGTGACGGCGAAGGGAAAGCCGACGGATACGCCGAAGCCCATGGCAGAAAAGCCGAGAAGCGCTGCCCAGGCGGCGGGGCTTACCACCACGAGAATGAGCCCGCTAATGCTGGCGATACCGCAGGCACGTGCCACCGCAACCGGGCCGTAGCTCGCCTTCAGCCGGTCGCCGGCAAAGCGCCCGGCAGCCACCATGAAGGCGAAGATCGAGTAGCCGAAACCGGCGCTGGCGCTGGAAAGCCCGAAGATGTCGCGCAGGAAGACCGCCGACCAGTCGGCGACGGCGCCTTCGGTCATGGTGATGCCAAAGACGAAGAAGCAGACGCCAAGCAATGCCCAGCCCGGCAGCTTGCGTCTGGAGGGCGCCGCTTCGGCAGCCGCGGCCTCGCCGGTCTTCAGGAGCGGCAGCTTCCGGGCGAAGTAGACGCTGATCGGCAACATGCCTGCCGCCGTCAGCGGCACCGCCCATTCCGGTGCCACGTGCAGCGCCGCGAAGCCGACGCCAACCAGGCTGCCGGTCATGATGCCGAGGCTCCAGAAGCCGTGGCAGGTGCTCATGATCAGCTGCCCGGAGTGCTTCTCGATCGCGTCGGCCTCGACATTGAGGCCGAGTTCGAGCGTCGTCAACGCTGCGCCGACGATGGCGAGCGCCACGAAGAGCACCTCGATGTTCGGGGCCCATGTCGGTAGCCAGACGAGCGCCAGAAAGACGACGAAGCCGTAGAGGATGGTCGCACGGCCGCCGATCCAGGCGACAAAACGGCCGGCAAACGGCAGGGTCAGCAGAATGCCGACGGGCATGCCGAGCAGCGCGATCGCCAGTTCCGCCGGGCCGAGGCCGAGCCTTTGCTGCACGTCGGGAATACGCGGCAGCCAGGCGCCGAAGGCGATCGGTTGCAGGAAGAAGATCAGCATGATGAGCCGTTGGTTGGTCATGCGCATTGTTCCCCGGATAGCGTGTCGCGCGATGCACCCTCGGCAGCGGGCGGGAGCCGTCGAGCCGATGCGGTATGTGAAGGAATTCTGATATTCTGAAAATTGTTTTCAGAGCTTGTCGCGCGGGGCGGGTCCCGTCAAGGCGAGAAGAGGCCGTCAAGTCGGAAAGCGCGGCCTTTCCGAGCGAATGGCTGTTGGTGTTGCGAATGTGTCGCCACCAATCCTGGCATTGGTCTGGTTCCGGTGAAAAAAATGTACATACCGGAAGCGGCGGGCTCCGACCCGCCGTGCCGTTGCGCGTGCTTTTGTCCTATCGCAGCAATTTCAGCGATCCCGTCAGCGATCTGACCCACTTCACGTCGCCGGCAAGACCGATGCCGTCGATCGTCTCCTGCGCGAGATCCCGTTCCGGAAATTGCGTCTCGTAGTCGGCATAGCTGTGCAGCGAACGCGCGAAGGCTGGAAACGGCACGACGACACGATCGTCTTCTTTCGGCAGTGCCTTCAGGAGCAGTGCACGGATCGTCGCGCCATCGGCCTGGAGGATCGGCACGGGCCGGTTGGAGCTGATGTCGATGGTGTTCTGCCTGCTGTCAGTCAGCCGCTGGTTACCGAGACCGGGCATCGCCGAGCCGATGCCGATGCAGATCGCGGCGATCGTGTTGGCGAGATGACCGGGTGTCAGTTCGGGATTGACGATGATGGCGAGGCGGGTGTCCTGAAGCACGTGGTCTGTTTCCTCTCTGTTTCTCAAAGGCTGGGTCGGCCGGGAGAATAGACCGTGTGGCGAGGCAGTATCTTTCTGATGTTGCGAGAAATTGCCAAGATGGGGTAGATTCATCCCGATAGAGCAGAAAATGAGATAGAAGATGCCCGCCACCCTGACACCCGCCGATGTAAAGATCCTGACCGCGCTGCAAAGTGACGGGCGCCTGAGCAACCAGGCGCTTTCGGAGGAGGTTGGCATGTCGACCTCGCCCTGCTGGCGGCGGGTACGGCAACTGGAGGACGACGGTGTCATCCAGGGCTACATGGCGGTACTCAATCGCCGGGAAATCGGCCTTGGGGTGCTCGCCTTCATCCGGGTAAAGATCGACAGCCATACGGAGGCGGAGGCGGACGCCTTCGCCGAGGAGGTGATGAAACTCGACAGCGTCGTTGCCTGCTACAGCATTGCCGGCGATGCGGATTTTCTCCTCCAGGTCGTCTCTGCCGATCTCGATTCCTATTCGGATTTTGCCATGAAGGTCGTGCGGCGCCTGCCGTGCATCAAGGAGATGCAGACGACCTTCGTGCTGAAGGAGATCAAGGCCTATGGCGGGCTGCCCCTGCGCGCCTCGGCCGGCCAGCGCTGACCCAAACGACGGTCAGGAGGCGGAGGCCATCAGCGGGTCTTCCCGGACCACCTGGACAAGGAAATCGAGAACGGTGCGCACGCGTAGCGGCACGTTTCTGCGCGAGGGATAGACGACGCTGATCGGCAGGCGCGCCGGCGGGAATGCCGGCATGACGTTGACCAAGCGGCCAGCCTCGATGTCCGGGCAGGCCAGGATATGGGAGAGGATCGCAAGGCCGTTGCCGGCGAGCACCGCGCGATGCACGGCCACGGCACTGTTGGCGACGAGCCGGGGCGCGATGCGCACGAAAACGTCGCCGGAGCCGTCGGAAAACGTCCACTGGCGGCCGTCGCCGGCGCGGCTGTAGCAGATGCATTCATGCTTCCCGACGTCGTCGGGAATCTTTGGCGCGGGGCGCCGGTTCAGATAGTCGGGTGCCGCCACCAGAAACGCGGTCGTCCAGCCGATCCGCCGGCAGATCAGGCCGCCCTCCGACACCGGACCCAAGCGAACCTCCAGATCGATGCCCTCCCCAACCAGTTCCGATGGTTCCTCGCGAAACAACATCTCTACGGAAAGCCCCGGATGACGGGCGAGCAGGGCGGCCAGGCGATCGCTCAGATAGAGCCCGAGCGGCGCGGGCACGGTGAGCCGCACGCGGCCCGCCACGAGGCCGGTCTCGCCGCAGGAAGCCTCGTTCAGAGCATCGACCGCCTCGACAACTTTGAGCGCCATCGGGATCATGTGTTCCCCCTCGGCGGTCAGCGCCAGCGCATTCGTCGTCCGGTGCAGAAGACGCATGCTCAGGTGCTCCTCGAGTGCCGAGACCTGGCGTGATACCGCCGGCTGGGTCAGGCCGAGATCGTTGGCAGCCGCGGAAAACGAGCCGGTCTCCGCCACCCGCAGGAAGGCTCTGAGCGCAGAAACGATGTCCATCCGGCTTCCCCCAAACGTTTCGACATAAGCCTTATGCGCCGAGTTTACCCCCGGCGCGCTTTACTGTCCATCGATTAAGGATATCTTGTATCCATAAGGATAATAGATGTCCTTAATTAGGAGCAAAGCCATGACCCAGCGCCTCAACTATGCCCAGCAGTCACCCGAGTTCTTCAAGAAAATCTCCGACTTCAGCCTCAGCCTGAAGGACAGCGTCATCGAGCAGACAATCCGCGATCTCGTCAATCTGCGGGCTTCGCAGATCAACGGCTGCGCGTTCTGCGTCGACATGCATGTGAAGGAGGCGAAGATCCACGGCGAGAGCGAATTGCGCCTCTACCACGTGGCAATCTGGCGGGAATCGAACCTGTTTGCGCCGCGCGAACGCGCAGCACTTGCCTGGACCGAGGTGCTGACGAAATTGCCCGAGGGCGGCGTTCCGGACGAGCTCTATGAGCGCGTGCGCGGCCAGCTTTCGGAAAAGGAGATCTCCGATCTGACCTTCTCCATCATGGCCATCAACGCCTGGAACCGCGTCAGCGTCGCGTTCAAGTCCGTGCCCGGCTCGGCCGACAAGCTCTATGGGCTCGACAAAGCCGGGCTCAACTGAGCCCGCGCTCTGCAACCATCATGCACGGCGGCGCGATGGGCGCCGCCGATGGAGGATCCCATGAAAATCGTCATCATCGGCGGGACCGGCCTCATCGGTTCGAAGACGGTCGAACGCCTGCGCAAGCGCGGACACGAGGTGATTGCCGCCTCCCCGAACACCGGCGTCAATACGATCACGGAAGAGGGGCTCACCGAAGCGCTCAGCGGCTGCGAGGTCGTCGTCGACCTCGCCAACTCCCCCTCGTTCGAGGACAGGGCGGTGCTCGAATTCTTCGAGACGTCGGGCCGCAATCTGCTTGCCGCCGAAAAGGCTGCCGGCGTCAAACACCATATCGCGCTTTCCGTGGTCGGAACCGAGCGGCTGCAGGAAAGCGGCTACTTCCGCGGCAAGCTTGCGCAGGAAAAGCTGATCGAGGCCGGTGGCATCCCCTACACGATCGTGCACTCGACCCAGTTCATGGAGTTCCTGAGCGGGATCGCGCAATCGGGAACCGTCGGCGACCTCGTGCGTCTGTCGCCGGCCTATGTGCAGCCGATCGCGTCAGACGATGTTGCCGATGCCATGACCGACGTGGCGCTCGCCGATCCCGTCAACGGCACGATCGAGATTGCGGGTCCGGAGCGCTCGCGCCTCAGCGATCTCGTCGCCCGCTATCTCAGGGCGATGGGCGACAATCGCAAGGTCGAGCCGGACCGGGAGGCGCGCTATTTCGGCGCTCTGCTCGAGGACGGCTCGCTTGTTTCCGACAACAATCCCCGCCTCGGCCGCATCACCTTCGAAGAGTGGTTCGCAACGGCACCCCGCAAGTAACCGAACCGGAGGCGCGCGCGTCGCGCATCTCCCTCATCTGAAAGGATTTTCGACATGATCAAGTCTCTCCTCACCACCCTCGCCGTTACCGCAACCCTGTTCGGGACCGCCGTCGCCGGTGACGCTGCCAAGGTGACGCTCGTCTATGAGCATGAATTGCCGAACGTTCCGGGCAAGAGCATTAAGGGCGTTCTGGTGGAATATGGGCCTGGCGGCTCGTCCGATGCGCACACCCATGCGAGCACGGCCTTCATCTATGCGACGGTGCTCGAAGGCTCGATCCTCAGCCAGGTCAATGATGGTCCAGTCAAGGAATACAAGGCCGGCGAGAGCTTCTCCGAGATGCCGGGCGACCGTCACGGCGTCAGCGCCAACGGCAGCAAGACCGCGCCCGCCAAGCTGCTGGCGGTCTTCGTCGTCGACACCGCCGAAAAGGAACTGACCTTTCCGATGACGAAGTGACGCCATGCCAAGGGCCGACTGCCGATCGCGCAGCCGGCCCTTCTTTCGGCCCAACCGTTGGGGCCAGCCAAGTTGCCGAGCATCTGCCGGCGCAGGCCTATCTCTACGCTTCGCCTGCTGAAACCGCGGCCGGCGCCGCTCATCCGGCGCGTTCTAGCACCCAGGCAAAGCTTCGCTTCGAGAGATCGGCGGGAATTTCCTTCGAGAGGATTTCCATCAGGTCGGACAGGCGCACGCTTCGCAGCTTGTCGCGCCAGGCTTCGTCCGCCTCCCACATGATGCGCGCCACCGCACAGGGGGTCTCGTCGCAGTAACCAGGCGCCCGACAGGGATTGTTGGCCCGGATATTGGTACAGACGAAGGTGCGCGACCGGCCTTCGACCGCCTCGACGATATCGAGGAAAGTCAGTTCCGCCGGCGCTTTCGCCAGCCGGTAGCCTCCCGAAGGACCGAGGGTCGTGTGGACGAGGCCCGCCTGTGACAGGCTCTGCAGCGCCTTCGACAGATACTCCTTCGGAAGTCCGTGGAATTCGGCCAGCGCCTTGGTCGATAGGTAGCGGCCCTCGGGCAGGCCGGCGAGAATGGCGCAACAGTGCAACGCCCATTCGACTTGGCTCTTAAGGATCATACGCTCTAACGATCTTTTTTTCGTCCGGCAGATGCCGCCCGCATCTATTAAGGACAAAAAATATCCCTATTTTTTCCCTGTGTAAACAGCGCCGTCATGTGCAACAGGAGGGATCATGGTCGTTGTCGTCGGTTTTCTGCTTGTTCTCAGCATCCTGCTGCCGCTTGCCTTCATCTGGCGACTGTGGCGGCTGAATGAACCGACGCGGCTTGGCTGGCTGCTGGCGCTTGCAGAGACCGTCGTGCTGCTCACCCTGATCGGACTTCTCAACCGCTGGGACATCGCCGGCTTCTGGACCCGGGCGGCGCTGGCCGCGCTCGCGGTCGCGGCGTCTTTGGTTTCGTTGCCCCGACATTGGCGCCGGCCCTGGCTGTCGCTGGATCGCGGAGCATTGGCGCGCAGCCTGGTGCCGACCGTAGCCTCTCTTTTCGTCTTCGGTGCAGCACTCGCCTATGTCGCCTGGGGCATCGGCTCGCAGCACGGTCCGCGCGGGCTATCGTTTCCGCTGGCCGGTGGTCGCTTCGTCGTCGCTCAGGGCGGCGGCATCGGCGTGCTCAATCATCACAGCGATCACCCGGTGCAACGGCATGCCCTCGACATCACGGCGATCGGCGACGCCGGCTTCCGGGCGTTCGGCCTGCTACCTAGGGATCCCGCTGACTATGCCATCTTCGGCAAGACCGTCGTCAGCCCGTGCGAGGGAGAGATCGTCGCGGCAGTGGATGGGCTGCCCGACCTGCCCCCGCCCGAGGCGGATCGGGGCAACCCGGCTGGAAACCACGTGATCGTTGCCTGCGACGGCATGCGGGTGGAACTGGCGCATCTGCGCAAGGGGAGCGTGACCGCCTTGATCGGGGCGCGGGTTCTCGCCGGCGATCCGATCGGCGCTGTCGGCAACTCTGGCAACAGCACGGAGCCGCATCTGCACATTCATGCCGTCGATGCCGGATCCGGAAAGGCTGTTCAACTGTCCTTCGACGGGCGTGTTCCTTCCCGCAACGCGCAATTCGCCAGGTGAGAACCGATGCGTGGTTGAGCGGGCGGTGCTTTACACGTTCGATCTGAACGGCCAAAGATAGGCCGCTCACGGGAGGAGCTCGTTCATGGACATCAGCACCATGGCTGCCTTTGCGGCCGTCACCTTCATCGCGGTGGTCACGCCCGGCCCGGACGTGATCCTGGCGATGGCCAATGGCTCTCGTTTCGGCATGAAAAAGGCGGTTGCCGGGATGATCGGCGTGCTCCTTTCCGACTTCTTCCTGATCGCCGCCGTGGCAGCCGGCCTCGGCGCCATCCTTGCCGCGTCGGAGTTCTGGTTCTCGGTCGTCAAATATGCGGGTGCCGGCTATCTCGCCTGGCTCGGCTACAAGATGCTTCGTCCCGGTAGAGCCGAGAAAGCGGAAACGCAAGGCGCCGAAAACGGCGATCTCGTTCGCACGGAATCCGCGCTTGCGATCTGCCGCCACAGCATGATCGTGGCCATCACCAACCCCAAGGCCTACCTGTTCTTCTCCGCACTGCTGCCGCAGTTCATCAACCCGGCCGCGCCGCAACTGCCGCAGTTCCTGGCGCTTACCGCCGTGTTCACCGTCGTCGAGTTTGCCGTCATGTTCGGTTACGCTCTTGTCGGCTTCAAGACGACGCAGTTTGCCGCCTCGTCGATGCGGCGCTGGATGGAACGAGGCTGCGGCGGCGCCTTGCTTGTCTCGGCTGCCTCGCTCGCGCTGGTAAAGCGCGTCAACGGATAGGCGGCGGGTCGCGATAGCGGGGTGCCCGGCCGATCGTTCGTTTTCGGGATGCGGAAGGTTCAGGAGCCGGTGGGCCGCCGTGTCGCAGCACTGCTTCTGGCAGGGCTTAATGATAGAAGCGTCGCCGCCGTTTCGGCGGGTGCGATCGAGCCCGCTGCAAACTGCGGCACGCCCGACGGATCTTCCGACCAAACGCTGTTTCTGCCGGCGGCCTTCGCGGCATAAAGCGCGGCGTCGGCGGCGGAAATGATCGCGTGCACATCCTCGTGCCGGTCGGCAAAGGCAATGCCGATGCTGACCGTTGCCGACAGCACGCCCTTGGTCGTGCTCAGCCGGCGCGCTTCGAGCGCGGTGCGAATGCTGTCGGCAATGGCGATCGCGTCGGCGCGATCCGCCTGCGGGAGGCAGGCGGCGAATTCTTCCCCGCCCATGCGCGCGATCAGGGCGTCACGCGGCACGGCCTTCGAGAGGATCCCGGCAAATTCCACGAGCACCTGGTCGCCCACCGCATGGCCGTAGCGATCGTTGATCACCTTGAAGTGGTCTATGTCGAGATAGAGCAGTGCTCCCTTGGCCGGTTGCGTGGCGAGATGGGTCTCCAGCTGCGCAAGGAACGAACGGCGGTTCGGCACACCCGTCAGCGCGTCGGTCTCCGAGGCGAGCTTGTAGCGTTGCTGGGTTCGCTCCTTGACCATGGCGAAGAAGGCGAAGCCACCGGCGAGGCTGTGAAAAAACAGCTCGAAGGTCAGCAACTGGTACCAGAGCGGCTGCGAAGTTCCCGCGGCCGTGTTGCCGGCGAGCGGCCAGATCAGGATCAGCGGGATGCGGGCGAGATAGAGCAGGCCATGGGTGGCGAACACGAAGGCGACGATGTAGGAGCTCGGGAGCTTGCGGAAATTCTCCGAGCGGAAGATCTCGTGCGCGATCAGCGCCGAATAGGCGAAGATCAGGATCGAGTAGAGCACGATCCGGCTTGTGACGCTCTCGCGAACATAGTCTGAAGAATAGGTGACGACGATCCACAGGAGCGGCCCGACGAGCGCGGAGGCGATCTTGAGCGGCTGATTGTCAAAGGCGCGCAAGCCCAGCCAGATCATCGCGAGCCCCAGCACCGCGAGCGCGTTGCCGAGCGAGATGGTGATGAAGTTGTAGCCGTCGCCGCGCAGCGTCAACAGGACGAAGCCGACTGCGCCGATGGCGAAGGCCAAGGACCACAGAAGCAGTTCGAGGCTTTTGCGCTCCTGCCGCCAGGCAAAACCGAAGAAAGCGGCGAAGATCACCAGCGTTACGAACGAACTGAGCATGATCGTCGGGGTATGCAGGATGTCCACCATCGTCTCCTGATGTTCGCGCGAAACCATGCCCGACAAGCGTAAAGCTTTCGCAAATGACGGCATTTGGTGGCGTGCGCGGCTCCGGGCAATCTGTGCCAAAACGGCGGTCGCGTAGGCAGGAAACGGGTTGAATTCGGCGGCGTCCTGCACGATTTTTGAGGGAGGCGTACAAGTGGAGGCGAGGCCGATGGGTCAGGCGATGCATCGTTATTTCATCTTTGAGACCGCGGCCGGTTTCTGCGGCATCGCCTGGAACGATGTCGGCATCACGCGCTTTCAACTGCCGACCGGCACGCTAGAGGCGACCGAGCGGCTGTTGCTGCGGCGGCTGCCTTCCAGCGAGGCGTCGGAGCCGACGCCGGTAATCCGGGCGGCGGTGGAAGCCGTGCGGCACTACTTCGAGGGCAGGGAGGTCGATTTCTCCGGCTTCGCGGTGGATCTGCAAGGCCAGGATGAATTTTTCCTGCGCATCTATGCGGCCGCGCGGGCGCTGCGCTGGGGCCAGACCACGACCTATGGCGCGCTTGCCAAGGAACTGGGCGTCGGGCCGGAAGCAGCACGCGATGTTGGCCAGGCCATGGCGAAGAACCCGGTATCGCTGATCATCCCCTGCCACCGGGTGCTGGCCGCCGGCGGCAAGATCGGCGGGTTTTCAGCGCCGGGCGGTTCGACCACCAAGACGCGCATGCTCGAACTGGAAGGCGTCCATTTGGAGGAGCAACAGGCCAAGCCCGCACAGCAGTCTTTCGGCTTCTGAGGTGAGGCTGCTCCAGCGCGTGGCGCCTAAAGCCTGTCGCGTCACAAAGGATTCACACGCCAGACTGTAAGCTCTTGTTTTTATGCGTCTCGTTGCCGCAAAACCGATGCACAGTTTTGCGCGACATGCATTAGCCTTTGGAGCGCTGCTCGGCCTCGCGTGCGTAAACCGCGAGGAAGGCCTTCCCCATCAGCGAATTCTCGTTCTCGATGCTCTTTCGCAGGACCGCGGCCCGAATTGCCTGAATGGCCCGGTCGTCGGGTGCGGCTGCGCTGGCGAATTCCACGAGTTGCACCGCGAGGCGAAAATTCCCAGCCTCCGATAGGTGCGTGGCCCGCTCCGCAAGCTTTTCGGCGCCGCCGGCAAGAGCGGCCAGTTCCGATGCGAGATCGGCAGTCCTCGGCGGCTTGAGATGGGCCGCGTCACCATCGAACCAGCCGGCATAGAAGTGATAGATGCCGCGGACGAGGAATTCCGGGTCGTCGTATTTCGCTGCCAGATAGGGCTTGCCCAGATATGCCTCGGGCACCTTCACCGCATGCAGAACCGCGTCGAGGCTGGCGCCCCTGTTGAGGAGCGCGAGCGTTTCACGCACGAGATGCTCGAGCGCCTCTGCCCCGTGGCGCAGCATCTCGGCCGCGCGCTCTTCGCCAAAGACGACCGGACCGTGACCGGGAATGAGGACCGCCGGAGCGAGCGCCTCCATCCGCCGAAGTGCCGTCGCCCAATCGGCTGCATAACGCTGCACCTTGCGCGGATTGCCGGCGTTCGGAAACACCCAGATGACGAAATCGCCGCTCGCAAGGACACGTCGTTCCGGTAGCCAGACGAACGTGGCATCGTCGGTTTCGCCTCTGCCGTGAAAAAGTTCGATCCGCTCGCCACCGACGGACAGTGACAGGGTATCGTCATAGACCGCGTCCGGTCGCCGCTGACCGATTGGGTAGATGTAGCCCGGTTTGTTGAACTGCTGGCTCTGCGCGATGCTGTTGTAGCCATGCGAAGCCTCGTAGCGCTCCATCCGCCGCTTCACGTTGCGGTGGGCGACGATCCGCGGGCGCGCTAGCCCACGCGCATCCGCTTCCTGGTCGATGACCGTGATCCCGCTGGTATGGTCGATATGGCCATGCGTGAAGATGACGGTGTGTATGGGGCTGTCGTCCCAGGAGCGTATGACGTCGAGGGTCTGCTTTGCCGTTTCCGGCTTCGCGGTGTCGATCAGGACCAGACCTTCGCTGGTACGGATGGCCGTCACGCTGCCGCAGAAGTAGGTCGTGTGGACGGTGATGATGTTGTCGGCGACATGGGTGATGGCGCCGTGCGAGACCGCGGCGGTCCATTCTTCCATCTGAGCCGTGCCGTCCCACAGACGCTCGAACAACGGGTCGTGTCTCATGGTCTTTCTGTCCTCGAAGCAATCGCCGACAGCTTTAGCATTGCCGGCCGTGGTTGGAAGCCGGCACGTGTGGTCTTGTGGACATGCCTCAGGTTTTGGGCTGCATCATCTGAGACGCTCGCTCATTGAAGAAGCTTGAACAGCTTTCCCAAAGTGCCGCTGTCCTGTGCCGGTTGCTCGGCTTCTGCAGCGGGTTGCTGCTCCGGCTGCGGCGTTTCCGGCGCCGGCTGTTCGGCAGCCGTGTCGGGCGGAGCTTGCCCATCGACGGGCGGTGCCGCCTCGGGCTCGGTGCCGCCACCGCCGATGATCTGCTCGATGGAGAGCTCGCTGCCTTCGTCCTTCGGCTGCTTGCCGATCGCACCGCTGAGGATGTCGCGAAGCTTTCCTCCCTTGCCGTCCCCGGACAGAAGCTCATCGAGCCCCAGCTTGCCGGTCGGCAATCCGAGCTTCTTCAAGGTCGAAAGCGCGGCATCGGGGTTTTTCAGAAGGCCCGAAAGGTCGGGATAGATGCGCGGAGCGGCAAACGACCCTTCGATGACGACGGGCACGCCGATGCCTTCGGTGGCGATGTCGGCACCCTGGCCCTGCAAGGATGCGACCACGCGGGGATCGAGGCGGAAGTTCAACTGGTCCTCCGGCAGGTTTGCCTCGCCTTTGCCGCTCATCCGCACGAGGGGGCCGACGAGCTTGATGTCGTCGGTGCGCGCAACGCCGTTCTCGATGGCAAAGGATGCCCCGAGTTCGGTAAAGCCGGTCGCCTTGTTGTCGTTCTGCTTGAAGCCGGAGGACATCAGGCCGACGAGATTGTTGTAGACGTCGGCAACGTCGATCCCGCGAATGGCGCCGTCGGAGAAACGGACCTCAGCCGTGCCCTTGAGCGATCGCTTGAGCGTGCTGGTCGTGCCGCCGGCGCCTGCAATGTCGAACGTCGTCTGCAGCGCGCCTTCGAGATGCTTGAAGTTTGCAAGGTCGGTGAGCAGTGGTGCGGCCGAGGCGCCCGATATCGAGGCCTTCACGGCGATAGACGGCTCCGTGCCGGATCCGTCGGCGGTCAGGCTCGCGGCCACCTGGCCGCCATAGAAGGGGCTATCCGGAATGTCGAGGTTCGCGATGCCCTCGGAGATCTTCAGGGAAGTTGCGACCGGCCCGACGACGACGCGGCCGTAGGCGAGTTTTTCGGCATCGACCTTGATGGAGGCATCGATGGAGCGAAGTGCGGACAGATCCAGCGGACCATCCGGGGCAGGGCCACCACTCGCTTTGCTTTTGGCCTTCGCCTGCGGCGCGGCCGAAGGCGCGCCGGCCAACCGCGCGAGGTCTAGTTCCTTGAAATGGAGCGCGCTCGAAATTTTGAGCGGTGTCCCGAGTTCGACCGCGCCATTGCCGCTTCCTTCGACCCCGTTGACCGAGAGCGTGGCCTTCTGGAATGCGACGCCCGCAGCGCTTGCCTTCACGTCGCCATTGAAGGCGAATTGCGTGATGCCGCCCGCGTCGGCCTGACCGATCCAGGCAAGAAGCGCTCGCAGGTCTGCGGCCGCGAAGTTCAGCTTGCCGGCGTAGCTGCCCGCAAGCGCCGCCTTGCCATCCAGCGCAAGCGTCGCTTCCTTCGTGCGCAGGTCGAGCTTCAGCGGGATGTCGCCCGCACGGGCATTGGCGTCCATGAGCAGGTCGCGGACCGGTAGGGTAAGATCGATCTCGGCCGGTTTGCCCCGCCACACGAGGCTGCCCGCAAGACGCATTGGCTTGGCCAGGCCCTCGATCTTGAGGGCGAGTTTCTTTGCCTTCACCTCGGCCATGGCCGGATCGGCGATGCCGGGAATGACGATGGTCGCGTCACGCAGGCTTGCGCCGCCGGTCACGTTGATCGTCTTGCGCACAGAGTTCGCGCTCAGTCCGCGAAACGCGAAGGCCGTGTCCATCGTCACGGTTCCCGACAGCGGTACCGATTGGCCGACCAGAGCCGCGAGTTTGGAAACGTCGAGCCCGTTGCTGACGACGCGGCCCTGGAAAATCGGCTCGGCGGCGCCGACGTCGGCGGCGAGATCGGCGGCAACACTGCCGGCGTCGATGCCGAGATGCTCGAGCCGCCCGGTCAACTGCCCGTCCTTGAGGGTCGCCGTCAGCGCGACGTCGGATGCGGAAATGTCACCAACGGCAAGGGCGCCGACATTGACGCTGATATCGGCGTCAAAACCGGCCAGCGCCTGCAGGCCTGCAGCTGCCTTGGCCTTGTCCGTCCGGCCTGCCGGTTCCTCGGGCTGGGAGGAGGATGCGGCCGTCTCGCCGTCATCGAGAAATGCGCTCAGATCCAGCCGCTCGGCGTTGAGGTCGGCGAGGAACCGCGGGCGGCTGCCCGGCACGAACAGCGCGTCGAGTCCGAGCGCTTCGTCGCCGATCGTAAGCTTGCCGCCGCGGATCTGGTAACCGCCATTGGCATTCAGCGCTACCTGGCCGCTGGCAGTCAGTTCGGTGAGCCCGGCCGCCAGCTGGTGCTCGGCCTCCAGGGAAAGGCTGAGTTCGGCAGGCTTGTGCTCGAGCAGCGGACGCAAAGGCGAAACGGCAAGCGTGACATCGTAGCGCCGGCCATCGACGCCGGCGCCGGCCGAGAGCGACAATTCGCCATCGATATCCGGAACGGCGAGCGTAAGATCGAGATCGCTGACGACGTCGACCGAACCGCCGGCGCCCTCCTGCCGCAGCGTTCCCTCGCTGATCGAGATCTTGTCGATGGCGCTTTTCTCGAGGAAGGCGACGAGGGCGGCGAGCGGATCGCGCGTTTCGCCCGTGCTCGCCTGTCCCGCCTCAGCCCCCCCGTCTTGCGCAACCGCTGCGGCCTCTGCCTTCGGCCGCAGCGCCACGACAGGGCGTACAAGCCTTACTTCCCTCACGTGCAGGCGGTCGGACCATAGCGAGGAGAGCGTCACGGAGCCCGCGACTTCGCCGATCTCGGCGGTCATGCCGTCGGCATCGAGCGAGACGTTTTCGGCCACCACCGCCAGATGCGGGACGACGGAAAGTCTGACCGGGCCTTTGAGCGCGATCGCGCTGCCGGTCGCGTTCGAGAGTTGCCGTCCCAGTTCGGCGCGCATCCAGTCGCTCGAAACGAAGCTGGGCAGGATCATGACTGAAACGACAGCGAGGACGCCGAGCGCCAGCAGGCAAAGAAAGAAACGCCGCATGTTTCCCCTCGTTGCGAAAGCGATTGATTCGGTATCGTTTTCCAGCGCGCGCCGTTTTGCAACTCCTGGGGCGATCTGCCTTCTCGTCGTACGGTTGCGCTATCGCGCGCCGACACCCTTTCCGGCGACGGCTGCATCGCCCATCTCGACGGCTGTACTCTCGGCCACGGCTGCCGGAGCGGCAACCGCGCGCGGACGATGCACGAGCGTGACCAGCACGAACGACAGGATCATCAGCAGATACCAGGCGCCGAGCTTTTGCACGGAGACCAGCGTCCAGCCGGCATGCTGCGAGGGATAGATCCAGGCCCGCGACCAAGTGCCGATGTTTTCGGCGAACCAGATGAAGAGGGCGACCAGCAGGAAGCCCACGAGCAGCGGCATGCGGTGGCGAAAGCGGAAGACGCGATAATGCACCGTGGTGCGAAGGAAGAGGATCGCGGTCAATCCGAACAGCGCGTAGCGAAGGTCGATGATGTAGTGGTGGCTGAAGAAGTTGACATAGATGGCAAGGGCCAAAAGCAGGGTCGCGATGAGCGGCGGATAGTTGCTGTAGCGCATGTCGAGAATGCGGGTCACGCGCGCCAGATAGGAGCCGACGGCGGCATACATGAAACCCGAAAACAAAGGCACGCCGCCGATGCGGAAGAAGCTTGGCTCCGGATAGATCCACGAGCCGACGGAGGTCTTGAAGATTTCCATCAGCGTGCCGACGACGTGGAAGATCAGGATGACCTTGGCCTCGGCGATGGTCTCGAGCTTGAAGACGAGCAGTGAGATCTGGATGGCGATGGCGCTCAGGAACAGGAAGTCGTAGCGGGCGAGACCACTGCCTTCGGGCCAGTAGAGTTTCGTTGCCAGCATCAGGGCCAGCATCGCGCCGCCGAAGAGGCAGGCGAAGGCCTGCTTGATGCCGAACACCAGAAATTCGGTCAGGCCGCCAAGGAAGCCGCTTGCCGGAAGCCGGTCGAGCACGCCATGCGCCGCAGCGTCGATGCGCACCTCAAGGCTCGTAAACCGCCTCTCCTCGGGTTGTCCAACCATCCGCATCGCCTCCTGCTGCCGTCGCTGCTGCGATGGCCTGACAATGCGGTTGAATTGTGGATGGCTGGAAACCGGGCCGTGTGGAGGTGGCTGCCGCGCATCCGCCACCAGCGGCGGCAGCAGGATTGCGGCATGCCGTCGTCTGCGCTCGTGGCGGGTGATCAGCGCGGGAAGGCGTAGCGGTCGACGATCGCCCAGATTTCCCGGTTGACCTCCTGCAGCTGCTCGATCACCTCGTTGATCCGCGCGATCTCCGCCTCGTTGATCTGCTCGATCTTGCCGTACTTGATCGTGTCCTTGCTGTCGAAGATCGCCATCAGTTGCGTGCTCGCCTGGTCGCCGGTTTCGTCGAAGGAATAGATGCAGTGGCTGTATTTGTTGCGGAGTTTTGCCTGCCGGCCAAGCTGTTGGGTAATCGAAAGAATTTCTTGCCGCTGCGCGGCAGGCGTCTTTCCCATCTTGGTCAGCCGCTCGACGAGTTCGATGCGGGCCCGCGTCGTGTTCAGCGTCAGGAAGATGACGATCGCGGTTTCCTTGTCGACCCGGGCGAGGCCGGCGATGAGGTAGATGAGCAAACTCTCCGTATTCGTCCACGTGTAGTTGAGTTGTCCGATTAAGAGGAGGATTTCGTGAAATCTTGCCATGGGCCTTCCAGTGCTCGCCGGTTGCCAAATGCCACACCACTGCTCGTCAGAATACTGCATTCCTGCGTCCAGTAAATTCGTTCTGACGATGGTCGCGCAGGCCCGGAAATGCGGCGCTCGGGCCCTCTCCGGCGCGTGGCCAGCCGTCGGGTGACGGCCATATTTTGCCTAGCCCACGGGTGAAGGTTTCTGCGTCTCGTCGCTAGCCCGCGAAGGTTAGCCCGAACTGACAACTTACAATGCGTGTCGGTTTTAGACAGAGTCTCCTCTGCAACCGGCGAGCAGGACGCACTCAGGCCCCCTTTGGGCAAGCTCTGCATCGAATGGAATACCCAGTTGGGAACCTGTTCCGGTCCTCTCGACCAAGTAAGGGGAGAGGCAACAAAAGCGATCAAAGTATCGACAGATGGGCGACTAGGCGCCCGGAGGAAAACACCGTTACTGAGTTCAACAAGTCCAACACGTAGCCCGCGCATGGCCCAAATCCGCGTAAGAGAAGAATGCGGCTCGGCTGTCGCGGCCTCAACTCGAGGTAATCGTCATGAGTAAGGACAAGAATATCCTGTGGCCATGGGATGACAGCCAGTCTCAAGATCAAGACCAGGGACAAGGACAGGGCCAGGGTCAGGGACAATTGCAGGCGGAGCTGCAAGGCCAGCTTCAGGGACAGGGACAAGGCCAGGGCCAGGGGCAAGACCAGGGACAGGGCCAGGACCAAGGTCAGGGCCAGGATCAGGGACAATCGCAGTACAGCGAGTCCTACAACGGCAATCTCAACGGCAACGGCAACCTCAATGGTAACGGCAACGCCAATGCCAACGGGAACGGCAACCTGAACGGCAACGGCAATGCCAACCTGAACGGCAATGGCAACGCCAACCTGAACGGCAATGGCAACGCCAACCTCAATGCCAACCTCAACGAAAACAGCACCCATGTCGACGTCGACAGCAAGACGACCGTCGACGTGGACGTCGATCTCGACCTGAGCGGCTACAAGCCGTCCGACGACGACTTTGCCGATATCGACAACTCCTCGATCCACGGCATGGCGAACACGAGCTTCAAGGACATCCTGAACGGCTCGATGAACGGCAACAGCAACGTTGCCAACGTGTTCAGCCAGAACGCCATCATGTCGGATGACGACAGCGCCTCTGACATCAACAACAGCGGCACGCTTAACCAGAACGGCAACGCCAATGCCGGCGACGCCCGCTCGGGCGACGGCATTCAGGCCGGCGCAGACGGTGGTGAAGGCGGAAGCAAGGCCTATGCCAACGGTGGCGACGGCGGCGATGGCGGCCATAGCGTTGGTGGCTTCGCGGGCGCTGGCGACGGCGATGGCGGCGACGCAGACAACAATGCCGATGCGACCGGCGGTGCCGGCCTTGGCGGCATTGCAGCCAGTGTTGGCGTTGGCGGCGGCAGCTCCAGCGGTGACGCAAATGGCGGTACGGCGACAGCCGGTGCCGGTGGTGCCGGTGGTGCCGGCCTCGGCGTCGGCCTCGGTCTCGGTGTCGGCCTTGGTGTCGGCGCGGCAGCCGGCGGCGACGGCGGCAGCAATGGTGCCGGCAACGGTGGCACAAGTGGCGACGTCACGAGCGGCCCGGCAGGATCTTCGGATGCAGGTGACGGCGGCGATGCCGGCGGCTTCATCCTGCCAATCCTGAACCTCGGTGGCGACGGTGGCGACAGCAACGGTGGCAACAGCGTAGCGGTTGGCGATACCGGCAGTGCTGACGGTGGTGATGCCGGCGATGCCGGCGACGGCGGCGGCGCTTTGGGTGCTGGTCTTGGCGCGGGTGCTGGCTTCGGCGCCGGTGCAGGCGTCGGCGGTGCCGGCGGCGGTGGTGGCGATGCCTATGCCGGTGGCGGCTCTACGGGTGACTCGACCGGTGGTGACGGTACCGGTGGTGCAGCGACCGGTGGTCACGGCCTCGGCGGCCTCGCGCTCACGGGTTCGTGGGCAGCCGGCGGCGACGGTGGCGATGCCTACGGTGGCCATGCACTCGGTGGTGCCGGCGGTGCCGGCGGCGCGGGTGGCTTCGCGACGAACGGTGATGGCGGTGCGGGTGGCAGCGCCGGCATGTGGGGCTCGTACAATGGTGACGACAGCTTCGTCGAAGGGCTCTCCTCGGCTTCGGCAGACGCAGTTATCGACACCAACGCCTTCAACCAGCAGATCGTGCTCGGCGCGAACCTGCAGGGCAACACGATCGACATGACGGTCGTCGGTGGTGATTACACGACCACTGCCGTCGGCGACGACGACAACACCTGATCGGTGAGGGGGCGTCGATCCGCGTCTCGCGGGATCGACCCGAGAATGACTGCGCGGGAAGCTCTCGCGCAGTCAGGCACGACCCGCCAAGCCGGCGGGGACTGCCGACGACAAGAGGAGGGCCTGACCTTGTATTCCGCAAAGATCACCGAGGCCATTGCCCATTTCATCGGTCTCTTCGAACTCTCTACCGAAGAGGCGCGTCTGCGTGAAATCCATGAGAAGTTCGACCCGGATCGCGACGTCCACAAGGATCCGAAGGAGCTCGTTTCTGCGCCGGTCAAGGTGCACGCACCTTACGATCTCGACGACTTCAACCCCGACGTCCCGTACAAGCCGGTCGGACCGGACATCTTCATGCCGATACCGGACGGCTATGCTGGGGTGTCCTTCCCCGAATACCCGATTTTTGGCGGCTCCCTTGGCCGCGCCAGCTCGGAAGCCTTCCTGCAGGGCGCATCGCCGAGATCGGCCTCGCAGGTGGTCGAGCCGCACATCAACCCGCCGGGCTCGGTGGTGGTCTACAGCAACCAGACCGCCGAGCTTTCGGACAATGATTTCGTCAGTGTCGGCGGGCATGGCCTGAAGTCCGGCCTGCAGATCGACAACAGCGCGACGATGGCCGAGCTCATCGACGCGACGCAGAGTATTTCGCTGCTCGGCGAGACGGATGTCGCCGGCTCCAGTGACGCGATCGCCAGCCTCGTTGTCGGCACGGCCGAGAGGCTTGAGGCATTCTCCACCGGCGGCGAAGCGGAGGCCGGGGGGCTGAGCGTCACCCATTTTTCAGCCAGGGCCAGCACGCTCGAAGGCATCTATGTGAACGGCGTGATCGTTGAGGAAGCGCCGGTTCTCAAGGATCACCTGCCGGACCCGGACGAGGCTTCCGATGCGCCGGACGAGCCCGAACTGTCGAACGACGGGGTCGAAGTCGAGGGCGGCATCGCCTATGGCGAGGGTGCCGTCGCGGTCGACACTTCGGTCGAGCTGGAAGCGGGCAGCAACACGCTGGTCAACTCCGTCGTCATCACCAGCGACTGGCTGCAGGCCGAAGTGCTGGCGGTGGCCGGCGACCACGTCGAACTCAACGCGATCGTTCAGGTCAACACCCACTATGACAGCGACCTCGTCAGTTCCGCGCTGAGCGGCAACAATATTGAGCAGCATGCTACCCAGGCGTTCAACATCGCCATGTTCAAACATGTCGAGCCGGCGCAGACGACGCATGCCGACACCGCCGACTTCCCCAAGGTCTGGGCCATCACCGAGGTCAAGGGCGACCTGATGATGGTCAACTGGCTCCAGCAGTTCACTTTCATGTCGGACCAGGACACGGCGATCCTCGCGGCTTCGGGCTCGAAGCTTTCGATCGTCGGTGGCGACAACACGGCGGCCAACCAGATATCGCTGCTGGAGCTCGGATACCGCTTTGACCTGATCTTCGTCGGCGGCAGCGTCTTCGACGCCAACATCATCCAGCAGACGAACATCCTGCTCGACAACGATCTGATCGGTGCCGTCGGCGGCTTTCACACCAGCGGCGCCGGTTCGGTCTCGACTGGCGGAAACCTGCTTTGGAACTATGCCGGAATCGTCGAAGCTGGCAGTGCAGGCCCGGTCAATCCGATGTCGGACGGTTACCTGTCCGCGCTGCAGGATCTGTCGGAAGGCAAGAAGCCGTCGGGCGACGACTTTCTGCATGATCCCGCCTTTGCCGGGCTGAATGGCCTGAGGGTGCTCTACATTTCCGGCGACCTCATCAGCCTCAACTACATCCAGCAGACCAACATTCTCGGCGACAGCGATCAGGTGACGCTGGCGATGAACGCGCTCGAGGCGCGCCCGGACGCGGACTGGACCATTTCCACGGGCTCGAATGCTCTGCTGAACTATGCCGGGATCGTCGATGTCGATACGGGCAAGACGATCTATGCCGGCGGCGGCGCCTATTCGGACGAGGTGCTCATCCAGGCGGAGCTGGTCAAGAACGATCCCTATCTCGGTAGTCAGAACCCGGATGCGCTGGTCAGCGAAGCGGTCGTCTTTCTCGGCGACGACATGCTCACTCCGGATTTCGGCCACCAGCCGCAGGATCAGATCTCGCCGAGCCATGGGCACGGCATCGATACGGCCAGTGCCGACCCCATGCACAGCATGGTCGCCTGATGGGAGTGCGGGAGGATAGTCATGACCGACCGCACCAATCCGTCTCGGCCAGTGTCTGCCGAAACCGGCGCCGATGCCGCTTCGCGTGCGGAGGAAAACGGAACACGGCCGGAAGCATCCGGCGCCGACGCCGCGCGACGGCAGTTTCTGCGCAAGCTCAATCATCAGGAACACGTTCTGGACCGTGCTGTTAGGGAGATCGACGGGGTGGCGGACCAAATAAGAAGAGTGGCGGCAAACGGCGCCGGCGAGGATGGCAACTGGACCCCTTCACCCGTTTCGCCTCTTCCCGGATCGGGCGTTGCCGCAAGGCCGGTACAGATCACCGGTCCGACACCCGGCCTCGCACCGGCGCGCGCTGCTGCACCGGCCGCACCGATCGGGGTCGCGCAGGCGTCACGCGCACAGATGGGAACGCCACGGGCGGATGCCGCTGAGACGGTCAACGTCACGTCGCGGCCGTGGCCTCCAAAGACCGAGCCCGTGGCCAGACCCGAGCCGGCTCTGCGCGGCGAGGCGACGGTCGAGCGCCGCCCGTTGCAGGAGGAACCAAAGCCGGAACCCTGCATCGAAAAGCCGGTCGGAAAACCGGTTGCCTGGCCGACCGCGGAGATGAAGGAGAGATATTCGCCTTCGGGCATGGTGGTGATCGAAGCCGACCGTGGGCCGATCAAGGCCGAGCCGCGGTCGCCCGACAAAGGTGGCGGATCGTCCGACAAGGGCGGCGGCGGAGGCGGTGGAGGGGGCGTGTTCCACAAGCGCCTTGGCCCGGTCGATTTTTCGGCGAGCCTCAGCGCTGGTCTCAAGGCGATCCGGCAGAACCTGATGATCGTCATGCTGTTTACGATCGTCACCAACATCCTCGTGCTTTCGATCCCTGTCTATCTGTTCCAGATTTCGGACCGGGTGCTGACCAGCCGCTCGGTCGACACGCTGGTGATGCTGACGGCGATCATCGTCGGCGCGGTGCTGCTGCAGTCGGTTTTCGACGCCATTCGCCGCATGATCCTGATGCGCACCGCCGTGGAGGTGGCCGCGCAACTCGGCGCGCCGATCCTGAGCGCGGCAGCGAGAGCCGCCCTGCATAGCAACGGGCGCGAGTACCAGACGCTTGGCGACCTGCAGCAGCTTCGCTCCTTCCTCGTCTCCGGCACGCTGCTTTCGTTTCTCGATGCGCCGATCGCGCCGCTCTTTCTGGTGGCGGTCTTCCTCATCCATCCGCATCTCGGGATAATCGTCGTCACCTCAGCCGTTCTCCTCCTCATCGTTACGCTGTTGAACCAGAAAGCGACGGCTGCGGCGTTCGGCGAAGCGACCAATTTCCAGACCAAGGCCAACCTTCACCTCGATTCGATGTCGCGCAACTCCCAGATCATCAACGCACTGGCGATGATCCCGGAGGCCGTGCACATCTGGGGCAAGGACATGGCCGGTTCGCTCAAGGCCCAGGTGATGGCGCAGGACCGCAACATCGCCTTTGCGTCGCTGTCCAAGGCGGTGCGCCTCCTGACGCAGGTGACGATGCTCGGTTGGGGCGCCCATCTCGCCCTCAATGGCTCGCTCACCGGTGGCATGGTGATTGCGGCCTCCATCATCGCGGGCCGCGCGCTTGGACCTATCGAGGGCGCGATCGAGGGATGGAGCCAGGTCATCCAGTCGCGTGCTGCCTATGGGCGCATTTCCGCGCTGCTGAAGACGTCACCGCTCAATTTCGAACGGTTGAAGCTGCCGCGGCCCGAAGGGCGCCTTGATGTCGAGCGCCTGCTTTTCGTTCCGCAGGGCACCAAGCGCGTGGTGCTCAACGGAATTACCTTTGCGCTGGAGCCCGGCGATTCGCTTGCCGTGATCGGCAGTTCCGGTGCCGGCAAGACGACGCTCGGCAAGATGCTGGTTGGATCCATCCTGCCGACGTCGGGCAACGTCCGGCTGGATCTCATGGACCTGAGGAACTGGGACCAGCGGCAGTTCGGCGAAAGCATCGGCTACCTGCCGCAGGACGTGCAGCTGTTTCCCGGCACGATCAAGGCCAACATCGCCCGCATGCGCGAGGATGCCACCGACGCCGACATCTACGCCGCTGCCAAGCTTGCCGATGTTCACGACATGATCGCCATGCTGCCGCACGGATACGAGACCGTGGTGGCCGCCGACGGCTCGCCTCTATCGGGCGGCCAGAAGCAGCGCGTCGCCCTTGCCCGCGCCTTCTTCGGCAACCCGCGCATGGTTGTGCTCGACGAGCCCAACTCCAATCTCGATACCGCCGGCGAGGCGGCGCTGACGCGGGCGCTGACGCATGCCAAGCGTGAGAAGATCACGGTTGTCACCATCACTCAGCGACCGGCGCTTTTGAACAGCGTCGACAAGGTTCTGCTGCTCGTCAACGGCACGGTGGCGCTCTTCGGCATGCGCCAGGACGTTCTCAAGGCACTCGCTTCGCGTGGGGTGAATACCGAAGGCAACCCGCTCGAACAAAACCAGCTTCCGTAGGCGATCATGAGCGACATGGCCAAAGTACAGGATCTGACCTGGTACGCAGAGGTTCCGCGTTCAATCTGGCAGCATACGATGATCGGCCTGGTGCTGATCGTCGTGACCTTCGGCGGCTTTGGCCTTTGGGCCTTCACCGCGCCTCTGGCGGCAGCCATCATCGCCCAGGGCAGCTTTGTCGCAACCGGGCAGAACAAGGTGGTCCAGCACTTCGAAGGCGGGATCATCAAGGATATTCTGGTGAGCGAGGGCGACCGCGTAACCGTGGATCAGCCGTTGGTGCGGCTGGACGAAACGGCCGCACAAGCGAATGAGAGGCAGTATTTTCTGCGCTGGGCGCGGCTGGAGGCGATCGTCGCCCGGCTGACCGCGCAGGCGCACGGTTTGAAGCAGATCGTGCTGCCCGCGGTTCTCACGGAGCACGTCAAGAAAGATCCTGAGATTGTCCCGATCGTGCAGAGCCAGGAGCTCAATTTTCAGACCTGGAGGAGCAAGCTCGACAGCGATATCGGACTGTTGAAGCGGAATATCGAGAGCCTGGAGTTCCGCTCGCAAGGTTTTCAGGAGCAGCTGAAATCGGTGCGCGAGCAACGAGTCCTGCTCGAGGAGGAATACATCGGCAAGAAGACGCTTTTGGCCAAGGACCTGATCCGCAAGACGGAGATCAAGACCATCCAGCGCGCGATCGCCGATGCAGAGGGCCAGATTGGCCGTCTGATGTCCGAAGTCTCGGAGACCGGCTCCCAGATCCTCAAGCAGCAGCAGCAGGTCAACCAGACCGAACAGAGCTACCAAGAGGCTGCGCTCGACGAATTGCAGAAGGCCGAGGGTGAACTGGACACAGTGCGTGAACAATTGCGCGGCGCCACCAATGTGCTCCGCCGCGCGACGATCAACGCGCCGGTGACCGGCACGGTCATCAGGATGCATTTTCATACGTCCGGCGGCGTCATCGAGAGCGGCAAGCCGATCATGGAAATCCTGCCGGCCGATGTACCGCTCATCATCGAGGCGCAGGTGCTGCGCACCGACGTCGACAATATCCGGGTCGGCGAGAAGGCGACGGTGCGGCTGACCGCGCTGAACCAGCGCACGACGCCGGTCCTCAATGGGCAGGTCTTCTACGTGTCGGCGGACGCCCTGCCGGTGCAGACGCATGAGGGCACGCGCGAGGTCTACCTGGCGCGCGTCAGCCTTCCGGCAAGCGAGCTTGCAAGAGTTCACAATTTCGTCGTGACCCCCGGCATGCCGGCGGAAATTCTGATCCAGACGGCGGAGCGGACCTTCTTCGACTATCTCACCAAGCCGATCCGCGACAGCATGGCGCGCGCCTTCATGGAAAACTGACGGTTTCGCGCGGCAGAAGCGCCTACGACGTCGGAATACGGGCGGCGTGAAACCCGTTTCCGCCTGCCCGCGTTTCGCCGGCATCACCGGCCGTTCGATCGCATTTACGGCGGTTCTGGACCGATGCGCCGGTATTGCGCTGCGCGCATAGCGCATAGCTGGCTTGCGCAAAATCCGCCTACGATTTGGGCAGAAACCCTGTATATTCACCTCATCGAAGCAATGCATCTCCTCCCGCAGAGCTTCGATGCGGTGAACGATCTCCTCCTCCCATGGATCGTTCACGAGATCAGCGCCACTCCTCCTCCCAGGCTGCTGATCGATTTTTAGAGAGCCTGCCGCTCCTCCCGCGGCGGGCTCTTTTGTTTTTCGGCAGACGCTGCCGGCAATTGCGTCCTTCAAGTGTCGAATTCGTCGACGCCACGCCCCCATGATCAACAATGCATGCCCGCGCACGGAACCAAAGCGCCCGGTTAGCGGTTACGCCTGTGGAGGTGCGTGATGTCTATCCGGCACGTGAAATCCGATCCGCAGTCGAAACCACAGCGCTGGGCGTTTCACCATGGCGCAGGGCGCCTGCGGGCAGGAGACGCGACCCGCGACGGGTCCACGACGCAGGAACGGTTGTTGCCCGTGGTCGACGCCGGCGACGGCGGCCTGGTGGCGCCGGATCTTTCGGGATCTCTCGCCCCTCATCGCAACCGGCAGCCGCCGCCGCACGACTACAGCCGTCCGGCGGTCGGTCGCGATGCGCTGGCTTCCATCCGCGACATGCGCGACGAAGACTGCAGCGGCGGGCCGATCTGGGTCGCCTTGCTCGGCGACAATACGAGCGAGGGCATGCGGCAGTTCATGGGGCTCGTGCTCGCCTTCATCTTCCTGTCGGCCGTTTTCTTCTGGTTTCTTGCCTAGGACGTATGAGGCAACTAAGCCGCCGTGGCCGTGACATTTTCCCGGTTGACGGTCGATCGCTGAAGCCTAGATAACCGGCGGTATCCCGTCCTCCTTCCCCAATGCCAGCGAGAGCGCCATGCACTACAGAACCTTCGGCCGTACGGGCCTGCGCATTTCCGAAATCGGTTACGGTGCCTGGGGCATCGGCAAGAGCCATTGGCAGGGCGCGCGCGACGACGAGTCCGCCCGCGCCCTCAACCGCGCGGTCGACCTCGGCCTCAATTTCATCGACACCGCACTCGGCTACGGCCAGGGCCACAGCGAGAAGCTGATCGGCGCCTTGCTGCGCGAGCGGTCGGAGACGATCCATGTCGCCACCAAGATCCCACCGAAGAACATGCAATGGCCGGCGCACGCCGGCACCCCGGCCGAGCAGACCTTCCCGGCCGACCACGTGATCGCCTGCACCGAGACGAGCCTGCGCAATCTCGGCGTCGAGACGATCGACGTGCAGCAGTTCCATGTGTGGTCGGACGAGTGGGTAGGCCGCGGCGACTGGCTGGAGGCTATCGAGCGGCTGAAGCGCGACGGCAAGATCCGCTTCTTCGGCGTTTCGATCAACGACTACGAGCCGGACAATGCGCTCCGGCTGATCGAGACCGGCGTCGTCGACAGCGTGCAGGTGATCTACAACATCTTCGAGCAGGCGCCGGAAGAAAAACTGCTGCCCGCGTGCCTGAAGCACAATGTCGGCGTCATCGTCCGCGTGGCGCTCGACGAAGGTGGTCTGACCGGCCAGATTCGCGCCGATACCGTCTTTCCCGAGGGTGACTTCCGGGAAACCTACTTCCGGGGCGAGCGCAAGCGCGAGGTCGAGGAACGAACGCAGAAGATCGTCGAGGATCTGGAAATCAAGCCCGACGCACTGGCCGAGACGGCGCTGCGCTTCGTTCTCAGCCACCCGGCCGTATCGACGGTCATTCCCGGCATGCGTTCGGTGCGCAACGTCGAGCGCAACTGCGCCATCGGCGACGGTGCCGGCCTGCCGGATGCACAGCGGGCGAAACTGACCGCCCACCGCTGGCGGCGCAACTTCTATCGGGATTGAAGCCGCCGTTTCGCCGCCTGTCATCGACGCTCCCAGGGATCTGTCGGCTGCGTGGCCGCGTCTTCAGTGCCTCGCCCGTCCGGATATGCTATCCATAGGGGTGCTGGAGCCTGGGGGCGCCGATGGAACAAAAGCTCTCCGTCATCATGGCCGCGGACGTGGTCGGCTATAGTCGGCTGATGGAGCTCGACGAGAAGGGCACGCTTGCGACCCTCATGGCTCATCGGCAGGAGCTGTGGGACGTCGCGGTCGCCGCGCATCACGGGCGCATCGTCAAGCTCATCGGTGATGGCATGCTGATGGAGTTTCGTGCCGTGGAAGACGCAGTTCGATGCGCGGTCGAGATCCAGCGGGGAATGCAGACGAGGAACGCGGGTACGCAGCGGGATCGCCGGATCGAATTTCGCATCGGGATCAATCTCGGCGATATCCTGTTTGAAGACGGCGACGTTTATGGTGACGGCGTCAACGTGGCGGCTCGCATCGAGAGCTTCGCCAAGCCGGGTGGCATATCCGTCTCCGCCTCGGTTCACGATACGCTGGGCGGTCGTCTGGATATCCGCTTCGAAGACACGGGCGCGCAGGCGTTGAAGAACATCGGCCGCCCCGTCCACATCTACAATATCGTCATCGACGACGGCGGATCGGAGGGGGTGGCGCTGATGGCGCCACCGACACAGGAGGTACGGGAAAATCCCTCCGTCAAGTCGAGCCGGACGCTTCTCTATGTGTCGCGCTTTGCGAATTTGAGCGGCAATCCCGATGAGGAATATTTCGCGGCCGGCATCACGCAGGACGTCGTCGCGGCATTGTCGCGGTTCTCCGGTTTGAACGTGATCGTTCGGTTGCCGCGTCCCGAGCCGCAACCTCAGGCACGCACAACCTACTACACGCTCGAAGGCAGCGTCAGGCGCGCTGCCGACCGGGTCAGGGTCAATGCCAGTCTGACCAATGCCACTGGCGAACACATCTGGGCGGAGAAATACGATTTCGACCTTGTCGACATGTTCGATGTCCAGGACGAGTTGTCCCGTTCCATTCCGGCTGCCTTGAATGTCAAAATCGAAGAGGCCGAACGATACCGGATTCTCGCCGAGCCGCTCAAAGGATCAAGCGCCTACGATTTCTATCTGCGTGGCCGGCACATTGAAAAAAGCCTGAAACCGGATGAGGTCAGGCGGGCAAAGGAGATGTTCCTGGCCGCGGTCGACGCTGATCCAGCCTACGCCCGCGGATATCTCGGGCTGGCCTGGCTGGATATACGCAAACTGAAATGGAACGAGCGTGCCGACATGGAAGCGACGCTTGCCAGTGCCTTCGCATCGGCAAGCAAGGCTTTGGAGCTCAGTCCCTGTGACGCCGATGTTCACTGGGCGCTCGGCGTCGTCCATTTGTGGAGGGGAGAGGCAGAACGCGCCATCGGTTGTTACGAGCGTGGGCGCGAACTGGCGCCGAACAATTGCGATCTTCTTGCGGAATATTGCGATGCCCTGGGGTATCTCGGTCTGTTGGAGGACGCGATCAGGATCGGGGAACTGGCCTTGCGGCTGAACCCCAGTCGTCCGGACTGGTATTTCTGGAACATCGCGGCTGCCAGGTATCTCTCCGGCCAGTACACCGAAGCGTTGGCTCTGCTGGGGAAGATGGCCGATCTTGGTTCGGCCTACCGTTTGCTGGCGGCGACCTACGCGCAACTCGGGCGCCTTGAGGATGCACGTCGCGCCGCGGCGGAACTCCTGAAACTCAATCCGGAATTCTCGATCGAGCGATACGGTTCCCGTGCACCCTACCGGGATAAGGCCTTGCTTGCGCGTTACGTTGAAGGATTGCGGCTGGCCGGACTGCCGGAGTGAGTTCGGAACGGCGTGAGGGAGCCGCATCGGCCGGCCGGGTTTACTTGGAGGAAAAGCAATGTCGGAAACAGTCAATGTCCGCTACATGGTCGACGACGTCGAGGCGGCGATCGCCTGGTACACGACCCACCTCGGCTTTTCGCTTCTGTCGAGCTATGCACCGGCTTTCGCAGATGTGCAGCGCGGTGCGCTGCGGCTGCTGCTGAGCGGACCGACGAGTTCGGCCGGCCGGCCGATGCCGGACGGCGAGAAGCCGGGGCCGGGCGGCTGGAACCGCATCCATCTCCTCGTCGATGACCTCAACGCCGAAGTGGAGCGGCTGCGCCGTGCCGGCGTCATGTTCCGCAATGACATCGTCACCGGTCCCGGAGGGGCGCAGATCCTTTTGATCGATCCCTCCGGAAATGTTGTTGAGCTGTTTCAGCCCGCGCGACGATAGCGACCCGCGCGCCCGCGGGTCGTCGATGCGCTCGCACCGCTGGGGATGCGAGCGCCAGGTCGGCTCTCAGCCGGCGCTGGTGTCGACCACTTCGAAATCGTGGGTGATCGTCGCGGTCTTGGCGAGCATGGCCGAGGCCGAGCAGTATTTCTCGATCGAGAGCGAAACGGCGCGCTCGACCTTGTTGACCGCAAGTCCGCGTCCCTTGACGATGAAGTGCATGTGGATGCGGGTAAAGACGCGCGGTTCCGTATCGGCGCGGTCGGCGTCGAGTTCGACGACGCAGTCTTCCACCGGCTCGCGGCCCTTCTCCAGAATGTGCACGACGTCATAGGCCGAGCAGCCACCGGTGCCGATCAGCACCAGTTCCATCGGGCTCGGTCCCGGGGTGCGCCCCTCTTCGCCGAAGGCGGTTCCCAATACGACTTTGTGGCCGCTACCAGACTCTCCGACGAAGGTCCGGTCTTCCACCCATTTGACGCGTGCTTTCATGTGTCTCGTCCTGTTGTAGCCATGGCATGATCACGGACCCAGACAGAGCCGATGATCCTCCGTTCACATAGCGTCTTGGAGGGTTTTCGCAAATGGCCCGCGTCCTCTAAAATGGCAGCCAGCGCCATCGGTGCGGGAACGGACGGCGCGGAAACCAGACCAAAGGTGTTTTGATGAACGAGACGACGGGAAATGCGCCTGACCGTTCCGGCGCCGTGATCCATCCGCCGATCGCCTGGGTGATGTCGGTGGGCGGTGGCCTCGTGCTCGACCGGCTCTACCCGTTGCCGTTCGTGCCCGCGACCGTGCCGGACGCCCTCGTCGGCGGCATCATTTTTCTCGCCGGTCTCGCGCTTTTGATCTGGGCGGCGGTGAGCTTCAGGCGTGCGGGAACCGAAATCCAGATCCATCGCCCGACATCGGCGATTGTCGAAGCCGGTCCCTACCGCTTCACCCGCAACCCGATCTATACTGGCATGTTTCTCGGCCTGATCGGCTTTTCCATCATCTTCGACAGCCTGTGGCTGCTGATCCTGCTGGTGCCCTTCTACTTCGTCATCCACTATGGCGTCGTGGCGCGCGAGGAGGCCTATCTTGAGCGCAAGTTCGGCGACGTCTATCGGGTCTACAAGGCGCGCGTCAGGCGCTGGCTCTGATTGCACAAATCGGCATGCTCCGCGGCGATGAAACGGGTCCGGACGCCTCGTCGCAGCACTCGCGATTTCGGGTGGATGAGTCGGCAGGCCCTCGATTGATCATAGCCGAGGCGGCTGCGGGTGTGCCTAGGGGGTATTGCCGGGATGGACTTGAACGAGCGTCCATCCCGCTGGAACACGGAAGGTGGTCTTTCGTGCAAAAGGTCGGGCCTTATCTCGGCGCCACGATCCCGTGATAGTAGTCGCCGTCACCAGCTTCATAATCGGCGGCGTAGCCGCCACCGCCACCGCCGCCGCCGCCGGTCTGGGAGCATCCGGCGAGGGCGAGAACCATTGCCAACAGGATTGTAGCGCGCATTTATTCTACCTTTCAGTTGAATGATCACGACAGAGGCTGCCGAGTTGCTGCCATACCTAACACGCGCGGTGGAGTATGATCGAGCGCGTGTGGCGATGTGTGCCTATGGCAATGCGCCGCGCCTCAAGCGCGCGATCGCCTGTCGAAGGCGATCGTTAGCGCCAGGCCACAAGCCCTTCTTCATACGGCCGTATCTCCTGTGCCCACCTCTTTCAGGTAGGTTGCTGTGAAGGGCCATAGACTATATGGCCCTTGACCTCACTTCCGGAACAAGGAGGACACATGACTTCGATCGAACCCGCCTACGGAACCGCGACGCTCCTGCTGATCGCGGCGGCAGCCGTTGGCCTGCTTCTTTTTCTTATCCTCCGGTTGCGCCTGCATGCCTTCGTCGCTCTGGTTTTGGTCAGCCTCTTGACGGCGCTGGTGACCGGCATCTCCTTCGCGGACGTGGTCCCGACCCTCCTGCAGGGCTTTGGCTCGACGCTTGCCTCGGTGGCGCTGCTCGTCGGTTTTGGCGCGATGATCGGGCGGATGCTGGAGGTCTCCGGTGGCGCGCAGGTGCTCGCGGATCGGCTGATCGGCCAGTTCGGACCTGAGCGCGCGCCTCTCGCGCTCGGCGTCGCCTCGCTGCTGTTCGGCTTTCCGATCTTCTTCGACGCCGGCCTCGTGGTCATGCTGCCGATCATTTTCAGCGTCGCAAGCCGCTTCGGCGGCTCGGTTCTGCTTTATGCGCTGCCTTCGGCAGGCGCCTTTGCGGTCATGCACGCATTCCTCCCGCCCCATCCAGGCCCGGTGGCCGCCAGCGAATTGCTGGGGGCGGATATCGGCCTGCTCGTGCTCGTCGGCCTCGTCGTGGCGCTGCCCACATGGTATCTCGGCGGCTATCTCTTCGGCCTATGGGCAGGCAAACGCTTCGAACTGCCGGTGCCAACCCTTCTCGGGTCGCCGAACGAGGCGGCGCACGACGAAGTGCCCCCGTCTTTCGGCACGGTGATGCTGGTGCTGCTGCTGCCGCTCGTGCTGATCTTCCTCAATACCGGCCTATCGACGCTGGCCGCCGCCAAGATGATCGACGGCGGCGCATTGTGGGTCAGCATCCTGCGCATGGCCGGGCAGACGCCCGTCGCCCTGCTGATCACTGTGCTCGTCGGCATGTGGGTCCTCAGCGGCGAGCGTACGCTCAAGGACATGGAAAAGCTGATGGACGGGGCGCTAGGCCCGATCTGCGGCATCATTCTCGTTACCGGAGCCGGCGGCATGTTCGGCGGCGTGCTGCGAGCAAGCGGCATCGGCCAGGCGCTCGCCGGCAGCCTCGAGGCGATCGGCATGCCGCTGATCGTCGCCGCCTTCCTCATCTCCACGGCCCTGCGTGTGGCGCAGGGGTCGGCGACCGTGGCACTGACGACGACGGCGGGCCTTCTCGCTCCAACGGTCGCGGCAACGACGGGGCTTAGCCCCTTCGACCTGTGCTTCCTTGTGATCGCCATCGCTTGCGGCGCGACGGTGCTGAGCCATGTGAACGATTCCGGCTTCTGGCTCGTCGGCCGCTTCCTTCAGATGGATGAGCGGACGACGCTCAAGACCTGGACGGTAATGGAAACCCTGCTCGGGGTGATTGGTTTCGCCTTCGCGCTTGTGGGATGGTGGCTGCTATGAGTGAGGACCTTCAGCATATCGTGGTGATGGGCGTATCCGGCAGCGGGAAGACCACTGTCGGCGAGGCGCTGGCCGCAAAGCTCGGCTGGCGTTTTGTCGAGGGCGACAGCTTTCACCCGCCGGAGAACGTCGCCAAGATGTCCGCGGGCATTCCGCTCGACGACAATGACCGTGAACCCTGGCTGCGGGCGCTGGCCGCAGAAATTGCCAAGGACGAGGCGGCTGGCAGCCCTTCGGTGGTCGGGTGCTCGGCCCTGAAACGGTCCTATCGCGACATCCTGCGCACGGGCGCGCCGCGCGTCTGCTTCGTGCATGTGCACGGCGACCGCACCGTGCTGGCCGACCGGCTCTCGCATCGGGCGGGACACTTCTTCCCTGCTTCCCTGCTCGACACTCAGCTTGCGACCCTCGAGCCGCTCGGTCCGGACGAGGATGGCGTCGTCGTCGACGTGGCTCTTCCAACAGCTGAGCAGGTCGATCTTGCCATCCAGGGGCTGGGCAACTAGCCCAGCCGCGCTTGCGCTTCTCACATCGGGGGACAGTCGCTGTACGGCGGGGACGGGGCGTGCAATCGCGCATTGAAGGCGAAGCGACCCCTGAACGTCCGCGCATCCCGCAGCCTGAGCTCCAATGCGTGAGCGCTGGCGGAGGGGAGTGGGGGTCGAACCCACCCGGGACAGGCTCGCTGCCCCAACCGGATTTGAAGTCCGGCCGTCCCACCGGAGACGATTCCCTTCCTCAGCGCGCAAACAGGTCGCTGCGATGGGGATTTATGCGACGCAGATCTCCCCTGCGCAAGGTCAGGCCGAGCCGGTCATAGAAATCGAGGACCTCGATGGCGACCTTGCGGCCGTTGTGGACCCGGTCGCGAAAGCTGGGCGCGGTGAACCAGCCGTCTTCCGCCTGTGCCGCCACATCGAGCACGATGGCCGCCATCTCCTCAACGACCGCGCGGGCGAAAAAATGGTCGTGCGCGATCTCGTGGGTCTGCCCGAGCCTCTGGGCGAGCTTCAGCACGCGCCGTATGTCGCGCTCGTCGGCATTGAGAAGGGCCGCGAAATCGCGCACACGCGGTGGCCGGAAGCGGCTATCGTCGACGAGGTGCGGATGGATCCGCTGCCACAGGTCCTCGTCCGCCGGCGACAGCCGAACCTCGTGGCCCGGCAGGCGCAGGAAGGCGCCGTCAAGCACGATTCGACCTGCCGCGGCTTCGTCTCGGAGGAACGCGAGGAAGCTTGTCGTCGGCAGGCGCGGTTTGAGCAGGAGCCGCAACCGTTCGCGACCGATCCCGGCAAGCTCCGGGTTTTCTGCGTGGAAGGCTGTGAGTGTGTCAGTCAGGTTCGCCCGCAATCCGTCCGCTGCTGCGGACGAGAGCGCGTGGTCGCCGATGGCCCTCGCCCCGGCGGCAATCAGCAGCCCGGAAAGCGTGTCCTCGCCCAGGCCACGGTCGCGCAGGAAGGCCGCAAGCTCGATCGGTGCTAGGTCGGATAGGGCGGAAAGGGTCGCTGCCGGGTCCTCGTTGCCAGAAGCGGTAAGGAAGGCCAGGCGCTCCGGCGTGCCACGCTTTCGCGCCGGCGGGCGCAGATCGAGAAAACGGCCACCGCCGATGGTCCGGATGGCCGAGGTGTCGCGCAGGATGAAGCGGTCGCCGATGGTCGCGGCGATGGGGCGGTCGAGGACCAGTTGCACGAGGCCTTGTGTCCCGGGATCGAGCGGGCCGGCAAGAGGCACGATCCGCACACCGACCTCTGTCGCATGGGTGTGCAAGCGTGCGGGAAACCAGGTGCCGATCGGCTTGGCCTCCGAGGCAAGCACGCGGACCTCCGCGTCGATCCGGTCCGTCGGTGCATGCAGTGCCGGGGCGAGGACCACGTCGCCGCGCCGGATCGCGTCCTTCGTCACCCGTTCGCCGGCGATATTCAGCGCGCAGCGTTGGCCGGCAAGCCCCTCCGCTGCTTTCCGGTTCTGCGCATGGATCCCGCGTATACGGGCGGTCAGGCCGGACGGGCTGACCGTGACGCTATCGTCGAGCTTCGCACGGCCGCCGAGCACCATGCCGGTCACGACCGTGCCGGCGCCCGCAAGCGTGAAACTGCGATCGACGGCAAAGCGCAGCAGGCCGGCATCGTTGCGTGCGGCGGTTTCCGCTTCGGCGGCGGCGAGCCCCGCGCGTAGGACCTCGATGCCTTCGCCGGTAAGGGCGGAGACGGCAAGGATGGGCGCGTTTTCCAGACCGATGCCGGCGAGGGCGGTCTGGATCTCCGCGGTTACCTCCGCGCGCCGCTCAGGCCCGGCCAGATCGGCCTTGGTGAGCGCAACGAAACCTCTGGTGATGCCGAGCAGGTCGAGGATCGCGAGATGCTCGCGCGTCTGCGGCATGACGCCGTCGTCGGCTGCGACCACCAGCAGCGCGAAATCGATACCGCCAGCGCCGGCAAGCATCGTATGGATCAGCCGCTCGTGACCCGGCACGTCAACGAAGCCGGTGACCGTCCCGCCGCCGAGGTCGGCATAGGCAAAACCGAGGTCGATGGTGATGCCGCGGGCTTTTTCCTCGGCAAGGCGGTCGGCGTCCGTGCCGGTCAGGGCCTTCACCAACGCCGTCTTGCCGTGGTCGATATGCCCTGCCGTCCCGACGATCATAGTGCTGCCAGGGCCGCGATGAGCATCTCGTCGCTTTCCAGGCAACGCAGATCGAGGACCAGCGCGCCATCACGGATATGGCCGACGACCGGGATGGGCAGGGCGCGAAGCCGTGCGGAAAGCCGTTCCGGCGCGTCGCCGCCGCTGCCTGTCAGCCGCAGGCCGGCGCTCGGGATCGTATCGACCGGCAAGGCGCCGGAGCCGACCTGGCTCTGGCACGCGCAAGCTGCTGCCGAATAGCTGTGCGGCTTGAGCAGCGCATCGATTGCCGGAGCGAGACGGGCCGCCTGTGCGCCGATGTCGGCCTCCGGTCGGGAAAGAAAGCGCAGCGTCGGCAGCCGCTCCTTCAGCCGATCGGGATCGCGATAGAGCTTCAGTGTCGCTTCGAGCGCGGCGATGCGGATCTTGTCGAGACGAACGGCGCGTTTGAGCGGATTGCGGTTGATGGCGGCGATGAGATCGCGCCGACCGACTGCGAAGCCCGCCTGGGGGCCGCCGAGCAACTTGTCGCCCGAAAACGTGACGAGATCCGCGCCTTCGGCGACGGCTTCCGCCACCGTGGGCTCGCGTCGCAATCCGAAGATGGAGAGATCGATGAGTGAGCCCGAGCCGAGGTCGTTCAAGAGCGGCACACCGGCCTTGCGGGCAATCTCGGCCAGTCTTGGCGCCGGCACCTCGGCGGTAAACCCTTCGATCCGGTAGTTGGAGGTATGGACCTTGAGGATGACGCCGGTCTCAGGCCCGATCGCGCCCTCATAGTCACGCGGATGGGTGCGGTTGGTGGTGCCGACCTCCACCAGCCTGGCGCCGGCGCGGGCCATGATGTCGGGCATGCGGAAGGCGCCGCCGATTTCGATCAGTTCGCCGCGCGAGACGATCGCCTCGCGTCCGTCGGCCAGGGTATTGAGCGCAATCAGCACGGCGGCGGCATTGTTGTTGACGATTGTGGCGTCCTCGGCGCCGGTCAGTTCGCAGAGCAGGCCACGCAGATGATCGTCGCGCTGACCACGCCCGCCGCCGTCAAGGTCGAACTCCAGCGCCAGCGGGTTGGCCATCGCGGCGGTTGCGGCGCTGACGGCTTCTTCGGCCAGGATGGCGCGGCCGAGATTGGTGTGCAGCACGGTGCCCGTGAGGTTGATGAGCGGGCGAAGGGCGGAGCGGGCGGCAGCCGCCAGCTCCTCGGCGATGCGGCGCGGCAGGTCGGCCGCAAGCGTTGCCCCATCGTCGCCCGCACGGATTTTTTCCCGCGCGATCTCAAGCCCGGCGCGGACGGCGGTGACGACGGCGAGACGGCCATGTTCTTCCGTCAGCGCCAATCCCTCTGGCGAGGTCAGCATCTGGTCGACCGAGGGAAGCACGCGAAAATCCTGCATCAATACCCCGCGAGATAGGGGTTGAAGCCACCGCGACGAAACTCGGTCTCCTTCATCAGGATATCGAGGCCAAGGCTGCCGACGTCGTCGGCGATCGGCTCCAGGCTCGGGTTTTTCACCTGGTAGAAGATCTTGACCCAGGCATGGCATTCCCGACAGGTCTCAGCCTTTACCGTCGCCTCCGAGGTCTCGACCGAACGATAGCTGATGCCCTTGGTCGAACCGCAACAGAGGCACTTCACCCGCACCTCGTTCCATTGCGTGGCGCAGCAGGCGCAGGCGGCATAGCGCACGTTCTCGACGCCCTGCGTACCCACGACCGACGACGTCGCCGGCCGGCCGCCGCAGGCGGGACAGACGCCGAGGCTGACAGGGACGAGCGCTTCCGCATCGAGCGTCGCGGCGAGCCGCGCCATGTGCACCTGCACCGCGGCCGCGACGAAGAGATGGGGAGCGGCGCTGTCTTCCGGAACCCGATCCGATAGGATGTTGGCGAGCAACCAGTGCCGGTCGCCGTCCTCTGCTGCGCGTACCGCATCGAGCGCCAGGCGGGCGGGGTCGGGCATGGCGAGATCGGCAGCGCCTTCGAGAAGCGCGTCGAGGGTTGCGGAAAGGCCGAGGTCATCGACAAGCGCCATTCGGTCGAACGGCGGCATGGCGGCGCGTGCGGCCTCGGCGAGGCGCGCCGATGTGGGCGCCGCGACGGGCGGAAGGGTCACGACCAAGCGAGCCTGGAGTTTGGAGAGCGCCGCGAGGAAGGTGAGATAAGGCGCAAGCGCGTTGCTTTCGGCGAGAAACGCGAAGCGGCGCGCGCGTGTCTGGAACAGTTTGACCGGCTCGGGCAGGAAAGCCAGCGGCGGATTCGGCACGCCGCCGATGAGGGAGGGATCGGGTTGTATGTCTTCTGCCATCGCATCTCCGGCAATCCGGCCGCAAGGCCCGATCAAGCAGCATTCACGGTGCTACAGCGACCTTTGCGCGCCTGACAGGACGCGCGGCGCTGTAGGAGACCTTCATTTTGACGGGTCGGAGCCCTGGCGTCCAGCCAGTTCGCGCAGCCATTTGCGATGATGCCGAAAGGCCCAGCCGCCGGTGACGGTGCCGCGCGTCATGGCCCTTATCGTGCCGCGCGTCCAGATTGCCGCATAGACATGGACGATGAAGATCAGGATCGTGAAAAGCGCCGCCAGCGAATGCACCGCCACCGCGATGCGGCGAACTGGGATGGAAACGAGGTCCGGGAAGTACTGCTCCCAGATCATGATGCCGGTCGTCACGAGCACGACGATCAGACCGGACATGCCCCAGAAGACCATCTTCTGGCCGGCATTGTATTTTCCGAGTTCGGGCAGGTTCTCTTCGCTGCCCTGGAGTAGATCGCCGAACTTGCGGCTCCATTCCACATCCTCGTGCCGCGGCAGATTGAGCTTCCACATCTGCGCAAACAGGAGGAGGAAGCTTGCGACGAGGATAAGTCCGACGATCGGATGCAGCCACCGCGTCATCTGGCCGCCGCCGAAGAGGCCGGTCAGGAAAAACAGCGACGGGTGGAAGAAGGAAAGTCCGGAGATCAGAAGCACGATCATGCAGGCGGCGGTGACCCAATGGTTGAGACGGGTATAACCACGATAGCGATTGACGGTGACCGGATGCTTCGTCTCGATCCTGTCGCCGGGGGCCGAATAGATACGTTTGTCAGCCATCACGCCTCCCTGCCGCCTTGCGGGCGGTTGCGATCCTCGACGAGTTCCTCCGCCTCGCCTTCCTCATGGGCGGTCACCTCGTTCGGCCGGGCGAAGATGCCGTGCAGCACGGCGCCGGCGGCGGCAAGTCCGGCAACGGCGAGGCCAACGGTTTTGGCCGGACCCTTCCAGCCGCGCACCACCGGCGAAATCTGCGGATCCTCCGGCAGCCCGGAATAGAGCGACGGTTGATCGGCATGGTGCAGCACATACATCACATGCGTTCCGCCGACGCCTTGCGGGTCATAGAGGCCGGCATGATCGTAGCCGCGCGACTTCAGGTCCTCGACGCGCTCGTTGGCAAGCGTGACCATGTCTTCCTTCGTGCCGAAGGAAATCGCCTTGGTCGGGCAGGCCTTGGCGCAGGCCGGTCCTTGTCCAACCGCCACGCGGTCCGAGCAAAGCGTGCATTTCTTCGACACATGCGCGGTCTTCGAGATACGCGGAATGTTGAAGGGACAGCCGGCGATGCAATAGCCGCAGCCGATGCAGTTGTCGGAGATGAAATCGACGATGCCGTTGGAATATTGCACGATGGCGCCCGGTGCCGGGCAAGCCTTGAGACAGCCGGGATCGGCGCAGTGCATGCAGCCGTCCTTGCGGATCAACCACTCGAACTCGTTGGTAACCGGGTTCTCGTATTCAGTGAACCGCATCAGCGTGAACATATCAGCCGTCAGGTCATGCGGGTTCTCGTAGACGCCGACATTTTCCTCCAGGTCCGGATGGGTGTCGTTCCATTCGATGCAGGCGGACTGGCAGGCCTTGCAGCCGATGCATTTCGACACGTCGATCAGCTTGGCGACCGGGGTCAGCTGTCGTTCGGGTGCCGGCACGTTGCTTGTTGCCGAAGCCTTGACGACGTCGCTCGGCAACAGGTTCGACGCCAGCGGTTGCAGCGGCGGGTTGGCGGCGGCCGTTACCGGTTCCGGTGCGCGTTCGCTCATGCCGAAGCTCCTTCTTCCGCCGCCGGTTCGATGTTTACCAGGAAGGCCTTGAACTCCGGCGTGTCGATATTGGCGTCGCCGACGAAGGGAGTGAGGCTGTTCGGGCCGAAGCCCTTGCGGGCCGCACCCATGAAGCCCCAGTGCAAGGGAATGCCGACCACATGGACCGGCTTGCCGTTGCAGATCAGCGGACGAATTCGCTTCGTCACCACTGCCTTCGCCCAGACCTCGCCACGTGCGCTCCACACGCGCACCCGCCCGCCCTTGGTGATGCCGCGTTCAGCCGCCAGCTCCTCGCTGATCTCCACGAAGAATTCCGGCTGCAGCACGGCGTTGACCCGGCTGTGCTTGGTCCAGAAGTGGAAATGCTCGGTGAGGCGGTAAGATGTGGCAACGAAGGGGAAGTCGGTGCTCGTGCCCAGCTGCTGCAGGTCGCCGGGGAAGATGCGCGCGACGGGATTGCCGCGAAGTTTGGCGTTGAACGGATTTTCGACCGGGCTTTCGAACGGCTCCATATGTGTTGGGAACGGCCCGTCCCGCATCAGCTTGCGGGCAAAGAGGCGGGCGGTGCCCTCCGGCGTCATGATGAACGGCATCACCGCCTCGGGCTTTGCCGTCACCGCTATGTCGGGCACGTCGAAGCCGGCCCAACGCTCGCCGTTCCATTCGATCAGTTTACGCGCCGGATCCCAGGGTTTGCCCTGGAGATCGCAGGACGCGCGATTGTAGAGGATGCGGCGATTGGCCGGCCAGGCGAAGGTCCATTTGAGGAAGGTGCCGACATCGCCCGGATCGCTGTTGTCGCGCCGGGCCATCATGTTGCCTTCTTCCGTCCAGGAGCCGGCATAGATCCAGCAGCCCGACATGGTGGAACCGTCGTCACGCATCACGCCGAAGTTCGGCAGGAGCTTGCCCGCCTCGACCAGCACCTTCGTCGGATCGGTCGGGTCATAGAGCGTCTGCAGCGCCCGTCCGTTCATCTCCTGGGCAAGCTCAGCCGGTTCCGGCTCGTAAGGGTCCTTGTAATCCCAGGCAAGGTTCAGGATCGGCTCGGGACAGACCCCGCCTTCCTTGCGGTAGAGTTCACGCACCCGCAGGAAGATGTTGGCCATGATCCAGGTGTCGTGCTTGGCGTCACCAGGCGGTGTCGCCCCCGGCCAGTGCCATTGCAGCCAGCGGCCCGAATTGACAGTGGCGCCCTCGTCCTCGGCAAAGCAGGTCGCCGGGAGTTGCAAGACCTCCGTCATGATCTTGGCGGAGTCCACCTGGTTGTAGATACCGTGGTTTTCCCAGAAATGCGCCGTCTCGGTCTGCAGCGGATCGATGGTCACGAGCAGTTTCAGCTTCGACAGACCCTCGGTCAGCTTCGCCCGATTGGGGAAGGACAGAAGCGGGTTGAAGCCCTGGCAGAAGTAGAGGTTCACTTCGCCGCGGCTCATCATGTCGAACATCCTGAGGATGTCGTAGTAGGGGACATCGAGCTTCGGCAACCAGTCGAAGCCCCAGTCGTTTTCCTTCGTGGCAGCGCTGCCCCACATGGCCTTCAGGAAACTGACCATGAATTTGGGGGTGTTCTGCCAATAGCTTGTCTGGCCGGGAACGAGCGGCTTGTTGCCACGCGTCGACATGTAGGTGGTGTAGTCCGTCTCCTTTTCCGTCGCGAGGTTCATGTAACCCGGCAGGGAGTTGGAAAGCAGGCCGATGTCGGTCAATCCCTGGATGTTGGAGTGACCGCGCAGCGCGTTGACGCCACCGCCCGGCAGGCCGACATTGCCAAGGATGAGCTGCAGCATCGCCATGCCGCGGATGTTCTGGGCGCCTTTCGAATGCTGCGTCCAGCCGAGCGCATAGAGCGAGGTCATCACCTTGTCGCGCGCCGACGTCGCGCCGATCATCTCGCAGATCTTCAGATAGCGATCCTTGGGCGTGCCGCAGATATTTTCCACGAATTCCGGTGTGTAGACTGCGACATGCTCTTTCAGGAGGTTCCAGACACAGCGCGGGTCGGTGAGAGTCGGATCGGTTTTGACCGTTCCGTCCTCGTTGAGCTGGTAGTCCCAGGCGGTACGATCGTAGTCGCGCTTCTCCTCGTCATAGCCGGTGAAGAGACCATCGGCCCAGCCGAACTCCGGGTTCACCAGGTAGGTGGCGTTGGTATAGTTCTTGACGTAGTCCCACTGCACCTTGTCGTTCTCGATGCAGTAGCGGATCGCGCCCATCAGGAAGGCGATGTCGGAGCCGGGGCGGATCGGCGCATAGACATCGGCGACCGAGGCCGTGCGGTTGAAGCGCGGATCGACCACGATCAGCCGGGCGCCGCGATGATGCTTGGCTTCCGTCACCCATTTGAAGCCGCAGGGATGAGCTTCGGCCGCGTTGCCACCCATGACGATGACGAGGTCGGTGTTCTTGATGTCGGTCCAGGCGTTCGTCATTGCGCCGCGGCCAAATGTTGGAGCCAAACTGGCTACCGTGGGGCCGTGTCAGACGCGTGCCTGGTTGTCGAAGCCGACAACTCCCATAGACCGGACGGTCTTGTAGGTCAGCCATCCCGTCTCGTTGGTTCCGCCCGACGCCGCAAGGAAGCCCATCGTCGTCCAGCGGTTGACGGTCACGCCGGCCGCGTTCTTCTCGATGAAGTTCTTGTCGCGGTCGTCCTTGATCGCCCGGGCGATCTTGTCGAAGGCATCTTCCCAGGAGATGTCCTGCCAGGTGTCGGCGCCCGGAGCGCGGTGACGCGGCTTCGTGGCGCGGGTCTCAGACTTCACGAAGTCCTTGAGCGCCGCGCCCTTGGGACAGAGCGTCCCGCGGTTGGTCGGATGATCGGCATCGCCCTCGATATGGATGAGCTCCGCCTTCTCGCCGGCGGAAAGATCACCCTTCGAATACATCAGGATGCCGCAGGCGACCGAACAGTAAGTGCAGACGTTGCGGGTCTCGGTGGTGCTTGCGAGTTTGAAGGCACGCACATGGGCGGCTGTTGCGGCCTCGGCCGCTCCGAAGCCCATGGCGCCGATCGTGGTGGCCGCGGCTCCTGCGCCAGCGAGCTTCAGGAAACTGCGGCGGGAAAGATCGATGTTCATTGGAGGTCATCCTCTTCCATGCGTATCGGTCTTACCGGGATGGTCGAACCTCAAGGCCCTGGTGTCAAGAAGGAATTGAATGGCATTTGCCCCGAAAAGTCATGGTCTTGCCCGGGATCATCGGTCATGATCGCGAGCTGCGACAGGGCCGCCTTTGACGCAACCGTATGAAGGGAGTTCCAACCGTGAGCAGTATTTCCGCTTCTGCCGAACCGCGCCTGACCTCGCTTGCCCATGGCGGCGGCTGCGGCTGCAAGATCGCCCCGGGCGTGCTTCAGGACATTTTGCGCGGACGGGTACAACTGCCGGTCCCGCCGGAACTTCTGGTCGGCATTGAGACCTCGGACGATGCAGCGGTCTATCGCCTAAACGATCACCAGGCGGTGGTCGCCACCACGGACTTCTTCATGCCTGTTGTCGACGACCCCCACGATTTCGGCCGGATCGCCGCGACGAATGCCATCAGCGACATCTACGCCATGGGCGGAACGCCGATCTTCGCACTGGCGCTGGTCGGCATGCCGGTCAACGTGCTCTCTACGGAAACCATTGGCGCCATCCTCGACGGCGGGGCGGCGGCCTGTCGGGCGGCCGGCATTCCGATCGCCGGCGGCCACACGATCGATTCCGTCGAGCCGATCTACGGTCTCGTCGCGATCGGGCTCGTCGATCCGGCCCATCTCAAGCGCAACAGCGGAGCCGAGCCGGGTGACGTGCTGATCCTCGGCAAGCCGCTCGGCGTCGGCATCTTTTCCGCGGCGTTGAAAAAGGGCGCGCTCGATGAAGCCGGCTATATCAGGATGATCGAAAGCACCACGCGCCTCAACACGGCCGGACCCGATCTCGCGCGGCTTTCCGGCGTGCATGCCATGACGGACGTGACGGGTTTTGGCCTTGCCGGCCACGCGCTCGAAATGGCGCGCGGGTCGAACTGCCAGGTCCGGGTCGACTGGTCCGCCGTTCCCGTTCTGGAAGGTGCTTTCGATCTGGCTGCCGCCGGTTTTGTCACCGGCGCCTCCGGGCGGAACTGGGCAAGCTATGGGCAGGACGTGGCCTTTGCCCGCGAGATGGGCGCGATCGACAAGGCGCTGCTTTGCGATCCACAAACGAGCGGCGGCTTGCTCGTCGCCTGTGACCGGTCGTCCGCGCAGGCGGTGCTCGACCTGTTCGACAAGCACGGTTTCGGCGCGGCGGTGATCGGGGAAACTGTGGCCGGGCCGGCGGGATTGGTGATCGCGTAGCCTTTGGCGCTTACCCGGCCCTGCCGAGCTTGGCTGCGTCTCTCTAAGCCAAATCTCGCGTCGACCAGAGTGGTCGCAACGTCTTTCGTCGGGACGGGTTGGTCCCGGCGATGATCGGTGTATTGCGGCCGGGCTGTGTCGGCCGGAACAAGATGGATGCGGAGGCACGATCTCGCCACGCCGTGACGGTTGGGGTGCGCTTCTGACCCCGGCTATTGCTCGGCAGACCGGAGCGCGCCGGCATCGTACACGACCTTGCCGCCAAGCAGGGTCAATACCGATCGGATGGTATCGATCTCGTCGACCGGCATCGTCATGTAGGGCTTGTCGAGCACTGCGAGATCGGCGCGCTTGCCGGCGGAAAGCGTGCCGCGATCCTCCTCGGCAAAGGCGATCCATGCTGCGTTTCGCGTGTAAAGCCGCAGCGCCTCTTCGCGCGTGAGCAACTGGTCGCTCGCCTTCTGCACCGTGCCTCCAAGCGAACGCCCCGTCAGGTGGTACTCTATCGCCTGCCAGACGCCGGCGACGCCGATGCGTGTGGAGTCGGTGCCGCCGGCGACAAGCAACCCCTTGTCGATGGCAAGGCGCGTCGGTGGTGAAACGGCTGCGACAGCCGTGCCATTGGCGTCTGCGATGGCCGCCCCCTCGAAATAGGGACCCATCTGGACGGTGTAGGCGAGACCCATCTTTTGCATCCGGTCGAGGGTCCGTTCCGATCCGGTGTTGAGGTGGGCGATCGACCACCGGAGGTCGTTGAGCGGGTGCGTCTTGTGCACCTCTTCGAAAACGTCGAGGATGGCGCTCGCGGCGTCATCGGTATAGGCGTGGATCTCGACGGGGATACGCCGTTCCGCAGCGAACTGCGCGACTTTCAAGAGTTCGTCGCGCGCTTCCTTTGGCGGAGCGAAACCCGGCCCCATCTGCACGCCGTCGTTCATCGCAAAGACCAGGGATTCGCCAAGACCCAGGAAGCTCAGCGTGCCGTCGTCGTGGACGGCGGGACGGAACGACATGATTTCGCGGAACCATTCGACTTCTTTGCCGGGATGGGCCGCCGGAATGCGGTAGCCGGCCCTCAGTGTCAGGCCGCCTTCGTCCCTGAGCGCGAAGAACGGTTCATAGCCGACGGCCGGCCCTGCGGAAGGGTCGATGAAGCCGGTGACGCCGACCGCGTTCAGATGCGAAAAGAAGACCTTCAGGTTCGCCTTGCGCTCGTTCTTGCCGATTGCACTGAGTTGTCCGAAGAGCACGTTGAACGAGCCGATGTTGCCGAAGAGCCTGCCCGTTGCGCGGCTTTCTTCGTTGCGCTCGATCGTGATGCCGGGCGGCAGCTTCGGCGCAGCACTGTCGAGAGCAAGCAGCTCGATCCCCTTGGTGTTCACGAGCGCGTAGTCGTAGAGATACTGCACATAGGCCGGCGTCTGCGGGAGGGTCTTGTCGAGGTCGGCGACGTCAGGCGCTCGGCGCTCGGCGAACTGGTCCGGATGCCAGGAGCCGACGACCGCGACCCACTGGTCCCTGGCACGATCCCGCGCCGCAGTCTTCAAGGCTTCAAGCGCGCTCGCAAGGCTCGTTTCGTCATGCCAGTAGGTCTCGAACGGATAAGTCTGGCCGCCGCGGATCGCGTGGATATGCGTATCGACAAGGCCGGGAATGACCGTGCGGCCGCCAAGGTCCAGGACCTCCGTATCAGGTCGCACCAGCTTCTCGATGTCCTCGTCGCTGCCGACCGCCACGATGCGGCCATCGGAAATGGCAAGCGCTTCCGCCGCCGGTCGAGCCTCGTCCATGGTGACGATCGTCCCGTTTCTGAGCACGAGGTCGGCACTATCGTTTGCCAAGGACGATTGCGTGAAAACGGCAAGCTGCGCCGCGGCGAGGCAGAAGGTCGAAAACCGGCGGATCAAGGCACTCTCCTCAACAGGATCGGTGAAACCAAACTGGCGGAGGGCGCGGGTGGTTCGCGTTGCTTTCTCCGGCAGGTGCGGCGTCGGATGGTGGCCGAGCCGTCTTCGCCACGCCTGAGATAGCGGGCCTAAAAAAGATACGGACGCTAGAAACCGGCGGTAGGCGCCGAAATCGAGCCACAGCGTCTTAAAAATAGGACAAGGATTTCGGCGATTGCCGATCCAGACTGCGATCGCAGGTGGAGCCGGCGAGGCGAAGGCCGGTGATCACTTGCTTCCGATGGCGCGCAGAAAGTCCACGCCGAATTGGACGATAGTCCACCAAAAGAGCACAGTTGGACCTCATCTCCACCGGAACGGCGAGCTACCAATCTGTCGGCAGGATGAGGAACCCGCCAGATCAGAACCAAGGGAGCGAGAAATGATCCACGCCGATGACGGCTCACTGTCCCAGGAACAGCGAATGATGCGCGACAGCTGCCGCGCCTTCGTCGACGACGCGGTGACGCCTTTCATTCGATCGAACTGGCAGCGCGAATGGGACATGAGCCCGGGTGAGCGGCTGCCGCGCTCGATCCTGGAGGGCGCCGAAACGATCGGCGTCCGCACGCTCGGCGTGCCGGAAGCCTATGGCGGCGTCGACCTGGAGCGCGAGACGGAGGTTAGAACCTTCGCGCTGATCTCCGAAGAAATCGCTCGTGGCGACTCCGGCCTTGCCGACAAGCTGGTGCAGAACTGGAAGGTCTCGATCCTCCTGCGCGAATTCGCGCCAAAGCACCTGCAGGACAAGTGGTTTCCGCGCCTTCTGGCGGACCCGCAGTTCCTGCTGGCCCATTGCCTTACCGAGCCGCGCGGCGCTTCGGACCGCTGGCTACCCTACAACGTGCCCGAGGCGGCGATGCACACGAAGGCCGTGCTCAAGGACGGGCACTGGGTGATCAACGGCCGCAAACAGTTCATCTCGAACGGCTTCGATGCGAGCCTCTACGTCGTCTATGCCAATACGGACTCCTCCGTCGGCATGCTGCAGGGAACCTCGAGTTTCCTCGTGCCGCGCGACACGCCGGGCCTGACGGTGACGAAATGCAACGAGACCATGGGCTGCCGTTTCATGAACAACGGCGAGCTGGTGTTCGAAGACTGCCGGGTGCCGGCGGATCACCTTCTCGTCCAGAACACAGCCCTTGGCAGCGCCGGGCAGTATTTCCGCGCCGGCAAGATCATCCAGGCGGCCAAGAACCTCGGCGTCGGCGTCGCCTGCTTCGAGCGCACGGCCGACTACGTCCAGAACTACGTGCAGGGCGGGCGTATTCTCATCAAGCACCAGGCGGTGGCGCTCAGGCTCGCCGACATGGCGACCCGGATCGAGGCGGTGCGCGCGCTGATCGAGCGGGCGTCGAGGGCCGTCGACGAGGGCCATCCGGACATGGATGTTCTCTGCAACATGGCCAAGGTCTACGCCTCGGAGGAGATCATGAAGGTCGCGACCCACGCGCTGGAACTGCATGGCGGCAACGGCGCAATGCTGGAGTTCGGCATCGAGAAGCTGTTCCGCGACGCCGCGATCTTCCTGCACATGGACGCGACCGTCGATGTCAGCCGGATGAAGATCATCAAGACCATGTTCCCGGCAACCGCCGGCAAATACGCAGGCCCCGAAAACTAGGACCTGTCGGAGGAGTTGGCGGGCAAGGGAGGACGAAGGATGAAGATATTGGTCGCGGTGAAGCGCGTTGTCGATCCGAACGTGAAGGTGCGGCTACGGGCGGATGGCAGCGGTCTCGACCTTGCCGCCGCCAAGATGACGATGAACCCGTTCGACGAGATCGCTGTCGAAGAGGCGGTCCGTCTCAGGGAGGCGGGCATCGCCTCCGAGGTGGTCGTCGTTTCCGTCGGTCCCGAAAAGGCGACGGAGACATTACGCACTGCACTGGCGATGGGGGCCGATCGCGGCCTCCTCGTCCGGACGGAGGCGACGACCGAACCGCTGGCGGTCGCCAAAGCGCTGAGCGCCGTCGCCGGCGAAGAACAGCCGGCCCTGATCCTTCTTGGGAAGCAGGCCGTCGACGATGATTGCAATCAGACCGGACAGATGCTGGCCGCAAAACTCGGTTGGCCGCAGGCGACCTTTGCCTCGCAGCTCACCGTCAATGGCGATCGCGCCACTGTCATTCGCGAGGTCGACGGCGGATCGCAGACGCTCGCGCTCGCCCTGCCGGCAATCGTCACGGCGGATCTGCGCCTGAACGAGCCGCGCTACGCGTCGCTGCCGAACATCATGAAGGCCAAGAAGAAGCCGCTGGAGGAAAGGCAACCTTCGGACTACGGCCTGGTCATCGAGGAGCGCCTGGAAGTCGTCCGCCTCGAAGAGCCGCCGACAAGGGCCGCCGGCATCAAGGTGAAATCGGTGGCGGAGCTTGTCGAACGGTTGAAAACGGAAGCGGGAGTGCTGGCATGAGCGTGCTTGTCTTGGCCGAACACGGCAATGCGCAACTGGACGAGGCAACGGCAAGGGCGGTCAGCGCCGCGCTTTGCCTCGGCAACGACGTTCACGTGCTCGTCGCGGGCAAGGGGTGTCACGACGCAGCCCTTGCTGCCGCCCGTCTCGACGGCATCTACAGGGTCCTGGTCGCGGATGGGGAAAGCCTTGCTAACCAACTTGCCGAGCCGCTCGCCGACTTGATCGTCGCCTTGTCGGAAAACTACGATGCCATCGTCGCGGCATCCACCTCGACCGGCAAGAACGTGATGCCGCGCGTCGCGGCACTGCTCGACATCATGCAGATCTCGGACGTGATCGCGATCGATGGTCCTGACCTGTTTCGCCGTCCGATCTACGCCGGCAACATCGTTCAGACGGTGCGCTCGAAAGACCCGAAGCGCGTTCTGACGATCCGGGCGTCGGCATTCCGGCCCGTGGGTCAGGGAAAGGCGAAGCCAATCGAGGTAGTCGACGTTGCGCCGGGCTCCTGCCGTTCGACATTCGTCGCCAATGCTTTCGCGGTTTCGGAGCGGCCCGAACTGACCTCGGCGCGCATCGTTGTGTCCGGCGGGCGCGGTATGGGCTCGGCAGACAATTTCGAGACGGTGCTTGCGCCGCTCGCCGACACGCTGGGGGCGGCATTGGGTGCGAGCCGCGCGGCCGTTGACGCCGGCTATGTCTCGAACGACCTTCAGGTCGGCCAGACCGGCAAGATCGTCGCTCCCGACCTCTACATCGCCTGCGGCATTTCCGGCGCGATTCAGCATCTGGCGGGCATGAAGGATTCGAAGGTGATCGTCGCGATCAACAAAGACGCGGAGGCACCGATCTTCCAGGTTGCCGATTATGGTCTCGTCGCCGATCTCTTCGAGGCGGTTCCCGAGTTGAAAGGGACGCTCGCAAGCGCGACTTGAGCAGGTGGCATCGGCACTGAGGCAAACGGGGAGGACGAGATGGCAAGGACAGATGGGCAGCCGGGCGGCGATCCGGATCAGGACGTGGACGACACCCTGTCGGCGCCCTTTCGTTCCTACGCGCTCGAACGGGCCGATGCGCCTCGCTTCCATATTCGTCTGGTCGAAAAGACACAAAGGCTCTATCCGGCGCACAAGCACGACTACTTCCAGATCGTCTATTTCATGACCGAAGCGCCGACGGCGCGCGTCGGCCTCAGATCCTACAAGCCGCAGCCGGGCTCGGTTTATTTCATCGCGCCGATGACCCCGCATCAGATGCGCTTCAGCAGCGCGTCGCGGTCCGTCGTGATCTACTTCGATCTCGATTTCCTCCGGCCGGGCATCACGCGCTCTTATCCGATACAGGAACTGGTGCGCATTGCCCCCGAACTCACGCCCTTTGCCTGGCAGGGGCACATCGACTTTAACCTGGACGAAGCCCAGGCGGCGCGCGTCGAGGAGGCCTGCCGGGTGATGATCCTTGAGCATGCCGAGGATCGGATCTGCACCGGGGAGATCATTCGCGCCGAGCTGACGCTGATGCTTGGCAGGATCTGCCGGGCCTATGAGGATCGTTTCGACGAGTTGTCACCGGTTCTGCCGGCGATCGGCCGGGACAGCGGACATATGCGCCGGATCTCAGATTTCATCGCGGAGAATTACCTGCGCTCGCCGACCCTCGATCAGGCGGCCGCCTACGCCAGGCTCTCCCGCAGCCGCCTCTGCGCGCTGTTGCGGCAGCATACGGGCACCAGCTTCAACGCGCTCATCCGCGAGATGCGCATCGATGACGCGCGCGAACGCCTGGTGCTGACCGACGAGCCGATCGGCCAGATCGCCTATGCCGTCGGTTACAACGACGAGAAGTATTTCCTGCGAGCGTTTCGAAAGTCGGTCGGAATGACGCCGACGGCCTATCGGGTGAAACGGTTGAGCGACCTCGCCGTACCCGCGACGACGCGGCGCGGTCTCGGCGCGCAGGCCCCGGGCCTGATGCCAAGGAGCAGGAGCTAGCGGATCACACGAAACCAGCCGGACAACGGGATTGTCCGACGGACAGAGAAAAGCCTGACCGGGATGCGGTCCGGCATGTGCGGTTGATTGCAACATGGGAGGAGTAGCAATGCTTAAGAATGTCGAGGATCAGGCGCGGGCGCCGCTCCGGATGTCCGGCCTGTTCGTGGGTGGGGAATTTCTGGACGACGGCAGCGCCACCACGTTCAGCGTCGAGGAGCCGGCAACCGGGGCGACGATCGCGCATGTGACCAATGCATCGGAGGCCGACGTCGACCAGGCAGTCAGAAGCGCCCGCGGCGCCTTCCAGGCCTGGCGCGACCGTTCCCCGCGCGAGCGCGGCCAGATCCTGCGCGAAGTCGCCGCCCATATTCGCAAGCATGTGGACGAACTTGCCGAGATCGAGGCGCGCGAAGTGGGCAAGCCACGTCGCGATGCGCTCCGCTTCGACGTGTCGTTCTGCCATGCCTGCTTCGACTACTTCGGCGGTCTCGCCGACACGATCCACGGCGAGATCCTCGATCAGGGACCGATCGAGGCGCGCATCAACTACGAGCCCTATGGCGTAGTGGCCGCGATTCTGCCTTTCAACTGGCCGCCGATCCACTTTTCCAAGAAGTGCGCGCCGGCGCTCGCCGCCGGCAACACCGTCGTCATCAAGCCCGGCGAGCAGGCGCCGTTGACGGTGTTGCGCCTCGTCGAACTCGCCAATGAGATCCTGCCGCCGGGCGTTCTCAACGCGGTCGCCGGCATGGTCTCCGGCCCGGCACTTGCCGCCCATCCGCTGGTCGAGCGCATCACCTTCACGGGATCGACGATGACGGGCCGGCGCGTGCTGCAGTCGGCCGCGCAGAACCTCGCCTATGCCACGATGGAGCTTGGCGGAAAGAACGCGCTGATCGTGCTTCCCGATGCCGATCTCGACGTCGCGATCAACGTTGCGCTCGAAGGCATGTTCTACAATCAGGGAGAGGCCTGCACATCGACATCGCGCATCCTCGTGCACGATAGCCTCCATGACCGGTTCCTGGAGCGGTTCGCGCGGGCGACCGAGAAGCTGGTCGTCGGCGACGGACTTGATCCGGCGACCGACATCGGCGCCATGGTCGATGCCAAGCACCGCGACAAGGTTCTGTCCTATCTCGATATCGCGCTGAAGGAGGGAGCCCGTCTGGTCATCCAGGGCAAGCTGCCGACCGACGAGAGATTGAAGGACGGCTACTGGGTCGCGCCGACGGTTCTTGCAGATGTCACGCCCGACATGACCCCGGCGCGCGAAGAGATGTTCGGTCCGATCGCCAGCATCATGCGGTTTTCGACCGAGGAAGAGGCGATCCGTATCGCCAATGACAGCGAATATGGTCTGACGGCGGCGATCTGCACGACCGACGAGGCCCATGCCGGCAAGATCGCAGCCAAGCTCGAAGCGGGCATGATCTTCGTCAACAACTACATGCGCCGCGCCTTCCTCGGCTCGCCCTTCGGCGGCCAGAAGGGAAGCGGCTTCGGTCGGGAAAATGCGGCGGAAACGCTGCGCGAGTTCACGCGCTCAAAGAACGTCCGGTTTCCGTCGGGCCGGGGGAGCATCCCGACCTGGCCACCGAAGGACTGAGTTCTTCCTGAACCAGATCTATTGAACCGAACCTCCAGCACGGTGACGATGCCCCGTCTTCGGCTCGTCGCCGTGCGAACTTCTAGCGGTCCTCGGCGAGGACGGCCGTCGCGTTCCGCGCGGCTCGCCTCAGTAGGGCCGCCAATTGATAGGCGCATGCAGATGGTTGAACGCGAGAGCATGGAGTTCGACGTTGTGATCGTGGGTGCGGGGCCGGCCGGTCTTGCCGCGGCGATCCGGTTGAAGCAGGTCAATCCGGAGCTTTCGGTTGTAGTGCTCGAAAAGGGCGCCGAAGTCGGTGCGCATATTCTCTCGGGTGCCGTCGTCGATCCCATCGGCATCGACCGCTTGCTGCCGGACTGGCGCGCCGACGCCGACCATCCGTTCAAGACCGAGGTGACGGACGATCATTTCCTGTTCTTGGGACCCGCCGGCTCGATCCGCCTGCCGAACTTCCTGATGCCGCCGCTGATGAACAATCACGGCAAC
>NZ_LMJM01000001.1:560222-560301 GCF_001429005.1 Ensifer sp. Root954
CAAGGCGGAGGAACTCGGCGTCGAGATCTATCCGGGCTTTGCCGCCACCGAAGTGCTCTACAACGACGAGGGTGCGGTC
>NZ_LMJM01000001.1:560359-560870 GCF_001429005.1 Ensifer sp. Root954
GAACGGCGAACCGGGCCCGAACTTCGCCCGCGGCATGGCGCTCTTGGGCAAATACACGCTGATCGGCGAGGGCGTGCGCGGTTCGCTTGCCAAGCAGCTGATCGCCAAGTTCGATCTCTCCAGGGACAGCGACGTCCAGAAGTTCGGCATCGGTCTGAAAGAGCTCTGGCAGGTCAAGCCCGAGAACCATCGCCCGGGTCTGGTGCAGCACTCCTTCGGCTGGCCGCTCGGCATGAAGACCGGCGGCGGCTCGTTCCTCTACCACCTCGAAGACAACATGGTCGCCGTCGGCTTCGTCGTGCACCTCAACTACAAGAACCCCTATCTCTTCCCCTTCGAGGAGTTCCAGCGCTTCAAGACGCATCCGGCGATCCGCGGCACGTTCGAGGGCGGCAAGCGGCTTTCCTATGGCGCACGTGCGATCACCGAGGGCGGTTACCAGTCGGTACCGAAGTTGTCCTTCCCCGGTGGTGCGCTGATCGGCTGTTCGGCCGGTCTCGTCAACGTGCCG
>NZ_LMJM01000001.1:560990-561231 GCF_001429005.1 Ensifer sp. Root954
CGACTATCCGAAGCCGGATGGGGTCCTGACCTTCGACCGGCTGTCGTCGGTGTTCCTGTCGAACACCAACCATGAGGAAGACCAGCCGGTTCACTTGCAGGTGAAGGATATGGAGCTGCAGAAGCGCTCCGAGCATGACGTCTATGCCGGTCCGTCGACGCGCTACTGTCCGGCCGGCGTCTACGAATGGGTGGAGAAGGACGGCAGGCAAGTCTTCGTCATCAACGCGCAGAACTGCGTG